>NZ_JCAQPC010000001.1:0-23003 GCF_059568005.1 Arthrobacter sp. BGA-UO-ETr-C19
AAATTCACCGTACCCGCCCCCGTACCCCGCCTCTCCCGAACCCCCGGCCAAGTCCGCTCACTCGGCCCAAAACTCGGAGCCCACAACCAACAACTCCACGCACCCACCACCAAAATCAACGCCTGAGGTAGCCGAGTTGTCCATCGATCAAACGGTACAGATCCAAGAAAGGCGAGCATGCTAGCGATCTACGGCATACTCATGCTGATCATCATTGTCGCTCTTCTGATATCCAATAAGGCTACTCCCTTCTCAGCATTTACCGTCATCCCGTTGGTGATCGCACTGATTGCTGGTTTCAGCATGGCGGATATTGGAAAGTTTGCAACCGAGGGAGTGCAGAATATTGCCAATACTGCGGCTCTCCAGGTGTTCGGCATCCTATTCTTCACTGTCATGCTGCAGGCTGGTGCTTTCGACCCATTTGTGGAACGAATATTGAAGATTGCCGGCCGGAGTCCCCTGAAAGTGGCTCTTGCGACTGTCTTGCTTTCGCAGTTGATTGCTTTCGACGGTGACGGCACCGCAACGTATCTCATCGTTATCTCAGCCATGCTTCCCCTATATCGCGGGCTAGGCATGAACCCGTTGATTCTCGCAACACTTGTAGGTCTGTCTTTCGGCGTGCAGAACATGGTGCCGTGGGGAGGGCCGTTGGCCCGGGCTGCCGCATCGTTGAACGTGGGGGTTAATGACCTTTGGATTCCGCTGTTGCCCGTACAGGCCACTGGCCTCACCACAGTATGGGTGGTTGGTTACATATTGGGTAAGCGCGAGACAAGACGTCTGGCAGGCGCGGGTGAATCCGCAATATCTGCATCCGGCGGCAGGAAGATTTTCGGTGCCAAGCGTGTTTGGGACCTTCTTGGGCCTGCAGGCTCCGGTTTTGGTACTGCGGGCACCGGTTCGTCCCATTCAGATGGTGGCACAACCACTGCGGTAATGGCCGATCAAATTGTTCTGCCTCGACCTTCAGCACAGATGCAGACAGAAGGTGAGGAAGACCTCACACGACCACGATTGGTCTGGTTCAATTGTGCGCTGATCGTGGTGGTCATCGGAGTATTGATTGCGGATGTAATTCCTGCCCCGATGGTCTTCATGCTAGGGACCATCGTCACACTATTGATGAATTACCCCAGCGCCAAACTGCAACTGGAAGTCATCCAGATGCGCGCGAGAGAGCCACTGATGGTCGCAGCAATTCTGTTTAGTGCTGGCATTTTCCTAGGTATCCTCAGAGGTTCGGGAATGATGAAGGAGATGGCAACCACCTTAGCGTCGTCAGTCCCCGATGCCTGGGGACCATGGCTTCCGATAATTGTTGGCCTATGTGCAACGCCCCTGACCTTGCTTATCGACGTGAACTCCTACTACTTAGCGGTACTTCCCATCTTGGCTGAGACTGCGCAGCATCTGGGCCTCCCTACTGAGTCAGTCGCGATGGCCTCCCTGATCGGCAATTCGACCGTCGGCGCGCCGCTGCACATATTCTCAGGATCATTCTGGGTGCTGATTGCCCTGACTGGAGTCAAGATTGGCGATCATATTCGGTTCTATTTGCGCTGGGGGTGCTTTGTGAGCTTCATAATGCTCATTGCCGCGATGGTTTTCGGGCTGGTCCCGCTTCCACTCTGAGGATGGGACCGACGTCGCGCTCAAGCACATACGTGCGATTCTCCGGGATCAGCCTGACCGCGGCAACGACATTCCGAACAGTAACCAGGAAGGGGAACTCTGTCAGGAGTTCCCCTTCCTGGTCCCTCCCGCACTCATGAAGGATACAATCCATGGCTCAACCAAGCATCGACGCTGAGGCCACCATCCAAGGACTCGAAGAGAAACGCTATGTCGCGGTTCTCACCGGCGACGTGGACACGTTCGAAGAACTATGCCACCCGGAGCTGGTTTACACCCATTCAGGGGGAAACAGGGATTCCTTGAAAGCGTATGCGGACAAGCTTCGTACAGGAGCCGTCCGTTACCACCGGATAGCCCACAAAAGCGAAAAAATAACGGTCATTGGCAACACGGCTGTGGTCAATATCCGAATGAACGCTGACCTGACCGTCAACGGAACTCCGACGACAATGAACAACAGTGCCCTTGCCGTCTGGGTTAACGAAGCGGGTTCTTGGAAGCTTCTGGCCTACCAAGCCACGCCACTGCTGCAAGTTTGACCATCTCAACCGCGTTTCCCTACAGCGCAGGCTGGTTTCGGCCAGGTTCCAAATCGGATGGACCAGGCCGAAATCGAAAGCTATTCACAGCGCCCGCAGTCCGAGTTCAGGCCGAAGCGAGCCCCGCGGCGTTGTCCGCCCGCCCGGAAAATATCTGCTCGGTACCCGTTTCGTCGGCCGCGACGCGCGCGTCGAAGTGGGCGGCCAGCAGTTCGCCGGAGTGGACGATGTGCTGCTGCATTGCGATACGCGTTGCGTCGGGATCTTTCGCCTTTATGCCCTGGAGAAGGTCGGCGTGATCGTCCATGGTGGCCCGTGGCCAACCCGGGATGGAGGAGTAAAACTGCCTCGGGACGTAGCGGGTAACCAGGCCAAGCACCCAGACGATCTTCCGTGAATCGGCGAGCAGGTTGATTTCGCGGTGAAATGCGTGGTTCTTCTCCTCCAGTCGATCGTGGTCGTTCCGTGCAGCGGCCGCGATCAGCTCGTGGTGCAGTGCCTCGAGCTCGGCCACGTCTCGCTCTGTCGCCTTGGAAGCCGCACGGGCGGCAAGTTCCCCGCCGATGAGGGCCTGGACCTGGAAAAGGTCCCGGATGTCTTGGCCCGTAAGCGGGCTCACGACGAACCCGCGACGGGGAACCAATTCCAGAAAGCCCTCCACACGCAATGCATGCAGAGCCTCGCGTGCAGGAGTGGTGGAAATGGCCAGGTCCTCGCCTATGGTCTCGGGGCGGATCAGGGTCCCCGGCCTCAGCTCACCGGACATGATGAGCCCCCGGATGTGAGCGGTCGCTTTCTCGCTCAGTTGCGGGCGTGCGTTGCTGCGTCCACTGCGGCTGGTCATGGTCTGCGCACTCTTTCTAGTCAATTTCCCCCACTTAACATACGGCATGGGCCACGGCGCGCCCGCGATACAGAAGTGAACTGCAGAGGCGTAGGAGGATCTCTATGCCCATAGCTGAGAGTTGGGCCCTCAGCCCCCATGGCGTTCTCTAGATCGCGGTTTGCTCAGGGCGGACGTCGCGTGAAGCCGTCCTGGCAAAGACGCATGCACGGGTTTGTCCTCCCTCACGGATAGCAAGGAACGCCTGGTGAGCGATGCGCGCACCCATTTCTGTCTCGGTCACGAGCGAGCGGCCAGGGTAGAAAGCAGCCCTCCAAGGCCGGCCGAACCTGGGAACGGCGTCACCTCTGCCTGAGTCAACGCATTATGTCAGCGCTGAACTGCAGGCAGCGGTTTAGATCGGGGCGACGGCCTTCATCGACTGCTGGCGGTTCAGGTGCGGAGGCCTGCTGAGGCTGCAACAGCGACCACCGCCTCGGTGACCGTGGTGCGCGGCCGTCGGTACACCCGCGCCAAAGCGTCAGCACCCAGCGTGCCTTGTCCATCCTGAGCGCGGCAGGATCTACAAGAATTCCTCAGGTGCCCGCCGCCAAGTTCTACTTTCAAGGAGTGACCCAGAAGGACGAGATTCGGGAGTCCCACGCCTCACCGCGGGCCAATCTCAATCCCAAGCAGTTCGGTAGCCGGAGATGGCGAACGCCGTCCTGCCGCGCTTGTGGTAGCGGAGGGCGAACGCAGGACTGCGCGGGCGAGCGCCACATCTCCAGGCAAGACATCTGGTCTTGAAGGCACGCGGCCGAAACGTCTACTGGTTTTGCGGGGACTTGCGCGGAGGCAGGAAATGCGTGAAAACCTGGTACCCGTCACGGCGAGAAATCATCTGCCTCGAAAAGTTGCCATCCGCAGAAATCCACAGAAGAGAACTGTCCGGCATGACGGCCTCCACTGTCCCTTCCCGGACGAATTTCCCGCCTCTCCAAATCTCTACGCGCTGGCCGAGAGTGCGTTGCCAATTTGGTTGGAGCTGAATATCCACCGTTTACTCCTATTAGATGCAGTCGAGTTTGGAAGCAAAACCGGATCACGTGTGTGCCTGGGCGTCATAAAGCGATTGGTACCTCGCGCAAGAGGGCGCGAGGGACCAGACACACTGCACACGCCTTAGTAGGAGCGGGGCAATCCCAGCACCTTTGTGGCAACAAAGCTTTTAATCATGTTGTTGTTTACTGGCGCCACCTGGAACATGCGCGTCTCGCGGAACTTTCGTTCGACGTCGTACTCGTCTACGAAGCCGTAGCCGCCATGGGCGTCAAGGCACGCATTGGCTGCCGCCCAACTCGCCTCCGATGCCAAGTGCTTGGCCATGTTTGCCTCCGCGCCACAGGGCTCCCCGGCGTCAAAAAGGCGTGCTGCTTCGTACCTCATCATGTCCGCAGCCCGGACTTTCATGTAGGCGTCGGTGATAGGGAATTGAACGCCCTGGTTGGCGCCGATCTTTCTGCCGAACACCTCACGAGTGTTGGCATACTGTACGCCGCGCTGTGTGAACCAGTAGCCATCACCGATAGCCTCCGAGGCCAGCAGAATGCGTTCCGCATTCCAGCCATCAATGACGTAGCGAAAGCCGTTTCCGACCTCTCCAATCACGGCCGACGCGGGAACGCGCATGCCCTGGTAAAAGATCTGGTTGGTCGCATAGTTAAACATGGTGCGGACCTTGACCACCTTGAGCGTGTCCGGCTCCTCCGCCCGGACCTGGCGCAGATCCACCAGGAACAGAGTCAGGCCGTGGGTCTTGTCAGTGCCCTTGCCTTCCGGCTTCGCGGACGTCCGGGCCAGAACGAAAGCGAGATCGGATTCGTCGATCCGACTGGTCCAGCTCTTGTGCCCGGTGATGATGAAGTCGTCGCCGTCGCGCACAGCCGCGGTTTCGATGCTGGTCGTGTCCGACCCGGCCTTGTCCTCGGTGATCGAGAAGGCCTGTAGACGAAGTGTGCCCGCGGCGATTTGGGGCAGGTACTCCTTCTTCTGAGCATCGCTGCCGTGGCGCAGCAGGGCGCCCATCGTGTACATCTGCGCGTGGCAGGCCGCTGAATGGCCTCCGGACTTGTTGATCTCCTCCATGATGACGCTGGCCTCGGTCAGACCCAGGCCGAGGCCGCCGTACTCGGTAGGGATCAGCGCGGAGAGCAGCCCCGCCTCCGTGAGGGTGTCCACGAATTCCTGAGGGTAGCGGCGGTTGCGGTCCGTTTCCCGCCAGTATTCGTCGGGAAATCCGGCGCATAGCAGTCGCGTCGTCTCGCGCAGCTGTTCGATTTCGGCGGTGAGGGTGGGCATCGTTGCTCCTTTGAGTCGTTGGGGTGACCCTCGAGTCACCTTCTGGAAACTGACGATACGTAATATATTGAGGAATGGCAAGGAACAGTTCACTGATACCTCGCGGCCTAGAAGCCTTGACTTTGCAGCTATTTACCGGCAAAACTGGCTGGGTTAGTAAATATATTGCGCCTCACGCTGCGGGCCGAGGGCGGAGGCAGCGCAAGCCAAGGAGATTAATCGATGACCGAAAAAGCAAGCCAGGCAACTGCCGGGGAAAACCGTGAGGTACCGGGGTGGACGGGCCGCTTGTTCGAGGACTTCTCGCCCGGGGACATCTACTACCACCCGTTCGGGAAGACGGTCACCGAGGCCGACAACCAGAACTTCACCCTGATGACGCAGAACGTGGCGAAGACCCACGTCGACCGGAATTTCGCCAAAGCCACTGAGTTCGGCCTGCCGCTAGTCAACTCCACCTTCACGCTCGCGCTGGTCACAGGCCAATCGACCATCGATCTGTCCATGAACGTCTTCGCCAACATGGGCTGGGACGAGGTCCGCATGCCGAACCCTGTCTATGAAGGCGACACGATCTATTCACGCTCCAAGGTTCTCGCCACCCGGGAATCGAAGTCCCGCCCGAACCTCGGTCTGGTGACCGTGGCCACCGAAGGCTTCAACCAGGACAGCAAGATCGTCATCAGCTACCGCCGCACCTTCATGGTGTACAAGCATGGCCATCTGCCCGGCGTTGAATCTGCTCGCCCGGATGAGTCCAGCCTGCCTCTAATCGGGGACGCCCGGTGAGGGGGCCGACTGGCAGCATCACAACCGACACCAACATGGACAGCACGGACGCCGTAGCGGCGGCGGTCACTGCACTGTTCGTTCCGGGTGACCGTCCGGAACGGTTCGCGAAGGCGGGCGCCGCGGGCGCCGGCGTCGTGATCCTCGATCTGGAAGACGCCGTGGCACCGGCCGCCAAGGCCAGCGCACTAGCCACTGTGCTAGCCGCACTCGCCCCAGGTGAAGACGGCGTGCGTGTGAGCGCGTTGGTGCGTGTGAACCCGATGGGTTCGGACCAGTACGACGGCGAGATCACCGCGCTGCTCGCGGCAGCCGAGGCGCCTGGGGCCGGCCTACTCGGCATCATGGTGCCGAAAGCGGAAGACGCCGGGGCCCTGGGGCAGTTGCGCGCGCAAGTGCCCCAGCGCCTGGCCTTAGTTCCGCTGATTGAATCGGCAGCCGGTGTTGTGAATGCGGTGGAGCTCGCGAGGGTGCCTGGGGTGACACGGCTTGCCTTCGGCGCCATCGACTTCGCGCTGGACATCAATGCAGATGGCGGGGACCGGTTCCTGGACCATGCCCGGGCGCAGCTGGTCCTGGCCTCCCGGGTCGCTGGAATCGCGGCCCCGCTGGACTCGCCATCCACCGAGATCGCTGACAGTGGCAAGGTAGCCGAATCCGCCACGCTCGCCCGAAACTTCGGCTTCGGCGGGAAGCTGTGCATCCATCCGGCCCAGGTGGCCGTGGTGCGCGGAGCGTTCGCACCGACGAAAACAGAACTTCTATGGGCGCGTTCGGTGATTGGCGCCGAAGGGGGCGCCGCGCAGGTGGACGGACAGATGATCGACCGCCCGGTAACGGAGCGGGCCAAACGCATCCTGCAACGGGCAGAAACGCAGCAATAAACGGATAGGTCGCTGGAGGGCAGGAGCGTGATCTCGCGGGACCGGAACACCCGGGCTCCACGCAAAAAGCATGTGCAGGAAAAAGAGAGCACAAGTGACACGTATTGGCATCAACCACCCCGGCGTCGCCAAGGGAGGCCCTAACGGTACCCCTCTTAAGTGGGTCTCCATCAGGGAGCCCGGCTCATGATCGGATGGATGATCGGAGAAATATTCCAAAGAGAGGGAAATTCATGCCTGACACATCCGTCGTCCGCGAACGCGAGACGCAGGGACCGGCCAGCGGCCACCGCGGGCGCTGGGGTGGCGTCTTCGCCATGTCGTTTGGCGCCTTCGCGCTGGTCGCCTCCGAGTTCATGCCTGTCAGCCTGCTCACGCCCATGGCCGTCGATCTGCAGGTCTCCGAAGGGATGATCGGGCAAGGCATTGCGATCTCTGGCGTGTTCGCCGTCCTGACGAGCCTGTCGATCTCCACACTTGCCGGCAGCATGAACCGCAAGACTCTCCTGCTGGGCCTGACGGCACTGATGGCCGTTTCCGGCGCCCTGGTCGCCCTGTCACCGGGCTATCTGCTATTCATGGTCGGCCGGGCACTCATCGGCGTGGTCATCGGCGGCTTCTGGTCCATGTCGGCAGCCACTGCCATGCGCCTGGTGCCGGCCACCCGGCTATCCCGCGCCCTCGCGATCTTCAACGGCGGTAACGCCCTCGCCACGGTGCTGGCAGCGCCCCTTGGCAGCTATCTGGGCGCCATCATGGGATGGCGCGGAGCGTTCTTCTGCCTGGTGCCGGTTGCCATGATCGTCCTGGTTTGGCAATGGATCAGCTTGCCTTCCCTGAAGGTTTCCCGGCGTTCGACGACGATCCGCGATATTTTCACGATCTTTTCGGCATTTAATAACCGGTCCATCGCCTGGGGCATGCCGGCCTGCGGCGCCTTCTTCATGGGCCAGTTCATCCTCTTCACCTATATCCGCCCGTTCCTGGAGACCGTGACCCGGATCGACGTGACGGCGATTTCCCTCGTTCTACTCGTGCTCGGAGTGACAGGCTTTGCCGGCACCATCCTGATCGGCCGCTTCCTCGGACCGAACTTGTACCGGACACTCATTATCATCCCTGCCCTGATGGCGCTCATCGCGGCGGCCCTGATCCCCTTCGGTGCCTGGATCGCCGCCGTCGTTGTGCTCCTGGGCGTGTGGGGACTGCTGGGGACCTCAGCACCCGTCGGCTGGTGGAGCTGGATCGCCAAGGCCATGCCCCACAATGCCGAACAGGGCGGCGGTCTGATGGTGGCCGTGGTCCAGACATGCATCGCCCTCGGTTCCACCCTGGGCGGCCTCCTGTTCGACTCCATCGGCTACCGCGGCACCTTCGCGGCGAGTGTGGTGGTGCTGCTGCTGGCCTCCGTCTTGGCCCTTGTGACCGCCCGAATCACCCGACAGGAGGCGGCCCGGCCGGCCGCTTCCTGAAGACGATTCCGTTGCGTCCCGGGATCCCTTGAAGTCGCCATCCGTCGGAAGACGCCAGCCGTCCCGGGAGTTCCTCGAGACGTTGCCTCCGACGCTGGCCGATGACAACGTGCGTTACTGCGCGAGCAGCTGACTTAAGCAGAGCGTGACGCCAAGCGCGCCTGTTGCGGAGTGGCCCGGAGCCGCCGTAATTTGGGGGCTGTCGACTCCACCACATGAAAAAGGCCCCTGTCCTCAGCGAAGGGGGCGGTTCGCCTCAGCCTGTTTCATCGGCGGTCGGGCTGGTGTGTGTTCGATTTGCGTTCGTCGCAGGCACGCCAGCGCAGCCACTCTGGCGTCCGGGACACCAGAAGGCGGCCCCGCTCTCCCCTATCCCCAGGGCGAGAGCGGGGGCGCCTCTGGGCACAGGAGCGGCCTAGCCCCAATGCTATTAGTCGCTGTAAGGCAGGACACGTTCTGTCGAAAGATCCCAAACCACGGCCTTCTGGCGTGTGTACATGGCCACCGAATCGAAACCGTTCTCCTTGCCGAATCCGCTCTGTTTCATCCCCCCGAACGGCACCGTCGGGTGAAACGAACGGTAGGTGTTGATCCAAACCGTTCCTGCGACAAGATTCTTAGAAAGGTACTGGATCGCACCAGCGTCATTACTCCACACCTGGGCGCTCAGACCGAATGGCGAGTTGTTCGCACGCGAGAGTGCTTCGTCCAAGCTGGCATACGACATTACACTGGCGACCGGCCCGAAAAACTCCTCGGTCGCTGCCGGATTATCGTCAACGACCTCACCCAGAACAGTCGGCTGATAGAACGCGCCGTCTCTGAGTTCCCCATCTTCGGCAGGCGCACCACCTGCCAAAAGGGTCGCTCCGTTCTCGACCGATCGCCGCACCAGGTCATCGACTCTGCTCCGATGCTGGCGGTTAATGAGCGTGCCCATTTGGGAAGACTCTCGACCAGGAAGCCCGACACGCACGATCTTCGCGCGGGCTGCAAGTTCTTCACGAACACGGCCATAGATTGACTCATGCACGAGGATACGAGATCCAGCCACGCAACTCTGACCGCTTTTGGCGAAGTTCGAGTGAAGCACCGACGGGATTGCAGCATCCAAGTCGGCGTCCGGCAACAGGATGGCCGGACTCTTTCCTCCCAGTTCCAGGACCGTGGGCACGATGTTGGTGGCGGACTGGGTGAGCACTGCACGACCAGAAATGGGCCCACCGGTAAAGGCGATCATCCCGATGTTCGGGTGTTGACTAAGAAGCGGTCCGACGATTGCGCCGCGGCCAGTAACAACATTGATGACCCCGCGGGGGAACCCCGCCTCGAGGGCGAGTTCCACGAGCCTGAAATTAAGTAGAGGGGCGACTTCCGGTGCCTTGATGACAATGCAGTTGCCCGCAGCCAGCGCCGGCCCCGCCTTCATGGCAACAAAGTTAGCGTTTCCATTGTAAGGACTGATCCCCGCCACCACCCCAAATGGCTCGCGCAACTCGTAGGAGAGGCGTTCCGGCAACTGGGCGAAGGATCGACCCTCGATCTTGTCTGCAATGCCCGCGTAGTACCTGAGGGTCCGTTCACATGATCCCAGCTCGGCCAGCACTTCTCGACGGAGATGGCCAACGTCGGCTACCTCGATGTCGGCGAGCTCCTCACGATGTTCCACAATGCGATCCGCCCATGCCGACAACAGCTTCGCACGCACCTCAGGAGCGCTGTGCCGCCAGGACGACTCATAGGTCTGACGAGCACTTTGGACGATCCAGTCCAGCTCCTCAGCGGTCACTTCGTGCAGCTCGGCAATCTGCCTGCCGCTCGAGGGATTCTCAATCGGCATGACGTATCCGGACCGTGGAGTGACTACTCCATCTGCTGAGATATACCCGACGGTCCGCCGAATACCCGCCACGTTCTCTGTCATGCCCGTTAACCCATTCTCTCGCAGACCAGCCAAGCAGTTCGGTCGGTCCTTATCGTTAAGTTCTCTCGCCAACAACGTATGACGAGTTAAAAGCGCGTCTCAGTACAGAGACCTTCCGGGTGTCCTTGCTCGCTTGCGCGAACATACCGCCCATGCGTAGGCATGAGTTCAGGCAGGTCAATGTCCACCTTCGATGAAGGGTCTTTACCAGAGAACATCGCCGCGATTCCGCTTTCAATGACAAAACCCCATTAGAGTCTCGCCCTTTTGTCATTACTAGTCATAGTGACCATTAATGTCGCCAATTGACCAATGATATTTAGTGATAGGGATATCAACGAGACACATACTATTCAGCTGCGCAGTATAAGCCGGAACAAAAGGCACCAGCTAGAGATCGTTTGGACGCTCGACAGGAGTCCGCTGCACGGACCATGCACTTCGGTAATAGGCCCATCACAAGACAACATTTGCTGTCGCTCTCATAACCTCTCAGGATGGGGTAGCTCGCTGTGATACCGATCACCGATAAAGCGGTGAAGACCTACCTACCCATGAAAATTGAACGGCGGAAATACACCTGCCGAAAGAAAGGGGTTCAGATGTCAACGACGACGTCAGCAAACCGGTTCGAAAACAAGATCGCCTTTGTGACGGGGGCAGGCAAGGGAATCGGCCGCGCAACCGCAATCGCGTTCGCACAGGAGGGAGCGCGCCTCGCGCTCGCGGATTTCGACGACGAAGCAAACAGCGAGACCGCCAAAATCATCCGCAATGAAGGCGGGGAGGCGATCACTCTACATGTCGACGTGACGTCGGAAGACGACGTGCGCTCGGCCGTCAATGAGACCATGAGCGAATTCGGAAGGCTCGACGTCGCTTTCAACAATGTCGGCCGGATCCAGAAGCCCATCCCGCTGGCTGAATCGACGGTCGACGAATGGCGGCTGATCATGGACACGAACGCGCTCGGCGTGTTTCTTGGCATGAAATACCAAATCCCGGCGCTCTTGAAGGGCGGCGGCGGTGCCATCGTAAATACCGCCTCGGGTGCAGGGCTGCGTGGACGAAGAGGCCTCGCCCTATACACGGCGGCCAAGCACGCAGTTGCGGGGCTAACCAGGGCAGCAAGTCTCGATTACGCCCGTCAGGGTATCCGCGTGAACGCAGTAGCCCCCGGTCCGGTCGATACAGAGCTCGCACATGTGGTCACCGGTGGTAGCCAGGACGGTATCGCGGCCATGGAGTCGACGCAGCCAATTGGACGCCTCGGCCGGCCCGAGGAGATTGCTTCAGCAGTCCTCTGGCTCGCTTCACCGCAGGCCGGCTACACCTTGGGGACCGTGGTGCCCGTTGACGGTGGGCGCACTGCCGAATAGTAGGCGTGCGATAACTGCCTATCCCAATCTAACCACTTCAGCAAAGGAGCTAACGTGGCCAGCACAAATTCAATAACCGCGATATCCAAATCGGCGGGCGGCACTCAGCTAGAGAAGTCTCGCGCACGTCGCGCTGCCGCATCGGCCCTGGTAGGTGGTGCTCTCGAATACTACGACTTCTTCCTCTACTCTCTGGCTGCGGCAATCGTCTTCCCGACCCTGATGTTCCCGAGCGGCACCAGCGCCGCTACTGGAATCTTGCTTTCCCTCGGCACACTCGGCGTTGGCTACGTGGCACGCCCCGCCGGCGCGGTAATCTTTTCGCATTTCGGCGACAAGTTCGGCCGTAAACGCATCCTGGTCTTGACAATCGTACTGATGGGGCTGTCGACGTTCATTATCGGCTTCCTTCCTACGTATGAGCAGGTTGGATTTTTGGCGCCGGCCCTTCTAGTGGTCATGCGACTTTTTCAGGGATTATCTGCAGGCGCAGAAACGACCGGAGCCAGTACGCTTACGCTGGAGTCCGCACCGTACGGCAGGAGAGCGTTCTACACGTCGTTTACACAGTCAGGAAATTCCATCGGCTTCGTACTTGCGAACGTCGCATTCCTGCCGATTGCGGCCCTCCCCCACGATCTCCTGTTCTCTTGGGGATGGCGCATCCCCTTCTTCGCCAGTGCCATCGTTGTGGCCGTCGCACTGATTATGCGATCGAAGCTCGAGGAGGCAGTCATCTTCATCAAAGAGGTCGTAGAGGAGCATAAGGAGGTCAAGATCCCACTCTTCACCGCTCTCCGCCGCTACCCGTGGGGCATTGTCAAAGTCCTGCTGCTTACGACGAGCGCCTCCATCGGCACCATGCTTTTCACGTTTGGACTGGCCTTCGCAACTCGACCTGAGTTCGGGATCGAAATTTCCTATACCACCATGATCTGGGCCTCTATCGCAGGATACGGAATTAATGCGATTGCCCAACCCTTTTGGGGGCTTCTGTCGGACCGTGTCGGTCGCCGTCCGGTGATCATATTCGGTTCTATTACTTCTGCAGCAATGACGTTCACATATTTCGGCGCCATCGTTACGCACAACATTCCAATGATATTCGTATCCATTATCGGTGCGTTCTCTATTTTCTACGCTGCTGTGAACGCCGTAAGTCAAACGTTCTCCGGTGAGCTGTTCGACGTCCGAGTTCGATACTCTGCGTCAGCGGTGGGCTTCAATGCAGGCATCGTGGTGGTTGGCTTTGTGCCTGCCATTGCCACCGCCTTCGTCACGAGAGACAACTGGATAGCAGCGCCAATCATCGTCACGATCACATGCATAGCAGCAGCCTTTGCGGCCCTGTTCTCGAAGGAAACGAACAAGGTGCCACTTGAAGATCTTGGATAAGTCCATGCCTCATTGAGCCGAAATTGTCTTCACCGATACTGAAGATGCAAGCTTCGAAGGAAGGCTGTGTTCCAGCGAAGGGCGACGAAGATCGAATCTTCGCCGCCCTTCGCTTATTCACGTGAACTGTTGCGCGCCGTCGGTTTCCAGCGGGGGTTGCACGGGTCCGGCAGCCTCCCTGGAAAGCGTTAGCGCCACATGAGGCGTGAGCTGGCCCAGGCACAGTTCTGCGCAGAGCGGGCGGACCAGCCCCAAGGCGCGTCCAACGGAAAGTCGAAGCCACCTGCGGGACGTTTGCATTACTGGAACCATCGAGGACGGCGGTGAACTCTGATGGAGGAGCGCACAACGGATCTCCGCCAAGCGGACGTCGCCTGGCGCCGCACCCCTATGTCCGTGGTTGTTGCGGCCACCGTCTTTCCACTCTGGACACCCCGTGCGGTTGGCCCCCGCTCGCCGTTGTTGTCGTCACGGCTTGGGGCACAAACGTCACCAGTCGCCAAACGCTTCCGAGCATCCGGCCTCCGGTGCGCCAAAAAAGACAGCAGCCCCCGAATTTACGGGATAGCAGTGAGCTATGGACGTATCACGAATGGGTATTGGTGAGGCCGATCCATAACAGACAGTATGGATTACACCATCTTCGATGCCTAGCTGGCCCCTTCTTTACGCCACACTCCCCAAGGCACTGACACGAGCACCGCGCGAAAGATAAAGAGATGCTTCAAAACACCAGTACTTCCGGTTCCACCCCGCCTCAGTCCGGATCCACGCCGGAGGCCAACTCCCGCAGGGTTCTACGGGGCAGGGGCGCCGCCCTGGCCCGCAATATGGAGGCCAGCCTCAGCGTCCCAACCGCGTCGACCATGCGGACCTTCGAGGTCTCCGGTCTCATGGAGTGGCGCGAAAGGCTCCGTGACCAGGGGTTTAACGTTCCTATCGCGGCTGTGCTCGCGACCGCTATGGCCCGGGCCGCACAGCATCAGGTTGCTGCAGTGCGTCGCCGCATTGAAAATGACGGTTCGGACCTCGTGCTTGTGGAAGAGGGCACAGTCAACCTCGGAGTTGCGGTTGACGTCGAAACTTCTGCCGGGCACTCCATCATGGTGCCGGTCATCCAGGACGCAGCCAATCTCACCTTCCCAGAACTGGTTGAGCGTCTTGGCCAGCTTTCTCACGAGTGCAGGGCTGGCACTATTTCGGTCTCCAAGCTGCGCGGGGCGTCCCTCATCCTCACCAGCACTGGCCGTTTTGGTTCCACAACAGGTGTGCCCCTGCTTCCCGCCGGTCCGGGCATCATCGTTGCCGCTGGGGCCATCGGTGTCCCTGCGGGGCTAGAAAAGCTGGCCGCCACTCATCCCGTGGACCCGGTTTTGACGTTGTCTTCAACCTATGACCACCGTGCCATCCAGGGAGCAGACTCCGGCAGTTTCTTGGGAGCCGTAGAAAAATTCCTGCGGTCGCAGGAGTTCCTTGCGCAGCTGGAACAGGAAATACTCCAGAATGAGCCTGACCCCCTGCTTGACCTCCCGGCTTCGTCACAGTCCGGCGCCGTACGGTTGGCCGAGTTCAACGGCACGGCCAGTACCGCCGTCGCCCGGCTGGAACCCGTACGCGCCCGTGTCGAAGGCTCGTGGCTGCCCGACGGCGTCGAAGTCGAGTTCGCACACCTGTCCGATCCGGAAGCCCGCAGCTGGCTCGCCGACCTGATCAGGCACGGAACTCCACAGCCCGCCTCGGACCGCCGCTTGCAGGCGCTGCGGCTTGCAACCGAGATCGACGTCTTCGAAACGTACTTGCAGACCCAGTTCCTCGGGCAGAAAACACTGTCCGTTCAAGGCCTTGAGTCCTCTGTGCTGGCGTTGGCCGAAATGGCCGGACAGGCCGCCGGGAAGGGCTACACGGAGACTGTGCTGGGCATGGCTCACCGCGGCCGGCTAAGCATCATGGCCCACATCCTCAACTGGCCTATGGAGCGGATCCTGGCCGAGTTCCTGCCCACTGCGCACTCGACACCGCTCGCGCGTTCCGGGGATGTCCGGCAGCATCTGGGCGGTAGCGGCACCTTTACCGACACTGATGGTTCATCCCTCGGTGTCGTGCTGGAGCAGAACCCCAGCCACCTCGAATTTGTCTCCCCGGTGGCGCTGGGCGCCGCCAGGGCGAAGCAGGACGACCTCATTGCCCAGGGCCTTGCCCCGGATGAGGCACGCCGTAAAGTGCTCCCCGTCCTGCTGCACGGAGACGCCGCCTTCACGGGCCAGGGCGTGGTGTACGAGACCTTCAACCTGCAGCGGCTCGAACCGTACAACGTGGGCGGAACGATCCACATCGTCCAGGACAACCGGCTGGGCTTCACGGCCACTCCCTTCCAACTCCGGTCAACGACCTGGCCCTCCGACGTCATCCGGGGCTTCGACGTACCCGTCATCCATACCGACGCGGACGACGTCGATGCCAATCTCATGGCAGCCACGATCGCCTTCGATTACCGCGAGCGGTTTGGCACGGACATTGTGATCCACGTCCAGGGCTACCGGCGCCATGGCCATAACGAAACTGACGAGCCCCGCTATACCCAGCCCGTCTACTACAGCGACATCGACGAGCACCCCCCTGTACACGAGATCTACGCGTCCACGCTGACGACGGCAGGGCTGGTGACGGACAGCTACGTCGCCGACACTCGGGCCACTGCCAAAAAACACTTGGTGGGGGCCTTGGACAGGGCCAGAATCTTTGATCTCGATTCAGTGGTCACGCAGGAATTCGAGTCTCGCCCCGAGGTCCACGACAAGCTGCGATCCATCACCGCATCGTGGGTCTCAGAGGTCCTCGACGTATCTGAACAGTCCCGCGAGGACGTCGCCATCCACCCGAAGCTGATGAAACAGTTCGACAAGAAGCGCTCGCTGCGTGACCAGAACTTCGTGATTGACTGGGGCCAGGCAGAGCTGCTTGCCCTTAAGCTCATCAATCAGGCCGGAGTCCCCCTGCGGCTTACCGGTGAAGATGTGGAGCGCGGTACGTTCAGCCACAGGCACATCGTGGTCCATGATGCCCAGACCGGAGACAAGGCCGAGCGGTTGACGTTTGGCGACGCCCCCTTCCTTGTGGCGAACACGCCCCTAACGGAAGTGGCCACCGTCGGCTTCGAGTACGGCTACGGCCGGACGAATACCGGTTCCCTCCAGCTGTGGGAGGCGCAGTTCGGTGACTTCGTGAACGTGGCCCAGGTCATCTTCGACCAGTTCATCATGGCCGGGCGCGACAAGTGGGGCCGCGAAAGTCGTTTCGTAGCGCTGCTCCCCCATGGCTGGGAAGGTGCCGGGCCCGAGCACTCCTCGGCGCGCCTGGAGCGCTTCCTCCAGCTGGCTGCCCGCGACAATGCCCGCATCCTGATTCCCACTACCGCAGCCCAATATTTCAACGCACTGGTCAACGCCGCAGCTATGGATGAACCGCGTCCGCACATCATCTTTACGCCTAAGTCGTTGCTAAGGGCCGAGTCAGCCAAGTCCGCTGTGGAGGACTTCACAGCGGGCACCTTCCACCCGGTCCTGGCAACGGGGGCGCCCAGTGAGGAGACCCGCCGTCTAGTGCTGTGCTCCGGCAAGGTGGGCGTGGAGGCCAAAGAACGTCTGGGTGATGGCGTTCGCCTGCTCCGCATCGAACAGCTGTACCCGTTCCCGCACGAAGAGGTCATGAGGGAAGTGGCGGCTGCCGGTGAACTGGAAGAGATCGTCTGGCTTCAGGAAGAACCCGAGAACATGGGTGCATGGAGCTACGTCCTACCCAAGCTGCTGAAAATGGGCCTGGGCCGGTTCCGCCTCGGTTACGTTGGCAGGCCAGAGGCAGCATCCCCCGCCGAAGGCTACTCATCCGAGCACAAAGCGGCCCAGGAACGCCTGTTGGCGACGGCGGCCCAGGCTGGCGCCGTCGACTTCCGCATCGGGTAACCGTTCGAACCTCGTCCAACCGGTCAGAGGGGCCTAATGTAGCCAAAGACGCAGGTCAGGTGGTGTAGGGATCCTGCACCGCCTGACCTAGTGAAGGGAACCAGCGGTGTTCGCAAGTACGAAGTCAGCCGTCAGGAGAACGCAACATTCTCCAGCACTCGGGATCCGTGACGAGCGGCCACAAGTACTCACCGGCACGCTCCGGCTCCAACCCCCGGGGCACTCCGGAAAACGAATATGTTCTGCAAGAGAAAGGAAATCATCATGGAATACCGCTACCTGGGACGTTCAGGGCTGAAGGTCTCCACCATCACCCTCGGAGCGATGATGTTTGGCGGTCAGGGCTTTTTCGCGTACGCCGGCAGCACCGGCCTGGATGAAGCGAAACGGCTGCTGGATATTGCGTTCGATCACGGAGTGAACCTAGTCGATACTGCAAATGTCTACTCCTATGGCGCGTCCGAGGAGATGCTGGGCAAGGCGCTAAAAGGTCGGCGCGACCGGACGCTCGTCGCCACAAAGGTACGCATGGATATGGCTGACGGTCCGAATGACGGCGGGCTGTCGCGGCATCACATCATCGCCCAGTGCGAGGCCAGCCTGCGCCGCCTCGGCACCGACCACATCGACCTGTACCAGGTGCACGAGTGGGATGGACAGGTTCCTCTCGAGGAGACGCTCGAAGCGCTGGACTCCCTCGTGCGCTCTGGCAAAGTAAGGTACATCGGCAGTTCGAACTATGCCGGCTGGCAGCTGATGAAAGCCCTCGGGGTCTCCGAGCGGAAGGGGTATCAGCCATTCGTCTCGCAGCAGATTCACTACACGCTGCAAGCGCGGGAGGCCGAGTACGAACTGCTGCCGATCGCGGAGGACGCAGGCGTCGGGGTGCTGGTCTGGAGCCCACTGGCTGGAGGCCTGCTCTCGGGCAAGTACCGGCGCGGGCAGCCGGCCCCGGAGGGCTCCCGCCAGCTCGCCGAATGGAATGAGCCGCCGGTGCGTGACGAGGGCGCGCTGTATGACATTGTGGAAGAGCTCGTCGCCATCGGAGATTCCCGCGGGATCTCGGCCGCCCAGGTTTCGCTGGCGTGGCTGCTGGGCCGACCAGGGATGTCGTCGCTCGTCGTGGGTGCCAGGACTGAAGAGCAGCTCTTGGACAACCTTGCCGCCGCCGACATTGCACTCACCGCAGAGGAGTGCGACCGTTTGGATAAGGTCTCCGCACCGCCGCTGATCTACCCTTACTGGCACCACGCCAAGTCCGCTTCAGACCGACTCGGCCCGCACGACATCGTGCCCAACGAGGCATTAAGAAACAGCCGGTCGTAGATGGGGAACGCCGGATAAGGGGAACGGGCCCGCGGCGAGCAAGCTAGGCAAGCCCCGAGCCTCACCGTCTACCCACAAGTACCTTGGAGGCCGATGTGAGGGGCGCGCTGTGCCTGTCCCCACGCTATAGGCGAGCCCCGGCCACCGCTGCAACAGTATCGGCGGCTGGGGTTGTGCCGCCAGTGAGCTCGACCAGAGTACGGCTCAGATCGAGGTTGTGGGGGCTACGGCAAAGAAAGCTGCGGCGCCTGAGGTCAGACACCCATGGCGCGGCGCATGATTGAGTCGAAGGCGCGGTCCGAGAGCAGCCGGCGCAGGAAGACCAGGGGCCGGGCCCCGAAGCCGACGCGGTAGCGGGTGCGCGGCCGTCGGGCATTGGCGATCTTGACGATGGTTTTGCCGATGACCGCCGGCTCCGACGTGGTGCGCGCGTTCGGCGCTGAGCTCGCGGCGAGGGCCTTGGCGGCACCGTTGGCCATGGTCGCGTATGCGCCGGTACTGGAGGTCTCTTTGAGCTTCTCCGCGGCGATGGCGCCCCACTCGGTGCGGATCGAGCCGGGCTGGACGACCACGACGTGGATGCCGTGCTGCGCGGTCTCCATGCGAAGGGCGTCGCTGATGGCCTCGACGGCGTACTTGCTGGCGTGGTACCAGCCGCCTAGGACCGTGGTGAATTCGCCGCCCACGGAGCTGATGTTGATGACCGTGCCACTGTGCTGGGCGCGCATGTGCGGCAGCACGAGCTGCGTCAGGCGGGCCAGGCCGAAGATGTTGACCTCCATCTGAGCGCGCGCCTCGACCATCGGAACGTCTTCGATGGAGCCGTAGGCGCCGTAACCAGCGTTGTTGACCAGGACGTCTACGCGTCCCGACTCGCGGATGATGCTGTCGACCGCGGTGCGGATCGAGTCGTCGTCGGTGACGTCGAGGCTGAGGACGTTCACACCTGCGTCCTGAAGCGCGGACATCCGCTCACTGCGCCGTGCGGCGCCGTAGACGGTGTAGCCCGCTTCCTTCAGGCGCAGCGCCGCGTCGGCTCCGATCCCGGAGGAGGCGCCGGTGACGAGAGCCACCCTGGTGGGTCTGGACATGTCGTTTTCCTTCTCATTCTCGTGCCTTGGTGCGTTGATGGAGGTTCGGCGGCGACGGCAGTGGTCGGACCATCCAGTTCCATCCAACCGGTTAGTTACATATTAGGCCAGCACGCCTAGGCTGTCAACTGGCTAGTTGGTTGTATGATCGGAATCATGGCCACCCGGGACTCCGCTGCAACGAAGCAGCGCATCCTCGACGCTGCCACCGCCGAGTTCGCCGAGTACGGACTGGCTGGCGCACGCGTCGACCGGATCGCGATTCGCGCCGAAGCCAACAAGCAGCTCATCTATGCGTACTTCGGCAACAAGGAAGACCTGTTCGACAACGCCCTCGCGGCCAACATCTCCCTGTTGCTCGACACGGTGCCCTTCACCGCCGACGACCTCCCCGCGTACGCCGGGGCCCTGTTCGACTTCGCGGTCGCGCACCCGCAGCTGATTCGGCTCGCGCGCTGGCACCAGCTCGAACGGCCCGGTGTCATGAATCAGCTACCCGAGACCGCGGCCTCGAACACGCTCAAGCTCGACGCGATGGCCGCCGCGCAGCAGAGCGGCAAAATCAGCGACGAGTTACCCGCCGACCAGTTGTTAGCGCTCCTGCTCACGCTGATCCACGGCGGCGCCGAGACCCACATCGCCTCCGAGGACGGTCTCGCAGTCCAGCGAGAAACGCTCGTCGCGGGCGTGCGGCGGCTCACCTTCCCCACCTGATCAGCTAACGGCGGAGGACACCTCGCCGACATCGCGTCCGGCACACAACAGCTGCTATTTCACGACGGTGGCAGTCGACGACCAGAGACGGCCGCTCCCGGTGACGCCCTCGTGCCGACGAACATCGATGAGCGACGTGGGTGGGATGATGTCGAGATACGTTGGGCCAAGAGTGGCCATGCCTGCGGGCGTGGCTTTCGGACGTCTGCAGGCAAGCCGCCTCAGAAGACAGAGCCGCACCACAGCCTCACTAGTTCCCATCCGCCAAGAGTGCTTCGGCGGCTCATCATTCCGTCATGCAGTCGTCCAACAGGCTGGCAATGAACAGATATGAATGACCGCCAGACAGCCGCACCTCGCTTCGGAACATCGAGACAAGAATCCACAACGTCATGTAGTCGACTCCGACGGCAACCATGAACAGCTATCGACGGAAACCCTCAATCCAGGAAGAAAGGGCGGTGAGCATCATGAGCTACAACGCAGGGGCAACGCCTCGCCATCGGCAGCATCCGACAGGCTGTCGGCACCCGGCGGCACAAGTTCCCACTGGCTATGCACAAGTCACGTCGTCCTCCCCCGAAACCACCATGGATAAGCACATCAGCCACCAACAGCCGTAAGGAGGAACCTAGTGAACACCCAGCTACGCACCAAAGAAACTCGCACCAAATTTTTCTCAGGTCATGTTGGGATCACCATCAACGTCCATGAACTGGTAGCGAACAACAACCCGTCGCTCCAAGGATGGAAGGAGGCAGCCCGCCACAGCAGCACCCGCCACCAATAGAAAAGGCCCCCGCAGGGGCCCACAAGTGAGCAAAATGTGCACACTCAGAGGCAAACAAGCCTCTGAACAGGGAAAACACGTGCCCGAGGTGGGACTCGAACCGGGCGCCAACCCTTGAAAACCCGCCGCTCCCCCGAAAACATCCCCAATCCGGCCCAGTCCGATGCCGGTACAACCGAATCCGAAACCCAGGGTGTGCACATTGTGCACACCCTCTTTTTCTTCGCGTGCGGCGGCACACGGCACACGCTAGCGCCCACCGAACGATCACGACGAGCCATCAGTACCGACACGGCCGAGCCACGACATTCGGCCAGCACTCGAGGGTTCAGACACATAACGCGTCCCCTTCCATTCGCCGACGGTTTCCTACTAGCTCACCGGGCATTTGGACGAGAAAGGACATGACCGCCCCAACCGAACACGAAGTCTCCCAGCAATGATGCCGGTGTCACCATTCGGTGACATACTGGATGCAACACAGGAGGATGCCATGACGTTTGAAACCAGCATCGACTCGCCCGCAGCAGCGGGCGCCATCATCCGCGCCCGCCGCGCAGCCAAGGGGCTGTCCCAGCAAACCCTTGCCGACATGGCCGGAGTGTCACGGAAGTTCCTCATCGATCTGGAAGCCGGCCACGACCGCGCCGAACTCGGCAAAACCCTGGCCGTCATGGCCGCCCTCGGCCTGACCCTGGCCGCCACAGATCCCATCCCTCACGGAAGCGACCACGACCCGGCACGGCGGGATTACGCGGCAACATTCACCCGCCTCATCGCCGAACGGGATTTTGAGTTCGCCATCAAAATGCTCGCCGACTACGCCAACGCATCCCTCACCGCCGGCACCCCGCTGCTCCAGCGCAGCCCCCGCCTCAAAGACCCGCACTGGTCAGCGGCCCTCGCCGGAATCACCAACTACACCGCACACCGCCTCGGACAACCAGCACCATCCTGGACGCGACGGATCAAGCCCCTCGACAAGGCATGGATGCCAGCAGAGTCCTACCGCACAATCCGCACACCCATGAAAGAACTCACCCGCACCGAGACCCCGCCGGAACTCGCCGCGTTGAACGTCTTCATCCGCGAACGCAGCCTGGCCACCGCATGACCGGCGGAGAACTCACCGCCGCACAAATCCGAGCCCTCCTCCACGAACTCGGCCGACGACTGCAGGCCGCCGGCGCACACGGCGACGTTAAACTCGTCGGCGGTGCTGCGCTCATCCTCCAGGGCATCGGCAACCGCCCCACCGCCGACATCGACGCCAGCTACGCCGACCCACACACCATCCACGCCGTCGTCGCCGAGATGGCAGCGGACTACGACCTCGCGCCCGACTGGCTCAACACCAACGCCTCAGCCTTCGTCCCCGAGAACGCCACCTGGGTCGACATCGAACAGCTCGACGGACTCACCATTCAGGCCGCAGACACCGAAACACTCCTGGCCATGAAAATCGCCGCCGAACGCGACAAAGACACCCTCGACATCGCCCGCCTCCTGCGCCGACTCAACATCACCAGCGCCGCCAACGCCGTCGACCTCGCATACGACAAATACGGCGAACACTCCATCCCGCTCGCCGCCGGACGCGACAACTACCTCATCGTCGTCGACGACGCCCTCGACGCAGCCACCACACTCGAACCCCCTCCCGAACCCAACGAATAGCCGTTCTTGGCAGTTCAACCCAAGTCAGAGTTGTAAACCCGCAACCATGCGGCCTGCCGCGCCCAAATCGTCCGCACCCCAGTTGACGGAATCTAAATTATCGGCCTTTAAAAATAGGTGGGGGGACTGTCCGATAAACGGTGTGTGGAGTCCGGCCGGTTTTCATTATTGAGTGGTTCTTTCGAACCGGCCGGCGAAGGTAATAGCGAACGCGTTCAGCGCAGGCTTCCACCTCATCACCC
>NZ_JCAQPC010000002.1:0-15302 GCF_059568005.1 Arthrobacter sp. BGA-UO-ETr-C19
GGCAGCCAGCTGGACCCACGCATCCACCGTCCCGGTCTCCAGGTTCACGACCGCCTCGTACGAACGCGCCGCGGCCCGGTCCACCAGCACCGCGTCCGCCTCACGCACCACCTGCACCCCGTTGCGCAGGTCTTCCTTGGCCGGCTCACGCAACTCAACACTGATAAAACGGAACGACTCCGCCGCAGCAGGGCCCTCCTTCAGAACCGCCACCGCACGCGAAATCTCCTCCCGCGACAACGGATCCAACGGATGCGCCACCCCAACAACGGCTGAAGTCTCAATATCGATAGTCATGCTTAACTCCTTAACTTGGTCCTTCATCAGGAAGAGGATGCCTATGGCCTTGGAGCCGATGCGCTCCGCAAACGGGCCGTGAAGAAGCCGGGGAGTAGTCATCGTGGTTGTTGACCCACACACGCCCGGCCTGGATCTCGTGCCCGGCCCGGTGGGTGGTGTTGCCGTTGGGGGCCAATAGACACAAAGGTCCAAGAATTCTCAGAACTGTTCGTCTTCGTCAGAACTGTTCATCCCTGGTGCAGATGCGAGCTCCACCTCGAGCCCTACCGGTGTGATGCCGGTCACCTGCATTCCTTTCACAAGCAAAACTACGTCAGGGAATTCATTTAGGCGAGGAATTCATAAAGATTTACTTGAGAAATTCCAGAGCACAAATTCCCACTGCAGTTAACATGTTGGAAACATTCGGAAACACGGCCGAGACTGTTGCCGGCGCCGCGGGGAATGCTAATGTTCTGCACCGTGGGCCCGATGACTTGCGTCCCCTCGTGAGCAAGGAACACGTGCCTGTCCGAGGGAAAGTTGGTACCAGTGTCTGCTCGCGGTGATCGCTTCATCACTCCCCGCTCCCCAGTGGAGGGTCTGCGCCGCCGGAGACTTTCCTTCCTGCCCGTCTTCGCGCAGGCAGTTGCAGGCGTGGCACCTGCGGGTGCCATGTCCGTCATTCCGGCTCTTGTCTTTCCAGGACTTGTCTTTGGATCCCACGGACCGAACCTTGTGGTGACATTCGCCGTCGCTATGGCGGTCATGGTCCTGGTGTCCTTCTCCCTGAGACCGATGGCGCAGCGCATGGCAGCCGTCAGCGGCCTCTACAGCTACACGGCCAAGGGCCTTGGCCAGCGGACGGCGATTACTGCCGGCTGGTCGGCCATGTTTGGTTACGGCCTCATCGCCATGGCCAGTCTGTTGCTTGTTGGCACATACGTCGTCCAGCTGTTCATCAACTTAGGGGTCCCCGTCGCGAATTCCAGGGCCTTCACGGTGCCGGTCATTGTTGCCGCCGCGGCCGCGGCCTGTTTCCTCATGGTGAGGGGGATCCGGGTATCGGCATGGTTCACGGTGTTGCTGGAATCCATTTCAATCGGTGTCCTCGCCGTCCTGATGATCGTCTACTTCGCGTTCAACGCACCCAGCGCCAATCTGGGGAGCGTGTTTGCCTGGAACGGAGACTTTGAGTCGTTACCGATCGGAATCGTCGTGGCCGTAAGTGCCTTTGTCGGCTTCGAAAGCCCGACCACGCTCGGCGGGGAGGCGCACAGGCCCTTCGTCACCGTCCCACGGGCCATCACGTGGACCCCCATCCTGATGGGCGTGCTGTGCCTTCTTGCCGTGACCGCCCAGGACGCAGCGCTCAAGGAAGCACCGTTAAACATTGCGGCCAGCTCTACACCGTTGTCTGACCTGTTTTCCCAGTCTTCTCCTGTGTCCGCAGCGGTCCTCGACCTGGGAATCGCTGCGTCCTGGTTTGGTTGCGCGATCGCATCGGTGAACGCCCTCGCCCGAATATTTTTCTGCATGGGCAGAGAAGGGGTAGCGCCGCGACTGGTTGGCCGGACCCATCCCGTCTTTCGAACTCCCTCGATGGCAATCATGGTCGTAATGCCTGTAGTTGCCATAGTTCCCCTCGCGGTGGTCATCTTCGCTGCCAGTCCGGAACGGGGCCTCGTGAACCTCTTCACGCTGGGCGCGTACGGATACCTTGGCTCCTATATCCTTGCCAGCGCGTCCATGCCCTTCTTCCTGCGCCGGATAGGCGAGAGTACCTACTCCAGCTGGATCTTGGGAGCCGTTACCACCGTGGCGCTCGGAGCGGTCCTGTGGACAGCCGCGGCCGCATCAATCCGCACAGGCAGCCTGCAAACCGTCATCTACGCCGGTGTCCTCTTGGCCAGCGTCTTGTACGCCACTTTCCTCCGCCTCCGGTTACCCGGGCGCCTGGCCTCGGTCGGCATCTACGACGAAACCCGCGAATTGGACCTCTTTAATGGCAGGGCCACCCCATGACCTACAGGCCCACACACTCCGGACCCAGCACAACCTCAAACCCCCTCAGGATCCTCGAAATCGTGGCACGGTTCGGCACCGGCACAACGGCCAAAGAGGTCACCGATGCCCTGCAGATGCCCCAGGCAACCGCCTACCGCATCTTGAATTCGCTCGTCGCGGACGAATATCTGGCCCGTACCTCCGACCTCCGCGGGTTTGCCCTTGGTCAAGCGATTACAGGGCTGATTACGGCTGCGACTCCCCCGACCGTCCCCAGCGCAGCCCGCGCCCTGATACAGGAATTTCGCGGCGGGAACCGTTTCGCAGTGCACCTCTTCATGTTCCGGAGCGCTTCTCTCCGAGTCGCCGATGAGGACCCGGATTATCCGCTCCACTCTGTTTTCGAAATGCTCCGGTATCCGCACGCCTCCGCCGCAGGAAAGCTGATGCTCGCTGAACTTGGTGACTCTGCCCCTCAACTCCCGAAAGGGCAGTTGGTGAAACTGACGCAGCACACCATCACAAACGCCGGCCAATTGGAAGAACAGCTCGCGGAAATAAGGCTCAACGGCGAGGCCTCGGAAATCAACGAATTAGAACAAGGATCCGCCAGTCTGGCGCTTCCCGTACGGCTACCCAACGGGGTGGCCGGCGCAGCCCTGTGCCTGTCCAGCCCGGCAGAGCGGTTCACGGCAACCCGCGAGCACGCAGAAGCCGCCCGTGAACTGACCTCACGGCTGGCACCTTTCCTGTTCTGATTAACGTCACATAGGCGCGCCACGCAGTCCTGGCGCGCCTATGTGAGGATTCTGTTGCGGATGGATGTCAGGATGGTGGGGTAGTCGCTGTAGGAGCGGCCGGTCTTTCTGCGACCTCGCGGGCGGCACCGATGTGGTCGTTGCGCGCGCTCGAGCAGGACCGCCAGGACCTTCCGACCCCTCACCTGCTTGAGGATCGCGGCGGCGTCGTGCGGGGAATCAATAACCACGCACTCCTCATCGTGACGCTCATACCGGCACCCCGAATGCGTCCATGTTCAGGTTCCCCAGCTCATATAGGGTTTCTTGATGCACGCAGGGAACGGCCAGATCACGAACCGTTTCACCGAAGACTTCATCGGGGTCGAGGCGGCGCAGTTCTTCTGCGAGGCAGTCGCGGAGGCTGCGACGCGGCAGGGAGATCCGTTGCGCGGGCTGCCCGGGCTGGGTGAGTTCGGCGACGGTCTGTCCAGGCCGGAACAGCCGGATGATGCCGGACGCCTTGATCAGCTGGACGCCCCGGATTCCGGTGCCGGGCGCGTCCGCGAGGATGTTGACCGGCACGTCCAGGGCCTGCGTGAGCCACGCCGCGAGCAGGATGGTGCTGGGCGAGTCCGAGGCGCCCTCAACGGTGACGGCGGTGACGGGCGAGGAGTCGGCCTGGTCCAGAACTGCAGCGAGCTTAATCCGCCAGTTCGTCAGCCGGGTCCAGGCCAGGTCGGTATCACCCGCCCTGTAGGTGTTCCGGATGTTTTCCAGGGCCCGTTGCGGGTCAATCTCGTTGGCCGAGTCCGTGATCCGGCGGTGCGCAATCCGGCCGATCGAGGTTTGGCTGGCGTTCGCCGGTGCCCCGTTCGGCCACCAGGCCACGATCGGGGCGTCGGGCAGCAGCAGTGCGGCAACGAGGGATTCGCTTTCCTCGGCGAGTTCACCGAAGCCGCGCAGCACGATGACCTCCGACGCGCCCGCGTCGCCGCCGACCCGGATCTGGGCGTCCAGATGGGTGGGTTCCCCCGGCGAACCGGCGGCCAGCACGATGATCCGGCAGGGGTGCTCGCGGCTGGCCTCGTTGGCCGCCTCGATGGCTTCCTCTTCCAGTCCTGACTTTGTGATGACCACCAGGGTCAGGACTCGGCCCAGGGCGATCACGCCGCCCTGCGCGCGCAGGGACTGGACCTTCTTGGCAACAGCAGAGGTGGTGGTGTTGGGGAGTTCTACAATCATGGCCTTCTCCAGGTGCGTCCGTCGCGGGCGAGCAGCTCGTCGGCCGAGGCCGGCCCCCAGCTGCCGGGCGCGTACGGCTCGGGCTGTTCGGGCAGGGAGGCCCAATACTTCTCGAACGGATCCAGGATCTTCCAGGACAGTTCCACCTCCTGGTGGCGGGGAAACAGCGGCGGCTCGCCAAGGAGCACGTCCAGGATCAGCCGCTCATACGCTTCGGGGCTGGACTCAGTGAACGCGTGGCCGTAGCCGAAGTCCATGGTCACATCCCGGACTTCCATTTGGGTGCCGGGGACCTTGGAACCGAAGCGGATCGTGGCGCCTTCGTCCGGCTGGACCCGGATCACCACGGCGTTCTGGCCGAAATCGTCCTCGCCGTGGCCATGGAAGAGCAGGTTCGGTGCCCGCTTGAACACCACTGCGATCTCCGTGACCCGGCGTCCAAGCCGCTTGCCCGCGCGCAGGTAGAACGGCACGCCGCTCCAGCGCCGGGTGTTGATGTCCACCCGGATCGCCGCATAGGTTTCGGTGGTGGAGTCGGCCGGGATGCCCTCTTCTTCAAGGTATCCCTGGACCTGCTCCCCGCCCTGCCAACCGCCGGTGAATTGCCCGCGGGCGGAATGCGTGGACAGGTCTTCCGGGAGCTGCACGGCGGCGAGGACCTTTTCCTTCTCGGCGCGCAGGTCGTCGGCGTTGAAGGAGATGGGCTCTTCCATGGCCGTCAGGGCGAGCAGCTGCAGCAGGTGGTTCTGGATCACGTCGCGGGCCGCGCCTACGCCGTCGTAATATCCTGCCCGGCCGCCGGTGCCGATGTCCTCGGCCATGGTGATCTGGACGTGGTCCACGTACTTGGCGTTCCAGAGCGGTTCGAAGAGCTGGTTGACGAAGCGCAGGGCCAGGATGTTCTGGACCGTCTCTTTGCCCAGGTAATGGTCAATGCGGAACACGGAATCGGGCGGAAACACCGACTCGACAATGTCGTTCAGCTGACGGGCTGATTCGAGGTGGTGGCCAAACGGCTTTTCGATGACCACCCGGCGCCACTTTTCGCCCTCGGCCTGCGCCAAGCCGTGCTTCGAGAGCTGCCGGCAGACCAGTTCGAAGGCCTTCGGCGGGATCGAGAGGTAGAACGCGTGGTTGCCCCGTGTGCCGCGCTGCTCGTCCAGTTCGGCCAGAGTGGCGGAAAGCCGCCCAAAGGCGGCGTCGTCGTCGAACTCGCCCTGAACGAAGCGAATACCCTCCGAAAGCTGGTCCCAAACCGCCTCAGAAAACGGCGTCCGGGAATATGCTTTGACGGACTCTTTTATCGCGGCCGTGAGATCCTCATTCGTCCGGTTCTGCCGGCCGAAGCCCACCAGCGCAAAGCTTGGCGGCAGGAGTCCCCGGTTTGCGAGGTCATAGACGGCGGGCAAAAGTTTCTTGCGGGCCAAATCTCCGGTTACGCCAAAGAGCACAAGGGATGACGGGCCCGCCACCCGGGACAGCCGGCGGTCGCGCGGGTCCCGGAGCGGATTCTGCCCGGACCTCACACTCGAATCAGGGTAAGTAACAGACATTGTTGCCTTCTAACTTTCGACGGCTACTGCGCCGTCGACTGACGGTCACGAGAGAATTAGCTCGCGAGTCTCCCCAAAGGGAACGGTGTCGCTGAGCGTGAGCGTGTACCGGCCAGGATCATGGCGGGTGACCAGGATGCCGGCAAATCCTTGAGGCGTCCGGCGGAGCGTGGCCTCTGCATCGTCGAGCAACTCGTAAAGTCGAACGGGGTCGTTAACGAGGACTTCCACGTACTCGGCGGCCTGGCTATACATGATGAACAGCTTCCTTCCCGGGGATAAGGGTCCCCCAATATGCCACCCCTCATCCTCGGGGTGTGCTGTGTCTTAACTCCGTCGGTGGCGTCCCGCGGCCCTAAGGGCACGGGACGCCACCGACACTCGGAGACCTAGACGATGGCTGCGCGGAGTTCCTTTGCGGCCACTGCGGGGTCGGCTGCACCGTAGATGGCACCGCCGGCGACAGCGACATCGGCGCCGGCCTTCTGGACATCTGCGATGGTGGCGAGCTTCACGCCGCCGGCCACGGAGAACGGAACGCGGGCTTCGGCACCGGCGCGGAGCAGACCGTTCAGGTCGAAACCGGGCTTGGCCTGCTCGTCCAGGCCGGCGTGCATCTCAACGAACTTCGCACCCAGCGCGCGGACTTCCTTGGCCCGGGTGACCTTGTCGGCGATGCCGATCAGGTCCACGACGACGCCCTTGTTGTGGGCCTGGGCCGCCTTGACCGCACCGGCGATGGTGGAGTCGTCAGCGGCGCCGAGCACGGTGACCAGGTCGGCGCCGGCCTTGAAAGCGATGTCGGCTTCGAGCTCGCCGGCGTCCATCGTCTTCAGGTCAGCGAAAACGATCTTGTCCGGGTGGGCATCCTTGACGGCGGTGATGACGGAAAGCCCTTCGGCCTTGATCAGCGGCGTGCCCAGTTCGATGATGTCGACGTACTCGGCAACCTGGCCGGCCAGTTCGAGGGCGGCTTCGGTGGTCAGGAGGTCGATGGCAACTTGAAGCTTCATGATGTTGTTTCTTTCTGTAGGGAACTGCAATTGGGTGTTGAAAAACGTTGGAGTGAGGAACGTGAGGCCCCGGTCACCCGGGGTTGGTGGTTACTCGAGGTTGGCGTGGCGCAGCCACAGCTCCTCCGCTGGCTGGGCGTCGTTGTCCCAAAGGGACTGGAAGATGGCCTCGGTGGCAACGAAAAGTACCTGCTCGAAGAGCGACCCGGCGTACTGGCGCGAAACGCTGGAGCCGTGGTCGGTCTTCTGGGCGGCGGGAATGATCACCACTGCGTCGGCAAGTCCGGCGAGCGGCGAATCCGGGTTGGTGGTGAACGCGGCAATCCGCGCTCCGGCCTTCGCTGCGGTTTCCGCGGCCTTGACCACTCCCGAGGTGGTTCCCGATCCGGAGGCCACCAGAAGCAGGTCGCCGGAGCTGATTGCAGGTGTGGTGGTGTCGCCGGCGACGTGGACGTTCAGGCCCAGATGCATCAGCCTCATGGCCGCCATGCGCAGGACGAGGCCGCTCCGGCCCGCACCGGCGACGAACACGCGGCCCGTCAGGCTGATGTGGCGTGCCAGGCTGGCCACCTGCTGTTCGTCGATTTTGGCCGCCGTACCCGCGATCTCGTCCCTGACCAGGGACAGGTTGCGGACAATGTCATCTGTGGTGCTGTACACCGCAGTCGTCGCGGTTGCTGTCGGATTCACGGTTTTTCCCTTCGATTCGGCCATCGGCCTGTAGCAGCCGAGTGGATGCTTTCTGGTTGATATCCATGATTCCGAAGCAAGGGGGCAGGGGTAACACTGTTTTCTGACGGTTTTGACTACCCTTAAGGATTGGTGGGGGTTGGGGATGGGCGCAGTAGCGGACCGGGCCCCAAAGGCTCTAGTGGAGAACCAAGTCCTTTAAGTACTCCCGGACTGTAGTATTAGCGCAACCCGTAGCCCATCTCCGGAGCGCAGACTTTTGGCCTCGCCGACCCCGTTCGAGTCGCAGATATATCGGTCCTTGCCCGAAATCGAGCGGGCCGATGCGATTGTCGACAGAATTTCCACGGCCATCTCCCTCGGGTTGCTCAAGGTAGGGGAACGCTTGCCCCCCGAAGCGGCACTCTCGGAGATGTTCGGCGTCGGCGGGGCGACCCTTCGCGAAGCTTTGGGGGCGCTGCGCGACCGGGGAATCGTTGAGACTCGCCGAGGCCGGAGCGGGGGATCCTTTGTCGTCAGGCAGCCTCAGAGCCAGACGGACGCCATACGCGATTGGTTTCTCTCGACGTCCATTTCTGAAATACGCGACATCGGTGACGAACATTCGGCTATTGCCGCGACCACCATCCGTCTGGCGTGTGAACGCGCGGAAGCACATGACTTCGAGCGTCTCCAGGAACTTGCGCGGGCACTGGTTCTGGCCAGGACCCCCGAGGTCCGTGCGTCTGCTGACAGCCGCTTCCACATCGAGTTAGCAGTATCAGCGCAATCACCGAGGCTGGCCAACGCCGAAATCCGGCTTCAGGAAGAGTCAGTTCAACAGTTGTGGGCCCCCCTCGGCGTAGCACTTGACCCCGAAACGGCAACCGCTGAACACTTGGAGCTGGTCCGGGCAGTGGCCCAGGACCAGCCCGAGAAGGCCCAGAAACTGGCACTTGAGCACATCAGGCGGAATATTTTTCACCTCATAGACACGAAACTGACCCTCGGTTACAGCCAATCAATTCAGGAACCCAATGAAGCCCGACACTGAAGTCGTACATGCTGCCAATGCCCTCACTGCGTGGACCAACGGCGTCTCCACGGAAATCGAGGAACTTTCCAGAAACGTTGCCTCGCAGCTTGAACGAAATCTCGTCGGCAAGCCCAAGGTCGATAAGGCTGCCTTGGTCGGGCTGGACAAGCTCTCTAGGGAATTCCTGGCGAAGAACACGTTTGCCGTAGGCGCCGGGGCGTTCTTCGCCCATGAATCCGTTGAGGAGGGCGGCCGGCCCTGGGAATGGTGGTCCCGCAAGGGATCCGGTTCCGTCGGAAGGCTGGATTTTGACCTCACTCCTGGCAGCAACCGGTATTACGACTATGAGAAGCTGCCGTTTTTCTCGACCGCCGCTTCCACAGGTGAACAGACACTGTGGGGCCCGTACATCGACTATCTCGGCTTCGAGGAATACATCCTGACGTTCACCGCACCGTTTTCCGTCCATGGAACTTTCACCGGGGTTGCAGGATGCGACATTCGGCTCAAGGACCTGGAACCCCTTATCATGCCCCACTTGCGCGGAATCCCGGGCGACGCCGCCCTCGTCAATGCCAGTAACCGCGTCATTCTCGGCAACTCGGGGACGTACCTGGTTGGTGAGCGGATTAAATCCGGATCTCCCGAGCAGCGCCGTATGGCCCTGGATGTTCCACACCTGGGGCTCTCGTTGATCTACACATCACCACGTCAGACCTCCTGAATTAGGCGACCGGCCATGGCTCCCGGCGGGCTGCCGACCCCCGGAACTGTGGCGCAAAACCTTTTCCCCGGCGGCTTTAGCCCAGCGGCTTCGCCGTTTGGCGCGGGCAAAAGTGATAGCCCTAAACCGGGCGTGCATCCGCCGCCGCTCGGCCCTTAACGCCCCCGCTCCTGCGGACGCGTGTGGTCCGCGGACCGGAAGCAACTCCTTGGTAAGCGCTTCAGCGAAGCACAAGATTGACTTGGCTAAAAGCTATTGCATTGCAGCTTTAAGGAGTAATCTTCAAAGTGATCTGCTTCACAGGAGAGCCCAGGGCGTGCACTGGTACACCGCAGGCTCGGAAGCCTTCAGCTCGAAAACCCGGCGCTCATGATCGAGCCACCGGGGCTGGAGAGGCAATCACCGATAGCGGCTTCGCTTCCAGGCAGGTTCATTGACGAGCCAGACCTGAACTAGCGGCGGAACCGGGACGAAGGTGTCGTATTCGGGGAAGTGCTTCCTCATCCGTCCTGCGATCTGACACAGGACGTAGACAAAAATCTGACAACGCGTAGTTGTTCAAGGGAGATTGTTATGAGTGAAAATCGTTTGGATGGGGGCGATGGCCTGGAGAGGTCCATCGACTGGAAGCAGGGTCTGGCCATCGCGCTGGGCGTACCCCTGCTGATTCTGCCCTCCCTGGGCTACCTTCCGATGTATTTATCGGCTGCAGCAATCCTCATCTGGGGTTTGTCGGTCGTTCAGGGATTCTTTCAGAACGCTGCCTACGCTGAGATGGCTACGGCCTTTCCCAAGGCCTCTGGGCTGCCGGGTTTCGCGCAGCATATTTTTCGCACGGAGAACTACCAGGGCAAGTACGACAAGAGCAAGCTGATCGGCGGCTTCAGCGCCTGGAGCTACTGGTTCGCTTGGACCCCGGTGCTGGCGATCTTTTCCATCCTGGTCGGCAGCTACCTCCATGGGCTCTTTCCCGTGCTGGGCGAAACGTTTACCGAGAATCAGCTCGCCTTAATGACAGGGCTGGTGATTTTCGGCGGATTGTTCGTGGTTAATTGGTTCGGCCTCAAGGATGGCGCAAAGCTGGGTTACATCCTGGCGGCATTTTCCCTGATACCGCTGGTTGTGCTGACCGTGGCACCTTTTGCCACCGGGCACGTTGAGCTGGCCAACATCACCGGCAGCTGGCTGCCGGCCGACTGGTCCTGGGACATGCACCACATCCTGATCCTCTTGGGCATCTTTGCCATCGCGCAGTGGAGTGCCTGCGCCTGGGAGACGGCGGCCATCTACGGCCCGGAATACAAAAACCCGGCCAAAGATGTCTCCAAAGCGCTGTTCGCCTGCGGCATCATCTGCTTCTTCTCGTTCGTCCTCGTGCAAGCTGCAGTGATCGGCGTGCTCGGGGTTGACGGTGTACTGGACGAACCTGTGTCGCCCCTGATTCCGGTCGCCCACGCCGTCTTCGGCGAAGCGGGTTCCATGATCACCATCATCATGTTGATCGCCGCCATGGTCCTGATCATCCAAACGGCATATCTTGGCTCTTCCCGCGCCATGCACTCCATGGCGGTGGAAGGCAACCTCCCCAGATCCCTCGGCAAGACGAACCGCCACGGCACTCCATTTGTTGCCATGCTGGTCATCGGAGCCTTCAACCTGGTGCTGATTTTCATGGGAAATCCCGCCGCGATTGTCGCGGCATCGGCGATTGGTTACACCTGCGCCAACGGCATCAGCCTGTTCGCCTACGTCAGGGCCAAAAAGCACCCGGCCTTTGCTGGACTGGAAAGGCCCTTCAAGGCACCCAGGGGCTGGAAAAACGTCGCCATGCTCTTTGGCCTGTTCAATCTGCCGCTGTGCCTGATCGGCGTGGTCTACCTGAACAGCCTGGAGATCGGCTGGACCCCGACCTGGGTCGGCTTCATCGTGCTGGCGCTCTATATCCCCATCTGGTTCTACTCGCAGCATGAATCGCGCCGCCCCAACCAGAAAGCGGCAATTGATCGCTCCTCAGATCACGATGCCGATATAGAAAGGGTTCCAGACCTCAGGTGACGGAACCGGCGCCTACGGCTGCCTTACGTCGGCCTGCGCGCAGTGTGGCCCAATAAAGACAGGAAGGCAGGACCGCTCAACGGCGGTCTTGCCTTCCTGTCTTTCGTACCAGGGCGTTGCACGTTCCACCACGGCGATCTCTACCGTCCCGGAATACCCGCAGAACCGGGATAAGCGGTCCCCCAGGGCGGCCGGGAGGAAGGGCAAACATTACGGGCCCGCAGGCAAAAATGTCCCTTTGGGTGAATATTCCAAAAAAAGTCTGGACTAGATGAATTACGAGGAGTAGGTTTGCTTGTGGGACGAACGCGTGACCCGCATCACACCAGCAGACCTCGGCGAAGAGCTCGACTGGCCACTTCTGGAAGCAGAGGATGTCGGGTTTGCAGGCCCCCCTCCCGGAACCCAACCGGGGTTGAGGATGACCTTCAGCGCAGGTTCATATCGCCCGAAGACGAACAGTTCTGACAAAGACGAACAGTTCTGACGAACCACTTCCGAAACTATTCACACAGGAGAGACCCATGGAAACCACCCTCGTAGGAACACTGAGCAAGGCAGGATCCATCCACAAGGTAGTAGGTGGCTACGTCGGCCTGCCGTCAATGAACGAGCCTGGCACTGTCGCCGCAATCGGTGACTCCCTCCACAACCCTGAGGGGTCGGTCATGAGCGCCGGCTTCTTCGAGCTGAAGGCTTCCGAACCCCTGGTGTACACGTACACCTACGACGAGATGAAGGTCGTCGTTGCCGGTGAATTCATCCTCACCGACGAGGCCACTGGTGAAGTCACGCACGCGAAGGAGCGCGACGTGCTGTTCTTCCCCAAGGGCACCACGGTTAAGTTTGAGACCCCTGAGTACGGCCTGGGGTTCTTCACCGGCGAACGCTCCTTCGCGCCGTAAGGACCGACCATGCGTTCCGCGTCCATGCCGCCGGCAGCAGGCACAGGCCTGGAACCTGGTTTCCGCGGTGTCATCTGTGCGTCTTTTGGCGCCACAGGTGACACCGCGGGTCAACACACCGGTGTCCAGCCCAGGCATGACTTCCGTTTCCACGCTGCAAACCCCGAGGCCCTCACGGAGCTGAGGTCCGCACTCGGACGATCGCACGTCGGAGTGCGACTCGTACTCGCCGGGCCGCCGTCGGACATCCGTGCAGCCGCAGCCGCCGCCACGGAATGCGGACTGCAGCAGGAGGAGATCACCCTCCTGAATGACGAGACAGCGCCCCGGGTCATTTACTGCCCGCACTGCCATGCCACTACCACAACCGTTCGGCCAGCCGGCTCCGAGGTGCAGTGCCAGGGATGTGCAACCAGCCTGGCCACCACAGATCACTTTTCGCGCCGAATGGGCGCGTACCTGGGGTACGCAGCTCATGCCGAGGAGGCATCATGACTGTCACAGCGCTCCCGATCACTGCCCACCCGGCGGTGGAAGGTGGTCTCCAACTGGAGGTGACGAACATTAGTCCTCAGACGGAATCGATTATCAGCATCACGTTGGCCGATCCGTCAGGGGCACCCCTCCCGTCCTACGTCCCAGGCAGCCATTTGGTGGTCCAGTACGGCGAGGAGGGCGTCAATGCCTACTCGCTCACCGGGTCGGGCAACGGCCCGACCGAATACACCATCTCGGTCCTCCGGGTCGAAGACGGCGCGGGTGGTTCGGTGGCCATGCACCAGCTCGCCGCCGGCGACCGGGTATATGCCTCCCGGCCCCGCAGCGCCTTCGCCCCGGCCTCAACAGCCACGCACCACTTGCTGATCGCCGCCGGCATCGGCATCACGCCGGTCCTCTCGCACGCCCGTTCCGCAGCCGACCGCGGCACTACCTCGTCCCTGATCTACGTGTACCGGCCCGGGGCCGGGGCCCACGTAGAGGAAGCCCGGGACCTGCTGGGACCTGCCCTCACCGAATGCAGCAACCGTGAGAGTTTCCAGAAAGTCCTGACCGAACAACTCACCACCCAGAGCCTCGGAACCCACCTCTACGTCTGCGGCCCCACGGCCTTCATGGACGCAGTCCTGGACCAGGCGCGCGAACTTGGATGGTCACCGGCAAGGCTGCACTCGGAAGCCTTCGGCGCGGCCGAACTGGACGACGGCGAACCGTTCACCGTGAACCTGGTCCGCAGCGGACTCAAACTGGACGTGCCGGCCGGTGTATCGCTGCTGGAAACCCTCGAAAGGGCAGGCAAGCGCATCCCCAACATGTGCCGTAAAGGCATCTGCGGCGAATGCGTCCTGCCGGTCCTCCGGGGAACCCCCCAGCACCGGGACCTTTACCTCACCGAGCAGGAAAAGGCCGAGAACACCACAATGATGTGCTGTGTTTCGCGCAGCGAAGACCCAGAATTGGAGTTGGACCTTTGAGCATCACCATCGACAAAGACACTGACACCGCACTCCCGGAACGCATCAGGCGCTTCCCGTTCCCCTTCACCGGGGACATGTACCGCTACAGCGCCAATGTCGAACCGGCGAACAAAAACGTGGCGACGGACGCCGGCGCCTGGGGCGCCGGGCTGATCGACATCGACGAGTTCTACCATCAGGAACTGGCCGACCGCGATGCGATCCTGGCCCGCGACCCCTCACGCATGGCCGTCCTGCCCCACATGCGGCCCGCTGTGTGGGACACGATCGCAACTCTCCTGCCCGCCATGGCCCAGGAAAACCCGCACATCATGTCCTTCCACCGCGAAGGAAACGCCTGCCGCTGGCACAACGGCCTGCAGAACCTCGACATCGAGTTCATAATCGGCGACGACGACTCGCTGCCCATGGAACCCATCCGGTTCCTCGGCAGCCAGATCCAGGACGACATCGTTCTGCTCGACGTCCGCGACAACACCATGTGGCTCGACGCCGGCCTGGTCACCTTCGCCGCGGACTGGTCCTTCAATTTCGACGTCGGGATGAGCTTCCTCGAAATCCACGGTCCCGTCCCGCGGGTCAAGGAAGAAAACATCATCGCCCGCGCTGAACAGTTCCTTATGCGCCTGCAGCCCGGCGAACAGTTCCGGCGCACCAACTGGACCATGACCATCGGCAACCGCCTGGACACCTCCACCGAAACCTACCCCGAATGGGGCCCGGACCGAGCAACCATCGCCACCGACCCTGATATGCCGGACAAGCTCCACCTTCGCGTCGAAGTCCAGCACCTGATCCGCCTCCCCCACACCGGTGTCCTGCTGTTCCTGATCCGGAGCTACCTCCTGCCCCTCAGGGACATCGCCAAAGTCCCCGCCTGGCGCGAAAAGTTCGGCCATGTCCTGGCCGAACTCCCGGACGACATGGCCGAATACAAAGGCATCATCCGCTACCGCAAGGCAGCCTCCGACTGGCTGCTCGCCGGCTAAAGCGCGCCTCAATCCCAAACCGGAGCTATTAAGTGCAGTCTCGGTGGAAATAATCCACAAAAAAGGCTGGACTAGATGTTTTACATAGCGTAGCTTTTTCTACACGGACGGAATGTACGTGGCCGGCATCACACCGGCAGGGGGTCCCTCCCGGATCCGAAGAGCGTTCGGAGGGCGCCCTCACCCAGCCTTATTTGCACCAAGGATGAACAGTTCTGACGAAGACGAACAGTTCTGAGAATCCGGGGACTTTTGACCCCAAAACTAACACCACGTAAGCAACCTCATCCTGAACCAGGATCTATTAAGGAGTTAAGCATGACTATTGATATTGAGACTTCAGCTGTTGTTGGGGTGGCGCATCCGTTGGATCCGTTGTCGCGGGAGGAGATTTCGCGTGCGGTGGCGGTTTTGAAGGAGGGCCCTGCTGCGGCGGAGTCGTTCCGTTTTATCAGTGTTGAGTTGCGTGAGCCGGCCAAGGAAGACCTGCGCAGCGGGGTGCAGGTGGTGCGTGAGGCGGACGCGGTGCTGGTGGACCGGGCCGCGGCGCGTTCGTACGAGGCGGTCGTGAACCTGGAGACCGGGACGGTGGATGCGTGGGTCCAGCTGGCTGCC
>NZ_JCAQPC010000003.1:0-3117 GCF_059568005.1 Arthrobacter sp. BGA-UO-ETr-C19
CGCCGCAGCAGGGCCCTCCTTCAGAACCGCCACCGCACGCGAAATCTCCTCCCGCGACAACGGATCCAACGGATGCGCCACCCCAACAACGGCTGAAGTCTCAATATCGATAGTCATGCTTTTTCTCCTAGATAAGTCCCTGACAGGATGAGAACGCCTATGGCCCGGAAGCCTGGTGGTGTTGCCGGTGAGGCCGATAGGCACTAAAAGGTCCCTGGATTTCTCAGAACTGTTCGTCCTTGGCAGATCTGTTCATCTCCGGCACAGATAAGTCGGTGTGATGCCGGTCACCCGCGTTCCTTTCACAAGCAAAACTACGCGAGGGAATTCGCTTAGGAAAGTTATTTATAAACATTTACTTGAGAAATTCGGGGCCATAAATTCCCACTGCCGTTAACATGTTGGAAACATTCGAAAACACGACAGCACGCGAAACGGCGGCACCCGAAAGGGTGCCGCCGTTGTCGTTGTGGCGCTGTGCTGGTGTCTGGCTGTGCTGGGTTATGCGGTGGTGGCGAACATGAGGGCCATGGTGGTGGCCCCGATTGCTTCTAGTGCGTGTTCTGTGCGTGTGGGGTATCGCCGTGACCCTGTGTGGTGGTGGGTGGTGGTGGTTGTCCGGTTGCGGATCAGGAGGATAAGGAAGGTCAGCGCGGCGATGCTGAAGAGGAGTGTGAGGAGGATGCCGGGTGTGTGGTCCAGGGCTGTTGCCGCGGTTGGGGTTCCCGGGGTGGGCGTGGTTGTCATGGCGTGGTGGTGGCCGGCCGGCATTGACGTGGGCGTTCCGTTGGAGGTGCTGGTGGGGCGGGTCATCATGGCGATCATGAGGGCTGCGCCGGTCATGGTGAGGGCGTGGTAGGCGCATTTGAGCCGGCCTTGGGTGCCGGCGCAGAGGAGTTTGTATTCGGGGCGGGCGACAGCCTGGATGATGAACCAGAGTGCGGCGCCTGCGAGGAGGCCGATCTGGGCCAGGAGGGTGGAGGGGGCCAGGTTCCAGAGCATGGCGGCCATCAGGGTGTTCATGAGGGCGTGGAGGGTGTTGTTGACCCGGTCGGTGAGGTGGGGTGACCTGAACGCCTGCCAGAGGTGGTAGCTGCTGCCGGCGAGCAGGACGGCGGTGACGGTCCAGGTCATTGCGGGGATATCGAACACGTGTATCACGCCCTACTGGAGTTGAGGTGGATTTTGGGTTTGGGTTCGGTCCCCGATGCGGGTGCCGACAGCAGCGGGGACCGAAGATTGTGGGGGGAAAAGCTCTGAGTGGGGAAACGACCGGTCCGCGATGCCGCCGTCGGGCAGCATCGCGGACCGGCTTCTAGGGCTATTCCTTCTCCAGCTCTAGTTTTTTCTCGCGTTCGAGTTCGTCGAGTTCCTGGTCCAGGTCGCCGCTGGCGTGCTGGCGCTCCATGTCCCTCAGGTCGTCGAGGTCGATCGGGTGCAACGGTTCCGGATCTTCCTCGTCCAGGACCGGGCCGTGGCCGTCGTCGGCAAGAACGACGTGGCCGATGGTTTCGTACTTGAGCGGATCGGTCTTCCGGAAGTAGAGAGCCAGACCTGCCCCCGTGATGAACAGCCCGGCGGCGATGTAGGGGATGAGCTTGAACAGCAGGGACGACGATGCAGGTCCGGCAGCCGTGTCCAGGTTCAGGAACATCAGGATAACAACGGCTAACATACCCGCCCCACCAACAATGGGGGCGACCTTGGTACGCCAGAAGTTTTCTTCCGGATGGTGCTTGCGGAAGTAGTTGAACACTGCCGCCATCGTTACGGTCTGCACAATCACGAGCATGAATGTCCCAAGGATCGCCAGAAGGGCGAAAACATCCAGGTAGGGGTCCTTATTGAAGAACCAGAATCCGAGGATCCACAGGATGGCGATACCTGTCTGGAGGAATGACGCGATGTGCGGCGATCCGTGCTTCTTGTGGGTCCTGCCAAGGATCCCCGGCAGGATGCCTTCCCGTCCGAGGGAGTACATGTAGCGTGAGGCTGCATTGTGGAAGGCCATGGCGCAGGCGAAGGATCCGGTCATCATCAGCCATTCCATGACCATGACCCAGCCGTGGCCGACAAAGACATCAGTGGGATGGAAGAACATGTCCAGGGGGTTGGCGCTTTGCGCCAGGGCGATAGCTCCCTGGGCGCCGTTGCCTGCGACGGACATCCAGGAGACAAACGTGTAGAAGACGCCGACGCCGGTGACCGCGATCATGGTGGCGATCGGGATAATCTTCTTCGGGTTCTTGGATTCCTCCCCGTACATCACTGTCGACTCGAAGCCGGTCCAGGACCAGAACGCGATGAACATGGCCAGCCCCGGCGCGGCGGACTGCAGCCCGTTTGGCGAGAACGCAATGGCCGGGTTCAATGTCTCTGGCATCAGCCCGTCGGGGCCTCCACCCTGGAACAGGACGCCGAAGGCCATGATGGCCAGGATCGCGATCTCCGTGAACAACAGCAGCGTCAGGATTTTCGCTGCCATGCTGATCTCAAAGAAGGTCAGGAAGCCGATGGTCAACAGGCCAACCACGGCGAAGACTACCCAATGGATGTCCATGCCCAACTGATCCTTGAAGGCCAGATGGCCAAAGTACGAGAAAATACCGATGATGCTGGCTTCGAAAACGATGTAGCCGAAAGTCACCATGAAACCGGTTCCGAGGCCGAGCACGCGCCCCAGACCGCGGGAGATGAAGCCGTAGAACGCGGCCGTCGAGGTCACGTAGCGGGCCATCGTGACATATGCGATCGCAAAGATGGACAGGATCACCGTTGCCCAGATATACGTTGCCGGCGTTCCGGTGCCGACACCGAATCCGACCGAAATCGGGACGTTGCCACTCATCACCGTGATGGGTGCGGACGTCGCGACCGCCATGAACACCACATCCCACAGCCCCAGGGTGTTGGCCTTCAGCTTCCCCGACCGGGAACCGGGCGTGACGGTACTCGAGCTTGCTGTAGCTTGTTGCCTGCTCATTTCCCGGCCCCCATGCTGCAGTGGCCGCTGTTGGTGGTGCGGGTTTCGGTGGGGAGGTTCAGGGTGGGGTTTTGGTTGAAGAAGCCGTGGGGTTCGAGCATGAAGCCGATGTTCTGGCGGGGCATGACGGGCCA
>NZ_JCAQPC010000004.1:0-43565 GCF_059568005.1 Arthrobacter sp. BGA-UO-ETr-C19
GATGATCTCTCCCGTCACAGGATCGATCATCACCCCTGTCATCTCGGTCGTGGACTCTGACACGGCCGTCTCCTTTCGGATCAGGCCGGACCCTCACACACCGTTTTTCTTACAGTCCCGTGCCGTCGGCGGGCAGCCGGCGCATGAAGTTAAGGTGCAGCTCGGTGGTAACTACCCAGTCGAGGTCATCTACGTTCATGCGGAGGGATGCTGAAAGGGTGTTATCCAGGATGACTGCAGCGGCGGCCCCTGTCGGCCGGCCGTCCATATCGAGGACCCAGTGGCCGGTGTCCATGGACCCCATGTGAACGCCAAGAAACCCGTCGGGGCGGTCGCTGAGCAGGCTGACCCTCATCATCTTCTCGACATGGCCCCTTATCATCGGGCGCGTGACCGGCAAGTTGGGTCCATCTGAGAGTGGCGCAGTTTCGTTGCGCCCCATTGTGGCGGGGGCGGATCGTGGGTGGTGGCCGGAAGCGGTCATTGACAAAGAGTCACACCTTCGGGTTCGTTGGACGGTCAATTCGGCAAACTAGCAGAGTGGCGAGCATGTCTGATGCATCGATCTTTCCTCGGGAAGTCACTCGCGTGAGCAGGACAAGAGCGTCAGCAGGCTAATAGTCGGTCTGCAGGCGGGCATTACGGCTTTGCACCCACAAGGTGGAGATGCCGTTCACGTCGGGCATGACACATCCCTGGCCGAGAAACCGGGACGGCATGGTTTGGGCCTGCTCCTCTGACTGTAGGGGTTGCCACCAGCCAGTCTTGGGGCAGTGCTCACCCGTGTGGATAGCGAGCGTTTCGGTTCGCGTAGTCATAACGGTCCTAAGAGGAGAAGTAGGGGTTGATGCACCGCTAATTGCGGTGTGTTGTACGAAGAGAGCCTGAAGATCTAGGGGATAGGGCAGCAGAAGGCGGCAGGTACAGGGAAGACGGTCCCGGGGGTGTTGGGTTATTTGCTGACCTTGCCCATGCGGGTGGCGATTGGTGTGGTGAACAGTGGTTGGGTGAGGAACCAGGCGGCAGCGACCACGGCCAGCGATGCTAGGAAGACCACTAGGCCCCACCAGTCCACAAGGTCCCGGGAGGTGTACATGTGGTTCAGGTTCCGTAGTGCCCCAGTGAAGAAGACCAGGAAGATGTGCACGATGGTGAACGCCACGAAGTAGAGCATCACCGGGAAGTGCACTGCACGGGCCCACTCCACCGGGTAGGCCTTGTTGAGCCGTTCGGCTTTCTCCGGCCACCAGGTGGAGAACCGCATCCCGGAGAGGACAGCCAGTGGGGCAGCGATGAATACGGTGACGAAGTAGGCCATGACCTGAAGGGCGTTGTAGTGTGCCCACCCGTTCTCTGAGGGCCAGTCCAGGGAGGCGTATTGGATGGCTGCGGAGGCCATGTTGGGGATGGCGTCCCAGTGGGTGGGCACGATCCGCATCCACTGCCCGGTGGCGAACAACAGCACCACGAACACCAGGCCGTTGGCGACCCAGAGTACGTCCAGGCACTGGTGTAGCCATTGGGTCAAGGAGACCTTCTTCGGGCTGTTGCCCCTTGGAGCGAAGAAGGAGTTCTTCTTCGCCGTCCAATAGCCGGGGGGTTTGCGCTCGGTGCGGACCTGCAGGCCGGTGCGGATGATCAGGACGATGAAGAACATATTCAGGAAGTGCTGCCAGCCCAACCAGGCTGGGATGCCCTCAGGGGCGGACGTCGGTTGGGAGGCGTGCCCGTCATAGGTCGCAATGAACTGTTGCACACCCTCCAGGGTCCGCAGCCACCGGACGCCCAACACGACCGCTGCAGCCACAACCAGCAGCCCGGCGACAGTCAGGGCTGGCTTCAGCCACCTCCGCCGAGCGGTCGATGGCTGGGCCATTCGGGTCGTGGTGGGGGTGCCAGTGCCTTGGGTGGCGGCGGGGCTCCCCGCGCCCGGCGGGGTCTGGGCGGCAGCATGGGTTTGCGCGGCGGACGGTTCCGCAGCTGGCTTGGAAGCTGGGGCGCTTCCCATACGTGTTTTCGGAGCAACATTTTTTTGAGTTTCCGACGTGGCCGTGCCCCGGGCGTCCTGGGTGGATGTTGCCGCGGCTGACGGGGCCTCGGAAGATGTCGGGGTATTGCCCATGCGCCGTTTCCGTGCAGAAGGTGCCGCTCCCACCGTCGCTGGCCTAGTCGTGTCTGCAGTGGCTTGGCTGTGTGCTGCGGCCGGTGAATCCGCCGGCGTCAGGGAGCTCGATGATGTTGCCGCAGTGGGGCCGGGTGTGGGCAGGGGGTGCTCCGCCAGGTGTTCGGCTGCCGGGGCCGGCGCCGGAAGGGGCGAGGACCCATGGTCGGGTTCCTGTTTGTCCGGCGTGGAGGTGGGCCGTGTGTCGCTTGCCGGCACGCCTGGGGGAGTGTCCAGCGGCTTGTAGCCTGCCATGCGGCGCCGTGCCGTGGGCCTGCCTGGGTTGTGATCGCTGGTCATGGTAAGTCTCTGTCCTTGGTTCGGGGGATGGGATGGCCCGCGGCTGCGTCCGGGCGTGCTGTCAATTGCGGCGGTTGTTGATTTCCTTGATGAGCTGCGGGACCACGGCGAAGATATCCCCGACGACCCCGAAGTCAGCGATGTCGAAGATTGGGGCGTCTTCGTCGCTGTTGATTGCCACGATTGTCTTGGCGGTCTGCATTCCGGCGCGGTGCTGGATCGCTCCGGAGATCCCCAGGGCTACGTACAGTTGGGGTGTCACGGTCACGCCGGTCTGGCCGACCTGGTAGGACTGCGGCACGTATCCGGCATCCACTGCCGCCCGGGAAGCACCCACTGCGGCGCCAAGAGAGTCAGCGAGATCCTCCACGAGAGAGAAAGCGTCTTTGGATCCAACACCCCGGCCGCCGGAAACCACGGCCTTGGCCCCGCGCAGCACCGGCCGGCCGGTGTCGGCCGGAATATCCGTGAGCTCGACGATCTTCGCTCCGGGAGCCACCCGGGTTGCCACGGGCGCTGTGGTGACCTGCGGGGCTTCCACAGCCTGCGCGCGGGCTTCGACCGAGCCTGGACGCACGGTCACGATCATCAGCCCGCCCTCCACGGTGGACTCGGTGGTGAAGTCGCCACCGAAGACCGCGTGTGAGGCGATGGCCTCCTGGTCGTCCTCGTCGTAGCGCACAGCGACTGCGTCCGCGGCCACAGATCCACCGGTTACGATGGCCAATCGGCCGGCCACTGCCTTCGAGTCGTTGGTTGCAGGTACCAGCACCACGCGTGCCGAGTAGGCCTGGATCGCGTCGGCCAGGGCACCGACCTGTGCTGAGCCCAAGCCTGTGGCCGCAGGGTCGGCTTCGGCCACGTAGACGTGGGCGGCGCCTAGCGCCCCCAGCCGGGCAGGCAGGTCCTCATCGGTCCCGGGGGCGGCGACCACGACAGCTACGGGGATGCCGAGTCCGGCTGCCGCCCCGAGCAGGGACGCCGCTGTCGACTTGGGCGATCCCGCGCCGGTGGTCTCGATCAACACGAGTACATTTCCAATGTTTGCCATGATGGGTTCCTTTTACCTCTTGGGTAGCACCGGCCAGGGACGCCGGGGGCTGCGGTGGGGCCGTGTTGGGCCTTAGGGATACGACTAAAGACAGGACAGGGAGTGTGTGCCCGGTCAGAGCAGGCGGTTCGAGACCAAAAAGTCGGCCAGCTGGGCTGCTGCAGTGCCGTCGTCTGGGATTTTCGGGCCGGCCTGCTTGGGTGGGCGCGCCGCAGCCGAGACCATCACCGAACGCACGGCCGCGGCCTCCGGCCCGGCCTGGATTCCCAGGTCAGCTAAGGACCACGTCTCCAGCGGCTTCTTCTTGGCCGCCATGATGCCTTTGAAGTTCGGGAACCTGGCCTCCGCGGTTTTCTCCGTCACGGAGATCACCGCCGGGTACCCCGCGGCCACCCGGAGCGTGCCTCCGTCCACCTGGGCCCGTCCCGACGCTTCGCTGGTGGTGATGGCAACTTCGTCCAGTCCCGGCAGCACTGGCCAGCCCAGAATCTCCGCAATCATCGCCGGGACCATTCCTCCCCGCCCGTCGGTGGCCTCGTTGCCGGCCAGCACCACATCGACCGCGCCGATCTTGTCGATCGCGGCGGCCAGTACGCGGGAGGTCTGGACCATGTCCGACCCCGGCAGGGCCGGGTCGTTGACGAGCACCGCCGAATCCGCGCCCATCGACAACAGCTTCCGGAGCGCCTTGTTGGCGTCCTCCGGACCCATGGCCAACACCACTACTTCCGTATCCTTATTGGCGTCCTTGACCAGCAGCGCATTTTCCAAGGCACGCTCGTTGATCTCGTCCGGTATCGGATCGGACGCGGTCCGGTCCAACAGTCCGGACTCCAAATCAATCTTCCGGTTCGACCAGGTATCCGGAACTTGCTTAACCAACACGACAATCTTCACTTCAGTTCTCCTTCTAATAACGCTTTCATCGGGTCCCAAGGCTGTCACTGCTGAGGGGACGGAGAGCTGAGCAATAGCTCAGCGACGGTTGGACCGGTTTGTTACTTGCCATAGGAGGGCGCTGGCAACCAGGGTCAAGGCCCCGAAACCGCCGGACATCACCACGAACGGCGTCGTGCCCAACGGAACAAGGCCCAGTGCAAACGTGCCTAGGGCCGTGCCGGCGTATAGGGCGGAGTTGTTCCATGACAGTGCATAGGTGCGGTTCTTGCCGGCCGAGTGGGCCAGCATTTCCTGGCCGTTACTGACGAAGGCTGATCCTGCCGCAAAGGTCAATCCCCAGCCGGCCAGGGACAACCAGAGGTGACCCGACGCGGTAGCCAGTGTGATGAAGGCGGTCATCACAACGGCGAAGACAAGGTTCAACAACTGTTGCGAGCCTTTCCGGGCTCGAACTGAGTCCACGAGACGGCCTCCGATGGTGGCTCCTATCAGGGAACCCACTCCTACGGTCGCCCCCACGAGACCGAGCTGGGCCGTATCCAGGCCGAACCGGGTGAAGAGTAACGCCCCGGCGAAGGTGTAGGTGGCATAGCGGGTGGCCTGCGCAAAGAAATTCGCCGTCAACAGGAGGCTGAACTCCTGCCGAGCCCACAAATTCAAGGAGTCCGCGAACGCCGCCGTGATCCCGACCTTCTCCGGGACACGGGCTTCCTTGCCCAAACGCAGCCCGATCAGCACAGCCAGCGCTGCACCGAACACGCTGATTGCCAGGAAGGTCCACCGCCACGATGCGAAGGAGGCGATAAGTCCTCCCAGGGGAACACCTATGATCTGCCCGGCAGCAAAGGTCGATGCCACGCCCGCTACGGCCTTGCCCGCCTCGTGGGGTGCCGCAGTCTCTGTCGCAAATGACCACACCGGTGGGCCCATGATCGAGGCGCCTACGGCAGCAACCACCCGGCCCGCTACCACCAGTTCAAGCGTTGGCATGAGCGCCGCCCCTACAACTCCGATACTGAATACCGCCGCGCCGAACCACATGGCCGAACGCCGTGTGAAGCGGTTGGTGACCAAGGCGACTGCCGGGCTGAGCAGGGCGTAAACGAGGGAGAAACTCCACGCAACCACTGATGCCTCGCCGATGCTTACCCCGAAGCCCGCGCTGATCTGTGGCAGCAGCGGCGAGACCATGAACATGTCCATGCCGAGGACGAGGAACAGCGAGGCGGCCAACCGTTGCTTGCCCCACGGGGTGGTCATGACCCTTGAAGTGGTTACCATTGCCCGGCTCCCTGTCCCTGTTGCAGTGCTGCTGTGCACGAAGTGTCATGGTGGTCACGCCTCATGGGCGAGGGCGGGCCTGCCGGCCCGTCGTCGTGGGTCAGAGGCCCATCCTCTTGGCCAGGACGTTCCGCTGGATCTCGTTGGTACCGCCGCCGATCGGGCCGACGCGGGAATCCCGGAAGTACATTTGCATGTCGTATTCCATGGCGTAGCCGGATCCGCCATAAACCTGCAGGCCGATGTCGGAGACCTTGAAGTTGTTCTCTGTGGCGATGATCTTGGCGATCGAGGTCTCCTCGATGGCAGACTCACCGGCATCCAGCAGTTCCGCCACCCGGTAGGTGGCCTGGCGTGCCTGCTCGGCCATGATCCACATGTCGACCAGTTTGTGCTGGATCACCTGGAACTTGGAGATCGGCTGGTCGAACTGGATACGCTGCTGTGCGTACTCGGCGGCATCCTCCGTGATCCGGTAGCAGTTCCCTGCCGAGATCGCGGCCAGGCCGAGTCGTTCCAGGCCGAGCGCCTTCATGAGGTTCTTCCAGGTTTTGCCCTCCTCACCGATGCGGTCTTCGTCGGGGACGAAGACGTTCTCCAGCACAACTTCGTTGGCATGTGTGGTGCGCCGCCCCAGCATTTGCAGCGGGTTGACTGTCACTCCGGCGCTCTTGGTGTTGACCAGGAAGGTGGTGAAGCCTTGGTGCCGCTCAGCGTTCGGGTCCGTCTTGGCGACCACAACGAGGTAGTCGGCCACGTGGGCGCCGGAGATCCAGACCTTGGTACCGTTGAGTACCCAGCCGCCATCCTTCCTGACTGCCTTGGTTCGAAGGCCGGCTACGTCAGAACCGGTTCCTGGTTCGGACATGGCGATGGACATCTTGATCGAGCCGTTGATGATGCCCGGGATGATCCGGTGCTTGAGCTCCTCGGTGCCGAACTTCGCCACGTGCCCGCCAGCGTAAATCGATGTAATCATCACCGCTTGCCCGATGCCGGCGTAATGGTAGCCGAGGGTCTCCATAAAGTTGGTGATGTCCTTGTAGCTGGCGCTTGCGCCTCCGTATTCCTCCGCGAAGAAGAGTCCCAGGAAGCCACTTTCTGCAAGTGCATCGTAGGCGGCATGCGGGAATTCCTTGGCTTCGTCGATCCGACGGATCTCTTCCCGGGGCAGCGTTGCTTCCAGGATCTCCAGGACCGCCTCGCGGACCGCCTTCTGATCCTCGGTGAGCCCCGTGGTGTTGACCAGTAACTTCATTGTTTTGTCTCCAGTGGTAGTCATTTGTGCTGCGGTGTTTGTCGTGCCGATGGGCCGTTAGTTGGCAGCGGGTTCCGGCACGGTTGCCGCTTGTCCTGCCAGCCCGGCCCTGGTGTAGGCCATGGTCTTCATCAGGCCCCGCTGGACTACGGTGTCGTCCTGATTCACGAGCTCCATCAGCCTGACGACCACGCCGCGGTCGAGTTTCGATGTCACCTTGGTGCCCTGGACGGTGGTGCGCAGCCGCACGGTGTCCCCGATGAGGATCGGTGCGAGGAACTGCCATTCGTCCACGCCCAGCGCCGCGATGGCGGTGCCGTCGAAGTCACCCATGCGGGCGCTGAGTCCGGTGACGATCGACATGCCCAGGGTTCCGTGGGCGATCCTCTGTCCCAGGGGGGAGCGTCGGGCGTACTCGGCATCCGTGTGCATGGGGTTCGAGTCCCCGGAAATCCACGAGTAGATGACAATGTCCGTCTCGGTTACCGTTCTTGCCGGGCTTTCGTTGACTTCACCGACGACGAAGTCTTCTACGCATTTGCCCATTCCGCTGTCCCTTCTGCGTGGGCGGCGACCGGTGTGGCATCGACCGGTTGCGGTGCGATGCCGTGTTCCCGAGGTGTCAGGACGATGAGGGCGTCCACAGCCATGGGTCCGTGGTCCCGGGTGATGCGGACGGGGTTGAGTTCGATTTCGGTAGCCAGGCCGTCGAGGTCCCGGACGAGCTGTGAGAACGCGACGATGGTGTCGGCGAGGGCATCAATGTCGTAGGGGGCTTGGCCCCGGGCTCCCTCAAGGACCTTGACCAGCGTCATCTCCGCTATGGCTTCAAGGGCCGTCGGGCGGTCGAGCGGGGTGAGGTAGACCTTGACGTCCTTGAGGATCTCGACCCAGGTGCCCCCGGTGCCGAGCAGCACCAGGGGACCGAATACCGGGTCGAAGCGGGCACCGAGCAGGATTTCGGGTCCGTCTCCGGCCATCTGCTGCACGCTGTAGCCAACGATATGGGCGTGGGCGGCCTCTGAGACTATGCGCGTGGACATGGTGGTGAACGCGTCGTGGACCTCATCGGCGCTGGCAAGCCCGACCTTTACGCCGCCTACCTCGGACTTATGCAGGATGTCCGGGGACACGACCTTAAGTACCACCGGGTACCCCATGGATTCCGCAGCGGTTACTGCCTCGTCCGGGGTCTGGACCACCTGCTCCCCGGGGACTTTGATGCCGTAGCGGGCCACGATCTCCTTGGCTGCAGTTTCCGTCAGGGCAGCCGCCTCGGTGGTCGCAGCCTCCAGCAGTCCGGCCGCGGGATTTCCGGATACGGCATTCGCGGCGGGCTCTGACAATGCTGACCAGTCGGTGCGGGCGTGCCAGTCCATCCACCGTCGGATCGTCCACATGCACCGGGAGGGGGACCGGAAAACGGTGACGGAGGCGTCGCTGTCCAGGTCGCGGCTGCCCGGCCCTTCCAGCCACTCGTTCATCCAGACGGCGGCCAGCGCCGTCGAGGTTTCGCTGGCCACCTCTGCAAGGTACCGGGCCCGCACGCCTGTGGTTGTTTCGTGGACAAAGGTTAGTGGCACCACCACGGCCCCATAACCGGGATCGTCGCAGAAGGAGGTCACTGCTGTTTTGAACGTGGAGATGTCCTTGAGTACCTCGGCGGTAAGGTCCGCCGGGTTGGCCATGGAACCGAAACCCGGGACGATGTCCTGGAGGATGGCAGCGGTAGCGTCGTCCAGCGGAGTCAGTGGCAGGCCGTTTTCTTCGGCCTTGTCGGCGCAGATCACTCCTGCCCCGCCGGAGGTTGCCATTATCCCCACGCCTTCCCCGTTCGGACCCTGGGGATTGCGGGCGAAGAATGTGGCGACTTCCAGGAGCGCCTCGAAGTCCTCGACCAGGACGGCGCCGGCCCGGCGGAAGGCTGAGCGGTAAGCGTCGGCGGAACCGGCGAGTGTCCCGGTGTGGGACAAGGCGGCCTGGCTGCTGGCCTCGCCGTTGGCGGCTTTGTAGACGATGACGGGTTTCCCGGCCCGGCCGGCCTTCAGGATGGCGTCTATGAAGCGGCGGCCGTTCGAGATGCCTTCCAGCAGGCAGACGATGACTGAGGTGTCCGGGTCCTCCGCAAGGTAGGAGACGTAGTCTGCGACGTCCACATCCACCGAGTTTCCGCAGGCGAGGAATTTACTGAAGCCCATGCCGCGGTGGACGCCCTGCAGGAGTGAGTATCCGAGAGCGCCGCTCTGCGAAACCAGGGAGATGCTGCCGGCCTCACCTGAAATCATGCGTCCGCAGTCGGTCATGAAGTTCATGGCGGCCTTGCTCTGGGCATTCACCATGCCGATGCAGTTGGGGCCGGCGAGCCGCAGCCCGCCTTGCCGGGCGGTGTCGAGCAGACGGAGCTGCGCAGCTTCGCCGTCAACATCCCCGGTTTCCCGGTAGCCGGAGGCGTAAACCACGGCCCCTCCTATGCCCAGGCGGGCGGCTTCCTGGATGACCGGCTCTGCCAGGTGCTGGCCCACGCAGACGATGACGCAGTCAGGGACCTCCGGGAGGTCGGCCAGGTTGGCAAAGGTGGGCCGGCCGAGGATCTCGCTGTGCTTCGGATGGATGCCATAGACGGTCCCCGTGAAGTTGGCGAGGTTCTCTAGTGTCCGGCGCCCGAAGCTGCCTTCGGTGGGCGATGCGCCCACCACGGCGATGCTCTTCGGCTCAATGAGCCGGCGCAGATCGTCGCGCCCGTACAGGGGCCGCTGCTGAATCATGTCTCTCCTGAGTGTCAAGGGTTGAACCATTGCAATTGTGGCGTTAGTCTCAAGATACGTCAAGAGCATTCCTTCAAGGCCGCCGCACAGAAACGGCCAGGATTCGTCAGGAGCAAAGAATGGGCAGAGTGGCAGTCATTGGATACGCGGCAACACCGGTAGGCCGGTTACAGCCACGACCAGGGGAAGTCGGCTCCCTTGAGCACGAGGTCCTGGCCGACGTCGTGCTCCGGGCCGTTGAGATGGCCCAAGTGGACAAGACCGATATTGGGGGTCTGAGCTTCGCGCAGCCGCGTCCGTATACCCAGCAAAAGTACTTCGGGACATTCATGGCCAGCTATTTGCAGCTTCCCTGCGACGGGTTCGTGGCTGAGGTCCTTGGCAACGGGATGACTGGTGGCCTCGCCTTTGAGCATGCTGCCGACAACATCCGTTCGGGGCGTGCCAAGGTGGCGCTGGCCCTCGGCGTGAACTACGAAACCGCTGTGACCTCCGGCGAGCACATGATGAGCTCCATGCGCGCCGTCGGGGACGTGGACTTCCAAGCCCCCTTTGGGATCACGCCCATCGCCTGGTACGCCATGGACATGATGCGCTACTTGCACGAGTTTGGCGCGACCCGCGAAGACGTAGCCACTGTGGCAGTGAAGAACCGCCACCATGCCAGCCTGAATCCGCTGGCACAATACCGCAAGCCCATTACCCTCGAAGAGGTCCTGGCCCAGCCGACGATCGTCCACCCCCTGGGGCTCTACGAAGTGCCTCCGCGAAGTGACGGGGCAGTATGCCTGGTCCTGGCCGACGAGGATGTGGCCCGCGCCAGCGGCCGACCCTACGTCCTGGTCCGCGGCACGGGCTTCCACCATGAGGGCGCCCACCAGATCACGGCAACACCCAATGACATGATCGCACTGAACGCAGCACAGAAGGCCGGTGGACAGGCGTTCGACGAGGCCGGGTTGAAGCCCTCCGACCTGGACTTTGCAGAACCTTATGCACCCTGCACGATCGTAGAAGTCCTGGTCAGCGAGGCGCTGGGAATTGTTCCGCGTGGTGCCGGCGCCAAATTTGCGGCAGAAGGCAGGACCTCCCTGGGCGGGGACATTCCCATCTCCACCTCGGGTGGACTGACGTCCCGGGGCCACCCCGCCTACGTGACCCCGCTGTACAACCTCCTGGAAGCCGTGGAGCAGCTGATGCACCAGGCGGGCGGGCGTCAAGTCCAGGACGCAGCGATCGGCCTCGCCACCGCCGAACTTGGCAACTACAACGCAGCTCTTGTACACATCCTTGAAAGGGTTTCCTGATGATAAACACCGTGACGCTGGATCATCCCCACCCGTACCCACCGCGTAAGACCCCTTTTACCACCCCGTTCTGGGAGGCCCTGGCGGAGGGCCGCTTTATCACCACCCGGTCCGGCGCGGACGGGTCGATTACCTTTCCGCCGAGGGACTTCGATCCGGCCACGTGGAACAGGAATATCGAATGGGTGGAGCTGTCGGGCCGCGGAACCTTGTACTCGGTGACCTCGGTCCACGCGGCTCCAGAGGTATTCAGGGAGTTCACGCCGTACCAGGTGGCGATCGTCGATCTGGACGATGGTCCCCGTTTGGCCACTGCGTTCCTCGGACCCGTGGAAACCCCGCTCGACTCCCCGGTGGAAATCGTTGCCCTGCGCTACAGCGACCAGGTCGCTTTTGCTGCCAGGCCGCTGGTCGCATGAAGCCGTGACGGAGGTATTCCAGCCATTCGCAAACGTCAGGCCCCGGCGTGCGGTGGATGAGATCCTCGAACAGATTCGACGTCGGATCCAGTCCAATGAGCTCAAGCCGGGTGAAAGGCTGCCCAGTGAACGGGACCTGGCGGAGCAGCTCGGTGTCAGCCGTAACACTCTTCGTGAAGCTCTCCGGATGCTGGAATCCTCCGGTCTCGTCACCCTGAAAAAGGGCTCCACCGGCGGCGCGTTCCTCAACGATTCGAATTCGGCCGCCCTGACCCAAAGCCTGCTCGATGGGATGGGGCTGCGGCAATACGACGCCAAGGAGCTCATCGATGTCCGGGCGGTGCTGATTAACTACGTTGCTCAGCAGGCGTGTCTGCATGCCACGGACGCTGAAATTGAGGAACTGGCCGCCGTTGTCAGTTCCTCAAAGGAAGCGGAAGCCAACAACATCGAATATGCCGATCGGCTGGAGCTCCACATCCGGTTTCACCGGAAGCTCGCACAAATCGCCCACAATGGAATCTCCGAAGCGCTGATGGGACCGCTCCTGGAGATCACGCGGCAATTCCACGAGGACGCCGGCCCCACCGGCGGACTGGAGACCCACGGAAGCCGCCGCAAACTCGTCCAGGCACTGCGGGACCGCGATCCGGTCGCCGCACAGCAGGCATTGGCCCGGCACTTTGACGCGCTTCACCGAAGCGTCCGGGCCAGGTCGCTCGGGTAGCCCCCGGACACGAAGGAAGCCAGTTCCGGGTTGTACGCCCGGGACTGCTCTTTGCCGTTCAAGCCGGCTCGCACGTCCAATTTTTCTGCAGTTCCTTCATGATCATCCCGCGACTGCATTCGCTGTCGACGAGATGTCATTCGCGTGGTGGTCCGAGAATCGCCCCAGCAAGATGAACTTCCAGATCACCCCACTGTCAAGGCTTCGTGAAGGACATGCGTCAGCAAAGGCCAATGTGTCGCGGTTAGGCCGCCAACTCTGTATGGTTGATCCATTACAAGCGGGTTGAGATTTCGACGCCTGCCAGCTCGAGGAGAGTTGTCGCTGTGGCGATGTCACTCAAACGGCCTGGCCTCACCCGCGCAAGGCTTAACGAAGGTGGACAGTGGATTTCTCAGCACAGCCGTTCGCGCAGGTACAGCCGCGCCGCGCCGTCGATGCAATCATGAAGCAGATCCGCGACCGCATCCAATCAAACGAGCTCAGGCCCGGGCAAAAGCTTCCCAGCGAGCGGTTGCTGGCGGAGCAAATGGGCGTAAGCCGAAACACCGTGCGCGAGGCTATCCGTATGTTGGAGGTGTCCGGCCTGGTCACCTTGAAGAAGGGGGCGACAGGCGGTGCGTTCCTCAATGATTCGAATACGGCTGCCCTGTCCCAGAATATTCGTGATGGGATCAACCTTAACCAGTACGACGCCACGGACCTCATCGATGTGCGCTTGGTGCTGGAGACTTATGCTGTCGAGCGGGCCTGCCTCCATGCGACCGACGAAGAGATTGATGAATTGGCTGCCATTGCCGAGCAGTCGAAGGGTGCCGAGAGCTCCGAACCAAGTTATGAACGCCGGCTGGTTCTGCATATGGATTTTCACCGGAAGCTCGCCGCCTTTGCCCATAACCGCGTGCTTGAGGTATTGACAGAGCCGCTGCTGGAAATGACCCGGCAGTTCCACCTCAAGTCCGGACCAGCCGCGGGAATGGAAACCCACGATATCCGTGCGCGCCTGGTTCAGGCGGTCCGGGATCGCGATCCTGAAACTGCCAAAAAGGTGTTGGCTGAACACTTTAAGGCACTGCAGGACCGCATCTTTGCTGTCTCCCTCCACAGCTGAAAATGACTGATGCTCCGGAGCCCTTGGCTGGGCTCCGGAGCATCAGTGATCAGAATTACACGACGATCCCGGCGGCACGCTCCGCAGCACGGCGCGGCCGGACTCCGCGGCCAGCGCCGCGATGTCCCGTCCCATGCGGTAACCAAACACCAGGGCGGGGCCGATGTGCGAGCCATACCCTGGGTAGCCGCCGCCGAATACGGAGACTGCTGCCGCTCCCACAGAGAACAGTCCCGGGATTCGTGATCCGTCAGCCCGGATCACCGCGTTGTGCGAGTCGACGTCGATTCCGGCGAAGGTGCCCAGGTCACCCATGCGCACTTTGGCGGCAAAGAATGGGCCCTTGTCCAGCGGTGCCAGGTTGGGGTTGGGCTGATGCTCCATGTCGCCACGGAAGTGGTTGTAGGCAGTAGAGCCACGGCCGAACTCGGTATCTTCGCCGGCCACGGCATCCCGGTTGAAGCGCTCGATGGTGGCCCTCAGCCCGGCTGCGTCCACCCCGATTTTCCGTGCCAGCTTCTCCAAGGTGCTGCCCTTGACCAGGTAGCCCATCTTGTAGAAGAGCGCGCGGGGGATTGGCCAGGGTTTGGCATAGCCGATGCCGTACTTGTCCATGAGCTTCCGGTCGCCCACAATCCAGGCGTAGACCGAGTCCTCGTCCTTCATGTGCGCCAGCATCTGCCCGCCGAAATCGTGGTAGCTCAGGGCTTCGTTCCCGAAGCGCTTACCGTGGCGGTCTACCGTGATCATGCCCGGCAGCCCGATCTGGCGCAGGTGCGGGAAGAGCCTCTCCGCGCCGGTGCTCAGATATTTGAATACCGTGACCGGGGCCCAGGAGCCGACCGACGAGACCTCGGCGCTGATCCTGCCTCCGGCCTCTATGGCCATGCGCGCAGAGGAGCCATCGTGGCCCTGGGTGGGCGTGAAATGCTCCCCCCCGTTACGGTCATGCGGAAAGTACTGCCTGCGCAAAGCAGCGTCCCCGGAGAAGCCGCCGCCGGCCAACACCACGCCCAACCTTGCCTGCACCCGGCCTGTATGTTGGCCGCCGAGCATCGCGCCGGTGACCGTGCCGGCGTCGTCACTAACCAGGTGCTCCACGGGAGTGGAGGTCCACACGCGCACGCCGGCGTCCAGGGCGGAAGCGACCATCCGTGTCATCAGGGCCGAGCCGTTGGTACGCCTCAGGGGCTGCTGGAAGAGGGCCGTGTCCGCCCAAGTCCTCAGCAGCTTGCCGGCGGTGTAGGTAAAGGCCTTGAACGACTGGTTGGCCTTCAGGATCGTGCTCAGGTCCGGTCCGACCTGTGGCATGTAGCCGAAAACAGTGTAGGAGCTCAGGTACGGCTGAAGTTCCTTGCGGCGGCTGCCGAGCATGCGGATGTCCGCGTCGGTGGGCAGGATGGCGCGGCCGCCCAGTTTCGCGCCCGGTAAGTCCATCTTGTAATCCGGTGCCTTCTCCGGATAGCTGAAGGTGACCCTGGTGTGGTCCTCGAAGAAGTCAATGGCTTCGGGAACAGTGTCCAGGAATCCGGTGACGCCGTCTTCGTTGAAAGTATTCGGCGCAAGGGCCTTCAGGTACGTTTCGGCCTCGGCACGGGTGTCCCCGGTGGCCTTGGCCCCCTTGCGGTTGCCGGGGACCCAGGCCCACCCTGCGGATAGCGCAGTGGTGCCGCCAAAGTGCGGGGACTTTTCGGCAACGATGACGTTCAAGCCGTCGTGGGCTGCCCGCAGTGCGGTTGCCATGCCGGCCGCACCGGAGCCGACGACGAGTATGTCGCAGCGGTAGATGGGTGTGGAGGTCTCAGTCACGGTCGTTTTCCTAGCGGTTGGAGGTCAAGGCAGCGTTGCCCGAAGAGGGGAGCAGCGTTGCTGCACCGTCAAGTTCGAGGTCCACGTAGGCCAGGTCCTGCACGTTAGGCAGGGAGTAGGGCTTGATGGCCTCGTGGAGGGGATGGGTGTTGTAGACGGTGAGGGCGTTGCGGTCCTCGAAGTCCGCAACGATGACGTGGTCCCATGATTTGTCCGTCTTTAAAACATCAGGTCCGTGGACCAGTGCAAGCAGGCCGGGGATGTTGCCTTCCAGCTGCTCCAGGCCGGCGATCCAGCTGGCGCGGATTTCATCGGTGAAGCTGTCCTTCCAACGGAACATCACGATGTGCCGGATCATGCAGACACCGCCTCGGCGTCGGCCGTGTACTGGGCCGGTTGGCCGGCAAGCCGGCGCCCGGCGAGGTACGCCATGGTCATCAGCGGACCCAGGGTGGCCCCGGCACCAGGGTATCCGGCAGCGTAGGGGCTCTCAGTGGTGTTTCCTGCGGCGAAGAGGCCCGGGATGGGGTTCCCATCGACGTCCAGGACCTGGCCATTGCCGTCAGTGGCCACGCCTCCGCATGTCCCGAAGGCGCCGTTGACCACCTCGAGGGCGTAGTAAGGACCGTACTGCAGGGGACCCAGCGAGGGGTTCGGCCATTGGTTGTCCGCGTCCCCCCAGTAGCGGTCGTATTCCGAGGCCCCGCGGCCGAAGTCCGGGTCCTCGCCCGTGAGTGCGTTGGCGTTGAACCGCGCCACAGTCGCTTCAAGGTTCTCTGCGGGGACGCTGATCCGGGTGGCGAGGTCGGCCAAGGTCGGTGCTTCAATGAGCCAGTCGGGCGTGGGCTGCCCGGCGCGGTGGTCCATGATGCCGTAGCGCTCCAGATAGGACTGGTCGAAGACCACGTGGGCAGGGGTGTTAAGAGTCTGGTTGTTTGCCGAGTCCCAGGAGTGCAGCACGCGCGCGAGGTCGTTGTAGTTCTGGGCTTCATTCGCGAAGCGCTGGCCGTGGCGGTTGATCATGATGGAGCCGGGGCCCTGGCGCTCAAACCGCAGCAGTGAACCGACGGGTTCGCCGTCCCGCATTGTTCCGGTCAGAGACATGGGAGCCCACCAGGCTTCGCGGGTGCCGCGGGTCATGGCGCCGATGCGTTGGGCCATCTTGAGGGCGTCCCCGGTGTTTGAGGGCGGGGAGCACATGGTGTAGAGACGGGTGGCAAGCATGGAGTCTGCCAGTTGCCGGTCCCACTCGAAACCGCCCGCGGCAAGCATCACACCTGCGCCGGCTTCCACCTTGGTGCCATCGCTGAGTACGACGCCGGTCACGCCGCTCCCGCTGGTGAGGAGTCTTTCGGCCCGGGCCTCGACGGCGAAATGGACGCCATTTTTGAGGCATGCGCTAATGAGCATGGCTACCAGTGCGTGGCCCTTGGCTGCAAACCCGTTGGCTTGGCGCTCGTTCAGTTCGTCCCAGGGGAAGGCGGTGAAGGCACCCCAGTCCTCGTATTCCTGCATGGTGTAGGGGAGCCGGCCGTCCGTGCGGACGTGTTCGGCGATCCGGCCGAGGGCCTCGTGACAGTTGAACAATTCGGGTTCCACCGTCCTGCCGCCTTTAACGGCCCCGGGCAGATCCTGGCGGTAGTCCGGAAAGTTGTCCAAAAAAATGAACCGCACGCCGAGCTCGTCGGCAGCGAACCGGAGCATAGTGTCGCCGTGGTCCAGGGCTGCGTCGAGCAGTTCGGAGCGGCCGCGGCCGCGGGCCACAGCCTCCACATAGTCGCGGCCGGCGGACTTGGAGTCGCTGATGCCTGCTTCGCGGGCATAGTGGTTGTCCACCACCCAGAGCATGCCTCCCGACACGGCGGAGGTGCCTCCCAGCAGCTCCGACTTCTCCAGAACGATCACAGACTTGCCCGCATGGGCTGCGGTGGCAGCGGCTGTGAGTGCGCCCGCACCGGAGCCCACCACGACGACGTCATAGCGGCCGGCGTTCTCAGCATTGAGGATGCGCATGTGGTTCTTTCACTCTCCATGGGTCTCACCTCCAGCGGGGATGGCTGGAGCAATGCCCTGATCGTGGCATGTTCACAGGTGCCAGGCCCACATGGTGTTCCATTCATTCGAACAGCAGGTTCGGGATTGGAGCAGGCGCTGCGCTTTCCAGCAAGAAGACCCATAGCCGCAACGTGTGGGCCCAAGGGAGCGCTCAGTTCGGCGCGGCGAGCCTCCGGCCCATTGGACTGATCGGTGCCGGGTTGTAACCAAGGCGGCGGGTTACGGCGCGGGCGGCCATTTGCATTTGGGGTACGAGGGCGGGAACATTTTCCTGGCCCCTGGTGACAATAGCGGTGAGGCACGCCAGGGGTTGTTCTCCCTCGGCGAAGATCGGCACCGAGATCCCACTTGACTCGTCCACGATGATTCCGGCCATGGAGCAATATCCGGTCTGGCGGATGATGGCCAGGACTTTTCGCAGCTCCTGGGGATCCGTCACGGTGGCATCGGTCAGTTTCTCCAGCCGTCGGCTCAAGAACCGTTCCTGGTCCGCTTCTGGGGCGAACGCCATGAAGACCAGACCGCCCGAACAGCCGTGGACCGGCAGGCGGCCGGCGATCTTGGTGATGTTGACGACGGATTCGTTCAGCACCAGGCGCTCAACGTACAGCACATCAGTGCCCTCGAGTACCCCCAGCGACATGTTGTGGCCGGTATGGGCGGCAAGATCCTCCATGACCGGCAGGGCGGACTCACGAAGGCTCGCGGCCCGGGAGCCGCGGGAGGCCAATTCCCAGAGCCGGTGGCCATGCCGCAACCGTCCGGACGGGTCCCGGACCAGCAGGCCCTCAATCTCCAGTTCCCCTACGAGTCGGTGCACGGTGGATACCGGCAGATCGACTTTACGGCTTAGCTCCCGCAAAGGAAGAGCAGGGGCGTCATCGGCGAACGCACCCAGAATCCGCACGACACGGTGTATGACGGATTCCCCGGAGGTTGAATTGGCCACGGACGCCTCTCAATACGGAAGGTACATTTATCATACCGTTGAACGGAACACCAGCCCGGGTGGCATTAGTCGGAGCGCAAAGCGTGCGGCGGCACGAAGGACCCTGCCTGCCAGATGCCGTGCGTGCTATGAAAGACCTTCTCCTCTGGCAGCGCTGCGCCCCGTCCGGTATTGACTATATGGCTTGGATCACTATTATTGTCTCAATGGTTCCTCCATTGACATCCCTGTGATGATTGCCTTCTCCAGCTTCTGAGCTGCTGGAAACCCATGCTTCAATTCACCGCCCCGAGCACCATCCTCACCGGGCCTATCCTTATACAAAGGAGTTTTATGTCCACGACAAATGATCAGGTGCGCGCGTTGACGCCTGAACAGAAGGACAAGGAAGTCCGTCGTGTCGTCGGTTCAAGCTTCCTCGGAAGTGTCATCGAGTACTACGACTTTTTCGTCTATGCCTCAGCCGCATCGCTCGTTTTCGGGTCGGTGTTCTTCTCCAATCTGGATCCGTTGGCAGGAACGATTGCCTCGCTGGCAACTTTTGCGGTCGGTTACGTTGCCCGCCCGGTCGGAGGCCTGATTTTCGGCCATTTTGGTGACCGGCTCGGCCGGAAAAAAATGCTGGTCCTCTCTATGGCAGGGATGGGTGTCGGGTCATTCCTGATGGGCCTGATTCCCCCTGCTTCAGCCATTGGGTCGTGGGGGGCAGTCATTTTGGTTGTACTGCGCCTGGTCCAGGGGATCTGTGTGGGTGGTGAATGGGGCGGTGCCGCGTTGATGTCCCTGGAGCATGCCAAGTCGAAGAAACGCGGCTTTGCCGCTTCGTTCGCGACCGCCGGCAGCTCGTTTGGTACGTTCCTGGGAACCGGCGCCATGGGTGTTGTCGCCCTTCTGCCCCATGAAGCTTTTATTTCCTGGGGATGGCGCCTGCCCTTTATTGCCTCGGCTGCCCTGCTGGTGATCGGCCTGGTGATACGCTCCAAAGTCTCGGAGAGCCCGGTATTCGAAGCCGCCATGGCTGCTGAAGCAGAAAAGAAGAAGGAATCCGCTCCACTCGTGGAGGTGCTTCGCCAGCCCAAGATTCTGATCCTGACCACCCTGAGCTGTATCGCGTTGTTCAGCTTGTCCGCCATGCTCAGCACCTTCGGTGCGACCTATGCCGTCGCTGGCGGTGCCAGCAACTCCGATGTGCTCTTCGCGTTGTCCATTACCGGGCTATTTTCGTCAGCTGGGGTCCTGGTGTTCGGCAAACTGTCTGATACCCTCGGCCGCCGTTGGCTCATGATGGCCGGCGGAACGGCAATCGCGCTGTTGGCGTACCCAGTGTTCGCGGCCATGGGGTCGGGCAACGTGGTCTTGGTATTCGTCGCCTTTGTGACCATTAAGGTCCTCTACTCGATGATCTATGGGCCAATGGCGGCATTCCTTGCCGAGCAGTACCCGCCGCGATCGAGGTACACCGGCATTTCTCTCAGTTACCAACTTGCCAGTTTGATTGGCGCCGGGTTCACCCCCGTCATCCTTGCTTCGCTGTACGCTGCTTCCGGCAAGGACATCGGCCCTGTGATCTGGTTCATCATGGGCATGTGCGTTATCAGCACAGTGGCAATCTTTCTCACACGCGAAACCAAAGACAACGACATTATGACGGGCGCTGCGGTCAAGGATCTTGAAAACAGCCGATAGCAGCACTGGTTCCGGCCGCTGAGCTGAAACAGGGACGCACAGCAGATCTGAACGGGCTTGGCAACAACCAAGGTGGAAACCTTGGTTGTTGCCAAAGGGTTACTGAATGCACGCAGGCCCGGACGAAGGATCTCCCTCTGTCTGGGCCTGCATGCGTTTATGGCAACCAGCGCCTTGAGGCTGTCCCCGCCTCGGCGACGTCGGCCTGGTCCGGTCTGCCGCGACGGAACCACAAGATCGACGGGGCCCAATGAACGGAATTCAAGTGACGCCGTTCGCTGCCGCACCCCCACACTAATTCCAAAGTCACTCACCCGCCCCGGGCGGCAGCAACGAAGCGAGACGATCCATGACAAGAAACATCATTTCCACGCAGGTGGCCATCATGGGCGCCGGGCCCGCCGGGCTGATGCTCTCCCACGTCCTGGCCAAGGCCGGCATCGAGTCCACGGTCATTGAAGTCCGCAGCCACGAGGACATCGCCGAAACCGTCCGCGCCGGCATCCTGGAACACGGCACCGTCAACCTGCTGGTGGACAGCGGGGTCTCGGACCGGGTGCTGCGCCAGGGCGACCGGCATGACGGCATCGAACTGCGTTTCAACGGCGAGAGCCACCGCGTGGACTTCAAGGACCTCGTGGGCGAATCCGTGTGGCTGTACCCGCAGACGGACGTCTTCCTGGACCTCGCCGCACGCAGGAAGGACGACGGCGGCGACGTCCGCTACAGCGTCACGGACACTTCCGTCCACGATCTTGAGGGCAAACCCAAGGTCTGGTTCACCGACGCCGACGGCGTGGAGTTCGAGATCCAGGCGGACTTCCTGGTGGGCGCGGACGGTTCCCGCAGCCACTGCCGGTTCCAGATTCCGGAGGCGCACCGCAAGTGGTACTTCCACGAGTACCCCTTCGCCTGGTTCGGGATCCTCGCCGAAGCCCCGCGCAGCTCGGATGAGCTGATCTACGCCAACTCGGACAACGGCTTCGCCCTGATCAGCCAGCGCACCGAAACCGTGCAGCGGATGTACTTCCAGTGCGATCCCAAGGAGATCGTGTCGGAGTGGGATGACGACCGGATCTGGGCCGAGTTCCGCAGCCGGGTAAACGGCAACGGCTTTGAGCTGAAGGAGGGGCCGGTCATCGAGAAGATGGTGCTGCCGTTCCGCAGCTTCGTCCACACCCCCATGCGGCACGGCAACCTGTTCCTCGCAGGGGACGCCGCGCACACGGTTCCGCCCACCGGGGCCAAGGGCCTGAACCTGGCCATCCATGACGTCAAGGTGCTCTTCGAAGGGCTGGACAGCCACTACAACTCCGGCTCGGACCGGCTGCTGGAGACCTACAGCGACCGCGCGCTGGAGCGTGTATGGAAGGCCCAGCAGTTCTCCTACTGGATGACCACCATGCTGCACACCCCCGCCGACGCCGACGACTTCTCCCGCGCCCGCCAGCTGGGCGAACTCAACTCTGTGGTCTCATCCCGGCACGGCATGGCCTACCTCGCCGAGGCCTACACCGGCTGGCCGGGCGCCAGCTGATCAATCCCCATTCTCCCCTTATTCCTGGCCGGCCCGGCAACCCCAGACCTGAAGCGGCCCCAACCGGAAGTGTGATCCTGTGCAATACAACAAACTTCGTGACCTCACCGTCTCCGCAATTGGTCTCGGGTGCATGGGAATGTCCCATCTCTACACGGGCCATAAGCAGGAGGAGGAAGATTCGATCCGTACTATCCATCGTGCCTTTGAGCTGGGAGTCACCCATTTCGACACGGCGGAGCTCTACGGGCCCTTTAAAAACGAAGTACTTCTGGGGAAGGCGCTGAAGGACCGCCGGGACCAAGTGGTCATAACGTCCAAGTTCGGGCTGATCTCGCACGTGGGAAATCCAGGTCCGGTGGACAGCTCACCCCCAAACATCCGCGCCGCTGTGGAAGGCTCGCTGACCCGTCTCGGCACCGACTACATCGACCTCTACTACCAGCACCGCGTCGACAAGACAGTGCCGATTGAAGATGTCGTTGGAACACTGACTGAACTCATCGCCGAGGGCAAGATCCGCCATATTGGCTTGTCCGAGGCCGGTCCGGACACCATCCGGCGGGCGAATGCCGTCTATCCGATCACTGCCCTGCAGTCCGAATATTCACTGTGGACCAGGGACGGCGAGGACGGCACCCTGGAGCTGTTGAAGGAGCTCGGGATCGGCTTTGTGCCATACTCCCCTCTGGGGCGGGGCCTTCTTAGCGGAAAGATCCGGTCGCTTAGCCAACTCGACCAGGACGACTGGCGCCTGAGCAACCCGCGCTTCATGGATGGAGCGTTGGAAAAAAACCTCGTTCTATTCAGGGAAGTGGAAGCGGTTGCTGAGCAAGCAGGTGCCACTCCGTCCCAGGTTGCCCTGGCCTGGCTGCTGGGCAAGGGCGGGGACTGGTCGCCCATTCCTGGCACCATTCGGGCAGATCATCTGGAAGAAGACCTGCTGGCTATTGACGTCAAGCTCACTGAGGAACAAGTAATGGTTCTGGACAACATCACTCAGCCCGTGGGCGACCACCATACAGCGGCCCAAATGCGGCTTTTCGACCGGAAAGACTCGATCAATTCACAAAAGAGCGCAGCAGTCCGATGAGTGGGCACGCCAAGATAGTCCTGCTCGGCCACAGTGAAGCCGGGTCCGCGGTTGCCGGTGAACTTGTAGCGGGCCCATTCGATGTTGTGGGCTTCAACCCAGGGTCGAAAGTAGCTTCCACCGCCCGGGTCGCCGGGAGCCTAGAGGATGCCATGGACGGAGCGGCGGTGATTCTTGCCCTGGGGTCGACCGTCGCGCCCACCCGGATCGCCGAGCAGGTGGCGCCCCTTCTCGGCAAGAATGCGGTTTATGCGGACCTGGGCCCAGGTGTTCCTTCGTTGAAGAAGGATCTCGCTATGCTTTTTGAAGAGGGTTCGTTTGTGGATGCTGCAGTCCTTGGGAAGGATGATGCCTCCGCCGAGGTGGCTGCCCTGGAGGTCGCCGGCGCCGGCGCCAGGAAACTCATAGAATTGCTCGAACCGTCCGGCCTGCGCCTTGAATACGTTTCGGAGGTACCGGGGGAAGCAACGGCACGTCGTCTTATCCGCAGCCTGTTTGCCAAGGGCATCGCCGGAGTCATCACGGACACCCTGTGGGCTGCGGAAAACATGGGGATGCACACCTGGGCTTACCAGGAAATTCTGGAGACCTTCGAAGCCAGCTCAGCGGAGACAGCCCAGCAGTACTTGTCCGGTACTGCCCAGCACATTAAGCGCCGGCAAATTGAAATCATGGATGTGGTGTCGATGCTTAACGAGACCGGGTATGAGAGCACGATGCTTGCAGGGATCGAGTTCAACTACGGGCGCATACTGCACGGAAAGAAGATTCCGTTCAGTAAGCGCCCGTAGTCGGGCGTTTTAGTATTCGAGCTGCCGTTGCAGGGCGTCGAGTACCACATAGCAGGGAAGGACCTGGGCGACGCTGGAGTTGGGTTCGCGCTTTTCCTTGATGGCTGCCACGAACTCGCGGTCCTGCAGCTCGATGCCGTTCATTGACACCGCCACCTTGGAGACGTCGATGGGGTTTTCCTTGCCGTCGACGAGGTCGTCATACCGGGCTATGTAGGTTTCGGTGTCGCCGATGTAGCGGAAGAAGGTCCCGATGGGGCCGTCGTTGTTGAAGGAGAGTGAGAGCGTGCAAATTTTGCCGTTCTCGCTTTGAAGCTGGATGGACATGTCCATGGCTATGCCGAGGTCAGGATGTTTGGGTCCCTGGATGGCGTTGGCCTTCACAATCTTTTCGCCGGTCTGGTACTGGAACAGGTCGACAGTGTGGGCAGCGTGGTGCCACAGCAGGTGATCGGTCCAGGAGCGGGCCTGGCCGAGGGCGTTGGTGTTGGTCCGGCGGAAAAAGTAGGTCTGCACATCCATCTGCTGGATGGAGAACTCGCCCGCGCTGATCTTGTTGTGCACATACTGGTGTGACGGGTTGAAACGCCGGGTGTGGCCTGCCATGGCGATGAGACCAGTTTCCTTCTGGGCGTCCACGATCTCCTGCACGCCCGCAAGTGAGTCTCCCATGGGGATCTCGACCATGACGTTCTTACCGGCCCGCAGGGCCTCCAGGGTCTGCGCGTGGTGCATCTGGGTTGGGGTAGCGAGGATGACGCCGTCGAGGTCATCCTGCGCCAACAGCTCAGAGTAGCTGGCGAAGGCGCCTTCGGCCCCGTACTTATCGGCTACCTCCTTGGCCTTTTCCAGCGTGCTGTGGGCGACGTACTGGATTTTGGCGTCAGGAATCTGGGCAATAGCGTCGAGGTGCTTGTGGCCGAAGGCGCCCAGGCCTACGACGGCGAGATTAACGGTCATGCTGCCTCCGTCGGTGTAAGGATCAGGTGCCCAACTGAGGTGTTGGACGCCGGTACGTGGTTGAAGCGGTAGACCTCGTCGACTTTGTCGCCGAGGGCGCCGCGCATGATGAGCCACATGATGAGTTCAACACCTTCGGATCCGGCTTCCCTCATGTATTCGAGGTGGGGCTTGTACTGGAGGATTTCGGGCTCGTTAATCAGATCGTCCATGAACTTCTGGTCCCATGGCAGGTTAATGAGACCTGCGCGGGCGCCTTGGATCTGGTGGCTCATGCCGCCCGTCCCCCAGACCTGGACGTTGAGGTCCTCGTCGAACTCCGCCACCGCCCGCCTGATGGCCTTGCCAAGGGAAAGGCAACGTTCCCCGGAGGGCTGGGGGTACATTACAACGTTCACGGCCAGGGGAATGACCTTGGCCGGCCATTTGTCCGGGCTTCCATACATCAGCGACAGCGGGACGGTGAGGCCATGGTCCACTTCAAGCACGTTCAGAACGGTCAGATCGAAGTCATCGAGGATAAGAGACGCAGCCAGATGTGTTGCCAGTTCGGGTGCGCCTTCCACGTCGGGGACAGGGCGCGGTCCGTAGCCTTCATCGCAGATGCCGAAGGATTCGGCGACGCCCACGGCAAAGGTGGGCATGATTTCCATGCCGAAGTAGGAGGCATGGTCGTTATAGACGATGATCGCCACATCCGGGTTGTTGGATTTGATCCAGTCCTTTGAGAACTCATACCCGTCGAACATCGGCTTCCAGTAGTCCTCCTGGGTGCGGCCCATGTCGATAGCTGCCCCAACAGCGGGCACATGGCTGGTCGCAATGCCACCGGTGATCTTTGCCATTACGCTTCGCCTCTTTCTTCTTTGGAGCGCCAGCCTTCGATGTTGCGGCCGCCGGCCAGCATCATCGCCTGGTACTGCTCCACGTTCATGTCGGTCATGGTGCTCACTGCCTGCACGTACGAGAGTCCTTCCGCCGCAAAAATCTTGGACAGGAAGTAAACGTTGCCTCCGGTGTCGAGCATCCTTTGGAAGTCTCGGGTCAGCACGGCCTGCTTCTGGTCTTCGGTCATCTCCCACTCGTCCAGGTACGTGCGCTCATCGGCCAGGAATCGCTGGCGGTTTTCTTCCTTGCGCAGGCTCATGCAAAATTCGTTGAAGTGGAATCCTTCGCGGGCCTTTTCGATGGTGAAGATGGTTGTCCCGGGAAGGTCCTTGAACTGCTTAAAATCGGGCTTCATGATCAGCTCCAGTAGATGTTGTTGGGATTGGTTACGAGCAATTTCTCCTGCAGGGCCGGGGTGGCTGCTATCGATGGGACGTAGTCGACGAGGATTCCGTCGTCGGGCATCTCTTGTTTCATGTTCGGGTGCGGCCAATCCGTCCCCCACAAGACACGGTCAGGGAACTCTTCGACCACGGTCCTGGCAAAGGGCACGACGTCGGCGTAGGCGGGTCCTCCGCTGAGCGTGATGCGGTCCGGGCAGCTGACCTTGGAGATAACGCTGGGGTTCTCCTGCATCAAGCGCAGGAACTGCGCGAACTCCGGGCCGTCCACGGGTTTGGTGACGTCGGGCCGGCCCATGTGGTCAATAACAATGGGAATGTTCAGGGATGTGAAAAAATCCCACTTTTCCTGCAGGTCTGCGGGCTCGAAGTAGAGCACGACATGCCAGCCCAAGGGACGGATTTTTTCGATGATTTCCCGGTAGTACTCGTCCGGTTTCGGATCGACCAGGCGCTTGACGTAGTTAAACCTGACCCCGCGTACACCCAGCTCATGCATCCAGGCCAGTTGTCCGGGCGTGACATCGGGCTTGACGGTGACCACGCCGCGGGCTTTGTCGTTCGAGCGCTCCAAGACGTCCAGGAGAGCGGAGTTGTCTGAACCGTGGCAGGTTGCCTGAACGACCACGTTCTTTTCAAAGCCCAGGAAGTCCCGCAGCGCGAACAGCTGATCCCTGCTGGCATCACAGGGCGTGTATTTGCGTTCGGGGGCGAACGGGAAAACGTTGCCAGGGCCGAACACATGGCAGTGCGCGTCAACGGCTCCGGCCGGAACCTGGAATTGGGGCTTACTCGGGTTAGGGTGCCAGTCGAGCCAGTTGGCGTCTTTGACGAATGTGGCGGTGTTCATCAGACCAGGGCCTCCAGTTTTTGTTTGAGGCGGGGAAAGACTGCCTGGGCGTTGGTGGCGAAGATCTGTGCGCGCTCCTGGTCCGAGATGTCAGCGGCATCGATATAGCGCTTCGTATCGTCGAAGTACTCGCCGGTCTGCGGATCAATCCCTCGGACGGCGCCGATCATTTCAGAACCGAACAGGATGTTTTTGTTGTCAATGACGTTCATCAGCAGGTCGATGCCCGGCTGGTGATAGACGCAGGTGTCGAAGAAGACGTTGTTCATCAGGTGTGAGTCGAGGCCGGGTTGCTTGAGCATGTCGGCGAGGCCCCGGTACCGGCCCCAGTGGTAGGGAACAGCGCCGCCACCGTGCGGGATGATGAACCGCAGGGTCGGAAAGTCTGCAAACAGGTCGCCTTGGAGCAACTGCATGAATGCGGTCGTGTCCGCGTTCATGTAGTGGGCGCCGGTCGCGTGGAAGTTGGGGTTGCAGGAGGCCGAAACGTGAATCATGGCGGGAACGTCGAGCTCCACCATTTTCTCGTAGAGGGGGTACCAGTACTTATCGGTCAGGGGCTGGGAGTCCCATTTCCCGCCGCTGGGGTCGGGATTGAGGTTGCAGCCGATGAAGCCGAGTTCAGTGACGCAACGTTCGAGTTCCTTGATCGATTCTGTCAGGTCTGCCCCCGGGGACTGCGGGAGCTGGCAGACCCCCACGAAGGACTCGGGGAAGAGATCTACGACCCGTTTGATCAGGTTGTTGCAGGCGGTCGTCCACTCGACGCTGATCCGTTGATCACCCTCGTGGTGACCCATGGCGGATGCCCGTGGGGAAAAGATTGTGAGGTCGATAGCGCGGTCGTTGATGAGGCGCAGCTGGTTGGATGCAATCGACTCAATGATGATCTCGTCGGGAATGGTCGGGTAGGCAGGGCTGGGCTGACCGGATCTGAAGGCTGCCAGTTGATCGATCCGCCACTGGTTGTGGAGCTCCGGAGCGGTGGTGTAGTGGCCGTGGCAATCGAGGATCATGCGATCTCCCAGGATGATTGAGGGACGAAAATGGAGCCCGACATCAGCATTCGGGCGGTGCGGAGCAGGGCGGACTTGGTGACGATGGGCTGGCCCGATGAGGTATCCACGTCCATTTGGACTGTGAAAAATCCTGAGGGGTGCTCGACTTGAACCTCAACACCGGCGCCAGAGTTGCTGTGCTCCGTAGCCGGGTCAGCAGTTTGAGCGGCGACGCTGCCGTCGAGCATGCACGCGGTGGCGACCGAAACGGCACCCAGCACACCGATCGATTCATGGACCCGGTGGGGGATGAAGGTGCGGGTACTGATGAACCCGCCTCCCTTGGCCGGGGCCAGCAGGCTCATCTTGGGAACAGTCTTGCTGGTGACATCGCCGAGGTTCATCATGCGCCCAACTTCCAAGCGGATCTCTTCCAACCGGGCCTTCAGCTCGGAATTCGCTTCCAGTTCGGCCGCTGTTTCGTAGCCCGTGATGCCCAAGTCAGAGGCCTTGAGGCAGACCACCGGCATGCCGTTGTCAACACAGGTCACCTCCACACCGTTGACGACGTCCACCACGTTGCCGGTGGGCAGAAGCGACCCACAGGTTGAGCCGGCGACATCTTCAAAGTTGATGGTGATCGGTGCATGCGTTCCAGGAACGCCGTCAATGCGGGCGGAACCACCGTAGTTGACCACTCCGCCCGGGGTCTCCACAAAGGCAGTGGCCTTCGAATCGGTGTTCACCATGTAGATGGAGACCGCCGTGATGCCATCAGTGGCAGGAAGAAGACCCCGTTCGAGGGCAAACGGACCAACGCCGGCCAGGATATTCCCGCAGTTCTGTTGGTCGCCGACCTCGGCCCGGTCCGGCCAGACCTGCAAGAACAGATAATCCACGTCAATCCCGGGCCGAGTGGACCGGCTGATGACAGCCACTTTGGAGGTGAGTGGGTGACCGCCGCCCATACCGTCGATTTCACGTGCATCCGGCGAACCCATTGCTGCCAGCAGGAACGCGTCCCGTGCACCGCGGTCATCGGGCAGATCCTCCGCCAGAAAATAAAGCCCTTTCGAGGTGCCACCACGCATCACCGTGCAGGGCACAGCCACCTGCGTACTGGTCATACCGAATAGTCCTCGTAGACCAGACCCTTGGCTGCAAGCTTGTCGCGCATGTTGTAAATGTCCAGGCCCAGCTCGCCCGACCGGAGACGTGCCCGCTTTGCGGTCTCGTTCGCCTCACGCTCACGGCCTTTGACGAGTACAGTTGCCGCGTCTTCGCGCCGAACAACGCAGACACCATCGACGTCCGCCACGATCACATCGCCAGGGCGAACGAGCTGGTTGGCGATCACGATAGGAACCTGGACGTTGCCCACTGTCTCCTTGACTGTTCCCTGTGCACCAATAGCCCTGGGCCAGACCGGAAACTTCATCTCAGTCAATGTGTCCACGTCGCGGACGCCGGCATCGATGACAAGGCCACGCACGCCGTGGGCAAGCAAGCTCTCGGCAAGCAGGTCTCCGAGGTATCCGTCATTGCAGGGGCTTGTGGGAGTGACCACCAGGATGTCACCCGCTTGGGCTTGTTCGACGGCGACATGGATGGACCAGTTATCACCAGGAGCGACCTCGCAGGTCAGGGCATTTCCCGCAATTCTGGCGGGAAAGATAGGACGAAGGCCGATATCAAGGAGGCCTGTCCTGCCCTGCGACTCATGAACGGTGGCGACACCCAGTTCTGCAAGCCCATCAACAATGTCGAGGTGGGTACGCGGGGTGCCGCGAACTACTCGTGCCATACTTCTCCTTTGAAAATCGCGGATTACATCCCTCCGGCGTCCCTCTCGGAACCCTTGAGGCGCCCGGCCCCACCACGAATCGGAGCTAAGCCGACGCTCGAGGATGACCGAACCAGCAGCAAGCCGTTGCGAGTTGTTATTTATGCTCTCGCGCATTGGTTCATCCATTGATATGGTGGAGGTCACTGGAACTCTTGTCAAGATGGAGGAGAAAGATGCGATCAGAAATTCCACGTCGAACTGGCGCCACCGCACCGGAATCAGCAGGCAGGCCGTTGCTTACTGCTTTGGCTGAATTTGCCCATTCAGCCAAGGGTGGCGCCATCCCCGCCGCCGTGCGCAATCAAGCCAAGCTCTGTCTCCTCGACACGCTGGGATGCATCATCGCCGGTTCTGTAACAGCGGAGGCGTCGGCCCTGAAGCGGGCGGAACGCCGCCTCAGCGGTGGTGCACAAACCCTGCGGTCCCCGGGCGAGGAGGCACGGGTCCTGGGCTATATGGGTGATGTGCTTGAACTCAATGACCTGATTGGAGGACACGCGAGCATAGGCATCGTTGCCGCTACAGTAAGTGCCGGCCGGTCCTTGGGTTCATCCGGCGAGAAGGTCGTCGAGGCAATTGTCGCGGGCATTGAAGTCACTTCCCGTCTCTATGAGTCCCAAACATGGACCAGGAAACCTTACACGGAGTCGGGAATGGTGATGGTGAGTCTGTTTTCCGCCATTGGCGCCGCAGCCGCCGTGGCACGGCTGCGTGGCCTTTCCGTGGAGATGACGGCCCAGGCGATGGCTGTCGCCGGCACTATCGTCAGCTGGGGCCCGGCAGAGGTCATTTTCGGCGACGGCGGGACAATCAAACCGATCTTGTTCGGCGCCTGCCCTGCAGACAGCGGAATCAGAGGCGTTGAGTACGCTCTGGAAGGAATCACAGGACCCCCAAACCTCGTCGAAAGCCCAATCGGACTGATGGCCGCACTGGCTTACAGCTTTGACGAAGCTGAGATCCGTTCCCCCGGAAGGTGGCATCTGCTAACCCCGCAGCGCAAACTTCATGCATCCTGCGGTTACACCCACTCGAGCATCGACGCAGTCGTCGAGCTAGTCCGTCGAGGCGTTAAGGTCGCAGAAGCACACCGAATCAAGGTCCAGGTGCCCGAGTACATGCTGGCCGCGGTACGCAAGGATCACCTTCCGGAAACCTCCAATGAGGCCCGCTTCCACCTGCAGTACTGCCTCGCTCTCGCTGCGAGTGGCGCCGACGTGATCACCCCAGCGCATACTCTCGAATTCGAGCGATATGCTGCGTCCCCGAAGATCGCGTCGTTAATGGAACGGATTGAGGTCTCTCCATTGGAAATTACCGGGACCACGCACGCGAAACCTTACAACGTCTCACGAGTAATCATTGAGGCGCTAGACGGGAACCCTGTCGAAGGCGGCTGCACGGCTCCTCGCGGTTCGGCAGCCAACCCTCTGACTGATGAGGAAGTTGTACAAAAGTTCAGGCGTCTGTCGTCTGCACAAATGACAGATACTCAGATTGAGTCAAGCATCAGCCTGGTCCTGGATCTTGAGGGACAAGGAAATGACAGGGGGCTTTGGGCGATAATCGACAACATCATGGAAACGGACTCGGGGAAGCTCTAGGGTGTGTTTACTAAAGCTGTCAGCCAGATGCTGACTGCCCGGAGAACGGCTCCGCCGCGGTAGGCGAGTGTCAGTTCATCTTTCCTCCGAAGCTCCCGTCGGGAAGCTCCTTAGCAGCAGTAGCGGTGGATAACCTAAGAGAATGGTCCCCGGTTGTGGGCGGCGGCAGCGGGCTGCTTCCACATAGACCTCATCCTCATCTTGTCAGGATGGGTTCCAGGCCCCGTGTCAGGAGAAAAGCCAAGGAGGTACAGCTGCTGCCCGGTGCGTCGGGTTGGGGTGTAGTCCATCCGGAACCGTTGGCAGGCGCCGGAGTGCTCCCGCATAATCCGGGAACGGCAGTTCCGAAAGGAGAAAGCAGCGTGATCAGAGGTTCATCAGTTGCGCGCTCGTTGGCGGTACTGGCGTGGGGTTTCGCCGGTGTCATTGAGGAAGTGGCGGTTGAAGTTGGACAGGTTGGAGAAACCTACTTCATAGCAGATGTCGGAGATCGGTGCGTCGTTGCCCTCTAGCAGGCGGCGTGCGTGAGCGAGACGGAGTTTGCGGACCAGATCGCTGAAGTTCTGGCCGGTGGAGCGTTTGAAGTATTTCGAGAACGTCGGTTCGCTCATGCCGACCAAAGCTGCCGCTTCGGACATCTTGATGTTGCCGGCGTGGTTGGTGAAGACATATTCGAGGACGATGTCGACGACGGCGGCGGCCTGGCCGTCCAGTTGCGGCCTGAACCATTCCTCCGCAAGGTAGCGCCGTTCCTCCTGTGGCGCCCGGGCAAGTATCGTGAAGAGTTCCAGGAGGTGGTGAAGCCGCTCCAGCCCATCCGATCGGCCCATGGCTTCGATGGATACGGCGGCGTTCCGCGCCGTGCGGCCCAGGAACTCGATCCCGCGTGCTGACTGTTCCAGCAGCGGCTTGACCTCCTCCATTTCGGGGACGGTCAAGGCGGTTTGTTGGATCCATTTTCCGTCGAACTGGATGACGGCGTCCCGCTTCTTCAGAACTTCGCCGGGTTCGAGGTCGCTGACCCAGTCGTGGGGCAGCCCTGATCCAACCAGGGATACGTGGCCTGCTTCGAAGGTGCCGATATGGTCGCCGACGATGAATTTTCCGGTGCCCTTCCGGATGAGGTGGATCTCGTATTCCGGGTGGTAGTTCCACCGTGCCACCGGGCTGGGATAGTCGTGCTCGTGCCACCGGACCGAATGCTCCGGGTCGGGCGGGATGACTTCCCGGTTGGCGCGCATCCCCAAGAGCCTTTCGGCAAGCCTGGCCGTTGCTCCGTCATTCGCGTCCGCGGCAGTCATCGTGGTACTCCGTGCTGATGGTTATGAAATATGGACAGCTCCCAAGGGGTCTTCCCCTAGATTAGTGCCCGTTGCCTGTCCACGCATCGGAAAATTTGTATCAGAAATTGGCAACCACGGCGCTAGTTGTGCCCTGTCCCACAGGCTTAATGTTGAGGAACATCAGCGCGGCACATCGGATTCCCCGATCAAATGCGCGCTCCAGTCCGGTACTTCGACGCAGCTGTCGAGTGCAGTGGCTGAGCACCCCCCTTGAAGAACAAAGGAGTCCTCAATGCGCTCAAAAATGCGCGCTGCCTCACTGGCCGCCGGCGCCCTGTGCCTCGCACTTTCTGCCTCGGCTTGCTCCGGGGCCGGCGGCGGCACGGCTGCCGGTGACCAGAACAGCATCAATGTGCTGATGGTGAACAACCCCCAGATGGAAGACCTGCAGCGGCTGACGGCGGACAACTTCACCAAGGAAACCGGCATCAAGGTCAACTACACAATCCTCCCGGAGAATGACGTCCGGGCGAAGATCAGCCAGGAATTCTCCAGCCAGGCCGGTCAGTACGACGTGGCATCTCTCTCGAACTACGAGATCCCCTTCTACTCCGAGAACAAATGGCTCGCGCCCCTGGACAGCGTGGCGAAGGACGCCGATTTCAACCAGGCAGACATCCTTCCCGCCTACACGGCCTCCCTCACCGGCAAGGACGGCAAGCTCTACGGAGAACCGTTCTACGGTGAGTCCTCCTTCCTGATGTACCGCAAGGACATCTTCGACGCCAAGGGAATGACCATGCCGGAGAAGCCCACCTGGGACCAGGTCGCCGACCTTGCGGCCAAGGCCGACGGTGCGGCTCCTGGCATGAAGGGCATCTGCCTGCGCGGCCAGCCGGGCTGGGGCCAGGTCTTCGCGCCGCTGACCACCGTCGTCAACACCTTCGGCGGGACCTGGTTCGACAAGGACTGGAACGCCAAAGTCAACGCCCCCGAGTTCAAGGAAGCGACTGAGTTCTACACCAAGCTGGTGCGCGAGCACGGCGAGGCTGGTGCCGCTCAGGCCGGGTTCACCGAGTGCCTGAACAACATGAGCCAGAGCAAGGTGGCCATGTGGTACGATGCCACCTCCGCCGCGGGCGCCCTAGAAGCCGCGGACTCCCCGGTGAAGGGCAAGATCGGCTACGCCCAGGCCCCGGTGAAGAACACGAAGTCCTCCGGCTGGCTGTGGACCTGGTCCTGGGGCGTGCAGGCTGCCTCGAAGAAGCAGGACGCTGCCGCGAAGTTCATCGCCTGGGCCAGTTCGAAGAAGTACGAGGAACTCGTTGCGTCCAAGCTCGGCTGGGCGAAGGTCCCGTCCGGCAAGCGCATCTCCACCTATGAGAACGCCGAGTTCCAGAAGGCAGCCCCGTTCTTCAAGGCGGAACGCTCGGCCATCGAGAACGCGGATCCGAAGAATCCGGGCGTGCAGGAGCGTCCGGTGGTCGGCATCCAGTTCGTCGGGATCCCCGAATTCGCTGACCTTGGCACCACGGTCTCCCAGGGTGTCAGCTCCGCCATCGCAGGGCAGGGTTCCGTGGAGGACGCGCTGGCCAAGGGCCAGGAAGCCGCTCAGAAAATCGGCGACAAGTACAAGAAGTAACCACCCACCAATCGATGCTGTGGCCCGCTTTACGCTGGGCCACAGCATCGCAGGAGACCGCCATGACAACAGCAACAGCGCGCATTTCCCGTACCGGGCACAGCGCAACGAAACCTTCCAAGAACGCCAGATCCCGTGAACGCGCTCTGGCCTGGGCACGGCGTGCGCCGCTGCTGCCGGCCCTGATCTTCCTCATCATCGTCACCCAGCTTCCGTTCGTGGTGACCCTGATCATTTCGTTCCTGAACTGGAACAGCCTCCGCCCGGACCAGACCGGTTTCGCCGGCTTCGATAACTACATCCAGGTCCTGACCAACGCGGACCTCCGCCAGGCCATCTTCACCACCATCGTCCTGACCGTGTCCGTGGTCCTGGCCAGCCTGGTCATCGGCCTCGGCCTGGCCCTGCTGCTGGATAAGAAGTTCATCGGCCGCGGTCTCGCCCGCACCCTCCTGATCGCGCCGTTCCTCGTAGTGCCCGTCGCCGCCGCGCTGATCTGGAAGCACGCCCTGCTCAATCCGACCTACGGGCTGATCAACGGCATCCTGACCTGGATCTGGTCCCTGTTCGGCAGCAACACACCGCCGCAGCCGGACCTCCTCTCCCAGGCGCCCCTGATGGCCGTCATCATCTCCCTGGTCTGGCAGTGGACCCCGTTCATGATGCTCATCCTGCTCGCCGGCCTGCAGTCCCGGCCCATGGACACCGTCGAAGCGGCCCAGATGGACGGCGCCAGCCCGTGGGACATCTTCCGGCACCTCACCCTGCCGCACCTGCGCCAGTACCTGGAACTCGGAGGCCTGCTCGGCGCGATCTACATCGTGCAGAACTTCGACGCCGTCTTCACCCTTACCTCCGGCGGGCTGGGGACCGCGAACCTGCCCTACGCCATCTACCAGACGTTCTACTTCGCCAACGAATACGGCCTGGCCTCCGCCGCCGGCGTAGTGGTGGTCATCGGCACCATCATCGTGGCGACCTTTGCCCTGCGCACCGTTTTCTCGCTCTTCAAGAAGGAGGCAGCACGATGAGCACGCTCACTCCTGCCGCCCCCCAGAACACCCCCGCCGGTCCCACCGCTCTGAACACCGGAACCCGCCGCCGCGGCAAGTCCCGCATGGACCCCACCCGGAACAATACCGCCGCCGGTATCGCCGCCTGGGCCCTCGCCTTGCTCTTCGCGACCCCGGTGCTGTGGATGATCCTGACGTCCTTCCACTCCGAAACCGACGCGGCCACCAACCCGCCCTCGGTCGCGGCCAACCTCACCCTGGACGCCTACAAGGAATTCTTCGGCGCCAGCTCCGGCATTAGCCCGTGGCCGCCGCTGATCAACTCCGCGACCGCCTCGATCCTCTCCACCGTGCTGGTGCTGGCTCTGGCCATCCCGGCCGCCTACGCCCTCTCCATCCGGCCGGTGAAAAAGTGGACGGACGTGATGTTCTTCTTCCTCTCCACCAAGATGATGCCCGTCGTCGCCGCCGTCCTGCCCCTGTTCCTCTTCGCCAAGACCGTGGGCGCGCTGGACAACATCTGGTTCCTGATCCTGATGTACACCTCGATGAACCTGCCCATCGCGGTCTGGATGATGCGCTCCTTCCTCGCCGAAGTCCCGGTGGAAATGCTCGAAGCGTCACAGATCGATGGCGCCAGCCTGATGCTGACACTGCGGAAGATCATCGCCCCCGTCGCGATGCCCGGCATCGCCGCTACCGCCCTGATCTGCTTCATCTTCAGCTGGAACGAACTCCTGCTCGCCCGCGTCCTCACCGGCGTCATGGCCGGCACCGCCCCGGTGTTCCTCACCGGCTTCGTCTCCTCCCAGGGCCTGTTCCTCGCAAAAGTCTGTGCCGCTGCCGTCGTGATCTCCCTGCCCGTGCTGTTCGCCGGCTTCGCGGCCCAGGACAAACTCGTCCAGGGCCTGTCCCTCGGCGCCGTGAAGTAACGCGCCGGTCCCCACCCATCTCTTTCAAGGATTACTTTCGATGACAACGACCACCACACAGTCACCTGCCTCCAGCTCCGGACTGCCGGCTACCGTGCGGGCTAATATCCTCAAGAGCCAGGGCGATATGGCGATGGAAACCTTGCCCCTCCCGCAGCTCGACGCTGACCAGGTCCTGGTGCAGGTCGCCGCCGTCGGCGTCTGCGGCAGCGACGTGCACTACTACGAGCACGGGCGGATCGGCGACTACGTGGTGGACCACCCGCTGATCCTCGGCCACGAACTCTCCGGCCGGATCGCCGCCGTCGGAACCGCAGTGGACCCGGCGCGCGTCGGCCAGCGGGTCGCCGTCGAACCCCAGCGCCCCTGCCGCACCTGCAAGCAGTGCAAGGCCGGCCGCTACAACCTCTGCCCGGACATCGAGTTCTACGCCACCCCGCCGATCGACGGCGCCTTCGCCGAGTACGTGACCATCCAGTCCGACTTCGCCTACGACATCCCGGACAGCGTGAGCGACGAGGCCGCCGCGCTGATCGAGCCGCTCTCCGTCGGGCTGTGGGCCTGCGAACGTGCCAAAATCCGGCCCGGAAGCCGCGTCCTGATCGCCGGGGCCGGCCCCATCGGCATCATCGCCGCCCAAGCCGCCCGAGCCTTCGGCGCCACCGAAATCTACATCAGCGACATCGCCGAAGACCGGCTCGCGTTCGCCCTGGAACACGGCGCCACCCACGCACTGAACGCGAAGACAGACACTGTGGAAGGGCTCGACGTCGATGCCTTCATCGACGCTTCCGGCGCCCCGCAGGCGGTCCGCTCCGGGATCAAAGCCGTCGCCCCGGCCGGCAGGGTCATCCTGGTCGGGCTGGGGGCGGACGACGTCGAACTCCCCGTCGCCTACATCCAGAACCGTGAGATCTGGCTCTCCGGCGTCTTCCGCTACACCAACACCTGGCCCCTGGCCATCCAGCTCATCGCCGACGGCAAAGTGGACCTGGACATCCTGGTCACCGGCAAGTTCACCCTCGCCGAATCCGAAGAAGCACTCAAAGCCGGCAAACAGCCCGGCCAGCTCAAAGCCGTCGTCTACCCGGGCCGCTGAACCGCATAGCCCCCGAAGCATCAGCAGCTACATCAAGCACCGACCTGCGAGGAAGCAGCCATGTCATCACAAGGGACCGGCCCCGAACCAGAGCTCTCCGACAGCCAAGCCTTGGTCACTGTCATCGGCGAATCACTCGTCGACATCATCGAAGACCCCCGCCACGGGAGCAGCGAACCCGAGATACACCCGGGCGGCAGCCCCCTCAATGTCGCTGTCGGCTGCTCCCGGCTGGGCCTTCAAACCAAACTCATCACGCATTTCGCCGAGGACCGTTACGGGCGCATGATTGCTGACCATCTGGACAGCAACGGTGTCGAGAGCATCGTCGGCGGCTCCGAACCGACCTCAACCGCCCTGGCGTCACTGGACGCCGCCGGAGCAGCGCAATATACGTTCGCCATCAGCTGGGACATCAACGGTGCATCCATCCCGGCCCTGGCAGCCGCGGAGAATTCGCTCCATGTCCACACCGGCTCCATTGCCACGGCCCTGCCCCCGGGCAGCAAATCGGTGATGGGCCTGCTCGAAGGGGCCCGGCACCACGCCACCATCAGTTTCGACCCCAACTGCCGCCCGGCGATCAGCCCGGACAAGGCCACGGCACGGAAGCAGGCAGAGGGCTTCGTGGCTTCCAGCGACATCGTCAAAGCCAGCGACGAAGACCTCCGCTGGCTCTACCCCGACAGGCCCCTGGAAGAATCAATGAACGCATGGCTGGCTCTGGGGCCCGCCTTGGTGGCGTTGACCCGCGGCGCCAACGGACCCGTCCTCCTCAGCCGGACCGGCAGGGTCGACGTCCCCGGCGAAACGGTCACCGTAGCAGACACCGTCGGAGCAGGAGACTCCTTCATGGCCGCGCTGATCTCCGGGCTCATGCAGCTGGACGCACTCGGGGCAACAGGCCGGGAGCGCCTCCACGGGATTACCCGGGACCAGCTTCATGCCCTGGCCCGCTACGCGAACAAAGCAGCAGGCATCACCTGCTCCCGACCAGGCGCAAACCCACCGCGACTGGCCGACCTCGGCCCGCTGGCAATCCCTTCGTCCTTCCTCGGAGCGTAGGCACCCATGCCACCCCTGAGCAGCTGCACCCTGCCCGGCGTTCCCGGCCCGGTCAGCCAACCTGCATACAACAGGTCAAAACTCACAGAGGGCATCGTCCACTTCGGAGTCGGCGGCTTCCACCGCGCACATCAGGCCATGTACCTGGACCGGCTCATGAATGCCGGAAAAGCTCTTGACTGGGCCATCTGTGGAGTCGGGGTCCTGCCCGGCGATGTTCACATGAAGAAAGTCATGGACAGCCAGGACTGCCTGTACACCCTCACCGTGAAGCATCCCGACGGGACCAGACACGCCAGGATTATTGGCTCCATCATCAACTACCTCTTCGCCCCGGACAACCCTGAAGCAGTGATCGAGAAGATGGCCTCACCCGCCATCCGGATCGTTTCGCTGACCGTCACCGAAGGCGGCTACAACTTCCACCACGCCACTGGAGAATTCGACGCGGACAACCCCGACGTCGTCCACGACCTTCAACCAGGGGCCGTACCTCGGACAACCTTCGGCCTCATCACAGCAGCCCTCGCCCGCCGAAGGCAGCGCGGACTGGCCCCCTTCACCGTCATGTCCTGCGACAACATCCAGGGCAACGGCACCATTGCCCGCGAGATGTTTACGGCATTTGCTGCCCTCAAGGATCCCGAACTTGGCGCGTGGGTACGGCGAATTGTCCCATTCCCCAACAGCATGGTTGACCGCATCACCCCCGCCACCACCGGCGAGGACCGCCTGGCCGCATCCCGGGAATATGGTGTCGATGACGCCTGGCCAGTGGTATGCGAACCGTTCGAACAATGGGTCCTCGAAGACAATTTCAGCCTCGGCCGACCCCCTTTGGAGGAGGCCGGTGTCCAACTCGTCGCCGACGTAGAACCATACGAGCTGATGAAGCTGCGGCTGCTCAACGCCAGCCATCAAGGCATGTGCTACTTCGGCCACCTCGCCGGCTACACCTACGCCCACGAAGCCGCCCAGGACCCATTGTTTGCCCGGTTCCTGCTGGACTACATGGACAAGGAAGCAACCCCGACGCTGGAACCCGTACCGGGCATCGACCTCGAAGCCTACAAACGGACGCTGATTGAGCGGTTCTCCAACCAACACGTCAGGGACACTCTCGCCCGCCTGTGCGCCGAAAGTTCCGACCGCATCCCCAAATGGTTGCTCCCTGTCATCCACACCAACCTAGAACGGGGCGGGGAACTACACCGGTCGGCCGCGATAGTGGCCAGCTGGGCCCGTTACGCCGAAGGTGTAGATGAGCAAGGAAACAGCATTGACGTCGTCGACCGGCTCAAAGAACCGCTGATGGCAGCTGCAGCCCGCCACCGCCAGGAGCCCTTGGCATTCGTTTCCAACCGCCAAATCTTCGGAGACCTGATCGAGAACGAGCTGTTCGTCCGGGCCTACACCGAAGCGCTGAACAAACTCCACGAGCGCGGGGCCAGGGCCACCCTGGAATCTCTTACCTCTCAGCCCTAACCGGCACACACCACACGTTCCTGCCGGTCAACGAGGAAGGGGGCACCAATGAGCCACACGAGAAGCAGTCAGTCACACATCCAGACGCAGCATCCCAACCAAAATCGGTCCGAACTTCGCGCCGGCGAGGACGTGGACGTCCGGTACCCGGACGGGCGTGTCGAAATAGCAAAAATTGCTGCGAAGCCGCCCGGCTCCAAAATCATCTGGTTACTTTCGTGCGCCGGGCAGGGGCGGAAGATGTACGGCGACCGGGAAGGCGTCTGTCTCACCTCCCCTGTACGAGAGCACGGTCACGAGTGACCACCCGCGTGCGGCCAGAATGCCGACGCCGGCTGTTGCCCGGGCTTGTCTTCGTCAGCGTCTTCCTTGTTCCCGTGTGGCTGGCTTGGCAGGCAGATGCGCTGCCCGGAAGCAGTCACTGGGATTTGCTTTGGGAGAACCTCCCTCTCTTCTGCGGCTTGTTCCTCTTCGTCCTGATTCCCTCGCCTCTTTTGAAGCCCGCATGTACGCTGCCCAATGAGCAGATCCGCTGTTTCCGATATGCCGTCGGGACAGGAATTCTTCCCCTTGCCAGCCTCTTCAGTGACTGGACAATGGAACTCAACGCCTGGCGGCGCGGCCTGGAAAGAGTACTCCGCGCGCTGCCGGCCACCATCCTGATTTCCGCTGGAAGCACCTTCTACGCGCCTGCCGTCCTGCCCGGGAGCCGTGCATATTTCCTGACGAGCGCTGCAATGGCCGTTTTCCTGGGCGTAGTCCTCATAGAACTGATCAGGGCTCGCCTCAGAAACGTCTGCTCACTAGAGGAACAACTCCGACTCCAAAATGAGTACTTGGGGACATCGCTCACCACGCTGTAGCCCAAGCCTTCCCCAAGCAACCGCGAGAAAAGATTCCACCTCATCGAGAACTAGCAACACCAGCCGAAAAAACAGAACCCCGCCAGCTAACGGCAAAACTCCGGTCAACACCCGCTCTTCAGACGGCAGTTTGCAGTTCACACGGCGGGTACCGGTAAACCCGTCAGCCTGCCGCCGGGAATGCCCTAGCGGCGGCAAGGACACCTGTGCCCCGTCGTCTACCTGGCCTTCGGACCTCGGGACTGTAAGAAAAACGGTGGGAACGGCGTGGCCTGACCGAAAGGCAAGGCTATGACCGAGACCGCAGAGATGATCGATCCCATGACCGGAGAGATCATCGATCAGAAGGAGCTCGCGGAGGCCTGCTGGAGCAGGCGCGCGAGCAGGGCGTGAGCCTGCTGGGCCCGGGTGGGCTGCTGGCAGGCCTGACGATGAACGTGCTCGAAACCGCGCTGGAAGCGGAGATTACCGAGCACCTCGGCCACGAGAGGCACGGGCCGGCCGAGAACGGGAACGTGCGCAACGGGATAAGGTCAAAGACCGTGTTCACAGAGGTCGGCCCCGTTGAGATCGATGTGCCCAGGGACCGTGAGGGCAGCTTCGAGCCGCAGATCGTAAAGAAGCGCCAGCGCCGGCTGGACGGGATCAACGAGGTCGTCTTGTCCCTGACCGCCCGTGGCCTGACGACCGGAGAGATCGCGGCGCACTTCGATGACGTCTACGGCGCCACCGTATCCAAGGACACCATTAGCCGGATCACCGAGAAGGTCTCAGAGGAGATGGCCGAATGGGCCAACCGGCCCCTGGACCGCGTCTACCCGGTGGTCTTCATCGACGCCATCCACGTCAAGGTCCGCGACGGGCAGGTGCGCAACAAGCCCTTCTACGTCGTCCTGGGCGTCACCGTGAACGGCGAACGCGACATCCTCGGAATCTGGGCCGGAGACGGCGGCGAAGGCGCGAAGTACTGGCTCGGAGTCCTGACCGAAATCAAGAACCGCGGCGTTGAGGACGTGTGCATCGCAGTCTGCGACGGGCTCAAGGGCCTGCCCGAGGCAATCACCACGGTCTGGGAGCAGACCACCGTCCAAACGTGCGTGATCCACCTGATCCGCAACACCTTCCGCTACGCGCCCCGCCAGCACTGGGACGAGCTCTCCCGGGACCTTAGGCCCGTATACACCGCCGCGACCGAGGCGGCAGCCCGTGAACGATTCGGGGAATTCAAGGCCAAGTGGGCCACGAAGTACCCGGCGATCGGGCGGCTCTGGCGCAACGCCTGGACCGAGTTCGCCCCGTTCCTTGACTGGGACGCCGAGATCCGCCGGGTGATCTGCTCGACCAACGCGATCGAATCCCTCAACGCCCGCTACCGGCGCGCGGTCCGGGCGAGGGGCCATTTCCCGAATGATGCCGCGGCGCTGAAATGCCTCTACCTCGTGACCCGGTCCCTTGACCCCACGGGGCAGGGCCGGGCACGATGGGCCACGAGGTGGAAGCCGGCATTGAACGCGTTCGCGATCGCATTCGAAGGCAGAATCAACTAACCACAAGCCAGGCCAGACCCACCGTTAATCTGACAGACCCAGTCTGCAAGTTTCCGTCGTTATTCAGCCACCGTGATAGCGATCGTCTGCCCGTTCTGAGACTGAGTGAAAGCATCCAGGGGACGCTCGATGTGCCCGAATGTGACCAGACCTGACGCGTATTCGAAGTTGCGGTAGAAGATGGCGAGGTTACCCCAGAGGGAGTAGTAGGTGATGTATGGCTACATGGCGGCGGTGGACGAATTGCGGTTTATGACGATAGCGACATCTATGTCTGGCTGCCCAAAGGCTATCGACTATGAGTATCAGCAGAACCCGGTAGTTGCACTGCGCCTCGAGGAACCAACAGCTAGGGACCGGGAACGCCTCTTCTTTGGTCCTGCCGGCAGGACCTGCTCGGAGGAGGCCTCCTGCTCGCGCCCGCCCACAGACGACGCCGACGTGCCGATCCTGGTGGACCACGGATTAATGGAGGCCTCCAACGCCGTCCAAGGCCATTTTGGGACAGCGTTCAGCGTCAGCGATGTCCGCAAGCAGCGGGCTCGACTGGGCCCTTTAGGAGACATGCCCTACGCGTAAGGGCCTTCCGGGCGCTTCATATGTTCCTCTATTGCGCCAATGAGTCCGTCTCTATCGCGGGCGTTCAAGAGATCCGCGATGTTCTGGTGTTCGTGAATCAACACATCCGCGCGAGGGTAGGAGATCTCCAGGTTCAAGATGCACATGATTGATTCAGCCGCCAAAGTCTCGTAGATGCTGTTTAGGCGATTGTTCTCGGCTCCAGCGACAAAGGCTTTATGGAACTCCAGGTCCGTGCGGGCGATTGATTGCCAGTCTGACGCAGCAACCCGTTTAGCCATGTCCTTGATGATTCCGCTAAGAATGCGGCAAGTCTTCTTGATCTGCGCGTCCCCACCGTCCAAGAGTGATTTCGCAGCAGCGGTCTCGATAGCCTCTCGAGCGAGGTACACCTCTTTGACGTCCTCCGACGAGAGCTCGCGGACGAAGACTCCGCGGTTACGCTGACTGACTAGCAGTCCCTCTTGGCAAAGCCTTTGAAGTGCTTCACGGAGCGGCCCACGTGACGTCCGAAGCTGACCGGCCAGCACGGATTCATTGATCTGCTGGCCGGGCCGGAAGATTCCCTGAACGATTTGTTCTCGTATGTGACCTGCGATCACTTGCGCGGTGGGCCTTGCCTCCAGCACTAGCATGCTCTCTGCGCTCATCGGTCCCCTTATGTCAAAGTAGCTGACGCCAATCATCTTCCAAGAATCTGTCAATTGTCAACAGTTGCCGTTTGGCCGATGTTTCCTTCGACTCCTAGCAAGCCGATGTCAGGCTTTCACTCACTGAAAGCCTGTGCTGGACAGATCGCGCCACATATGGGGCTGAATAGCGGAAACGCCGGCTACTGTCCGTTTCCATCCAACTTGACGCAGCACCAGACCCCTGACGTGGCGGTACGACAACTGAAGCAATACGCAAATGAATCTGGCAGCAGCATCAAGCCCGGCTCTTTGGCCATCCGAGCTCGCGCAGGTCTGCGTTGCTCGGCCTCCGATGCGACAGATGTAATGGGAGGTGAACTACATGGAGCGGGAGCTCTCGCGGCTACCTCCACTCCTATGCTTCAAACGCCGCTAAATTAGATTCCGTCAACCTGGGGGAGAGGTCCAACGACTCCTTCTCCACGGGCTCAGATCGTCAGGTTGGGGTGCCCCAACTGGACTTCACAAGGCACGCAAGCCAGATTGAGGGGTTTGACCGGGACTGTCCGATAAACGGTGTGTGGAGTCCGGCCGGTTTTCATTATTGAGTGGTTCTTTCGAACCGGCCGGCGAAGGTAATAGCGAACGCGTTCAGCGCAGGCTTCCACCTCATCACCC
>NZ_JCAQPC010000005.1:0-139490 GCF_059568005.1 Arthrobacter sp. BGA-UO-ETr-C19
CGATGATCTCTCCCGTCACAGGATCGATCATCACCCCTGTCATCTCGGTCGTGGACTCTGACACGGCCGTCTCCTTTCGGATCAGGCCGGACCCTCACACACCGTTTTTCTTACAGTCCCTGCCGAGTTGAGGGGTACATTCATCTGGCCTCTATTCCTTTGAGCAGGGAATCAGCCAGCTGATGAGTAGGAGTCCGTAGTGGCCTTGCCGGGACTAGGTTTCACCTTAATTGGGGCGTTATTCCTGCTCTTCGGCTTGGCGATAGCCGTATTTCGGGCTGCCGTCTCAAAGGGACATCGGCAATGGATGGATATGTTCGCTGGACGGCGAGGCCGCCAAGCGGCTGAAGCGATCACGGAGGGGACCTGGCTGGCGATAGGGGTGATGTTTGGGCTCCTCGGGATCGGTCTGCTGTTCGCTGGCCTGAACCTGCTCCTGCGCCATTGAAAGCCGCATCTCCCAATTTGACGCCTATAGGAGGATCGTCGTTGAAGATTCGCGGCGCTTCCTTCCGGGAACCCCTAGCGGTGTCGTTCCGTAGGTTTAGCCGTGATCTGCCGCGCGACCGAGTTTGAGACTCTGTGCCGGCGTCCTCGTCGGGCCTATGAGGCTTAGTAGGAGGCTACCCCGGCCGCAGTTTGTGCGTCGATGCCAGGTCCATAGCGGTCGATAAGCTGCCGCTTTATGGCCTCAATGTCCCTTGCCCCGACAACGTCGACCAGGACGATGTCTCCGTTCGTGGTTATGCCGGTGGCCGTTATGTTGATTCCCTTCGAGCGCAAGTGTTCGGTGTCGGCGTCCACGCGGCGCTGAATCGCTTTTGCTTGCTCAATGCTGCGAAGGGCGTTGCGGATGCCGACGGTAAACCCGTCGGCCGCAGCCGAAATGGCTGCCACATCAGCTTTGAAACCCTGAACGTCGGCGTCAGGTGATGGAGGAATGATGGCGATCACGGCGTTAGGCACAGCCTCATACCAGACATTATTGGGAAGGATGCCCCGCTTTTTGGCGCTGGCCTTTACGCTCTCGATTGCTGCGGAGACTCCGGGCGGCGCCGTTGGAGGCATGTTCGTGGTGTCTGTAATTTCCGTTTTGGTGCTCTCTGCTACCGGCGGGACTGTGTCGGCTGCCGCGCAGCCGGCCAGCACAGCTGCGAGGACCGCCACTGCGGCCATCACCTTTACAGTGCCCATTTCATCCTGCCTATCCCCGAAGAGACGTAAAAGCAGTATCCACCAATTCATGCCGTTTTACCGCGATCCGTGTAAACGAAGAGTACCTGCGGCCGGGGCCTCCGAACAGGTGCTCCACGGGCGCGAAATGAGGTTCTGCTGTGTCTGGGGAACCTCAACCGGACCAGCTTCCTTGGTCTAGTCCAAAAATGCTCTTTTGTGGAGACGGTCTCAGAAGGGATCAGTCTTGCGGTCGGTATGGCGAGCGAGCAGGCTCTGACCTGCGTCTCCGGTGGCTACTTCCAGCTCTCCCTTGTTTGTGTCAATTGCCGCGATTTTCCAGGACCGCTTGAGCTCGGCCGGCCTTTTCGCGGGAAGGTCGAGCAATCTGTAGGAAGACAGCTCGCTGAACTCCCGCACATGCCCTGCGGGGGATCCCATCTCGCCAAACAGAGGCCGGAATTTGATAATTCCGTTGGTCACCTCGGCGAGTCCCTGTTCCCACCTGCTGCTCAGTGAACCGGGGAGAGCCTTGGGGTGGCGGATGGCGCATTCGATGAGTCCGCGCTCAACGTCCCGGGCGAGACGGGCCTCTCGCTCTGCCGTTGCCAGTCGCGCGACTATGAGTGCAAAGGCAGCGATGACGGCGACAGTGACTGCAAGTGAGGGCCAGAAACCGAGAGGTTCACGGAGGATGCTGGAGACCAAGATGCCAACGATGAGAACCCACCAGTATGAACGTGAGAGTGCCTTTTCCCACTTCCCGAGCGGCGTGGGATTCCTTATCTCAACTGCCATTTCTTGATCCTAGCCCGCCCTGATGCCCGGGCGGGAGGAATTGAATCTTGGACGTTTGGCGAACCCCTCACGGCACAAGTCGCTAGGTCTAGTCCTTTTTCCTTCGGGAAGCCGGGCCCGGACACTCGCGTCTTAGGCCTGCTTCCCTAGCCACACGGCCCTCCACCTGTCCCGAACATGTCCGGACGTGAGAAAGTGTGGGTCGTAGCCCGAGGAAAGGCAAAGACACCTTGAAATGGTTTGGCAAGGAGCCTAGAGCAGCGGCGATTTCGTTCGAACTCGAAGCGATTGCCAATTGTGCCGTTCACCCTAAGTTCCTTGATGAGGCGGTAGTGTCCACGGCCAAGGTCAACGAGATGTACCTAAATTTTTCAGATCATTTACACGACTTCGTTGACGCTGTGGAAGAAAAGTTTGCAGCAGATGGGCGCTTGGACACTTCATTTGTACGAGGTGAGTGGGTCAAGCACATGGGTGAGCCTTCGATTGACTCCGTTGCTACGAGGATTGCCCAGGTTCACTTCCAGCGTTTGGTCGATGTACTAGGAACGGCCTGACTCACACGGGGCCTCCTGAGAGGAACCTCAACTGGGCCAGTTGACTTGGTCTACTCCAAAGGGGAAGCCGGGCTAGTCGAATCACCGAGCCCCAGCACCCCCATTGGATGGGTCGAGGTATCCGACGGAGAACACGAAGTTCTCAGCATGGGGCAGGACTACGCCCGAGAAATTGCGATTGTCCTGGCCTGCACTTTCCTGTGAGTGTTGTCCCTGTGAATCGCAGCGATAAATGGCGGTCTTTTCGCAAGCGCTAAATGTCCCCCTCAATGGCAGTGCCCAGAGTGAACGTGAAGTCAAACCAAGGCGCAGTCCTGCGGCCGCTAGTCTATTCAGGACAGCACCAAGCGGGTGCCCACTGTCATTGAGGATGTCATGAACGATCAGAATTCCTTTGGAGCGATGCTTGCCATTATTTCCGCCGTTCGTGACGCTCGCACCCGTCCTGCCGTGGTGGCGACCGTGGAGACCACCCGCAGCGGAGTCCGTCGCAGTGTGGCAAAGGCGCATATAAATTTCAACGACCGAATCTGGTCCCTAACTGACGAAAATGGGGCGTCCGCATTTCACCCAGAAAGCGGGTGGACCATCAGCCACAGCGACGGAGCCGTTGAGACTGTACCCAGAGAGCGTGATGACTGGATACCACCGGAAATGCTCCTGTTTTTCCCCCTTTCCCTCCCCATTTGGGGTGGACAGATGGACAACTGGAGGGTCATCGACGCAGAAGTGTCCGGAGGGGATGCGCATCTGCGCTTCCAGCACAAAGACGATACGGCACTTTTCGGCCAGGCAACCATCGACCTCCAGTGGGGGATTGCGACGGAGTTCACGATGCCATGGGAGCGGACGACACTTCAGGACATCAAGAATTCCTGGGAATAGTTCCACAAAAGGGTGTGCCTGGAGGTGGCAGCGCCGGCGGAACTAAGGGCTGATGCAAAGGCTAGGGGTAGTCCATTTCCTTCGGGAACGCTGAACGGCACATTCAAGCGTTGCGTAACGAGTGGAGATTCACTCAAGCCGTGTCTGTCTCGTTTCAGTTCCAACTGGAGGGAGTCAGTAGTGCACGTTTTCGACTGCGCGTAGCTTCGTGGCATGGGGAAATATATATCGCTGGCGCTGGCTGGGCTCTTGGTGGTTGTACTTGGATCCGGGTGCGGCACCGGTCCAGGCAGCGGCGCCGAGACGTGCGTCGACTGGGTCCGGTTGCAATCCCCTCAAGACCAATACGACCAAGCCGGCATGGTCCTGATCGGTAGGTCTGTCGGCGAGGACAGTGAAACCAGCCTCTACGGTTACAGGGCCACGACCCACCGGATAGAAGTCGAACGTGTAGTTAAGGGCAACCCTGGTGCCGGAAGGCTTCGCGTCTCCTCCACACCCCAGACGTGTACTGGTGGCGAGTCCTACCCGGACGGCGACCCACTCGCTACGGATCAGCGAATCATCATTTTCGCCACCCAGCAGGGCACTGAGTGGTTCACCCTTACGCCCGCTCAAGGAGTCCTGCCCTTTCAGCAGGGGAAAGAACTTCCATTTCAAGCATCCGTTACTCCACCTGCAGCACCGCCGGCTAAGACGAGCCCACCTATCCATGCCATTACTCCACTTTCGAATCGACTTCCAACGGACAGCTCGCAGGCTACGGGTGAGAGAGTTCCATGGACTCTGGTGAGGATCGACAACGAAAAAAACCGCATCTACCTCTCAGCCGGATCGGTCGGATGTTTAGTGCCGCATGTGGTGCACCTTCAGGAGAAGCCGACGGAAATCGTTATCGGGGTCCCGGCCCATCGTCCGGTAGCCCATGCACCGCGCAGAAAGTGACCCTCGTCGGTTACGTTCAGCTCAACGGCCCGGTCGACGGACGTCGAATAGTGGGGAAACACGGTGTAGGAGGAGTGACCGTGATGCTCACCCCAAGTCTCCTTGGCGAACCCGCTGCGGGAAAGTCCGGCAGCGAACGGCCTGTCCTTGCTGTGAAACCGGTGAAACGACGTGTTAGGGGACGGGTAGAAGCGCGGATTCCACGGCGACAATTTTCTCGCCATAGCGCCGGTCCATCTTTTTCTGGATGCTCCCGTCGTCGTAAATGACCTTCAAAAAGACGTAGCCGTTTTCGGCCAGTGCAGAAAGCATTGTCGGCTCGGCGGAGTTCAACAGTTCATTTTGGATCTTCCTCAGCTGATCCGCTGTGCCAGCACCTCGATGCGCTGCGTCCCGGCGGGGGTCGCTTGGCCCGCGGAGGACATATTCATTGCGTCCGAGCGGCCGTGGAGGTGTTTGCCCGAGTGTGAACGTTTTGCCGTCCCACTTTCCCTGCAGCAGGTAATCGCCATGCGTGACCGTCCCAACGGTCGTCGATCCGGTGACCGAGTCCCAGTTCCAGCCGTCAATGACTGGACCCCTACACATGGGAGGATCAGACGTCGCGATGTAGCCCAAGCAGAATTCGGGCTCTGCGGGTCGCCTTTGAAGCACTGTTCCCTGCCCCATAAGTTCCGTTCCCGCGATGGAGGACTTCGACGCCTCGACCGTGCCGGTGGTACGGTCGCCTGGTTGAACGGTCGGGGTGCAGCCAGCAAGCACAACGGCGAGGCCGCCAATTAACGCGCCTCTGGCAATTCCGCGCCTCCTCATGCCTAAAGTATCGCTCTTGTGTTCCTGAGGAACCACGGGGAGTTTACGGATCAGAGGCCCCAGACCCTACCCGGTTCAGGCCGATCCTTCAGCCTCGCGAGTTGGCGGCTCCTCGGCCCTTGCGGGGAACGCTGAACGGAGCAGGGGACTAGCCGAGTTGACCGCTTGCGGCGATGCCGTCATAGTCCGTCAGATAGAGGGCTACGCTGGTGCCCACGGAGGCAGCTCTGAAAAGTCAGGAGATGCAGAATGACACCAGCGACGTTGTTCGGTTTGGTTCTGGTTGGCGCAGGGCTGTTCGTCGTGGCAATATCGCGGCCTCTGGCAAGGAGCGCCGCGATCATACGGACATGGTTCTCCTCAAGCGTGGACGTAGCGTGGCGGACGCAACGCGAGATCCCACGAGTACGTTTGATCGCCGCTTCCTGGATTCTCCTTGGGGCCGGATTCACCATTTACGGCCTCATTACCGGGCGCTAGAGGGCGCTTCGAAATAACCCGCCCGGATCGCGCATTGCCGATCCCGCAGCTAACGGGGACGCACGGCAGAGGAACCCCTCACGGCACAAGTCGTTAGGTCTAGTCCATTTTCCTGAGAGAACCGTGAGCGGACATTCGAGCACTGGCCGATGGAATACTCGAAGGATGCAACAACTGGGGGATGATTTGCAGCGCGGTCTGATCGCTACACCTAGCGGCAGAAGGCCTTGGATCGCTGCTGCGGTGTCTGTAATGGTGATTGGCCTTATGCTGCTCCTGACCGAGATTTCCCGGGGACCGACCGTTGAGTTGGTTCTCGGATATGCAGCGACGTATGTCCTGGTGGGGCTGTGTATGCTCGGGCCCAATTGGAGAGCGCTGCACGGCGCGCAGATCGTGGGATTTGTTGGACCCGGTTTCATTATGGGGATTCTGTGGGCGCTGGGCACTGGCTATTGGGGCGGGCTTTGGCTCTTGGGCCTCCCAGCATGGGCCATCATTTGCCATGACTGGGGCAGTTACACGCAGCGGCAGCGGGTTATGCGGCCTCTGATATTCCTCTTGCTGTTGGCCGCAGCGTCGGCGATCTTTGCTGTCGCCACCATCTACCCAAACTTCAGCGCATTCTTCTTTCCCCTCATACCCCTGACGGGCCTAGCGAACCCCGACTATAGGGCACGAACCATCCAAGCCGCAGCAGAACTTGTTCTCTCCTTCGCCGTCATAGCAGTGGCAGTGGCCCAGCCGTCAAACGAGTGGGCCTGGCCCCCGAGCTACGCGGGCGGGGCTGTTATGGGATGCGGTCTGGTTCTGGCCGGCGTGCTGCATTGGGCTCCAGCGAGCTCCCCGTCAGGGCGAACAAGATCTGACGTGGTGTCATAGTAGGCCAACATCGCCCTACCGGAGGTGGAACCCTTCACGGCACAGCTCGGCGGGTATATCCATACACAGCCGTTAGTCTGGTGCCGTGGCACGAGTGTTGTAGGACCAAGCTATCGAGAGGTGGGCCAGCGTCTATGACAGTTTCGGATCGCTTTCGCGGCGCCGCCGTTCGGATAATGGACGGCGACGATTCAATGGCTGCTGCACGCACACTTGAGGGAGTTGTCCTCGACGAGTACACGGGTGATGAGCGCGTGGAGGATCTGTTGGAGGGGCTCGCGATGTACTCGCCCGGAGCTGGCATGCCCTACATTGACGCACGAGAGCTCAGGCGTTTGGTGTCTGTTGCCCTTCAACAGCTTGAATGACGACGAGACCCGGTTTAGACCGGAGCTGACCGAGCTTATAGGGGAACCCTTCATGGCACAGTTCCATAGGTCTAGTCCATAGTCCCCTCGGCGATGCGCCCATTGGGGCACGAGAGGATACCTCCACGGGTGTCATGTAGCATTTTCAGCCTTCGCTGGGATCCTGTCGGTAATTGACAGCGACGGCGACGGCCGCATGGCAGAATCACCGTGTGGAAACCCCTGAACCCGTAATTGTAGACTGGCCCTCACTCCTGTTCGCGCTTATCGTCGATGCGCTCGTGGTTTGGGGACCGGCGCTTTCGATGTTCTTTCTTATATCAGCGCACCAGGGCTTTGTTGCCGTGGCCATGGTGCTTTTGGCACTGATGGCCAATTGGGTCCTATATGCCCTCGGAAACACTTTGGGCACCTATCTTGGCGGCTTCCGACTACAGACTCGACGCCGGCAAGCGCCAGGGCTGACCCATGGACTGGTCCTCACGCTGCCGAGCTTCGCACCCATCCTCGCCCTTGGATTTCTGCTTGCTGTCAACTTCACCCCGGGTAACAACGCTTCCGGTTATCTAGGCAGGCCGGACAGCCATCCCATCATCGGACTGCGAACGCATCCACGGCGATTCCTGCAGGCCGCCGATAATTACTGGGAACGCTGGGCTGACTAGGACCATCAACGGAACAATGACTGGGACATGTGGTGACGTAAGCTGGCCGTTCTAGCTCCATGGGCCCATCTTTGGGACTGCCCCAATGAGCCCCTTCAGGAAAGCGGTAAGTGAGATGCGCGGTTTTACTTGGGATTCTAGTCCTTCAGAGGATTTCGACAGGCCGGACGAAGAAGTCGCGCGAAATGGCTCTGTATATGACAAGTCGGCCTAGCCGGACGCGAGAATCTTAGTCGTGAAGTCTTTCTTATCTTGGCTGACACGGACGATATCGACATCTTTACTTCGCTCGCCATGAACTACACAACACCACCCGACATCCTGGACAGGATTGTGAAACGCTTTCCGGAACTACATGGGTGGGCCTCCACCAATCCGAGTGCTTCCGCTGATTTGAAGAAAGAGGCCCCTGCCGCTGAGCACATCGCATCGTCTATTGCTGCGTTCATGGACCAGGTCGAGGCCACCGACGATGAACGTCGGGCATTTATGAAGAAATTTGATGAACTGCAGCCGCCTGGCGGCCCGCTGCTCGGGGAAGTCTGGGCTCAGATCCGTCCGGAGTAGAGGGCGGATCCGCTTTAGGGGAACCCTTCACGGCACAATTCTCTAGGTCTAGTCCATTGGCATCCTGGGAACCCTCTACGGTGTGGTTTTGCCTGTGGGAGTCCGATTAGGGGAGTACCAGGCCCGGCCGTGGCCGTATCGCGTTGCTATTCCGGGCAGGCCGGCGGGTGTGAGGTCCACGATGTCGAGGATTCCGCGCTCGGGGGGAGGCAAGAACTCCGGCTCGGCCCACTCCGGGACTACGGCGTCTGTTGTTTTCAGCTCTTCGGCCGCTTCGACCCGTGGGCTTGCTGCATCCATCTGATCGCCGCTCCTCCGGACAGGGATTCCGCCGAATGCGTGCCCGGCAAAGGCAAGAAGACCCGCGGCGGTATCAGGATCGTCAGACTCTGTGGCCGGCACCATCGAGCTCTTGTCCCATAGCCAGGTGGCGCGGGCAAGGGAACGAAAAGTATCGTGGTCCAGCGAATTGAGCGCATCGATTCCGTGCACCGGGCAGTAGTCATCGGCCGGAATAGTGCCGTTGCTCCAATCTTCTTCGCCATCGATGTCACGGCGTTGGGCCTCGGCCAGGCAGGAGCAGCCTGGCGCCTCCCTGTCTTTCGGGTCAATCCCGTCGCCGTAAAAAGGATCGAGTCCACGTGCCCAGACAGGCCCGCCTGCACAGGGAACCATCCATACGGTTCGCCGTGCCTTCAGGTGCGCCCACCACCGCCAGAGATTCCGGCCTGCAGACACTACCGTCAGCACGGTCGCCACCGCGGCAAACTGGGCAACGACGGGATCGAAGGGATTCCCGTCCGTAGGTGGAGTTTGGCTCATAGCTAGGGACCACTGAGCCGAGAACCAGCCCCAGAGCACGACCGAAACGGTCGCCAGCCCGGCGGTCATCCAACGCCCCGGCGTCAGGGCACGCCGTTCAGACAACAGCGCGTTGGCTCCTACCCGCACCGTTGAGCCGTCTTTCAATCGGGTCGCGAGCTGGCTGACCGATTTCAACTGCCGCGACGAGGCCCGGGCTTCTGCAGCAGCTAGAACAACGGCGACCAAAGCGCCTGCTGCCCAGACAGGAGCAAACGCAGCCCCGACAGAGCCATGTAGCCAAGCGCAGGCCACAAGAACTATTACCAGTCCGAAGGCACATGCCCTGCCCAGCGCCCACCCCAAGAGCACAAACATGCCCGTGCAAGCCGCCGCGGCAGCAGCAAAGACATTGACCGGCAGGAGCGACTCGTCCCACGAGAGCTCCGGTTCCTCCCACCCTCGATCAAGAACGAACGCTAACCCAATGGTGACCAGACCGGTCAGCCATGCGGTCAAAACGATCCGGCACCCGGACCTCCGCCTGGGCAAGCTGATCCAGTCTGACTTGCTTGGCCGGACCAGATCTCGGAGGTTTTCCATGGCATCATTTTGCCGGGACAACCCCACATTCCACGAAACCTAGGGATTCAAAAGCGCCAGCATTGGAATGCCGCCACCTTTCGAATGGGTAACCTCTAACGGGTGTGATTCCTCTTAGAATGACCGCATGGATGCCAGAACTCAGGAGTACCGACGCCTGCGCCGTGAGGTAACCGCGTGCGTCAACGCGCATGACCTTCTCGGAGTCTTAGACGATGCGCCGCCCGATGAATACGACCCCGAAATAGAAGACTTCACGCGCCTCATCGCCAAAGGCGAACCCGTCACTCCAGAGCTAGTCGCCGCTGTCTGCCAGAAATGGTTCGGCGACAGCAAGGAAGCGCCAGAACCACCCACGCCAAGAATCACGGCACTCGCCAACGAGCTCAGAACCATCCAGCGTGAATATGCTTCCCGGCCGCCAGGTACACGGTTGACCGACTGACACTGAGCGAACTCGATTCGACATCGCATCTCGGGAAAGCTTCTTCGATAGGGGTTATCAGGATGCGCAATTTACCCCATTAACGAACGCTCTACGGCCCTTACTCACCCAGATACTCCCTGAGCCCGTGAGTGAAGACGCTTGGTCAGCCGATCAATTTCACGCTCGAACCTTCCCCCATCAGCCCATATAGCACCGCCCTCGACCCGTTCGAACTGAATTCTGAGGGCACCCTCCACGACGGAAACCGAACATCGAACTTGGCTCCGAGCAAAAGTTCGCTTCAGGGTCGCACTTACTTTGTCGGCTTCCATAAGGCGGCCATGGTAGCCATTAGCTTCACTCATCTCATCAAAGCAGCGGGTAAGTGCCTCCTGGGGAGACAAACCGCGCAGACTTACAAAGGCCTCGGTCAGTGAAAGGGTTTTTAGTATTGAGTAATTGCCGTCCGATACCGCAGCAAGGGTCCTCGCTCTCGTTGCCAGTCCTCGCGCAAAGAAGACGACGCCCATGCTCATGAGGATGAGGAAGGGAACCCCAGTCCAACCGTTGGGCCGCGCGAATAGTTGTGGCACCACAAATGCTATCCCGGCGAGGCAAAGCACTATAAGAAAAATCAATCCGACGACGCCGGGCCGGACTCCCTGCGATCGCGGCAGGCTGCTCATCGCACCTCAATAAATCGAAATGGGCTTCTAATCGCCGGCATGAGAATCTCACCCAATTGAAGGTCACCCGTGTCCATGACGTGAGCATAGTTTTAAACGGCAGTAAGGGCCATGGGAAGCCGCTATCACTGGTACGGCAAATCCTGAGCGCTCAATGCGTAAGCACTGCACATTTGCGTCCCAGCTTCGAGCCGATTCCGGCGATGAGCACGAGACCTTCCGTTAGAGGCGTCCCGTATAGACCGCGAGAGCCGTCCCGTAAGCCGGTCACTCACCGGACGCACCGCCATCTGATCTGGACTGTTAGGTCTTGGCGGAGGCAACCGTTCCGCATGAACGGTCCGGGGATATGTCCGGTGACGGGCTGCTATATGGCGCACTGCTACCCATATGGCGGACACTCCTGTTCATGGTTGAAATAAAGGTTGGCTACGCAAGGGTTTCCACCGACGAACAAGACCTCACCGTCCAACGGGATGCGTTGGCGGCCATGGGCGTCGAACCTGATCGCATTTATGTCGATCATGGCCTCACCGGCAGTAACACGAACCGCCCAGGACTGCGTGAGGCGCTGGCCGCGTGCCGAAGCGGCGACACCTTGATGGTGACGAAACTCGACCGGCTGGCCCGCTCTGTCCGGGACGCGCATCAGATCGCAGACGACCTCGCAGCGCGCGGGGTGAAGCTGAACATCGGCGGTTCGTTGCATGATCCCGCGGACCCGATAGGCAAGCTGCTGTTCAACGTTCTGGCCATGGTTGCCGAGTTTGAAGGCGATCTCATCCGGGCGCGCACGCGCGAAGGCATGAAGATCGCCAAAGCCAAGGGCCGCCTCCGTGGGAAACAGCCCAAACTATCGGCGAAACAGGAGGCACTCCTGGTCCAGCTGCATGACGCTGGAGAACACACCATGTATGAGCTGGCCGAACTGTTCTCCGTTGGCCGTTCCACCGTCTACCGCGCGCTCGACCGGGCGCGTCAGAAGGCGGAAAAGAAGGCCGGCTCCTGACGCATGGATAATTAAAGCTCCCAAGGCAGACACCGCCGTCGTGCGCCCCCTAACGAGCCTCGACGCGCCTGATCAGCCCAAGGCAGGCAACTGCCGCCGCGACGGACACCACGGTGACAATGCCAAACGGAAGTGCGTTCTCCGCCCCGCCGATACCCACCAGCGGTGCAGCGACGCCGCCGAAGGCAAACCGGGCCAGGCCAAGCAGCGACGACGCGGTGCCGGCGATGTCCGGATAGCCCTTCAGGGCCAGGGATGTCGCGGGCGGGCTGGCCGCCGCCACGCCGCCAACCATCGTGAAGAGGGACAGGATCACGGCAATGAGGGGCAGGTGCAGGAGCGCGGTGACGAGCAGTCCAAGGGAACCGGCAGTGGCCATCGCCAGCCCGATCACCAGCGTCGCCTTCTCCGACCACCGTTCGGCCAGCCGGCCGCCGAGGAAACCAAAGATCATGAACCCCAGGGAGTTCAGGCCGAAAGCAAACGAGTAGCCCTGCGGCGAGAGCCCGTAGATGCCCTGCAGGATGAACGTGGCGCCGCTGAGGTAGGCAAAGATCGCAGAGTACGTAAAGCCTGTGATCAGCACGGCGCCGACGAACACTCGGTCCGCCAGCAGGCGCCGGAAATCCTGCAGGGTATGGGCAAACCCGCCTGCCGCCCGCCTTTGAGCCGGAAGGGTCTCCTTGAAGATCACCAGGCAGGCCACGAGGATCGCGACGCCGACCGCCGCGAGGAAGAGGAAGACGCCGCGCCAGTCGGTGACCGTGGCCAGCTGCCCGCCGATGACGGGACCGACGATCGCCGCCAATCCGCCGAGCACAGTCAGGCGGCCGTAGTAGCGGAGGAGCTTGGCGCCCTCGTAGACGTCGCGCCCGGCCGCCTGCGCAATCACGATGCCCACAGCGCCGGCCAGGCCCTGGACGAACCGGGCGGCGATCAGCGTCTCAACAGTGGGGCTGACGGCACAAAGAACGGACGTAACCGTGTAAGCGGCGACGCCGAGCAGCAGGGGAAGCCGGCGGCCGAAGCGGTCCGACAGCGGACCCGCAATCACCTGGCCGATGGCCAGCCCGAGCAGGCATGCCGTAATGGTCAGCTGCGCCGTCGACGTGGAGCTTCCAAGCTCCGCCGTCAGGGCCGGCAGGACAGGCAGGTAAAGGTCCATGGAAATCGGACCGAAGATGGTCAGCAGGCCAAGGACAATTGCCAATGGCCGTCCTACTGCCTGTTCGCGCGTGGTCACCGGAGCGTCGGTCACAGTCACGCTGCCTCCGTTCAAGGGGGTAAGGGGGTGCCGCCATTTCGACGGCGATGATGGGGTGCCCTTCCACCTAACCAGCGTTTTACAACGCTGTGGGAGTCCCTGCTGGTACCCCCTCCACGAGGGACTCCCACCACACCGGCTACCCCTGCGCCGTGGAAACAGCCTGCCCTGAATAGCCAGCCCGTTCCAGGGCCTCGAGCGGCGATGCCCACGAGGCCAACACCTCCCTCGCGGCAGGAACCTGCTCGACGGCGAGCGCCCGCCGGTACGCGTCGTCGAGGACGTCCCGGATGAGCACCTTCTGCGCGGTCTGCGAAGACTTCACGGCCGCCTCGACCATCGCCAGGCTCAGGACATTCGCATGGATTTCGCCCGAGGGAACCTCACCCGTCCGCAGGCTCCGGACGAACTCAGCCAGCGCCCCGGCGATCTCTTCCGGCGTCCCGCCCTCCGCAACCAAAGAATCCGGCGAGGAAAAAGCAGAACCCGGCCGGCCGCCGTCGTCCGCCCCGGCCCCAGCCCCGGCAACAGCGCCGTCCCCGGCAACATGCTGTGCGACCGGCGCCGCAGCGCCGTCCCACGCCGCGGTGCCGTTGGCTCCGTTGATCCGCCAGCTGCCGTTCCACGAGGTTTCCAGCCCGTCGGCGCACCAGCTGCCGGTGTAGACAAAGCGGGTCCCGCCGTCCATTTCGAAGACGGCCGTGGCAGCGGCGTCCCCGGTGTACCAGCTCCAGCCGGGGTTGAACTCCTCGCAGTAGACGGAAACCGGGTTCCGGCCGAGGAGGTACCGCGCGGCGTCGAACGCGTGGATGGCCATATCCACCAGCAGCACGTGCTCCATCTCCTCCCGGAAGCCGCCGAAATGCGGCGCCTTGAAGAAGTCGCAGGTCAGCAGGCCGATCTCGCCGAGCCGTGCAGCCTCCCGCCTGAAGGCAGCGAGCGTCCGGAAGTAGCGGCGGGACTGGCTGATCATCAGCAGCTGGCCGGTTGCCTCGGCCACCGCGGCAAGCGAGAGGGCTTCCGCGACGGTCGGCGCCGCTGGCTTCTCGCACAGCACGGGCAGCCCGAGGAAGTGCGCCTCGACATTCACCGGATGGTGCGCGGCCGGGACCGTCACGTTCACCACCGCCTGCGCCCCGACGGCGTCTGCCAGCTCGGTCAGGCTCGTCCCCACCGGCACATCGCCGAGGCCCAGATCGGCCAGCGCGTCCCGTGCCGCCTGCGGGTTGAGGTCCACGACGCCGGCCAGTTCGACGTCGGCCGACTCACCCAGCAGCCGCAGCCAGGCCCGGCCCATGCCGCCGGCCCCCACCTGGACCACGCGGACGGGAGCCGTTGGATCAGGCAAAGTAGCGAAGCGGCTCAATTGGCCATCGCCCCCTCGTAGCTGTGGCCGGTGTAGAACGCCTCGGTCTCGTACCGCAGCAGGACCGGGTCGGTGCGCCCGGGCCGCACGGTGCGGGCCCATTCCACGCCGTTGGCGATGACCCTGCGCACGTCCTTGTGGTGGTAGACGGGGTAGTCCTGGTCGCCGGGGCTGAAGAAGAAGATCTTGCCGTAGCCCCGTTTGAACGTGCACCCGCTGCGGAACACCTCGCCGCCGGAGAAGGTGCTCAGGAAGATCAGCTCATCGGGGGCGGGGATGTCGAAATGCTCCCCGTACATCTCCTGCTCCGGAATGATGAACGGGTGCGGCACGCCCTGCGCTATCGGATGCGTGGGGTCCACTGTCCAGACAATCTCCCGGTCCCGTTCCGATCGCCAGCGCAGGGTGCAGGTGGTGCCCATGAGCTTGCCAAAGATCTTCGACCAGTGCCCGGAGTGGAGCACCACAAGGCCCATGCCGGCCAGCACGTGCCGGTGGACGCGCTCCACCACCTCGTCCGCCACCTCTCCGTGCGCGGCGTGGCCCCACCAGACCAGGACGTCCGTGTTCCGCAGCCGCTCCTCGGTGAGGCCGTGCTCGGGGTCGTCGAGGGTCACGGTTGCCACCTCGGCCCGCGGGCCAAGGTTCTCCTCAATGCCTTCCCGGATGGTGTTGTGCATGCCGTCCGGATAGATCTCGGCCACGTGCGGCTGGTGCTGTTCGTGGCGGTTTTCGCCCCATACGGTGACGCGCAGGGGAGTGTGGTTCTCAGTCATGAATGGTTCCTTAGGTTCGAAAGAAGAATGGGCTATTTGACGGCGCCGCCGGTGGCCCCGGCCGCGATGTACTTCTGCGCCAGGACCAGCAGTACGATGGCCGGCAGCGAGGACAGCACCGCCGTCGCCATCACGGCACTCCAGTTGGACACCTGGGTGCCCAGGTACTGGTAGATGCCCAGCGTCACGGGCCGCACGTCCTCCGTGGTGGTCAGCGTCAGGGCGAACAGGAAGTCGCTCCAGGAGAAGAGGAAGGCGAAGAGCCCGGCCGTGATGAGGGAGTTTCGGCTGATGGGCAGCACGATTGACACGAACGCCCGGACCAGGCCGGCGCCGTCCACCCTCGCTGCCTCCACGATGCTGGGCGGGATCCGCATCATGAAGGCCCGCATAATCAGGATCACGAACGGGATGGCGTGCGTCGAGTCGGCCAGGATCAGCCCCGGGATGGAGTTGAGCAGGCCGAGGTCGTTGTAGGCAGCGTAGAGGGCGTTGGCGATCACGATGCCGGGGATCATCTGCGAGATGAGGATCGCCAGGAGCGCGGCGTTGATCCAGCGGAACCGGAACTGCGCCAGCATGTACGCGGCGGGGGCCGCGACGGCCAGGCTGAACACCACTGTGCCGAGCGAGATGACCAGGCTGGTCAGCAGGTTGGGGCCCTGCTGCGCGATCGCCTTTTCGTAGCCCTCGAAGCTGGGGTTCAGCGGCAGGAAGTCCGCGGTGAGGGTGTTACCGGATGGCTGCAGGGATGCGTTGACCATCCAGTACACCGGGAACAGCATCACCGCGAGCAGCAGAAGTCCGACGGCGGTGTGCCCCAGCTTGGGCCGGTTGGCCTTCCGCGGCCGCAGCCGGGCGGGCACCGGGCGCGGCGTCGTTATATCCAGGGTTGTCATGGTCGTCCTCTTACTCGTCGACCGCACGGCGGTTCATGCGGAGGTAGACCACCGCGAACACCAGTGAGATCAGGATCAGGATGTTGCTGAAGGCGGCGCCGACGCCGAACTGGACGTTGACGAACGACTCCTGGTAGGAACGCACGGCCAGGGTCTGGGTGGCGTTCGCCGGCCCGCCGTTGGTCAGGCCCAGGATGATATCCAAGACCTTGAGCGTGTAGACGACGCCGAGGACCAGGACCACGCTCACCACCGGACGCAGGTTGGGCCAGGTGATGTGCCAGAACGCCTTCCAGCCGGTTGCCCCGTCCACCGCGCCCGCCTCGTACAGCTCCTCGGGGATCTCCTGAAGGCCGCCGTAGAGGAGGGTCACGTTGAAGGGAATGCCCACCCAGATGTTGACCAGGACCACGGCCAGCAGCGCCACCGACGGGCTGGTCAGCCACGGGACCGGTTCCTGGATCACGCCCAGGTTCCGAAGGAACGCGTTGAGGATGCCGCTGTCCTGGTCGAGGATCGACCGCCACGTTGCACTCGAGACAATCAGCGGCAGCAGCCACGGCAGCAGCAGCATCGAACGAAGGAAACCGCTCAGCGGGAACCGCCGCTTGAAGAAACTGGCCAGGGTAAGGCCAATGACAAACTGGCCGGCGATCGAGCCAAGCGTGAACAGTGCCGTGTTGAGCATCGCCGGGGCGAAAAGGCTGCTCCCGACGGCGGTGGCATAGTTCGCCAGGCCAACCCAGGGCGCTTCTCCGGTGAAGAAGGTCCGGGTGGTGTACTCCTGCAGGCTCATCACCACGTTCTTCACCACGGGGTAGCCGAAGAACAGCAGGAGGAAGAGCGCAGCGGGCGCCAGAAACAGTGCCTGGACCAGGCGCTCCCGGCGGAAGCCCCGCCGTCGTCCATCCCGTTCTGCCGTGCCCGCGGTGGCGGGGGAGAGGCCTCCCGGCGTCGGGGTGGTTGTCAGTGTCGGCACGGCTCCGGCTCCTCTCCGTAACGCGTGCTGGGTGCTTGCCTCATCCCGGGCCTACTTCGCTTCGGCCTTGGTGAAGGCCTCCTGCGGGGACGCCTGGTCGGTCAGCGCCAGCTGGATTGCCGTGTACATGACCGTCGCCGTCTTGGGCCATTCCTTGCCGAGCTTGCCGGTCCGGGACTGCGCGTGGGCCACCTGCTCGGTGAACGCTGCCATTTCCGGAACGGCCTTCACATACTCATCCGCGAGGGCGGTCTTGGTGGGCACCGTGAAGCGCTCCTTGGCCAGGGCCAGCTGGTTCTCGTCGCTGCTGATACACTGCACGAGCTCGGCGGACTTCGCCTGCTTGGCCTTGTTGCCGGTCTGCGGCACCGTCCAGACTTCGCCGCCCAGCGGGGCCACCGGAGTCTGCCCCGGTGCGTTGACGGGGACCTGGACTGCCTCCCACTTGATGTTCGGCGTCTTGGCCAGGGAGGGGATCTGCCACGGTCCGTTGATCATCATGGCCGCCTTGCCGGCGGCGAACTGGTCCCGCACGTCCGCCTGGCTCCAGTTCACCACGCTCTTGGACGCGGAGCCTGAGGACACCAGGCCGTCAATGAAGCCCAGCGCCTCCGCCACCTCGGGGCTCTTCAGCTCGGTTTCCTCCCCGCCGTTGGTCCACATGAAGGGCAGGAACTGCCAGCTGCCTTCATAGGTGGCGATCGCCGAGAACGCCAGGCCGTAGCGGTCGCCGGTCGTCAGCTTTTCCGCCGCTGCCTTCAGCTCATCCCAGGTCTTGGGCGGCTGGATGCCGGCAGCGGCGAGCATCTCCTTGTTGTAGAACAGGCCCAGCGTGTTGGCGGTGGGGGCCAGGCCATACACCTTGCCCTCGTAGGTGGCGGCGTCCAGCATGCCCTGCGCAAAGCCGGAGGTGTCCACGCCGAAGTCGTTCAGCGGGGCCAGGCCCCCGGTTGCGGCAATCTCCTGCACGTCGGGGTTGTCCAGCATCAGCACATCCGGCAGGGTCCGGGAGGACGACCGCTGGAGGACCTTCTGGATGAGGTCCTTGCCGGGGACCGTCTCGCGCTTGAGCGTCACGCCCAGCTGCGCGGCGCACTTGTCCAGCGCGCCCTGGATGTGGGTCTTATCGGGTTCGTTGTTGTAGTAGTCCAGGACGGTGAGCGAGTCGACCTTCTCGTTGGCGGCGGCCTGGCCGCTGCCGCCGCCACAGGCGGTGAGGGCGAGGGGTGCGATGGCAGCCATGGCCATCAGGCAGGTCAGTGATGCTTTCTTCATGGGGGGCTCCTTTGCCGTGCTTCAGTGGTTGCGGTGTTTGTTCGTTCGTTCCGGTGGTTCCGGGCGCAAGGGATCGTCAGGGCGGCCTGTGGCCGCCGCGGTTGGCTGGTGTAGTGGTTGGTTCGCTGGTTGGTTGCGGCGGGGGAACGACGGCGGGCTACGCGCCGGCCGTTACGTCCTGCCACCGGGCGTTGTTGGCGGCACTGGTTTCTGCTGCGTCGAGGAGGCGCTGGATCTGCAGCCCCTCCGCGAACGATGGCTCCGGCTGCTCGCCGCGGCCGATGCACCGGGCGAAGTCGGCAGCCTGGTGGACGAAGGCGTGGTCGTAGCCGAGCCCGTGTCCGGGCGGCCACCACGCTCCGGCGTAGGGGTGGTTGGGCTCGGTGACGAGGATCCGGCGGAAGCCTGCGGACTCGGCCGGGTCGGTGTGGTCATGGAACCAGAGCTCATTGAGGTCTTCGAAGTCGAAGGCCAGGGAACCGAGTGAACCGTTGACCTCAAGCCTGATGGCGTTCTTGCGGCCTGTGGCGAAGCGGGTGGCCTCGAACGTGGCCAGCGCCCCTTCGGCTGTCCGGCCGATGATGACGGCGGCATCATCCACGGTCACTGCGCCCCGTTCAGCCTTATCGCTGCCCTGCGCTCGCAGGCCGGATGATGCTTCCGGGCCGGATGATGCCCCAAGGCCAGGCAGCGCCTGAAGTCCGGACGACGAACCGGCAAGCGGCCTGGTCTTCACGAACGTCTCCGTCAGCGCGCTGATCCCCGCCAGACGGTGGCCGGTAACGTACTGCGCAAGGTCGATGATGTGCGCGCCGATGTCGCCGAGCGCACCCGACCCGGCTTTGTCCTTCTCCAGGCGCCAGACCAGCGGGAAGTCCTCGTCCACGATCCAATCCTGCAGATACGAGGCACGGATATGGCGGATGGTGCCCAGCCTGCCGTCCCGGACCAGCTCCCGTGCGTACGCGAGTGCCGGTGTCCGGCGGTAGCTGAAGCCGACCATCGCCAGGGCGCCCCGGGCCTTCGCCTCCTCCGCAGCGAGAGCCATTTTCTCGGCTTCCGCCAGGGTGTTGGCGATGGGCTTTTCGCAGAGGACATGCTTGCCGGCCTGAAGCGCGGCGATGGCAATCTCTGCGTGCAGGTTCCCGGGAACGCAGATGTCGACGGCGTCGATATCCGGGTCCTCCACGAGGGTCCGCCAGTCATTCTCGACCCGGCCGATGCCAAACCTGTTGGCGAAGGATTGGGCTGCTTCCTGGTCGCGGCCGCAGACCGCTGCGAGGACGGGTAGAACGTCGAGGCCGAAGAATCTCGGGGCCGTGGTCCAGGCCTGGGCGTGGATGGAGCCCATGAACGAGTAACCGATGAGGGCTATCCGCAGCTTCCTGGGCTCTGCTGTTGTGGACGTCATCGTCCTCCTGTCGAAAAGTAGGTCGTGCGGATCGTCAGTTAAGCGGTTAACTCATTGGCCTAAAACCGGCCCGGCTTCAATGTGTCGGGGGATGTCGGAACAACTCTGCATGCCACGTCGAGGGGTTGTCAAGGAAAAAGTTAACCGCTTTACTGGAGTCCTGTCCGGTTCCCCGAGTCTGAACTGAAAGAGGCGTGCTGTGCCCACCATGAGAGACGTTGCGAGGCTGGCGGACGTCTCGATCGCCACGGTGTCGTTTGTCATCAACGACACCAAGCCGGTTGCCCCGGCCACCCGCGCCAGGGTTGAGGAGGCCATGCAGCAACTTGGCTACCGCCGGAATGCCCTAGGGCGTGCGCTGGCCAGCAAGCGCACCCGGATCATTGCCCTGCTGTACCCGGCCCTGCAGCGGCGGCTCAGCGAAACCGCCGTGAAGTTCTTCACCAGCGCCACGCAGACGGCGAAGGACCTCGGCTACAACCTTGTGCTGTGGCCCATCAGCAACGACGCCGAACAGGTTGAGGAGCTCATCTCCAGCGGCTTCATCGACGGCGTCCTGCTTATGGAAGTGCAGTTGGACGATGCCCGGGTGGAGCGGCTGCAGCGTTCCACGTTGCCGTTTGCCCTGATTGGACGGACGCGGCATCCGGAGGAACTGCCGTACGTGGACGTCGACTTTGAGAATTCCATGGTCGAGGCCGTCTCCTTCCTGGAGGGGCTTGGCCACCGCAGGTTCTGCTTCGTTGACAGCGGCGGGGCCGAACATGCCCTCAGCGGCTACGGCCCCGTGGTGCGGAGCCGGGCGACCTTTGCCGCGGAAGTGGAGCGCCGGGGGCTGGAATCCGTCCACATCTCGTGCGAGGAATCGCCTATGTCAGGTCAGGGCGCCGCCGAAAAGCTCCTCGAGACTGCCCCGGACACGACGGCAGTGATCCTCATGAACGACAACGCCTCGTTCGGCTTCATTAACGGCCTGGACAAGCACGGAATCGACGTTCCCGGCGACATGTCGGTCCTGCTGATCGGCTCAACGCCGGACGGGGCCGCGACGACAGATCCCCGGCTGACCGTGCTCACGCTGCCCAGCACCGAACTGGGACGGATGGGCGTTGAAACGCTCGTCGATCAGCTCGAGGAACGGGGCGGTCCCATGCGCCAGGCAGTGGTGATCTGCCGTTTCGAGGAAGGGCAGTCAACGGGGCCGGCCCAGCGGTAAACCCAACTAGGTCGCAGCTGTGGGGGTTCTGAGCGCTCAGAACGCCCTGTGCTGCGACCCAGTTGGGGTTAAAAGCCGTCTAGGGGCACGCGCTCAGTCTTCCGGTTCACCCAGCCCGCGGGCTGCCAGTGCCTCGCCGGTATGGCGGGCATAGGCGACGGTGGTGATGAATACCGGCAGGACGAGTGCCCGCGGGTTACGTTCCAGTCCGCGGGCACGCGCCGAATCCCGGACGTCAGCGAAGGCCCCGGCAATAAAGGGAATGCTCCGCAGCATGATGGCGATGGTCAGGGCAAAGCGCTCGGGGTCCGCGCCGAAGCGCCGGAACGGGCGGGCGAGGGAAACCACGCCGTCGAGCAGGCGGTGCAGCGGCGTGGTGGCGGTCAGCAGGGACGCCGCCACGACGCACAGCAGGATGTTCAGGACGATGCGCGCGGCAACCGGCCCACCCAGCTGCCACCACTGGAACGCTCCGAGGACCAGCAGGATGGGCAGCAGCGGCCGCACCGCGCGGAAGAGGCGCACGGCCCCGGCGCCGCTGAGCAGGAACAGCACGCACATCACAAGGAGGGCTCCGGCGGCCAGCCGCCAGTCGACGATCAGGAACGAGGCCATGCCACAGGCCAGAACCAGCAGGAACTTCAGCCACAGCGGCATGCGGTGGATAAGGGACGTGCCGGGCACGTAGTTGGCAAGCAGGAAGCCGTGGCCCCTCACCGGAAGTCCCTGTCTGACAGGCTCCGGGCAGACAGCGAGCGGTAATGCTCGACGGCGGCGGCAGCACCGCCGTCGTACGCTATCCGTCCGGCTTCGACCACTAGAACCCGGTCCATGTCCAGGGCCAGCTCCAGGTCATGGGTGGACATGACGAGCTGCTGGCGCAGGCCGGCGAGGGTGCGGCGCAGCAGCTCCCGGTTCCTGAGGTCCAGGAGCGTGGAGGGCTCGTCCAGCACGAGGACGTCCGGCTCCACCGCCAGCACGGACGCCAGGGCGAGGAGCTGCCGCTCCCCGCCGGAGAGCTCGTAAATGCTCTGGTCCGCCAGCGGCAGGAGCCCGAACCGGTCCAGGGCGGCGGTGGCCTGCTCCCGGCGCTCCTTCCCGTGCCGCACCGAACGCCGCAGGGACAGCTCCACGTCCTCGCGCCCGGTGGGCATGACCAGCTGGGAGAGGGGATCGGTAAACACGAAGCCCACCTGCTGGCGCACGGCGCGCACATTCCGGACCGTGTCGGCGCCGTTGACGGTCACGGTCCCTTCGGTGGGGGCCACGAGGCCGTTGAGCAGGCGGAGCAGGGTGGACTTGCCCGAGCCGTTGGCCCCGATCACGCCGACTCGTTCCTCAGTGAGCTCCAGCGAGATGTCCTGCAGCAGGACCTTGGGGTCAGGGCGGCCGTCGACGGCCACGCTGACCCCTGCGTTCCTGAGGGAGATGGTGCTCACTGCTGGGTGGAGGCTTCCGGAGCGGAGGCTTCCGGCGTGGCTGGCTGCTGTGTGGCGGGCTGCTGGGGGAGCTGCCGGACCCGGCGGACGAGCAGGTCGGGGAAGGCCTTGTGCAGGGCGATGGCCACCGCGACGGCGAGGACGTTCTTGATGATGTCACCAGGGTAGAAGGGGAGATCGGCCAGGAATGCCTTGGCGAAGTCCAGCTTGGCGTTAACCATCATGCCGGCGATGCCCAGTCCGTGGATCAGCACAATGCTGGTGACCATCGCGGCGGCGAACAGGAACAGGGCACGGAACTTCACCGTGCGGCGGATGACGACGGCGGCCAGCCATCCCACCGCCGCGGCGGCGAGGGGAAACGCGATGATGTAGCCGGCCGACGGTCCGGCCAGGATTCCCAGCCCGCTGCGGCCGCCGCTGAAAATGGGGAGTCCGGCGAGCCCGAGGAGGGTGTACAGCCCGACGGCGGCGAAGGCCCGGCCGGGGCCGAGGGTAAGCCCCGTCAGCATGACGGCGAGCGTCTGGAGCGTGATGGGGACGCCGAGGCCGCCCACCGGGATGGCCGCAACCAGGGCTGACGCCGCCACGAGCGCGGCGAAGACGGCGATGAGTCCGAGGTCGGTAGCGTTACAGCGACTGCGCTTTGCCGGCTGCAGGGTGCCGGCGGAATGGGTCTGGGTCATGGGAGGTCCTGTCGGAGGGGGACAAACAATTATCGGCTGGTGTTGACGTTACTGGCCCGGGAACGGCCGCATTTTGTTGCTGTTCTACAAGAGGGACGGCACGGGGTCTGGTGCTGGGTACAAATACTCCGCTCTTCCTCGCCGGTATTCCACTCTTGCTCGGCGGGGAAGGCGTGTTCTGGCCCGGCGGCGCCGGACGGTAGACTTGAACCGGCCGTTCTCCCGGCTGGCATCCCCGGCGTTCCTACCTTTCGCCGTGCGGCATGTAGCCCGCGTGCCGCGGCATTCCCTGTTGTGAAAGGCCTTACCTGCTTTGATTACCGTCCAGGATCTTGAACTGCGCGCCGGCGCCCGCCTCCTTATGGACCAGGTGAGCTTCCGGATCGACAAGGGAGACAAGATCGGCCTGGTCGGCCGCAACGGTGCGGGCAAGACCACGCTGACCCGCGTACTCGCAGGAGAAGGGCTGCCCGCGGCCGGGAAAGTCACCCGCACGGGTGAAATCGGCTACCTTCCACAGGATCCCCGCACCCCGGACATGGAGCAGCTCGCGCGGGACCGCATCCTCTCTGTTCGCGGCCTGGACGTCGCCGTCGGCAAGCTCCGTATGGCCCACGAAGAGATGGCCAGCGAGGACGCCGCCGTCCAGCGGAAGGCGATGAACCGCTATGACCGGCTGGAATCGGAGTTCCTGGCGGCCGGCGGCTATGCTGCCGAAGCCGAGGCTGCAGCGATCTGCTCGAACCTCGCCCTCCCGGACCGCCTGCTGAACCAGCCCCTCAAAACCCTGTCCGGTGGGCAGCGCCGCCGTGTTGAACTTGCCCGCATCCTGTATTCAGATGCGGAGACCATGCTCCTCGATGAGCCCACCAACCACCTCGACGCCGATTCCATCGCCTGGCTGCGTGACTTCCTGAAGAACCACCAAGGTGGCCTGATCGTGATCAGCCACGACACGGAACTGCTCGAGGCCACCGTCAACAAGGTGTTCCTGCTGGACGCGAACCGTGCCCAGATCGACTTCTACAACATGGACTGGAAGCGCTACCTGCAGCAGCGCGAAACCGACGAACGCGCCCGCAAGCGCGAACGCGCCAACGCTGAGAAGAAAGCCCAAGTCCTGTTCGACCAGGCCAACAAGATGCGGGCCAAGGCCACCAAGGCTGTCGCCGCGCAGAACATGGCCAAACGCGCCGAACGCCTGCTCAAAGGGCTGGAGGCCGTACGCGAAAACGACCGGGTGGCAGCCCTCCGCTTTCCCGACCCGTCGCCCTGCGGCAAGACCCCGCTCACCGCGGACGGGCTCAGCAAGTCCTACGGCTCCCTCGAAATCTTCACCGACGTTGACCTGGCCATCGACCGGGGTTCCAAGGTGGTCATCCTGGGCCTCAACGGTGCCGGCAAGACCACTCTGCTGCGCATGCTCGCCGGCGTGGACAAGCCCGATACCGGTGAAGTCATCCCGGGCCACGGCCTGAAGGTGGGTTACTACGCCCAGGAACACGAGACGCTCGACGTCAACCGCACCGTCCTCGAGAACATGCGTTCCTCCGCACCGGACATGAAGGACGCCGAAGTCCGCGGCATCCTGGGTTCGTTCCTGTTCTCCGGTGACGACGTCGACAAACCTGCCGGTGTTCTCTCCGGCGGCGAGAAGACCCGCCTGGCCCTGGCCACCATCGTCGCCTCAAGCGCCAACGTGCTGCTCCTGGATGAGCCCACCAACAACCTGGACCCCGCCAGCCGTGCGGAAATCCTCGGTGCACTCCGGAATTACTCCGGTGCCGTTGTGCTGGTGAGCCACGATGAGGGTGCTGTCGAGGCACTGAATCCCGAGCGCGTCGTTCTGCTGCCCGACGGCGTCGAGGACCACTGGAACGAAGACTACCTGGACCTCATCACGCTGGCCTAGCTTCACCGTCGGGCTGGTCGGCCCCGCTATCGCTGCCAGGGCGCGCTAAAAGTCCTTAAATGTCAGTCCCTCGGATCAGACTGTATTTATGGAAGCCATTGGGGGATTCACCGCAGACCGGGCCGGACGGCCCGGTGTCGGTGGGTTGGTTTCCGTTTCGGGGAACGACGGCGGTAGCCGGCCTGATCGGTTGCCGTCCGACGGCGGCACGTCGGTCGGCCGGTCGGCCAACGGCCGGTCGGCTAACGGCCGGTCGGACAGCGGCGGGGCTATTAATGTCAGACCCCCGGATCAGAATGGGTCCATGGAAGCCGTTGGGGGATTCACCGCAGACCGGGCCGGACGGCCCGGTGCCGGTGCCGGCGGGTTGGCTACTGCCGGCGCCAACGCCTTGCAGGTCCTCCCGGCCGAGGCCGACGCGGTGGACCACGCCCTTGCTTTGCTGGCCTCGGACGCGATCACCGCCGAAGACACGGCGTTGTGGGGTTCCGGGCAGGCCGCGGATTTCGCGGACCGGGTCGAGAAGCTCTCCCGCCACGTGGAGCATCTGCAGGTGATCGCCGCCGGCGCTGTGGACAGGGCCCGCACCACGGCGCTGACCACCGCCGCGTCACCCCTCGTCCCCACGCCCGGTGTTGATGCCGCCCCGGGTCCGGGGGATGACGGGACCCGCACCACTGTCGAGTTCCTGCAGGCCAGGCTGCGGATCACCGCCGCCGAAGCCCGCCGCCGCCTCTCCCTGGCCGACGCCGTCCTGCCCAGGGCAGGGTTCGGCGGCCAGCAGCTCCCGCCCCGCTACGAAGAACTCGCCGCCGCGCTCAGCACCGCCCGGATCAGCTCCCGCGCCGGGACCACCATCACCCTGGCCCTGGACCGGGCCCGGCATCTCACCACCCCGGGCGTCACCGCCGAGATGGAACACGCCCTGACCCGCACCGCCGTCGAAAGCGACGGCGACTTCCTGACCCGGGTCACCAAACACTGGGCCGAGGCCATCGACCAGGACGGGACCGAACCCTCCGAACCGGCCCTCCGCCAGATCCAGGGCGCCTTCATCCGCCACCCCAAACACGGACTGCAGCACCTGGAAATTTTCGCCACCGCCGAACAGTTCGAAGCCCTCACCACCGTCATGAACACCGCCACCAACCCCCGCACCCCGGCCCCCGGCACCCCAACCAGCACCGACGGGACCAGCACCGACAGGACCAGCAGTGCCGGGGCAGACAATGACGGGACAGGTCGCGGCGGGACCTGTGGCGACGGGGACGGGAATACTGAGGACGGCCCTGCCGGCTGGGACACCCCGGGCCTGCCGGAGATCCCCCTGGATCACCGGTCACAGGGCCAAAAGAGACTCGACGGGCTCGTCGGCGCCTGCCAAACCGCCCTCACCACCGACACCCTGCCCGCCAACGGCGGCCACCGGCCCCAGATCCTGGTCACCATCAACTACCGCGACCTCCTCGCCGAACTCCACCAACGGCACAACGCGCACTGGTTCCAGGGCGCGCAGGGCCCCCGGCCGGGCTACACCGGCCGGACCGGCGACGGCACCGCCCTGTTCGCGTTCACCGGGCCCGTGAACCCGGCCACGATCCGCAAAATCGCCTGCGACGCCGACATCATCCCCGTCGTCCTCGGCAGCGAAGGCCGCATCCTGGACATCGGCCGCGCCTCACGGGTCTTCCCGCCCCACATCCGCAAAGCCATCATGCCCCGTGACCAGGGCTGCGCGTTCCCCGACTGCACCATCCCCGCCCCCTGGTGCGAAGCCCACCACATCACCTACTGGTCCCAAGGCGGCACCACCGGCACCGGCAACGGCGTCCTGCTCTGCACCCATCACCACCACCTCATCCACAAAGAACACTGGACCATCGAAGTCACCAACGAGGTCCCCTGGTTCAAACCCCCACCAGAACTCGACCCCCACCGAAAACCCCGCCGCAACCACTACTTCCGCTCACGACCCCAACACGAATAAACGGAACCCGCCACGTTCGCTTGCGCAGCCGCACGCTAGGCCGTCCAAACCGAAAAACCAGTCACAGAAATGCTCGCCCTCTGACCCGCAGTCGGACCGGACACACCGGAGGATGCTCTTCCGCCGGTTTCCGCTGACTAGCGCGCCCTCCCGCCTGTGGCTGCAACCCGTGGGTTGACCTCGGATGGAAGCCGAACGTTGCCAATCGCAGGACTTAGATCTTTCTGGCCGGAGTAGTCGGACGGATCAGCCGTGGTCAGCCTTCGTTTCGGTAGCTAAGCTCTTCCCGCGGCGGCATTTGTAGTCCCAAACCCCATCCGGCCGCACTCGAGGAGAGCATCATGGCCGCTACCTATACCTTCGACGTCTTTTCGAGCCTCGACGGCTTCGCCTCCCACAGCGGAAACTGGGGCGGCTACTGGGGCAAGCAAGGCCCCGAGCTGCTCGAGCACCGCCTCGCCTTGTACGGCGAGGAGCAGCGGATGGTCTTCGGGGCCAACACGTATCGGGCGTTCGCGCGGATGCTGGCGGCGAGTAGCGAGGAGCCCGAGGTCCTTGACCCGTGGGTCACGCGGATGAGGAACCTGCCGGCAACGGTGGTTTCGAGAACGCTGCAGGAACCACTTGACTGGCCGGACGCGGCTGTCGCGAGTGGCGACGCAGTCGACGTCGTGGCCCGGCTCAAGGACGAGTCAGCAGTGCCGCTGCGTTCCCACGGAAGCCTGTCGATGAATCGGGCACTGATGGCCGCCGGTCTGGTGGACCGCGTCCAGGTGACTCTCTTCCCTGTGATCACCGGTCAGACAGGGGCGGAGCCGATCTTCCAGGGCGCTGCCGACTTCGACCTCGAGCTGATCGAGAGCCGGACGCTCGACGGCCACACCCTGGAGCTCATCTACCGGCCCACCCTGCACGCCTGACTCCAGGGCACACCAAAAGGCCTGAACGGCCCAGCCCTCACCGGACCCGGAGCGCGCGGGCGTCCGTGATGCGCTGCAGCTCCTCGTAGCTGATGGAGAACATGGAGTGATGGTCGCCGGCTCCGGCCCAGAGCGTTGGGTGCTCTTCGAGCGACGCGTCCAGCAGGGTGCGGATCTTGGCAGGATGGCCCACCGGCGCAACACCGCCCACCTCCTGGCCGGTGTGGTGCAGCACGAAGTCCGGGGCCGCACGGCGGATCCGTCCGGTACCCAGCTGGGAGGCGACCAGCCGGACGTCCACTTTCGCGGCGCCGCTGGCGAGGATCAGCAGGGGAGTACCGTCCACTTCGAACACCAGGCTGTTGGTGATCGCCGCCACGTCGCAGCCGAGCGCGTCAGCCGCAGCGGCCGCCGTCGGAACCGCACCGGGAAGAACCGTGACTGTGTCCCGGGCTCCTGCTGCGGTGAGGGCGCGGCGCACGTTGGCCACCGGGTCGGTGGCCACCGCATCGGCAGGCATATCCGTGCTCCTGTCGTCAGTAGCCCTGGGCATCCAGGATCGCGTCTTCCTCTTCTTCCGCAGTCGGCCGCTTGCGCTTCCGGGGTGCCGGCGGACGACGGCGGGCTCCCGCGGGGGTGTGGGCAGGCCCGCCGTCCAACGCCTCGGCGTCCTCGGCATCCATCGCAGCGTTGCGCGCCTGCTGCCGGGCAGCGTAACCAAAGCCCACGAACATAAGGACGCCGAAGGCGAACCACTGCAGCGAGTAGGACAGGTGCGTTCCCTCGTCCACCGAGGGCATGGGGAACGGCTGCGGCATGTCCGCCACCGGTGGCGTCTCCGACGCGAGCTGCCCGTAGGCCCCGGTCAGGAGCGGATAGCCCAGCTCGGAGGCGTAAGTTGGCAGGTCAATGGACGCCAGCTGGCCCTCCGGCGCGCCGCGCTGGAGCGTGGGTTCGCTGTGCTTGAGCCGCACCACCGCCGTGATCTGCCCGGACGGCGGCGCCGGAATGGAGTCCGGCCGGCCGGGGGTCTTGTTGCCGATCGGCAGCCAGCCGCGGTCAATCACCACAGTCTCGCCCGACGCGAGCTTGAACGGCACCACCACTTCATACCCGGGCTGTCCGTTGAGGGGACGGTTACGAACGATCCGCTGCCCGTCGACGTCGTAGCTGCCCTGGAGCTTGACCTGGGTCCATTCCCGGGACGGGTCCAGCTGGTTGAACTCGTTGCGGGCCTGATCAAAGGTGACGGGAGTTGCCGAGTAATTTGACGTTACCCGCTGGATTTCCGCCAGGGTCTCCGCCCGGCGATCCATCTGCCAGCGGCCAAGGAAGACGCAGCCGGTGGCGAAGATCGCGGCCAGCAGGAGGTAGCCCAGCCACTTGCTGGAAAACAGGAACTTGTACATTCAGCTGTTCCCGCCGGTCTCTGCGGCCTCGAGCGGCACGGTCTCCTTCCAGAGCCCGCGCGTCTGCAGGTAATCCTCCAGCCACGCCTTGTGCTCGCCGCACGCCAGCCACACCTTGCGGCGGTCAGGCGTGTGGATCTTGGGATTGTTCCACAGCAGCTGCCAGGACGCGTCGGCCCGGCACGCTTTACGGGAGCAGGTGACCGCGGATGCCGGTCCGGCAGGATCGCCGCTGCCGCCACCCAGATTGAAAATGTTCATGAAGCTTTCTGTCCCCGGCCGTCGTCGTCTTCTTCGTCATCAGCAATGAGTTCGCCCTGGAGCACCGTCGGTTCATCCGCGGCGTCGGCGCCTTCTGCAGTCCCGGATCCGTCGGCAGACCCCAGCTCAGCGTAGGGCGTGTAGTCGAGCAGCGCGTCGCTGTGGATCTCGGCCTTGTCCGAACCGTTTGCGATCACGACGGCAATCCAGGGCAGGAAGACCGCGCCCGCCACCGCAACCAGCTTGAACCACCCGTCCACCACGAAGATCAGGATCAGGCACACCATGCGGATACCCATGGCGACGGCGTACTTGATCATGCGCTCCCGCATGTCTTCGGAATGCGCTGCGGCGGCATCCGTAATGCTGACTACTTCCGGATGGCCGGCGGCGTCACGCTTCCCGGGCGTCTGCTGTCCGGGCTGGGGTTCAGGTGTCACGACTGTCTGATCACACTCCAATGGCTACCCCAATTCTCTCACCATCCGAAGGTGGCTCCCAATCGGACGATAAGATCGGAGGCAGTCAAAAATCCAGCCACCACAGCGGAGCCATGCTCCGCAGAAATCCGGAGCACACATGTCTGAAGCAGCAACCACGGCCCGCAGCGTCCTCATCACCGGCGGAAACCGCGGCATCGGCCTGGCCATCGCAGAGGCATTCCTGGCCAACGGGGACAAGGTGGCCGTGACGTACCGCAGCGAATCGAAGCTGCCGGAGGGCATCCTCGGGGTCAAGGCCGACGTGACCGACGAAGCCTCCGTGGACGCTGCATTCAAAGAGGTGGAGGCCGCCCACGGCCCCGTCGAGGTTCTGGTAGCCAACGCCGGCATCACCAAGGACACCCTGCTCCTGCGCATGAGCGAGGATGACTTCACGTCCGTCATCGACACCAACCTGACCGGCGCCTTCCGCGTCATCAAGCGCGCCTCGAGGGGCATGATCCGGCTTCGCAAGGGCCGCGTGGTGCTCATCTCCTCCGTTTCAGGCCTGTACGGCGCACCGGGGCAGATCAACTACTCCGCTTCCAAGGCCGGGCTCGTCGGCATTGCCCGTTCCCTAACCCGTGAGCTCGGTTCGCGCGGGATCACGGCCAACGTCGTGGCGCCCGGGTTCATCAACACGGACATGACGGCAGAGCTGCCGGAAGCCACCCAGAAGGATTATCTGTCCAGCATCCCCGCCGGGCGCTTCGCAGATGCCTCCGAGGTGGCCAACGTGGTGCGCTGGATCTCCAGCGACGAGGCCGCGTACATTTCCGGCGCCGTGATTCCGGTCGACGGCGGCCTGGGCATGGGACACTAGGCCCCTCTGGCGCCAACACAACTTTCGCCAACGCACGGGCCGGCACCTTCTTTGTCGTGTTCCGACAAAGGAAACCGGCGCGCCCGCTGGCATGATGGACTGCAGGCCATCAGTACTTAGACGTTTTGCACAAAGACATAGCTTTAGACAAGGGAGCCCACATGGGACAGCTGGACAACAAGACAGCCATCGTCACCGGTTCTTCGCGCGGCATCGGCGCCGAAGTTGCCAAGATCCTCGCCGGCGAGGGCGCCGCCGTCGTCGTTAACTATCGCCAGAAGGCGCCGCGCGCCAACAAAGTGGTGGCCGGGATCGAGGCCGACGGCGGCCGCGCCGTTGCCGTTGGCGCGGACCTGACCACCCTCGAAGGCGTGCAGGCGCTGGCCAGCGCCGCCATGGAAAACTTCGGCTCGCTCGACGTCCTGGTCCTCAACGCCTCGGGCGGCATGGAAACCGGCATGGAGGAGGGGTACGCCCTCAAGCTCAACCGCGACGCCCAGGTCAACATGCTCAACGCCGCCGTGCCCCTCATGAAGGAAGGCTCCCGGGTTGTCTTCGTGACCAGCCACCAGGCCCACTTCATCAACTCGGTCGCCACCATGCCCGAGTACGAGCCCGTGGCCCGCAGCAAGCGCGCCGGTGAGGACGCCCTGCGCGAGCTCCTGCCAAACCTGGCGGACAAAGGCATCTCCCTGGTGGTCGTGTCCGGCGACATGATCGAGGGGACCGTGACCGCCACGCTGCTGGACCGTTCAAACCCGGGAGCCATCGAGGCCCGCCGCGCCGAAGCCGGCAAGCTGTACTCCGTCGAGGAGTTCGCCGCAGTGGTTGCCAGCATGGCCACCGCCGACGTCGAGTCCGGCCACACGGAATACGCCGGCGGCGCGGACTACTTCGGCAAGGACGCCGGCTAGTCGCTCCCTCCGCGGGGGCCTTACACGGTTACTTGACACGAAGGCCCGGTGCAATAGCGCCGGGCCTTCGTGGTCCCCGCTGCCGGCTGTCCCTCCAACGCGCTGTCCCCGCTGCCGGCTGTCCCTCCAACGCGCTGTCGCCGCAACCCGCTGTCTCCCGCACCAGCGCCCAAACCAGTCCCGCAGGCGTTGTCCGGGCGGCCCGGGACGCCTAGGGTCATAGCCATGGCAGAGGACGCAGCAGAGACGAAGCGGAGCTATCCGGCCGGCGTGCCGTGCTGGGTGGACAGCCAGCAGCCCGACGTGGAAGCAGGCATGAGGTTCTACGGGGGGCTGTTGGGCTGGGAGTTCGACGCCGGTACGGCGCCGCCCGGGGACACTGGCGGTTACGTGGTCGCCCGGCTCGGCGGCCAGGAGGTAGCTGCCATCACCGATTTGGGCCCCGGGCCCCATGGCGTCCCGGCCTGGAACACCTATATCGCGGTCGAGGATGCAGACGCCGCGGTGCGTCACCTGCTCTCAGCCGGCGCCACCCTGAAATCGGCCCCTGCCGATACGGGCATTGGAGGTGTGCGGGCCGCGCTGGCCGATCCCGAAGGAGCGGAGTTCCGGATCTGGCAGCCGGGGCAGCGCCCGGGCGCCCAGGCGGTCAACCTGCCGGGCGGCTGGAACTTCAGTGACCTTCACACAGCGGACACGGATGCGGCCGCGGACTTCTACGCCAGGGCCTTCGGCTGGCAGTTCGACCGCCTCGACTTCGGCACCATGATCCGCCGCCCCGGGTACGGCGACCATCTGGAGGCAACAGTCGACCCCGGCATCAGGGCCCGGCAATCGGGTGACATGGTCCCGGCCGGCTTCGCGGACGCCGTGGGCTGGCTTGCACCGGTGGCCCCGGGCGAGCGGCCGCACTGGCATGTCACCTTCACCGTCGCGGACCGGGACTGGGCGACGCAGGAGGCAGAGCGCCTCGGCGGCCACGTCCTGGGGCAGGACGACACCGAGTGGACACGGACTGCCCTGATCAGGGACCCCGGCGGGGCTATGTTCACGGCAAGCCAGTTCACGCCGCCGTCGGGCTTCTAGTTCTGGTGGTTCAGACTCCGGCGATGTGCCGCACCGCGTCCAGGTACGGCATGTTGATGGCGGCGTCAGCCACGGCGCGGACAGCGGGCTTGGCATTGAAGGCCACCCCGATGCCGGCGGCGCCGAGCATATCCAGGTCATTCGCTCCGTCGCCCACGGCAATGGTGTGCTCCACCGCGATGCCCTCTGCGGCTGCCCATTCGCGGAGGTACTTTTCCTTGGCGGCGCGGTCGATCACGGCCCCGAGGACCTTGCCGGTCAGGGCCCCGTCCACAATTTCCAGCTCGTTGGCGATCCAGTAGTCCATGCCCAGGTCCTCGGCGATGGGGCGCAGGATCTGGTTGAAGCCGCCCGACACCACCGCCACGGCATGGCCTGCGGCCTTGAACGCGGCCACCAGTTCGGCGGCCCCCTCACTCAGCTTCACTTCCGCGCGGACGGACTCGACGACGTCGGCCGGCAGCCCCGCAAGGACGGCCACGCGGGCGTGCAGGCTTTGCGCGAAGTCGAGTTCACCGCGCATGGCAGCCTCCGTGACGGCAGCTACTTCATCGCGCTTTCCGGCGTACGCGGCGAGGAGCTCGATGACCTCCTGCTGGATCAGGGTGGAGTCGACGTCCATGATGAGCAGCTTGCGGTGCGCCTTCCGGAGTTCCTCGGGGACGATGGCTGTGTCCACGCCGGTCCGCTCCGCGTTTTCCTTCGCAGCGGCAATCGCGTGCCGCAGAGCGGCGATGTCCGCAGCGGAGCCGGATGGCACGGAAAAGTCCACGGTGCAGACGTCGAAACGTCCGTCGCCTGTGCTGGAGGCTTCTCCGAAGGTGACGCCGGAGCCCGCCAGCAGGGACCGCAGGATTTCCGGTTCCGAGGGGGACAGTTTCGGGCCATAGCTGACCGCAGTCACGTTCGAAGTCATGGCTGCAATCTTATCCAGCGCAGCGCCGCCTCCCGAATCCGTTGGGCATTCATCGCATGACATCCGCTGCCAGGCATCGATTGCCAGCATCCGTTGCGTTGGTCCAGTGCGCAAAAGCGGTCCCCAGCCGGCTCCCAGCAAACGTCCGGCCAACCCGGAGGCCGGTCGGGCAGAATGGTCCGATGCTCTTTGCCCTGATTGCCCGCCTGCGTCCGGCGCCCCTGCTGCGGGCGCCGCGGGAGGTACTTTTCTGCTGGGCCGGGGCTCTCCTGGTGGCCGGTGACGCTGTTTTCTGGCTCATGTTCGCTGCCATCCAGTCGGACTCGGGGCTGGCAGCGATGGACGGCCCTGTGCACAGCCTCATGGTGGATTCCCGGAATCCCGCCGCCACCGTGCTGTTGGCGGCCCTGACCACCGTGACGTCACCGGAAGTGCTGGGCGTAATCGGCGCGGTGTTTGCGGTGGCCTGGGCGCTGTGGAAGCGGGAGCTATGGCGGCCGGCCGTGCTCATGGGCGCCATGGTGCTGGCCGTCGTGCTGACCACCCTCATCAAACAACTCGTGAGCCGGTCCCGCCCGCCCGTTTCTGATTTCCTGCTTGGCCCGGACGACGCGCTCTCATTCCCCTCGGGGCACACGGTGGGGATCGGCGTGTTCACGGTTGTGCTCACCTATCTCGTTTTGTCACGGTCCGGGACACGTACGACGGCGGTGCTTGGGTTCGCCGGGGCCTTTGCAGTCACGGCGCTGGTTGGCTTAAGCCGGCTGTATTTGGGCTACCACTGGCTCACCGACGTCGTGGCTTCCTTCGGGGTGGCGCTTGCGATTGCCGCGGTAGCGGTATTCACGGACGCAGCCCGGCACGGTTCTGCGAAGAATCGCTCCAAAACCCCGGGGGGCCCGGACGCTGATGATGCCTCAGCGCGGGACGCGCAGCCGTAGCAGTGCCACGGCTGCGGCCGCGACTACTGCCGCCGCGAGGGCGCTGACGCCGGAGTAGCCGGTCAGGCCCATGACCGGCCCTGCAGCCGCGCTTCCCAGTGCTCCGGCCAGTGACATGGTGGCGTCCGAGAACCCTTGGACGGGGACGCGTTCAGCGGGTGTGAGAGTAGCCACGAGCAGGGTGGAACCGGCAACGGTTGTTGTCGACCAGCCCAGCCCGAGAAGGACCAGGCCGAAGGTGACCGAGCCCATGTTCTGGGACGCCAGCCCGGTCAGTGCCACAGCCGCGAGCAGGGTGAGCAGACCCGCCAGGACAGCGGTGCGCGGCCCGAGCCGGTCGGTGAGGACTCCCATCAGCGGTGAGAGGGCGTACATCCCCGCAATGTGCAGGGAGATGGTCAGGCCAATCAGAGCGATGGTGTCCGGATTTCCGGCCGAGTGTCCGGCGTGATGCTGCATGTGCAGCGGTGTCATGGACATCACGGCGACCATCACCGCGTGGGCCGCAATGACAGCGATGACGGCTGCGAGGGCCGTGGGGTGCTGCCTGACGATCCGCCATCCTTCCCGCCAGCTGCCGGAGCGTTTGGAAGCCGGCAGGAGGTCCGCCCGGTCAAGGGCGCGACGGGTCAGGAGCGGGTCCGGGTGCAGGGACAGCGCCACGATGGCAGCGCCAACCACCATCCCCAGCGCGGAAATCAGGAAGGGGCCGGCAGCAGGCGGAATGTCCAGCCAGCCGGCCAGGACGGCACCGGGAGCCACCATGTTAGGCCCTGCCACGGCGCCGACAGTGATCGTCCAGACCACCAGGGACAAGTCCCGTCCCCGGTGGGCCGGCTCGGCCAGGTCGGTGGCGGCAAAGCGGGCCTGCAGGTTCACCGCCGAAGCCAAACCCACCAGGAAGGCCCCGCCGAGCAGGAGCACAAACAGTTCCGTGGTCACGGCCGCGACCATCAGGAACGTGCCGGCGATCGCTGCAGCCAGCCCGGTGGTAAGCGCCACCCGGCGTCCCCGGCGCAGGGCCAGCCGGGAAAGCGGAATCGCCGTGGCCGCGGTGCCCAGGGTGAGGGCGGTGTTGACGGACCCCGCCCACCCTTCGGAGCCTGACAGGTCAACGGCCAGGATGGAGCCCAGGGCGAGGGTCGAGCCGTTGCCCAGGCCGGAAAAGATCTGTGCGACCGATAGGGTCCGAACGATGCGGCGCTGTGTGGAACGGGTTGCTTCGGCGGTGCTGGTCACGTTGCGTGGTCCCCTCGGGCAGGTGCTAGTCGTGGACACTCCACAAGACAACTGTGCTGCCATGGGTTTAGGCGTTCAACCATGACGAGATCCGACTGACTCGGGCACCGGGCACTGGGTGCACTGGACACGTGGCCCGCAGGACTCCCTCGGCGAAATAGCCGGTGGAACTACGACGTGTGGGTACCGGCAGCCGTGGGCGTCAGCACCATCTCGTCGAGTTTGGGCAGGGCGTGCCGGAGCCGGTGCTTGGCTTCGTGCAGGATCTGTTCGGCCAGCCGAAGACTGGCGCCGTCGTCCACGGCGATGGTCGCCGCACCTTGAAGCCGGTGCCCAACCCACCGCAGCTGCACGCGCTTCACGTCAATCACGCCAGGAGTACCCTCAAGAGCGCTGCGGGCACGGTCCACGAGCTCAGGCTCAATTCCGTCCATCAGGCGGCGTCCGATGCTGCGGACTGTTCCCCACAGCAGCATGATGATGGCCGCGGAGATCAGCAGGCCGACGATCGGGTCCGCCAGGGGGAAGCCGAGCATGACGCCGCCGGCGCCGAGGACCACGGCGAGGGACGTGAAGCCATCCATCCGCGCATGAACGCCGTCAGCCACCAGCGCCGCCGAACCGATCCGGCGCCCGATCCTGATGCGGTAGATCGCCACCGCCTCGTTTCCGGCAAAGCCGATCAGCCCTGCGGCCATGACCCAGCCCAGATTCTGGAGCACCTGCGGGTGAATCAGCCGGTCCACCGACTGCCAGGCCGCCAGTACCGCCGAGAGAGCTACGACGGCGACGATGAACAGCCCTGCCAGGTCCTCTGCCCGGCCGAAGCCATAGGTGTAGCGGCGGGTGGCCGGGCGGCGCCCCAGGATGAACGCCACCCAGAGGGGGACGGCGGTCAGGGCATCGGAAAAGTTGTGAATGGTATCGGCCAGCAAGGCAACCGAACTGCTCACCAGGACGACAAGGAACTGCAGGACGGTCGTCCCGAGCAGCATGAACAGGCTGATCTTCAGCGCCCGGATGCCCCGCGCGCTGGCTTCAAGGGCGTCATCGACCGAATCGGCCGCGTCATGGGTGTGCGGGACGAACAGTTCGAAAAGCCAGCCCTTCAGCCCCTTGTGATGCGCATGCCCGTGCTCGTGTGAGTGGTCGTGCCCGTGCTCGTGTGAGTGGTCGTGCCCGTGGTCGTGTGAGTGGTCATGCCCATCGTCGTGGTGATGATGCCCCTGGTCCCCATGGCCATGTGAGTGACCGTGATCATGCTCACGGTGGTCGTGCTCGTCGTGCTCGTGGTGACCGGGGGCGCTTCCGCCCGCTGGCACGCCGGTGGTCTGCGTCCGGTCGCTCATGATGCGGCTCCCTTCATGCGGTGGTGGGCCGGCTGCCCGCCGAGCGCATGCTCGGCCTGGAAGATTGCATCCGCGACGAGCTGGCGTGCGTGCTCATTTTCGAGCCGGTAGAGGACCCTGGTCCCGTCCTGGCGCGTCGAAACCACGCGCGCCAGCCGCATCTTGGCCAGGTGCTGGGACACCGCCGCCGGCGATTTACCCACCACCTCGGCCAAAGCTCCCACGGCCATCTCACCCTCGCGCAGAGCCAGGATGATCCGCACCCTGGTGGCGTCCGCCAGCATGGCAAAGATCTCCACTGCTAGCTCCACATACTGGCTGTCGACGTCGAGCCTGCAAGCCTGCTTATCTGCGTTCATACGCATATAATGCCATAAGTGAGGAAGGCCCGCCGACGGCTGGCGTTACCGGTTATCAGTCCCACCGTGTTTTGTCCTAGTGTCTACTTCTATGAGTGAAGTTCTTGAAATGGCCGCCGTCAGCGTTGTGCGCGGAGCCAAAACGCTCCTGAGCAAGGTGGACTGGCAGGTCAGGGAGGGCGAGCGGTGGGTCATCCTTGGCCCCAACGGCGCCGGCAAGACCACTCTGCTGCAGATTGCCGCTGCAAGGCTTCACCCCACCAGCGGCATCGCCGGCATCCTGGACGAAAGCCTCGGAAAGGTGGACGTCTTCGAACTGCGGCCACGGATCGGCCTCTCCTCGGCCGCCCTGGCCAACCAGATCCCCGAATACGAGACGGTGCTCAACGTCGTGGTCACCGCGGCCTACGGCGTGACCGGCCGCTGGCGCGAGGGCTACGAAAAGGACGATGAGCGCCGTGCCTTTGCCCTCCTGAACGACTGGGGCATGGGCCCGCTCCTGAACCGCAAGTTCGCCACGCTCTCCGAGGGTGAACGCAAGCGCGTCCAGATTGCCCGGGCCCTCATGACCGACCCCGAACTGCTGCTGCTCGACGAGCCCGCCGCCGGTCTCGACCTGGGCGGCCGCGAGGACCTGGTGCACCGCCTTAGCCAGTTGGCCATGGACGAGGACGCCCCCGCGATCGTGCTGGTCACCCACCATCTTGAGGAAGTCCCGCCGGGCTTCACCCACGCCATGCTCATGCGCGACGGCGAAGTGGTGGCCGCCGGGCCGGTCGAGGAGGTCCTCACCTCGGTCAACCTGAGCGAGACCTTCGGCCTGCCCCTGGACGTCTCGGTCAACGCCGGCCGTTACACGGCAACAGCCCGCCGCTAGCGGAGCGGCCCGCACAGCGTGGAGTTTTTCAGCGGCATCTTTGTGTTCTTCGCCGGCCTCTGGGCGGGCACCATCAACAGCGTCGTCGGGTCCGGAACGCTTGTCACCTTCCCGGTGCTGATCGCCCTGGGCATCGCACCGGTCACCGCATCGATGAGCAATGCCATGGGCCTGGTCGCCGGTGGCGCCGCAGGGGCGTGGGGTTACCGGCGCGAGCTGAAGGGCCGCGGCCGGCAGCTCCTGCGGCTGCTCCCGGCGTCCCTGCTGGGCGGCATCACCGGAGCCTGGCTCCTGCTCCACCTACCGGAGAAGGTCTTCCACTACGCGGCGCCGGTCCTCATTGTCCTGGCCCTGCTGATGGTGGTGTTCCAGCCCCGGCTGCAGCGCTGGGTGCGGAACCGTGAGGAAAACCCCGAGCACGCCCTGCGGGACAAGCACCACGGCGTTTTGCTGGTGATGCTCGTCTTCCTCGCCGGAGTCTACGGCGGCTACTTCGTGGCGGCACAGGGAATCCTGCTGGTGGGCATCCTCGGGGTTTTCATGACGGGCACCATCCAGAACGCCAACGCCATGAAAAACGTCCTGGTACTGGGCGTGAACCTGATCGCGGCCGCGTCCTATCTGCTGTTTGCCTTCGACCGGATCAACTGGGCGGTGGTGGCCATCATCGCCGTCAGCTCCCTGATCGGCGGCCTCGTCGGCGCCAAGGTGGGCCGCAGGCTGTCCCCGCCTGTACTGCGCGGAGTCATCTTTGCCCTTGGCCTGGTGGCGCTCGGCTTCCTGGTCGCGAACCTGCTCAAGTGACTACGGAAATGACTGGCCGGTGACTTTCCACTATCTCGAGTCTGCCGCGGATCCGCGCGTCGCCGACTACACCCAGCTCACGGACGTGCACCTCCGGAAACTCCGCGAACCCGCCGAGGGCATGTACATCGCCGAATCCTCCCGCGTCCTGCGGCGCGCCCTCGCCGCCGGGCACCGGCCGCGGTCCTTTTTCCTCGCCGAGAAATGGCTTCCGGACCTCGAGGACATCTTCGAGCAGTACCCTGACGTTCCCGCGTACATCGGCAGCGCCGGACTCCTGGAGGAAATCACCGGGTTCCACCTGCACCGCGGAGCCATGGCAGCCATGCACCGCCCGGCGCCGGTTCCGCTGCCGGAACTGCTGGCCGGGGCCCGGCGCGTGGCGGTCCTCGAGGACATCGTGGACCACACCAACGTGGGGGCCATCTTCCGGTCGGCAGCGGCGCTGGACGTCGACGCCGTCCTGGTCTCGCCACGCTGCGGCGACCCGCTGTACCGCCGCAGCGTCCGCGTCAGCATGGGCACCGTCTTCCAGGTGCCGTGGGCCAGGCTGGAAAGCTGGCCGCAGGACCTGACCCCCCTCAAGGAGCAGGGGTTCACGGTGGCAGCCATGGAGCTCACCCACGATGCCGTGGACCTGGACGAGCTGGCAGCCAGAAACCCGGAGCGGCTCGCCCTGGTGCTGGGTACGGAAGGTGCCGGCATGAACGCGGACACACTTGCCGCCGTCGACCTCGCCGTGAAGATCCCGATGCGCACGGGCGTGGACTCACTCAACGTGGCGGCGGCGTCCGCCGTCGCATTCTGGGAGCTGCGGCCGCGGGCCTGACCACCCGGAGCGGCGGGTTCGTTAGAACCTCCAGCATCCGCTATGATTGATAGCTGGTTCCCCTGTGTTTTTCGCTGGCCTTTTGGCCGGCCGAAGCACGGACGGAAGCCATCCCATTCATACCTGGCAACTGGCAAAATCCAGCTGCGTGAACAAAAGGTCCCATTATGAAGTCTGATATCCACCCGAAGTACGAAGCTGTTGTTTTCAACGACCTGGCCTCCGGCACGAAGTTCCTGACCCGCTCCACCGTGTCTTCCTCGAAGACCATCGAGTGGGAAGACGGCAACACCTACCCGGTCATCGACGTCGAAATCTCCTCCGAGTCCCACCCGTTCTACACGGGCAAGCAGCGCATCATGGACTCCGCTGGCCGCGTCGAGCGCTTCAACGCTCGCTTCAAGGGCTTCGGCGGCAAGAAGTAATTCACTTCTCCCCAAGGTTCTTTGGAAAGCCCGCACCGGCAACGGTGCGGGCTTTTCGCGTTTGTGGGGCAGGATGGAAGGCATGACTGCCATGCCAATATCTACAGGGGGAGAGGCGGCCCCGGGGCTGCACGGCGAGTACAAGGTCCCGGGCGGCAAGCTCGTGGTGGTGGACCTGGACGTCGTGGACGGCGCCTTGGCGGACGTTTCCCTCAGCGGCGACTTCTTCCTCGAACCGGACGAGGCCTTACTGGCCATCAACGCCGCCCTGGGAGGACTGCCGGAAAATTCGACGGCGGCTGACATCGCCGCCGCGGTGGAGGCTTCCCTCCCGGAGGACGCGGTGCTGTTCGGGTTCTCTGCCGACGCCGTTGCCATCGCCGTCCGCAGGGCGCTGGCCAAGGCCACTGCATGGACGGACCACCACTGGAACATCATCGCGCCCAGCGTGCTGCCCACCCACCTGAACGTGGCGCTGGACGAGGTGCTCACCGAGGAAGTCGGTGCCGGGCGCCGCAACCCCACCATCCGCTTCTGGGACTGGGAGGAGCCGTCGGTGGTGATCGGCAGCTTCCAGTCCTACCGCAATGAGGTACACCCCGACGGCGTGTCCCGGCACGGCATCACCGTGGTCCGCCGCATCAGCGGCGGGGGAGCCATGTTCATGGAGGCCGGCAACTGCATCACGTATTCGCTTTACCTGCCGCAGACCCTCGTGGACGGCATCAGCTTCGCCGACTCCTACGCTTTCCTCGACGCGTGGGTCATGGCCGCCCTGAAAAAGCTCGGCATCGACGCCTTCTACGTCCCGCTCAACGACATCGCCACCGGCCAGGGCAAGATCGGCGGGGCGGCCCAGAAGCGGCTGGCCAACGGCGGCATGCTGCACCATGTGACCATGAGCTACGACATCGACGCCGACAAGATGGTGGACGTGCTCCGGATCGGCAAGGAAAAGCTCTCGGACAAGGGAACCACCAGCGCCAAGAAACGCGTGGACCCTCTGCGCCGCCAGACAGGCCTGGCACGGGCCGAGATCGTAGCTGCCATGATGGAAGTGTTCGCCGAACGCTACGGCGCCACTCCGTCAGAGATCACGGCGCAGGAGCTGGAGACCGCCCGTGAACGTGTCGAATCAAAGTTCGGCACGGACGCGTGGCTGCACCGGGTGCCTTAGAAACCGGCTCAGAGAGCCTGCGCCGCCAGCGAACGGTGCAGATGGCTGCGCTCTTCGATGATGATCCGGCGCAGGGCACGCGGGGCGTCCGGGTGCTCTGAGAGCCAGCGGTCGGTGCGTGCCAGCACGGGATGGTCCTCCGGGTTCCCGGCCGGGCCCAAATCCCGGACCCCGGGATAGAGCCCACGGACGATCCGGCTCGCGATTTCGATGCTCCGCTCCGCCCACACTGTTTCCAGGCACTCGAAGTAGGGCTCCACAAACGGGTCCAGGAGTTCTTCGGAGGCGGTGTTGAACCCCGCTATGGTCGCGCTGAGCAGCTGGTTGGAGAGCCCCGTCCCGCGGACCGCCGCGTCCCAGGCCGCGGCCTTGACCGCCGCCTCAGGCCGGGCCGCCAGCGCCGTGGCATGCCCTGCCCGTCCGGAGGCCGTGGTGTCCCTGGCCAGCTCGGCGTCGAGCTCCTGCTCCGCGGCCAGGCCCAGGGCCGCCAGGGCGTGCCACAGGCTCCAGCGGAGCTCCGCGTCCACGGCCAGTCCGGGCACCCGCTCGCTGCCGTCCAGCAGCCCGCGCAGCAGTCCCGCCTGGCTGCCCTCGGTCCGACTGACCGTGGCGAGTGTCCTGGCCCAGGAAAGTTGCTGGTCGGAGCCGGGCTCCGCCGCGTACAGTTCCCGTGCCGCGCCCTCGGCAAAGGACTTCCGCAGGCCTTCACGTTCTGTGGCCGGCACATACTGTTCGAGGGCCATGGTGGCGTTGCCCTGGACGTTCAGCAGGACACCGATTCCGGACTCGGCGGCAGCAAACCGGAGAACGGCATCCACGTACTGTGAAGCCGGCGTGATGCCGTCCCGGGCCGAATTCCACAGCGCGGACCAGCACAGGGCGCGGGCCATGGGGTCGCTGATCCGGTCCAGTGAGGCCCGGACGGTGGCCTCGGAGACGGGGTCCAGCCGGACCTTGGCATAGGTGAGGTCCTCGTCATTGACCAGGAGCAGCGCCGGGCGGGCCTTCCCGGACAGGGCCGGGACTTGCTCGGCCGCGCCGGCCAGGTCGGTCTCCACGGAATCAGTCCGGACCAGCATGCCGGCGGCGTCGAAGTTGTAGAGCCCGATCCGCAGCCGGTGCGGGCGCGGTTCCTGACGGCCGGTGGCCGGGTCGATAGCGTCCTGCAGCAGCGTGACCCGCCCGAGGGTGCCGCCGTCGGGCGTTACAGTGCCGTCAGCCGGTTCAGCCGTCTCCAGTTCGGCGCTCAGCGTTGAGATGCCGGACGTCTGAAGCCACTGCCTCGCCCAGGTAGTGAGGTCCCGGCCTGAGGAATCGGCGAGGGCGCCGAGCAGGTCCGCCAGCGTGGTGTTGCCGTACTCGTGCTCCCTGAAGTACTGACGCGAGCCGGCAATGAAGGAGTCGAAGCCGACGTACGCCACGAGCTGCTTGAGGACGGAGGCGCCCTTCGCGTACGTGATGCCGTCGAAGTTCTGCTTGGCCGCCTCGAGGTCCGGGATATCGGCGACGATCGGGTGGGTGGTGGGCAGCTGGTCCTGGACGTAGGCCCAGGCCTTCCGGTTGTTCGCAAAGTTGACCCAAGCCGTCTCCCAGTCCGTGGCACGGTCCACGCCGAGGGTGCCCATGTAGTCCGCGAAGGATTCCTTCAGCCACAGGTCGTCCCACCACTGCATGGTCACGAGGTCGCCGAACCACATGTGCGCCATCTCGTGCAGCAGCGTGTTGGCCCGGCCCTGGTACTGGGAATCGGCCGCCCGCGAAGTGAAAACGTAGTGTTCCGTGAAGGTGACCAGGCCGGGGTTCTCCATCGCGCCCAGGTTGTATTCGGGCACGAAGGCCTGATCGTACTTGCCCCACGGATAGGGGTAGTCAAACAGTTGGTTGAAGAATTCCAGTCCCTGCTTGGTGAGCCTGAACAGCTCGGCGGCGTCGAACGACGGCGCCATGGAGGCCCGGCAGTAGAGTGCCAGCGGCACTTCAAGGCGGGTCCCGCCGTCGTCCGTCCTGCTCCAGTGGTCCTCGGCCTTGAAGTAGGGCCCGGCCAGCACCGAGGTGATGTAGGTGGACATGGGCAACGTGGGAACGAAATCCCAGCGGGCCGCCGCGGCGTCGTCCGCCAGCGGCAGGCGCGCTGCCTCTGCGCCGTTGGAGGCCACCTCCCAGCCGGCCGGGGCAGTGACGGAAAAGGTGAACCGGGCCTTGAGGTCGGGCTGTTCGAAGTTGGCGAAGACCCGGCGGGCATCGGCCGGCTCGTACTGCGTGTAGAGGTAGCACTGGCCGTCGGCCGGGTCGAAGAACCGGTGCATGCCTTCGCCCGAGCTGCTGTACAGGGCAGTCCCGGTGACCATCACCCTGTTCTCGGGCTGGAGGTTGTCCAGCCGGATCCGTGCCCCGTTTACCACCTCGGAGACCGGCAGTTCGACGCCGTTGAGGACCACGCTGTGCACATCCCCGGCGATGAAGTCCAGGAAGGTGGATGCGCCGGGTTTCGCTGCCGAGAAGGCGATGGTGCTCCGGCTGGTGTAGCCGGCCTGCGCCGGATCCGGTGCGCTGCGGACGTCGAGCGAGACGTCGTAGCTATGTGTGGTGATCAGGGCGGATCGCTCTGCCGCTTCGCTGCGGTGGAGATTCTGGTTCGGCACCCAGCTATTGAATCACGTGCGCTATTGCACCACGGGGGATATTGAATCGCGTGCGCTATTGGACCATCAGCAGCGCGGCTGCCAGGCCGAGGACCGCGATCAGCAGCCAGGCCGCGAGGGCGGCCAGGACGGCGCGCGCCCCGGTGTGCAGCAGGGTGCGGATGCGCACCGCCGATCCGAGGCCAAACAAGGCTGCGCCCAGCAGCACGTCCTGCAGCCCGGCCGCCGCCTCAAGCCAGCCGGTGGAGAGCCAGCCGCTGGAGCGCAGCGCCACCATCACGATGAATCCAATGACGAACAGCGGAACAAGCGGAGGCTTGCCCGCGGCGTGGCCGCCATCCAGGCTGTCTGCCTCCCGGCGGTGCCGGATCCTCTGCTCCGCCCCGGCCATGGCCACCATCGGCGCCAGGAGGATCACCCGGGTGAGTTTGACGACGACGGCGAGGGCCAGTGCCGCCGGACCGGCGGTTTGCGCTGTGGCCACGACCTGCCCCACGTCGTGGACGGATGCACCGGTCCACGCACCGAAGGCCTCGGTGCTGAGGTGCAGCGGATGGACCAGCAGCGGGAGCACGCCGATGGCCAGCGTCCCGCACAGCGTCACGAGCGCCACCGGCAGGACCGTGTCCCGGTGGCTGATGCGCCGGACCGCGGCCATCGCGCCGATCGCCGAGGCACCGCAGATGGAAAAGCCGGTGGCGATCAGCAGCGCAGTGTCGGCGGGAAGCCGGAACAGCCGGGAAATTCCGTAGGTGCCCGCGAAGCTGGCCACCACCACCGCCGTGATGAGCAGGAGGGCCAGCCAGCCGAGGCCCAGCACGTCGGAGAGGCTCACCTTCAGTCCCAGGAGCACGATGCCGCCGCGCATCAGGTGCTTGCCGGCGAAGTCCAGCCCCGGCCGGGCGCGGCCGGCCGTCCACACGGCCGTGCCGGGAAGGTTGGCTGCAAGCAGGCCCAGGACCACGGCCAGGGTCATGGCCGGAAGCGCGGGCACGGCGCCATGAATGGCAAACGCGAAAGCCAGGGCGACGACGGCGGTCAGCAGGCCGGGCAGAATCCGGGTAAAGTTCTGATGCGTCATCCCGCGCAACTGCGCTAGCAGCGGCGGCGGGAGTCGGAAGTCTGGCACCTCCCAACCTTGCCGGACGCCGCCGCCAAAGACCAACCGGAAGCCCGCCAACACGCCAGGGCGGGACGGGAAATGAATTCGCAACAAAAAGGTGGTTGGCTAATGACCATGTCTGACCTATTCCAGGATTACTCCGAGGCTGCCGGCCGCACCGGCGCCTACGACGAGATGTTTGCCCCAGGGCAGAAGGCACGCCAGTCGTATGGCCAGGTTGCGGGCGCCCTGCGGGAGCTGTCCCTGGCAGACGTCAGCGCCCGGGCGGACTCGATGGCGAGGACGTTCCTGGACCGCGGCGTGACCTTTGACTTCGCGGGGGAGGAGCGCCCCTTCCCGCTGGACATCGTGCCGCGCGTCATCCCTGCCCGCGAATGGGACGTGCTGGAACGCGGCGTGGCCCAGCGGGTCCGCGCCCTTGAGGCGTTCCTGAACGACGTCTACGACAAGATGACCGTGGTGTCCGACGGCGTGATCCCGCGGCAGCTGGTCACCACCAGCGCGCACTTCCACCGCGCCGTGCACGGCTTCGAACCTGCCGGCGGGGTGCGCGTGCACATCTCCGGCATCGACGTGGTGCGGGACGCCGCCGGAACGTTCCGGGTCCTGGAGGACAACGTGCGTGTGCCCTCCGGCGTGAGCTACGTGCTGGAGAACCGGCGGGCCATGGCCAAGGGACTGCCGGAGGCCTTCGGCCAGCAGCTCATCCGGCCCGTGGAGGAGTACCCGCGCAGGCTGCTGTCCGCCCTTCGTAAGACGGCGCCGTCGGGCGTGGACGACCCCACCGTGGTGGTGCTGACCCCGGGTGTTTTCAACAGCGCGTACTTCGAGCACACCCTGCTGGCAGGCCTGATGGGCGTGGAGCTCGTGGAGGGCCGCGACCTTATCTGCCGCGGCAACCGGGTGTACATGCGCACCACCGCCGGTGAGCAGCGCGTGGACGTCATCTACAAGCGCATCGACGACGATTTCCTCGACCCCCTGCAGTTCCGCGCCGACTCCATGCTCGGCTGCCCCGGCCTGGTCAATGCCGCCCGCGCCGGCGGCGTCACCATCGCCAACGCGGTGGGCAACGGCGTGGCGGACGACAAACTGGTCTACAGCTACGTTCCGGACCTGATCCGCTATTACCTCGGCGAGGAACCGGTGATCGCCAACGTGGACACCTTCCGGCTGGAGGAGAAGGAAGCCCGCGAGCACGTCCTGGACCGGCTGGACGAACTCGTGGTCAAGCCCGTGGACGGCTCCGGCGGCAAGGGCCTGGTGATCGGCCCGGACGCATCCAAGGACGAACTCGAGGCACTGCGCAAGCGCATCATCGCCGACCCCCGCGGCTGGATCGCGCAGCCTGTGCTGCAGCTGTCCACCGTGCCGACGCTCAGCGGCGACAAGTTCGGCCCCCGGCACGTCGACCTCCGGCCGTTCGCGGTCAACGACGGCGACGACGTCTGGGTGCTGCCCGGCGGCCTTACCCGGGTGGCCCTCAAGGAAGGGTCACTGATCGTGAATTCCAGCCAGGGCGGCGGGTCGAAGGACACCTGGGTGCTGGCCGGTTCACCGCAGGTGCCGGTGGAGCGGCTGCCGCAGCAGTCCGTCACCGTCCGCGAGCGGGTCTCCGTGTGGCCGGTCGAGAGCAACTGGCGCGACCGGCAGTCGGAACAGCAGCAGCAGCAGATTTCTGACGCGCAGGAGGTACCCGCGAATGCTTAGCCGAATTGCCGAATCCCTGTTCTGGATCGGCCGCTACGTTGAACGTGCCGACGGCACGGCCCGCATCCTCGATGTCCACCTGGAGCGCCTGAACCACCTGCCCACCGAGGAGCGGCGCAGCGTTGCCCGCGAGCTGCTCGGCGTCATGGGGGCACGCCCGCAGAGCGAGGACTTCGGGCTGGAGGAACTCCTCCACGCCCTCGCCTACGACAAGCAGAGCGCCACCTCGATTGCAGGCTCCCTCGGCGCCGCCCGCGAGAACGCCAGGCGTGCCCGCGAAACGGTCTCGTCCGGTCTCTGGGAGAGCCTGAACACCACCTACTACGGGCTGAACCAGCACCGCAAGGACGTCGTGGGCACCTACCGCTTCTGCCACTGGGTGCTCGAGCGTACAGCCATGGTCAGCGGCCTGGCCGACACCACGGTCAGCCACGATGACAGCTGGCTCTTCCTGGCGCTGGGCCGCTCGCTGGAGCGGGCCGACATGACCGCCCGGATGCTGTCCACGAGGGACGTCCTCTCCGCTGGCATGTCCTGGGTGAACATGCTCCGCTGCGCCGGCGCCTACGAGTCCTTCCTGCGGACCCGCCGGGCCGCGTTCGGCGACCAGCACGCGGCCGAGTTCCTCCTGCTGGACCGGCTGTTCCCGCGCTCCATCGTCTACGCCCTGCGCGACGCCGACGAGTGCCTGGCGAAGCTGGACCCCTCGGCCCAGCGCGTCGGCTTCATCAACGACGCCCGCCGGATCGTGGGCCAGGCCCGCACCTTCCTTGAGTTCCACCGCACGGACGACCTCATGTCCGAGCTGCCGGAGCACATGGAGCGCGTGCAGAAGGCCGTGTCCCAGGCCTCCGACGCCATTTCCCGTAAGTACTTCAATCAGGCGGACGAACTGGCCTGGGTGGGAGAAGTTTCATGACCCGGCTGAGCATCGTTCACAGGACCGGCTACAAGTACAACAAGAGGGTCACGCTGTCCTACAACGAGGCACGCATGACGCCGCTGACGGACCCGCAGCAGGTGGTGCTGGAGTCCTCCATGAAGGTCACGCCATCGCAGGCTGCCGTCAGCAGCTACCGCGACTACTGGGGCACCCGGGTCACGGCGTTCGACATGCAGATGCCGCACGAGCACCTGGAAGTCCTTGCCACCACCACAGTGGAGGTCCACCGGGCCATACGTGTCCCCTCGGAGGCCGACATTGTGGGCTGGGACGAGCTCGCTTCACCCGAGATACTCAACCAGTTCAGCGACTGGGTGCCGCAGTCACAGCTCACCGGTCCGGGGGAGGAGGTCCTCGGCATCATCCCCGGTGTGGTCGAGGGCAAGAACCCGCACGAGGCCGCCATGGCCATCTTCGCCTGGATGCGCGGCGAGATGACCTACATGAAGGGCACCACCGGCGTCACCACCAACGCCGAGGAAGCCTGGACCCAGCGCCAGGGCGTGTGCCAGGACCTGGCCCACCTCGCCATTGGTTCCCTGCGCAGCTGCGGCATCCCGGCCCGGTACGTCTCCGGTTACCTGCACCCGCGGTCGACGGCGGACATCGGCGAGGCGGTGGCCGGCCAGTCGCATGCGTGGCTGGAGTGGTGGGACGGCGAATGGCGCAGCTGGGACCCGACCAACCACAAGCCGGCCGGCGACTTCCATGTGACGGTGGCGCGCGGCCGCGACTACCGGGACGTGCCACCGCTGAAGGGCATCCTCTCCGGTGGCGGCGGCTCGAACCTGAGCGTGAGCGTGGAGATCACCCGGCTGGCCTAGGCTCCAGCGGAAGCTTCACTCCGCCGAGGTCTTAACCGCGCCGCTGAGCTGGGTCCACCAGGTCAGCGGCGCGGTGACCTTGAACCGCCTGCCGGTGATCGAGTCCGGCGTGATGCGGATGAAGTTGTCCTTCTGCCCTGCCTGCCATGGAAAAAGGTAGAGCGAGGCGGAATCGAGGATCTCCTCGGTGCTCTTGAGGGCGGCAGCCTTCCCTTTGACCACCACGCTCCAGGCCAACCCGGAAGTCGCATCCACGCCGTCGGCTTCCAGTGCCACGGCGGATTCCCCGAGGGCGCCACCAAGTTTGGTGCCCTCGCCTGTGCGGAACACCAGTGTTCCGTGGTCCACGGTGTAGTTGAGCGGGAAGATATCCGGATGGTCGTCCACCCACACGGCGAGGCGACCCACGGAAACCTGCCTCAGCAGGTCCCAGCACTGGCTGGAATCCAGGTGTTCAACGGACTCGTGGGATGCGTCGGCGGGCTGCACGTTCGTCATGGACCAGAGCCTACGCTGGAGCCACAGGTCCCGCCAGAGCGCAGCCGGCTAGCCGGACCGCGGCCCCGACAGAAGACGGCGGCGGTCTACCAGGGGCTGGCCTTGTAGTCCTTCAGGAACACACCGTACTGGTCCTCGCCCTTTTCACCCATGACGATGGGGTCGTAGACCCGGGCCGCACCGTCCACCAGGTCCAGGGGAGCGTGGAAGCCTTCCTCCATCAGCCGGACCTTGGTGAAGTGCGGGCGTTCGTCGGTGATCCAGCCGGTATCGACGGCGGTCATGAGGATCCCGTCGGTTTCCAACATCTCCTGGGCGCTGGTCCGGGTCATCATGTTCAGGGCCGCCTTGGCCATGTTGGTGTGCGGGTGGCCGGGTCCCTTGTACGCGCGGGAGAACTGGCCCTCCATGGCGGAGACGTTGACGATGTACTTGCGGTGCGCCGTTGAGCGCTTCATGGCGTCCCGCAGCCGGCTGACCAGCAGGAACGGCGCGGTGACGTTGCACAGCTGGACCTCGAGCATCTCCAGCGGGTCCACCTCGTCCACCACCTGCGTCCAGCTGTTGATGGTGGCCAGGTCCGGGACCAGGCCACCGGCGTCGATGGCCGTTCCGGCCGCGATCCGCTCCAGTGATGCCGAACCGGTGGACAGGGCAAGGGACGTGACGGCGTCGCCGGCCAGGACCGGATGTTCGGTGACGCTACTGGCAATCGCGAGCGGGTGCTTGTCGTGGGCGTGGCCGAAGGTGACCAGTTCCGGGCCGCCGTTGGCCACCTCCAGGGCGGCGGGCAGGGGCTCGTCCTCTGCGTCCACGAGCGGCTTGTAGGCATTGCCGGAGCGGCGCACCGTCTGGGCTGCGTTATTGATGATGATATCCAGCGGCCCCGCGGCATTGAGGTTATCGGTGAGAGCCATGACCTGCGACGGGTCGCGGAGGTCGATGCCCACGATCTTCAGCCGGTGCAGCCATTCCCCGCTGTCCTCCATGGCGGCGAAGCGGCGCGCGGCGTCCTTGGGGAAACGCGTGGTGATGGTGGTGTGTGCGCCGTCGCGCAGCAGCCGCAGGGCGATGTACATGCCGATCTTGGCGCGGCCGCCGGTCAGCAGGGCACGCCGGCCGGTGAGGTCGGTGCGGGCATCGCGCTTGGAATGGCTGAACGCCGCGCACTCGGGGCACAGCTGGTGGTAAAAGGCGTCCACCTGCGTGTAGTGCTGCTTGCAGATGTAGCAGGGCCGGGACCTGATGAGGTGGCCGGCGACCTGTCCCGTGGCGGACGGGGCAAGCTTGTTGCCGCGCGTCTCGTCGTCGATCCGGTCCGGCGCGGCGGTGGCGGTCTGCGCAAGCACGGCGCGGTCCGCTTCGGCGATCAGGTCGCGCTTGGTCACCCGCCGGTGCCGCTTCACGGCCTTGAACATCTTGCCGGTGGCGCGGCGCACCGAGACGTAGTCGGGGTGTTCCTCGTCGTAGACGTGGATGGTGTTCAAAACCTTGAGGCAGGCCTGAATCTCTTCAGGCGTCAGATCGGCGGAGCTCATTGATCTGATTTTACAGCCTGTGGAGCGTCAGACCTGCCTCAGGGAAATTGTTGAACCGGGATTACTTCAACAGGGGATCAGGAACGGACGGCCTGGTGCGGCGGGGAGTCCACGCCGACGGAGGCCGCCTGGACCTTGCCCACCTGTTCCACCGAGTTGCGGACCTCGGGCCAGTTCTCGGTGGCGGCCTTTACGGCGTCGGGGACCAGGTGCAGGTTCGCGGCGGACAGCGCCCGCTCCTCGTCGCCCGGCTCAGGAACGGCCTGGCCCTTGGAGAGCACAGTGATTCCCGAGTCGGTCACCTTGAAGCCGCGGGAGCGGTCCAGTTCCGCATCCAGGCCGATGGCCGCACCGGCGGGCACCTTGACGTTCTTGTCGATGATGGCCCGGCGCACCACGGCGCCTTCGCCGATCTGCACCTTGTCCATGAGTACTGAATCGATGACGCGGCTGGCCGAGCCGACGTAGACGTCGTTGGACAGCACGGAGCCTTCCACGATGCCGCCGGAGATGACCACGCCGCTGGCGACGATGGAATCAAGGGCCGTTCCCACGGTGTTGTTGTCGCCGCGCACGAACTTGGCCGGCGGGGAAATGCTCTGGCGGGTGTAGATGGGCCACTCGGAGTTGTACAGGTTGAACACCGGCAGCGGCGAGATCAGGTCCATGTGGGCTTCGTAGAAGGAGTCGATGGTGCCTACGTCGCGCCAGTATGTCCGGTCCCGTTCGGTGGAACCGGGAATGTCGTTGAGGGTGAAGTCGTACACGCCGGCCTGCCCCTGGTTGACGAAGTAGGGGATGATGTCCCCGCCCATGTCGTGCTTGGTGTCCAGCCGTTCCGCATCAACGTGAAGGGCATCCACCAGGGCGTCGGCGTCAAAGACATAGTTGCCCATGGAGGCCAGGAACTGGGTGGGGTCTGCTGCCAGTCCGGGGGTGGAGGCGGGCTTCTCCACGAACGCGGCGATCTTCTGGGAGTCTTCGGGGTCAACTTCGATGACGCCGAACTGGTTGGCCATGTTCAGTGGCTGGCGGACGGCGGCCACGGTGGCCTTCGCGCCGCTCAGGACGTGCTGCTCGACCATCTGGGCGAAGTCCATGCGGTAAACGTGGTCGGCACCGACCACGACGACGATGTCGGGATTGGCGTCGCGGATCAGGTTCAGGGACTGGTAGATGGCGTTGGCGCTGCCGAGGAACCAGCTTTTGCCGACGCGCTGCTGGGCCGGGACGGAGGCCACGTAGTTGCCCAGCTGCGTGGACATCCGCCACGTCTCGGAGATGTGCCGGTCAAGGCTGTGGGACTTGTACTGCGTCAGGACCACGATCTGCAGGTACCGGGAGTTGACGAGGTTGGACAGCGCGAAGTCGATGAGGCGGTAACTGCCGGCAAAAGGCACGCCAGGTTTCGCCCGGTCTGCCGTCAGCGGCATAAGACGGTTTCCCTCGCCCCCTGCAAGGACAATGGCCAGGACTTTCTTTGTTAACGGCATGGTCGCTCCTGTACGCCTTCGTAACTCCCCAAAAAATCCGGTTTGTCCGGACTTTCTTCACACTAGAACAGTTCCACCGTAACGACTACCTTGGGTAACGTGCGAATAGACATTGTGACTAAAGAATTTCCGCCGGAAATCTATGGCGGCGCGGGCGTCCACGTTGCCGAGCTGAGCCGGGTCCTGGCCAAGCATGTCGACCTTCAGGTGCGTGCCTTTGGCGCGCCCCGGGACGCCGACTATCATGGCGCCTCCGTGACCTCCTACTCGGTGCCCGAGGACCTGGGCGCAGCGAACGCCGCCGTGCAGACGTTGGGCGTGGACCTGCGCATCGTCCCGGACATCGCGGGCGCGGACCTGGTGCATTCGCACACGTGGTACGCCAATATGGCGGGCCACCTGGCGTCGCTGCTGCACGGCATCCCGCACGTGCTCAGCGCCCACAGCCTTGAACCGCTGCGTCCTTGGAAGGCCGAGCAGCTGGGCGGCGGCTACGCGCTGTCCTCGTGGGTCGAGAAAACCGCGTATGAGGCGGCAGCTGCCATCATCGCCGTGTCCGAGGGCATGCGCCAGGACATCCTGCGCAGCTACCCCGAGGTGGACCCGGCCAAGGTCAAGGTGGTGCACAACGGCATCGACGTCAGCCTGTGGAACCGCGACGAAAACGATGACGTCATCCGCACCCTGGGCATCGACCCCGGCCGGCCCAGCGTGGTGTTCGTTGGCCGCAACACCCGGCAGAAGGGTGTCCCGTACCTCCTGCGGGCCGCCGCCAAGCTCCCCGCCGACGTCCAGCTGGTCCTCTGCCTCGGCGCGGCGGACACGCCGGAACTCGCAGCGGAGACCGCCCGGCTGATCGAGGAGCTGCAGAGCCAGCGCAGCGGCGTGGTGCTGATCGAACGCATGCTTCCCCGCAACGAGCTGATCCAGGTCCTGAGCCACGCCACCGCTTTCGCCTGCCCCTCCATCTACGAACCGCTCGGCATCGTCAACCTCGAAGCGATGGCCTGCGGCGCCGCCGTGGTGGCCAGCGCAACCGGAGGCATCCCCGAGGTGGTCAGCCACGGCGAGACCGGCCTGCTGGTGGAGCTCGAGCAGGTGACCGACGGTACCGGCACGCCGCTGGATCCGGAGAAGTTTGTCAGCGAGTTCGCCGCGGCCCTGACCGAGGTCGTGTCGGACCCGGACCGTGCCCGTGCCATGGGCCAGGCGGGCCGCAAGCGTGCCGAGGAACACTTCTCCTGGGAGTCGATCACCCAGACCACGCTGGACGTCTACCGTTCCGTCCTCAGCTAGCGTTACCTAATACAACGCCCGACGGCGGGGACCTCCTAACGTAGGTCCCCGCCGTCGGGCATTTGTGCTGGTAAGTCGCTGGTCAGGCTCGCGGAAGTGATTTCTCCGGCACGGGGGCTGTTCCGCTGGCACGCTGCACCCGGTAGTAATCCCGCGCCTCGTCCTGGCGGACCTTTTCAGCGCCGGTGGCGATGGCCGCGCGGAGGTGGGCCGGGCCGTAGCCGAAGGCGTCCACGAGGTCCAGTGCATGGGGACGCAGTTTGACCAGGAGGCGGTTGATGTATCCGCCCACGGTCCGTGCGCGCTGCATCGAGAGCCTGCCGTTCATCAGGTACCACGAGAGGTTGTTCTCGATGAGTGACAGCCCGAACAGGTCGCGGAGCCAGGTCAGCACGGTCCGGGTTCCCGGGTCGGTGACCCCGCCCAGCGCCTCGGTGAAGGCCTCCCACTGCAGGAGTTCGGCGTGCGCCCGGGCGGCGTCGATGAGTTCGTCCTGGTGCTGGTTGAACAGGGCGGACGCTTCGCGCTGGGGCAGCCGGTTGGCGCCCCTGAGGGCTGCGGCTGCTTCGGCTACCATCGTCTGGACCCGGTCCGTGAGCAGCGCGCGCTGGCTTTCCTCGTCGCGGAGGGCAATGGCGGCCTTCTGGACGGAGCCGTTGTCAGCCACGAACTGAGCCACCTGGCGAAGACCCGTACGGTGGACAGCGGTACCGGCGGCCTGGTTGACCACGTACCGGGCCAGCACCCCGAACGTGGCGCTGCGGAATTCCTTGGCATAGTCAGCCAGCAACCGCTTGGCCACGAGCTGCAGCAGGACGGTGTTGTCGCCTTCGAAGGTGACATAGACGTCGAGGTCGGCCCGGAGCGAGGCGAAGCGGTTCTCGATGAGGAACCCGGCTCCGCCGCAGGCTTCGCGGCATTCCTGCAGGGTATCCAGTGCGTGCCAGGTGCTTAGCGGCTTCAGCGCCGCGGCCAGGGTTTCCAGGTCCTGGCGGTCCTCGTCGGAATCGTGGGCGCCGGAAAAGACATCGTCCAGCTTTTCGAGAAGCTGGTCATGGGCGAAGCCCGCGGCGTACGTGGTGGCCAGCCGGGTGAAGAGCCGGCGCTGGTGCCGCTGGTAGTCCAGCAGGACCTCCTCCTCGACGGGTGAGGAGGCGTTGAACTGCCGGCGTTCGGTTGCGTAGGTGATGGCCGTTTTCAGTGCGATCTTGGACGCTGCGACGGCGGCACCGTCCAGGCTCACGCGGCCCTGCACCAGCGTGCCGAGCATGGTGAAGAACCGCCGTCCGGGGCTCGCGATGGGCGAGGTGTAGTTGCCCCCGGCATCGACGTCGCCGTAGCGGTTGAGCAGGTTGGTGCGCGGTACCCGGACATGGTCGAAGTGCAGCCGGCCGTTGTCGATGCCGTTGAGTCCGCCCTTCACGCCGTCGTCCTCGCCACCGATCCCCGGCAGGAATGCCTTGGTGATGGGGTCACGCAGGTCCACATAGAACGCGTGCACGCCGTGGTTGACTCCGCGCGTCACCAGCTGGGCGAACACCACGGCCCCGAGCCCGTCATTGGCCGCGTTGCCGATGTAGTCCTTCCAGGCGGCGCGGAACGGGGTGTGGATCACGAACTCCTGTGCGTCAGGATCGTAGGTTGCCGTGGTGGCGATGCTGGCGACGTCCGAACCGTGCCCCGTCTCGGTCATGGCGAAGCAGCCCGGGATATCCAGGTTCATGATGCCCGGCAGCCACTTCTCGTGGTGTTCCGCCGTACCCAGGTGCATCACGGCCGAGCCGAACAGGCCCCACTGCACGCCGGCTTTGATCTGCAGGGACGGGTCTGCGGTGACCAGTTCCTCAAAGCCGGCGATGTTGCCGCCGTGGTCGTCGGACCCGCCGAAGGCGGCCGGGAAGGCGCGGTGGACGGCGCCACTGTCCACAAGGTGCTTCAGCTGTCCGAGGGCGCGCGCCCGGTGCTCCGTGTGCGTGAGGCCTTCCCTCTTGTGGAGCTCCTCGCGTGCGGCCAGGTCACGCGCCTGCCGGCGGACATCTGCCCACTTTCCCAGGAGCAGCTCACCCAGGGCGGCGACGTCGACGGCGGGCAACGGGCCCGCCGTCCCGGCGGCTGCTGCCGGGGTTGTTGTGCCCGGGCGGTCCGCTACTTCAGTCATGTCGAATCCTTTGCTGGTATTGACAGGTTCTATTGGATGTCGTTGAGTTCCGGCGCGATGCCGACGCACAGCCAGTCGGTGATCTGGCGTGCCATGGTTTCGTGGTCCGGCTTGCCGGGGGAGTCCGGACTGGCCAGCCACTGCTCGCCGGCGTTGCGGACCAGGCCGATGGCGGCATTGGGCCAGTAGCCGATGACGGACTCCCTGCCTTCACCGAGGTGGGCCCGCATGGGCGCTGCGATCATGGCCGCGATGGCGTCAAAAAAGTGGCCCAGGGCGCCGGCCGTCGTGATCGAGGTGGGACCGCCGTCGGACTCCGCAGCGGAGTACCGGGTCACAAACGTGTAGACGTTGGGGCTGGTTTCAGCCATCTGGAGGTAGGCCGAGACCATGGCGAACAGACCCTCCCGGGGCGTCTGCGCGCTTTGCGCCGCCTCCCTGATGCGCTGCTGCATTTGTCCCAGCACCACTTCCCCCACGGCCTGCTGCAGGCCGGCTTTGTCGCCGAAGTACCGGTAAAACACCGACTTGGAGGTGCCGGCCGCGGCGGCAATGTCCTCCATCGACGCGTCACTGCCGAGCGTGTGCACGGCCCGCCGGGCGGCCTTGATGAGTTCACGCCTGCGCTCTTCCCGGTGCCCCTGCCAGCGCGAGGCGCGGCCGTCGACGGCTTCTGAGGGGGAGTCCGGTGACGCGGCCGGAGGAATCAAGTTCACGATACCCAGCGTATCAGGTACGCTGGGTATCGATAACCAGCCGGATCAAAGGAGATAGCACATGCCCGTGGATCGTCAGCCTCAAACCGTTCGGAAGGCCGTGGTGGTCGGCGGCAACAGGATCCCGTTCGCCCGGACGGGCGGTGCGTACACCAAATCGTCCAACCAGGACATGCTCACCGCAGCCCTGGACGGCCTGATTGCACGCTTCGGCCTACAGGAGGAGCGCATCGGCGAAGTGGCCGCGGGCGCCGTCCTCAAGCACTCCCGGGACTTCAACCTGACGCGCGAAGCAGTCCTGGGCTCGGCGCTGTCACCGGAAACTCCCGCGTATGACCTGCAGCAGGCCTGCGCCACCGGCCTGGAAACAGTGCTGGGCCTGGCCAACAAGATCAGGCTCGGCCAGCTGGAGTCCGCCATCGCGGGCGGCGTGGACTCCGCCTCGGACGCCCCCATCGCCGTCAGCGAAGGACTCCGCGAGGTGCTGCTGGACCTCAGCCGCGCCAAGACACTCCCGCAGCGGCTGCAGATCCTCGCCCGCCTTCGCCCCAAGGACCTCGCCCCGGACGCGCCGAACACCGGAGAGCCCAGGACCGGGCTGTCGATGGGCGAGCACCAGGCCCTGACCACAGCCCAGTGGAACATCTCCCGTGAGGCGCAGGACGAGCTCGCACTCAACAGCCACCGGAACCTGGCCGCCGCCTACGATGCCGGGTTCTTCGACGATCTCCTCACGCCATACCGGGGGCTCACCCGGGACTCCAACCTCAGGCCGGACACAAGCCCCGAAAAGCTGGCGTCGCTGAAACCGGTCTTCGGCCGTAACCTCGGATCGGAAGCCACCATGACGGCCGGCAACTCCACGCCGCTGACCGACGGCGCCTCCACCGTGCTGCTCGCCTCGGAGGACTGGGCGGACGGGCACGACCTGCCCAAGCTCGCCACCGTCCTGGACGGCGAGGCAGCCGCCGTGGATTTCGTCCACGGCAAGGACGGGTTGCTCATGGCACCTGTGTTCGCCGTCCCGCGCCTGCTGGCACGCAACGGCCTCACCCTGGACGACATCGACTACTTCGAGATCCACGAAGCCTTCGCCGGGACGGTACTGAGCACGCTCGCCGCCTGGGAGGACGACAAGTTCGGCCGCGAGCGCCTCGGACTGGATGGCGCCTTCGGCAAGGTCGACCGGTCCAAGCTGAACGTCAACGGATCATCGCTGGCAGCCGGGCACCCGTTCGCTGCCACGGGCGGACGCATCGTGGCCACGCTTGCCAAAATGCTGCATGAGAAGGGCAATGCCGGCGGGCGCCCCGCCCTGGGACTCGTGTCCGTCTGCGCCGCAGGCGGCCAGGGCGTCGTCGGGCTGCTCGAAGCGTACTCCGAAGGAAACACCGCGGGGGACATCCATGACTGACACCTACGCACGGCTGGTCAACCACGGCCTCGGACGGGATCTGGCACGGAAGCTCGGCCTGCCGCAGCCGGCCGAACTGCGGCGCTATCGGCCCGGCCTGCCCTTGATTGACGGACCGGTCCTGGTTGGTGGCGTCGGACCCGGTGCCGACGGGACCGCGGCGGCGCTGCTTTCGTGGGGACTCGATGTCCGCCGCCACGCTGTTCCCAAGGAACGGCTCGGCGGGATCGTGCTGGTCCTCGATGCCCTCGAGGCCCCCGGCGACCTGGAGCAGCCCGTCCTGGCGGCAGCGCCGTCACTGCGCGACCTTGCGCCCGGCGGGCGGGTGGTGACTGTCTCGCGTGTGCCCGGCGGAACGCCGGCCACCGCCGCCGCCCGGCAAGGAGTGGACGGGCTGCTCCGGTCCCTGGCCAAGGAACTGCGTGCGGGCTCCACCGGCAACGGCATCCTCCTGGCCGAGGACGTCAGCCCCACCGCCCCCTCGGCCCTGGGGGCGCTGCGTTTCTTCCTCTCCGGCCGGGCAGCGTTCGTGGACGGCCAGTTCGTCCGGGTCAGTTCCGCGGAAGGCAGCCTGCCCGACGACGCCGACGCGCCGCTCGCGGGAAAGGTCGCCGTTGTGACCGGCTCGGCCCGCGGCATCGGTGCGGCCATCGCCCGGACACTTCACCGTGACGGGGCCACCGTTGTGGCTGTGGACGTTCCCGCGGCCGGGGACCACCTGGCGGATGTTGCCAACGGGATCCGCGGGACTGCGCTGCAGCTGGACATCACGCGCGACGACGCCGGGCACAGAATCATCGACCACGCCGTGCACCGCCACGGCCGGCTCGACATCGTGGTCCACAATGCCGGCATCACCCGGGACAAGCTGCTGGTCAACATGGACCAGTCCCGCTGGGGTTCGGTTATCGATGTGAACATCGCCGCCCAGCTGCGCATCAATGAGGCCCTCCTCGCCTCCGAGCACTTCCGTTCCGCGCCGCGCATCGTTTCAGTTGCCTCCACGAGCGGCATCGCCGGCAACCGCGGACAGACCAACTATGCGGCGTCCAAGGGCGGGGTCATGGGCATGGTCCGGGCCACCGCACCGCTCCTGGCACAGTACGGCGGTTCGATCAACGCCGTGGCGCCCGGATTCATCGAAACAGAGATGACGGCACGGATTCCCTTCGCCACCCGGGAAATTGCCCGGCGGCTGAATTCCCTGCAGCAGGGCGGGCGGCCGGAGGACGTTGCCGAGGCCATTTCCTTCCTCGCGGGCGATTCCGCCGGAGGCATTTCCGGAGAGGTGCTGAGGGTGTGCGGACAAAACCTGGTGGGGGCATGACCGGCGGCCAGCCCCTCATCCTGGGGGAGATGCCGTCCCTCTCCAAGCTGTACGTAAACGCCGCGGCATCGGCGGCCCGCCGCAGGATCCTGGGTTCTCATGCCGCCGCCGTGCTGCCTGCCACCAGCCACGAGGTCCGGGACGTCCGTCCAGACGTCGAAAACCTCACCGCATACCAGCACCTGCTGGGGGAGACTGCCAGTGACGTGCTGCCGGCAGGGTTCCTCCATGCGCTGGCGTTCCCCGTGGCCATGAGCGTCATGAACCGTGACGACTTTCCGCTGCCCCTACTGGGAATGATCCATCTGCGGAACGTGATTGAGTACCGCCGGCCGGTCAGGTTCACTGAGCCGCTGGATATTGTGGCCAGGGCGGAGACGCTCCGGGCGCACCGCGCCGGAACCCTGGTGGATATTGCGGTGGAGGTACGCGCCGCCGGCGACAGCGCTGTGTGCTGGTGCGGAGTGTCCACCTATCTCGCCAAGGGCGTGTTCCTGCCCGGCATCGACAAGGCCTCGGTAGCGGCCGCGCCGCAGGGTTTCTCGGCTCCGGACCCCACCGGTCTCTGGCAGCTTGGAGTGGACACCGGCCGCGCCTACGCTGCCGTGTCCGGGGACTTCAACCCGATCCACCTGAGTGTTCTTTCCGCCCGGGCCCTGGGCCTGCGCCGGTCCATCGCCCACGGCATGTACCTGGCATCGAGGGCGCTGGCGGATGTGGGCGCGGCCAAAGGCGACTCCTTCCGCTGGGACGTGGGGTTCGAGGCTCCGGTTTTCCTGCCCGCACGGGTGGCGCTGGACATTTCGACGGCGGTAGCCGGGGACGGCGGCTGGCTGCGGTCCGACTATGTGGCCTGGAGCCCGCGGTCCGGCCGGAAGCACTTCAGCGGATCGGTGGCGGCGCTGTAGCACGAGGTGTGCTGCAGCGCGGCAGGGATGCCGTGCGGGGCTACTTGCCGTTCGGGTTGGCGACCCGGAGGATGCGGTGCAGGCTGAGCAGGATTGATCCTGCGGCGCCCGGCGGGCCGGCCCCGTTGCCATCGGCGGCGGTGCGGTCCTCGAGGGAGGCCACCGCCGCGTGGGCCGCCTCGAACAGCTCTGCCTGCCGGTCGGCGTCGTCCTCCTCCGCCGAGCGGAGCACCTCACCCACGGCGGAAAGAGCCTCCGCAAGCGGTTCGCTGTAGGGCAGGGGGATGGTAAAAGGCATGTCCTCGCTCCAGATGACGTCGGCAAGAACCTCTGTCATGTCCTGGATGTGGAAGGTGATCTGCTCCAGGTCGCGGACGCTGCGGTAGTCCTTGTCCACGTCACGCGGATGGAAACGGCGCCGCGGGTTTTTCGCCCTGCTCGCGTCAGCCTTCTGGACGGCTGCCCGGACCGAGCGGGCCGACTGGGCCAGGTCCTCGGACCGGCGCGACCAGTCCTCGTGTTCGGGCGGCCATTTTTCGTGCATCGCGGCGCCCATGTCGGACAGCTGGCGGGCCAGGGACAGCCGCAGCTCAGCGAGGCTGAGGGCGGCCGCGTTGAAGTGCAGCGGCGGAAACACCAGCAGGTTGACGGCAATGCCGACCACCACCCCCACGCCCATCTGCAGCAGATAGCCGAAGGAGAAATCGTCCGGATTCTGCCCGCCTACCAGCAGCACCAGCAGGGCCGCCGTCGGTATCCAGTCCCGGCCCGCTCCCAGGCGCGGGAGCCCGGCGAGCAGGACGCCCAGTGCCATGACCGCTGCCACGGTGAGGGGCGTGGCCCCGAAACTGAGGAGGAGGAAAGCCAGGCCGATGCCCGCTCCCAGGCCAACCAGGGTCTGGAAGCCCTGGCGCATGGAGCCAGACACGTTCTCGTACATTGCCACCAGTGCGCCGAGCGGGGCGTAGTACGCGTAGTGGGCGGCGCCACCGGGCATGAGAGGGGCCACCCAAAACGCGATGCCGGCCGCCAGTCCCGCCTTGGCGGCGAGCTGAAGGCGCGGTGCGGCGAGGGCCCGGGCAACCCTGGTAGACACTGACTGCCAGATCCTGCGCGGCAGCGGGTCACGGGCGGCTGCCTGGTGCTGTTTCGAGGTGCTCATCGGGCCTACCCTGCGGTGCTAGCCGGCTCCGTGGCCGGGGGCCACTTCCTCGCCCGCCTTGACCGGTCCCGGCGGAGTGCCTTCGCCGAAGGGTCTGCCACCCAGGGACTCCCTGCCGTGGGCGGTCAGCCACCCGGACAGCTCCGGGCCCGCGGGGACAATCTGCGTGGGATTAATGTCCTCGTGCACGATGTAGTAGTGCTGCTTAATCTGCACGAAGTCGATGGTGTCGCCGAAGCCGGGTGTCTGGAACAGGTCCCGGGCATAACCCCACAGCGCCGGCAATTCGCTGAGCTTGTTCCGGTTGCACTTAAAGTGGCCGTGGTAGACGGCATCGAAGCGCACGAGGGTGGTGAAGAGGCGGACGTCCGCCTCGGTGATGGAGTCGCCCACCAGGTACCTCTGGCCGGTAAGCCGTTCCTCGAGCCAGTCCATCGCGTCCCACAGCCGGGTGTAGGCGGCATCGTAGGCCTCCTGGGACCCGGCGAAGCCACACCTGTAGACACCGTTGTTGACCTCGGTGAAGACGCGCTTGCTAACCTTGTCGATTTCCCCGCGCAGGTGCTCCGGGTACAGCTGCGGCGCACCCGGACGGTGGAAGTCCGTCCATTCCGTGGAGAAGTCCAGGGTGATCTGGGGGTAGTTGTTGGTTACCACCGCGCCGCTGGCGGTGTCCACCACAGCAGGAACCGTGATGCCTCGCGGGTAGTCCGGGAAACGGCGGAAGTAGGCCTCCTGCAGCCGCTTGATGCCCAGCACGGGGTCCTTGCCGTGCGCGTCCAGGTCAAAGGTCCAGGACCGGGCATCGTGGGTCGGGCCGGGCTGGCCGAGGCTGATGACGTCCTCGAGTCCCAGGAGCCGGCGGACGATGACGGTGCGGTTGGCCCACGGGCACGCCCTCGCGGCAATCAGCCGGTAGCGCCCCGGCTCCACCGGCCAGCCTGGTTCACCGTTCGGCCCGGGGGTGCCGTCCCGGGTGATGCGGTCCTCGATGTAGTTGGTGTCCCGGGTGAACTCGCCGCCGGTGACGTACGCGCCCTTTGTACTGTGGGGTTCCGTGCTGCGCGGCTCCGCGCTGTGGAATTCCGTGCTTTGAGATTCCGCGGCGTGGCGTCCCCTGCCGTGTCCTTCGACTGTGCTGGTCTTCTCACTCATGGCACCAGACTATGTTGCCGCCCCAAAGACCCGCGACATCGGCAGCCAGGCAACCAGCCAGCAGGCCGCCACCACCAGCGAGAACAGGGCGATCCATACGCCGGACGGCACGGCGGTGGCGCGGTAGAGGATGTAGGCGTCGGAGGACCGCAGCTGGTCGCGGCGGCGGAGATGGACGTTGGTGAGCTTCAGCAGGTCCCGGACGGCGGCAACGAGGAGGGCCAGGCCCAGGATGATGGCCACGTGGCCGGTGAATGCGGCGGGCACATTGATGATCATGGCCGCCACGGCCACCACTGCCCCCAGCAGGATGAGCACGCCAGCGGCGTTGCGGATGAAGATCAGCGAGGCCAGCAGGACCAGCAGGCCCGCAGACAGGGCGGCCGGGCCCCAGCCGCTGAAGCCCGCCCACACCAGCGCGGCGCCGGTCACGCCCGGAACGGGATAGCCCCAAAAACCTGACCAGACTGCTGCGGCACGTCCCCGTGTGTAGGACGTGGTGGTGCCGCCGTGATTGAGCTGCAGCCGGATGCCGCCCAGCCGCTGGCCGCTCGTCAGGGCAGCAAAGGCGTGCCCCAGTTCATGGGTGACCGTGGCGAGCAGGCCGAAATAGCGCCACGTGGCACGGGGAACGGACAGCACCGCCGCAATGAGCACCACAGCCAGGAGCTCGGTGACAGAGACCGCGGGAACGGCTGCCTGGGTGAATCCGGCAGCCACCCGGTCCCACCATTGTTCGGGCAGGGACGGGCCGGGGACTTGCACATAAACCATAGGAGTCAAGGCTACAGGGGCCTTGCCTTTCGGGCCCGGCTCACAGCCCGGGCAGCGTGGGCGGATCCTCCATTAGGGATGAAGCGTCGTCCGGAACCACCAGATGCAGCATGCTTTCCACGGGGGCTTCGCCCATCGCGACAAGGAGCTCATTGATTGACATCTGCCCGGCAAGTTCACCGGGATGTTCCTCTTCCATACCTAGAACATATGTGCGAACGCTGCCGGCAGTGGCGAAAGACACGCGGCAACACCTGATCCCGGGGGTTGCCGGTCCAAAATGCAGTCCGGGGTTCTCGCAGTGGGGTAGGTTCTAGCAGTGCAGCCCGGCCGGGGTCCACGATTGAGGTACACACAAATCCCGAGAGAAGGACATCATGGCCACGCTGAAGGAACGCCTGCACGGGGACGTCGTTGCACATCTGAAGGAGCACAACAAGGTGGCCCTGGGCACCGTGCGCAGCGTCCTGGGCGAGATCGAAACCCGGGAGAAGTCCGGCAAGACGCCGGTGGAGCTCGACGACTCGCAGGTGACGGCCCTCTTACAGAAAGAGGCCGCGAAACGGCGCGACACGGCCCGCATCTACACGGAAGCCGGGGAATCGGAGCGGGCCGCGGCGGAAGTCGCCGAAGCGGAGGTCATTGAGGCTTATCTGCCGAAGGCCCTCTCCGCCGCTGAAGTGGAAAGCATCGTGGACGAGGTCATCGAGGGTTTGCGGGCTGACGGCACGGAGCTGTCCGTGCGGCACATGGGCGCCGTGATGAAGCCGGTGACGGCCAGGGTGGCAGGCCGCTTCGACGGAAAGGCCGTAAGCGACATCGTCCGTCAGCGGCTCATCTGAGCAAGCCGGGCGCCACGACCGCGAGGCAACCTCCAGGCAATCGACACTGTCCGGCAATGGGAGGACGATAAAGGTACACCCACTGTTAGGAGGTCGGTGATGTGCTATTCATCGTGTGAGGGATGGCGGAATTACAGAAAGGAAGCGGCCAAGGAGGCCGAGGGACGCCCGGAAGCAAGGCCGGCCGAGACCCCTGAACCCCAGGTGCAGGCAGAGGAAAGCAGGATGTGGGCCTACCTCGCCCGGCTGGAGGAAACCGCTGACCGTAAGCCTGACCGCATCCGCGAGAACGCGTAGGCACAGCAAGGAAAGGCCCCGCTTCGGCGGGGCCTTTCTTTCTGCCTTTCACGCTTTGGGTCTTCTGCTACAGGAGGCCTGCCGCTATGTCCTGCCCGATCCGGCGCAGCAGGGCAGCGGACAGCCCGGGGTCCCTGGCGGAGTCCCGGTCCGTGTACTCCGCCAGCGTGTAGACCCGGCTCAACGCCATCTCGGCCCAGCGCTCCCTTGGGAGCAGCGACCGTCCAGCCACGGCGATGATCGGGCGGCCGCCCGAGCGCCGGGCGACGGCGGCCGGAAGTTTCCCGGCCAGGGTCTGTTCGTCGATGCTTCCCTCGCCGGTGATAACGACGTCACAGCTGTCCTTTCTGGTGTCAAAGTCCAGCAGGTCCAGGAAGTAATCGGCGCCCGACACCTGCGTGGCCCCCAGCAGCAGGCAGGCGAAGCCGAGCCCTCCGGCGCTTCCGGCACCCTCGTGGCCGGCCAGGGCTTCGGCCCGGAGGTCGCCTGCCTCGGCCAGTTTGGACACGTAGTGTGCTAATCCGATGTTGAGCGCTGCAATCTCCTCCGCTCCCGCACCTTTCTGCGGTCCGAACACCGCGGGAGCGCCCTGGAAGCCAAGCAGCGGGTTGTGGACGTCACTGGCGACGATGAGTTCCGTCTCGGCCAGTTCCGGCAGACCGGTCCGCTCGACGGAGTGGATCTGCGCCAGGGACTTGCCGCTGCCGTGGAGCTGGCGGCCCTCTGCATCCAGGAAGCGGTAGCCGAGGGCGGTGAGCATGCCCATGCCGCCGTCGGTGCTGGCGCTGCCGCCCAGGGCCATGACGACCCTGGCCGGGTTGAGGCTGAGGGCGAACAGGACCGCCTCGCCGAAGCCGCGGCTGGAGGCATTCAGCGGTTCCAGCCTCCCGTTAGGCAGCAGCGCCAAACCGCAGGTGTTGGCGACTTCGACGACGGCGGTGGTTCCGTCAAACGCGATGCTTGCCTGGACGGGCTGTCCGGTGGGCCCGGCCACGGTGTAGCTGCGGCGGGTGAAGCCGGAGGCGACGGCGGCATCGACGCTGCCGTCACCTCCGTCTGCCAGGGGGAGGAGTTCGCAGCGGACCGCTCCGGCGCTGCCGGACACATCAGTTACGGAGCGCAGCCCGGCTGCCAGGGCCTCGGCTACCTCGCCGGCGGTGAGGCTGCCTTTGAACTTGTCGGGTGCGATGAGGGTCCGGACGGTTTTCGGGGCGGTTGGGCTGGTCATCTCAGACGGGTTCCGAGTAGGCGGGGCGGCGGTCGTTCGTGGCGGGTGCGGCGTCGGCGGCGGGTCCTGCATGCCTGGCACCGGTTTCCTTGGGGGCGTGGTGGCCGTATTCGGCCAGGTCGTCGTCGATGTCGGTGACTTCGTCGAGGTGCACGGGGTCCTCAGAGGGCATCGGTTCGACGGTTTCGCCGTTGAACACGCGGCGGACACGGTCGGCGTCCAGGGTCCGGTCCCACCAGGCGATGAAGAGGGTGGCGACGGCGTTGCCGGTGAAGTTCACCAGCGCCCGGCACTCGGACATGAACTTGTCGATGCCGAAGATGAGCATGATGCCCGCGGCGGGGATCGTGCCGATGGTGGTCAGGGTCGCGGTGAGGGCGATGAAGCCGCCGCCGGCCACGCCTGCCGCACCCTTGGACGTCAGCAGCATGACGGCGAGCAGGCCGAGCTGCTGGCCGATGGTCAGGTCGGTGTTGGTGGCCTGCGCGATGTAAAGCGCGGCCAGGGAGAGGTAGATGGCGGCGCCGTCGAGGTTGAAGCTGTAGCCGGTGGGCACAACGAGGCCCACGGTTTCCTTCTTCACGCCGGCGTGCTCGAGCTTGCGCATCAGGCCGGGGAGGGCCGGTTCGGCGGTGGAGGTGCCGAGGATGAGCATGTATTCCTCTTTGAAGTGCCGGAGCATCCTGAAGATGTTCAGCTTCAGGAACGCCATGACCGATCCGAGCACGATCACCACGAAGAGGATGGACGTGACGTAGAACAGGGCGATCAGCCCGCCCATGCTGGTCAGGGACGAAACGCCGAACTTGCCCACCGCGTAGGCCATGGCACCGAAGGCACCGATCGGCGCGGCCTTCATGATGAAGCTCAGGATCTTGAACATCACCCCGGTCAGGCGCTGCACGCCATCCAGGACCGGTGCGCCCACCTTGCCCATGGCGTTCAGTGCGATGCCGAAGACGACGGCGATGAAGATGATCTGCAGGATATCGCCCTCGACGAACGGACCCACGATGCTCTTCGGGATGATGTGGGTGAGGAACTCCCACCACTGCTGGTTCTGGCCGGCGTCGATGAGTTTCGCGGCAGATTCCGAGGTCTCGATCTTGCTGGCATCGGCGTTGACGCCTTCGCCGAGCCGGAAGATGTTGATGGCCACCAGGCCGAAGGTCATGGCACAGATGGTGCCGATCTGGAAGTATGTCAGGGCCTTCAGGCCCGTCATGCCCACCTTTTTCAGGTCTGCGACGCTGGCGATGCCGCCCACGATCGTGAGGAACACGATCGGGCCGATGAGCATCTTCATCGCGTTGACGAAGGTGGTGCCGATGGGTTCCATGGCAATGCCGGTGCTCGGCGCAAGCCATCCGACGAGGATGCCGACGACGATGGCGGTCAGCACCCAGCAGTACAGCTGCTTGTACCAGCGGGTCTTGCGGGCCGGCGCGGTGCCGGCGGTGGTGATGTGATCCATGATTCCTACCTCATTGTGGAATGTCGCTGGAGACGCGGAGGTCCCTTCCCAACGCTCGCAAGCTCGCGTCGGGGCCCTCGGGACGCCGCCTATAAGTACGGGATCGTTCGACGGCGGCCCACCGGCCGCCGTCGAACGTTTCAGTTAGACGGTGACCGGGGCGAGGGTCAGGGCCTTGATGATGGCCTCGGTGACGTCGTCGGTGTTGGCCTCGCCTCCGACGTCGCGCGTCAGGTGGCCGGCGCCTGTTGCTGCTTCAATGGCCGCCTCAACCTGACGGGCCTCCTCGTGCAGGCCGAAGTGGTCCAGCATCAGGGCGGCGCTGGCGATCGCGCCGATCGGGTTGCTGATGCCCTGGCCGGCGATGTCCGGGGCGGAGCCGTGGACCGGTTCGAACATGGACGGGAAGCGGCGCTCCGGGTTCAGGTTGGCGCTGGCCGCCAGTCCGAGGCTGCCGGCCAGGGCCGAGCCCAGGTCCGAAAGGATGTCCGCGTTCAGGTTCGAGGCCACGACGACGGAGAGGTCTTCGGGGCGCAGGATGAACTTGGCGCTCATGGCATCGACCAGGACACTCTCGGTCTGGACGTCCGGGTAGTCCAGAGCCACGCGGTTGAAGGTTTCGTCCCAGAGGACCATGCCGTACTGCTGGGCGTTGGATTTGGTGACCGAGGAAACCTTCTTGACCGTGCGCGTCCGGGCCAGGTCGAAGGCGAAGCGCATGATGCGCTCGCAGCCCTTCTCGGTGAACAGTGCTGTCTGCAGGGCGACTTCGTTGCCCGGGCCGCGGCCGCTGAGGTTGCGGCCGCCGAGGCCGGCGTACTCACCTTCGCTGTTCTCGCGGACCACGATCCAGTCGAGTTCGGTGTTGTCCGCCTTCCGCAGCGGGGACTGGACGCCGGGGAGGAACTTGACCGGGCGGATGTTGGCCCACTGGTCGAAGTTCTGGGTGATGTTGAGGCGCAGGCCCCAGAGGCTGATGTGGTCCGGGACGTTTTCCCAGCCGACGGCGCCGAAGTAGATGGCGTCGAAGTCCTTCAGTGCTTCCAGGCCGTTGGGGTCCATCATCTGGCCGGTCTTTTCGTAGTAGCCGCAGCCCCAGGGGAACTCCGTCCACTGGAAGGCGAACTTGCCGCCGGAGTTCTCTGCCAGGGCGTCCAGCACGCGGCGGCCTGCGGAAACGACTTCCTTGCCGACGCCGTCTGCGGGGATTGAAGCGATGCTGAATGTCTGGTTGGCGCTCATGCCGACCTCCTCGTTGAGTGTGTTGACGGCGTGATCCCGTTGGCGGGGTCACACCGTTTCCTTCCTCTTCAAGTAGACGGTCCGGCGGCTGCGCGCGTCCAAGACTAAGTTTCGATACGGGAGATAGGATCTGCCTATCAGTCCGGAACCTGACCGGCGTCGGGATCCTGTGCCACGTGCAGCTCAGCAACCTTCAGGAACGCCCGGGCGGCAGGCGTCAGGTCTTCCCGCCTGCTCAAAATCGCAACATCGAGGTGGGAAACCGGTTCGATCTGGAGCGTGCGAAGCCCCGCCTTGTGCGCCGTCGGCGCCCAGGAGGAAGGCATGACCGCGTGTCCGACGCCGGCCAGCACCAGGGGCAGGATGGAGGTCCGGTGTGCCACCTCGACGACGATTTCGGTGTTCACGCCCCGCGCCAGCGCGTCATCCACGAGCCAGCGCATCAGCGAACCGCGCTGGCTGGCGATCAGCCGGTGGCCGCCCAGGTCTTCCCGCTGGATGGTGGACCCTGGGGTAAACGTGTCCGCCTGCGGGTTCACGATGAGGATCAGCGGCTGGCGTTCGAGGTCCAGCACGTTGATTCCCGGGACCCGGATGGGGCTTGCTGAGCCGGCGAGCCCAATCTCCGTGCTGCCGGTCCGGACGGATTCAATGACCTCCTCCGGCGTAAATGCTGCGCTGACGTTGAGGCGGACGGAGGGGTGCAGCCGGGTGAACCCGGCGATCATGGACGTCAGCGGCTCAATGCCGGGGGAGGGCATGCTGATGATGTCCAGCCGGCCGCTGCGTACGCCGCGGAGTGACTGCACGGCGGACTGGGCAGCGTCCAGGTCGCGCATCACCAGCCGGGCGGGGCCCACAAGTTCCTTTCCGGCTTCGCTGAGGACCGCCCGGCGCCCGATCCGGTGGAAGAGCGGCACGCCCAGGTCCTTCTCCAGGCTCGCGATGGTCTGGGACAGGGACGGCTGCGCAATGAGCAAGTGCTCGGCCGCGCGGTTGAATCCGTCATGGTCAACCACCGCCAAAAAATACTTCAGCTTCCGCGTGTCCACGCCAGCTCCCATCCCGGTCCGCTTTGCCGTTTGCCCCGGACCCGGCCCTGCGATGCCGACTGCGGTGGAGCCGCCTGCCGAGGCCCTGATAGCTTACGCCTATCAGCGGCCCGGGGCGTGGGTTTAAGGGCTGTCCGCGTGCGGGTGGATCTGCTGGCATACTCTGAGCATGGCCGTCACCTTCGAAAGCACCACGCGGACTACGATCGGGTTGACCGAGCTGTTTGACCTCTCCCGGAGCATTGATGCGCACAAGCAGTCGATGGCCGACTCCCGGGAGGAAGCCGTTGGCGGCGTCACGTCCGGGCTGATTTCCCTGGGGCAGGAGGTGACCTGGCGCGCCTGGCACTTCGGGCTGCCGGTACGCATGACGAGCCGGATCACGGAAATGGAGGCGCCCCGCTACTTCGTTGATGAACAGGTCCGGGGGCCGTTCCTCCGCTTTCGTCACGTCCACGAATTCAGTGAAGACCCGGCCGGAAGCGTCATGGTGGACCGGATCGACTTCGCGGCGCCCTTCGGTTTCCTGGGACGCCTGGCGGAGAAACTCTTCCTGGGCCGCTACCTCCGCAAGCTCATTGAGACGCGCAACCTGCACCTGACCGCCGGAGCCCGGGCTGAATGACGCTCCGGCGGTCGAACTGCGCCGCTGACCCGTGCCTACTGAACTGCGGGCTCCAGTTCTGCAGCATTCCGCGATTTCTTCGACTGGGCGAACCGAAGATAGAGCGACGGCACGATGAACAGGTTGAGCAGCGTGGACGTCAGGAGTCCGCCCAGGATGACAACGGCCATCGGGTATTCGATCTCATGGCCGGGCACATCCCCCATGACGACCAGGGGCACCAGCGCAAGTCCGGTGGCAAGGGTGGTCATGAGGATCGGGGAGAGCCTTTCACCGGCCCCCCTCAGCACGAGCGAGCCGCTGAACGGAACCCCCTCAATCCTCTCCAGGTGCTGGCAGTGGCTGATGAGCAGGATGCCGTTCCGGGCCGCGATTCCCATCACCGTCAGGAACCCCACGAGCGAGCCCAGCGACAACACGCCGCCGGTGAAATACGCGGCCAGGACTCCTCCCACGAGTGCAATAGGCAATGTCAGGAGCGCGAGGAGGGCCAGGCGCCAACTGCGGAACGACGCCTGCAGGAGCACGAGGATCAGGACCAGCGCCGCAACAGCGAAAATCGCCAGGCGGTCAGTGGCGGCCTGCCGCTCCGTGTATTCGCCCAAGAGCTGGACACTGTAGCCTGCAGGCAGGTTCAGGGTTTCCAGGCGATCCTGCAGCTCTGTGACCACAGTGCCGAGGTCCGCTTTGGCGTCGATAAAGGAGCCAACCTCCACCCTGCGGGACCCGTTCGTGCGGTCGATGAGGTTCGGGGTGGCCTGCACGCTGACGGTGGCGACGTCGGCGAGGCGCACACTCTTCCCGCTCGGCGTATCGATGGGCAGGTCCTGGATGCTGGTGACGCTTGCCCGCGTCTCCGGCGTACTCCAGACCTGGACGTCGTAGGCGCGACCGTCCCGGAAGACGTCGCCGACTTCCTCCCCGGCCACGAGGGTCGCAGCAGCGCGCCGCACGTCCCCGGGCTTGAGGCCGTATTTCTCCGCCGCGGCCAGGTTCACTTTGACGGTGATCTGGGGGACGTCGACTTCCAGGGAAATATGGGGATCCTCGGTCCCCTGGATCTCGCTGAGGACCTGCTTGACCCGCGCGGCCTGCTCACGCAGCACGTCGAGGTCATCGCCGTACACCCGGACCAGGATGGGTTCGCTGGCCCCCGTCAGGACCTCTTCGATCCTTTCCTTCAGATACGTCTGCACGTCGCGGTGCAGCCCCGGATAGCCGTCCACGACCTCCTGGACGGCCGCGACCGTCTTCTCATAGTTGGCATGCCGGTCAATGCTGATCCAGTGCTCACCGGCATTGACGCCGACTATTTCGTCGGCCTGGAAGGCCTGGCCAATATGCGTTCCGCAGTTAAGGACCCCGGGCACCTTGAGGAACGCCGCGCATCCCCGCTGGGCAATCCGGTATTCCTCTGCCGCCGACGTGCCGGGTTCCGACACCCAGTGCATCAGGAAGTCACGTTCCTTAAATGTTGGGAACAACGACTGTCCGAGCAGGGGTGCGATCGCCAGACCCACCAGGGCGAGCGCCCCGAAACCGGCGTAGCCGTAGCGCGGCCGGTTCATGATGCGGGACAGTACCGCGTGGTACCAGCGCTTGAGCACCCGGACCAGCGGCGGATCGAGCTGTTCCAGCTTCGCCCTGGCCAACAGGATCAGGGCAAGGGCCGGGGTAACGGTCAGCGCCACGAGCATCGAGGCGAGAACGGCGAGCGTGTACGACACGGCAAGCGGCCTGAAGAACACTCCGGTCAGCCCGTCCAGGAAAAATATGGGCAGGGCGGCAACCACGATGATCAAGGTGGCGTAGACAATGGGGCTTCGCATTTCCAGGGAGGCCCTCAGCACCACGGACGCCGTCGATTCACCGCCGCCGTAGGCGCGATGCTGCCGCAGCCGGCGCATGATGTTTTCGACGTCGATGATCGCGTCGTCGACAACGACCCCCACCGCAATGACCAGCCCCGCCAGGATCATGGTGTTCACTGAACCGCCCGTCAGGTACAGCACCATGACGGCGGTGAGGAGGGACAGTGGAATGGCGATCAGGCTGATGAGCGCCGTCCGCCACTGGAACAGGAACGCGCTCAGGATCATGACCACCAGCAGGCAGCCAAGGAGGAGGGCGAGGCTGAGGTTGGATATGGCCTCCTCAATGAAGCTCGCCGGGCGGAAGATGGTGGTGTCGAAGTTGATCCCGCTCAAGCCGGGCTGAAGTTCGTGGAGGGCTTCCTCAACGCCCTTGGTCACGTCGAGCGTGTTGCCCCAGGGCAGCTTCTCGACAATGAGCATCAGTCCGTGGCCGTTGTTGATGACGGCGTCGCCGATCAGCGGCTGATGGTCCTCGACCACCCGCGCCACATCGCCCAGGTGCAGGGCGGTGCCGTGGTCCTCACGGATGGTCACCCGGGCCAGGTCCTCCGGGCTGGTGATCGGCTGGACGTGGCGGATGCTCATCCGCTGGTTCGGGCTGCCGACGAAGCCGCCCGTGCCGATGAACTTGCCGGCTGAGTACTGAAGCAGACCGGCGTCAACGGCCCCGGCCGTTACTTCCATGACCTGGTTGAGCGAGACGTTCTTGGCCTTGAGCCGCTCGGGCTGAACCTGGACCTGCAGCATCTGGAGCCGCTCGCCCCAGATGGCGACGTTGGCTACGCCCGGGACCCGCAGCAGCCGGGCCCGGATGGTCCAGTAGGACAGCATCGACATCTCAATCATGGACCGTTTGGCGGACGTCATGCCGATTTTCATGACGCGGCTGGTCGAAGACAGCGGCTGCAGCATCACCGGGGGAGCAGCCCACGTAGGCAGGGCCGCCGTCACGGCGGCCATCCGCTCGGAAACCTGCTGACGCGCATTGAGCAGGTCTGTGCCCTGCTTGAAGATCAGGATGATCGAGGAGAGCTGGGGCACTGACTTTGACCTCAGCTCATCCAGGCCCGGCATTCCGGAAAGGGACGCCTCGATCGGCACGGAGACGAGCTCCTCCACCTCCTGGGCTGTAAGCCCCAGGCATGCCGTCTGGATCTCGACCTGCGGAGGCGCGAATTCCGGGAAGACATCCAAGGATGCCTTGCTGAGCTGGACGGATCCCAGCAGCATCACCACGCACGCGAGGGCAACAACGATCGTCCTGAACCTGAGGCTGATTCCTACGATCCACCGCATGTCAGCTCGCCACATCCAGTTCAGCGCCGAACAGCTCTTCCGCCCCCAGGGTGACCACAGTGGTGCCCGGGGCCGGGCCGTCGCTCAGCGTGGCCCGTTCGCCGTCGATCCGCTCCACGGTGACGGGCTGGCGGACGTAGACGCGCGGGCCGGCAATGGTGTAGACCCAGGTCCTGCCTTCACTGTCATAGAGGATTGCCAGGTAGGGGACGGTGAGTTTCCCGCTCTTGGCATCCAGTTTCGTCGCCGACGTCTGGAGGCCGATGTTCCCGGCGGCGTGTTCGTTGAGCGTGATGCGCTTCAGGTCGGTCCCGGGCACCTCCTCAAGGCTCGCGGCAGCGTCGCCGGCTGCCGCAGACTCGGTGGCCGGCTGGCTGCAGGCCGGCAATGCCTGGGTCAGGAGACCCAGGAGGGTAAGAACCATCAGGCCGCGCACCCGCGGCGAGGTCGTTGTCATGATGTATTCCGGCTTTCAGATGCCCGTTTGGGCGTCGGCAACTGCGGATTGTGTCCCTGCGGTTCCTGTCCCTGCCTGGCCGCGTTCGAAGCGGAGAAGAATGGCCGGGAGCACGAACAGGACGAAGAGGGTGGTGGTCAGCAGCCCGCCCCAGATGATGATGGCAATCGGCTGAATGACCTCCGTGCCTGTCACGCCGCCCAGAAGAACGAGCGGAACAAGGGCGACGGCGGTGATCACGGCTGATGCGAGGGTCGGCTTCAGCCTGTCGCGTGCGGCGCGGATCACGAGGGCGGGCCCCGCCCCTGCGCTTTCCCGGGTCCGGAGATTCCGGACCTCGGCGGCGAGCAGGAGGCAGTTGCGCGCTGCGATTCCCAGGACGGCCGAGAAGGCGGCAAACGCCGCCAGGTAGTTGGCTCCGCCGTCAGCCAGGGCGGCGATGACGCCGCCGGACAGGGAAGCGACCAGTCCGAGGAAAACGGCCGCTGCGAGCCGCCATCCGCCCAGCGCTGTCTGCAGGAGCACGAGGATGCCAAAGGATGCTACCGCTGTCAGCAGCCACAGCCACTGGAAGGAAGCTTGCTGCTGCGCAAACCGGGTGAGGATCTCCGCGTGGTAGGCAACCGGGAACTGGATCTGCTGCAGGCCCCTTTCGATGTCCTGCTGCACGTCAGCCAGCCCGCGCCCCTGGATGTCCGCCTTCACATCCACGCGCCGGGAGGTATCGTCATGCAGAATGACCGCATCGTTTGGAACGATGCTGACCTGGGCAACGTCGCCAAGACGCACATGGCCGCCCCTGGGGGTGTCGATCAGCAGCTCACGTACGCTGGTGAGGCTGTTCCGTGTTGCAGGCGTTCCCTTCACGACGACGGAGAAGACCTTCTGCTGTTCGTAGACGTTGCCGACTTCGATGCCCTGAAGCAGCGCCGCCGCAGCGCGGCGGACGTCGCCCGGTATGACTCCTGCCTTTTGGGCTTTCGCCAGGTCCACTTTGACCTGGACGGTCGGCTGTTCGACGGGGGCATCGACACGGGGATTCACCACACCGGCTGTGTGTGCGAGAACCAGCCGCACCTCTTCGGCCTTCGCACGGAGGGTGGCCATGTCCACGCCGTAGACCCTGACACCGAAGCCGGAATCGGCGGCTGCCCGAATCTGTTCGATTTTCTGTTGCGGGTAAGTTGAAACAGTTGCGCTCAGTCCCGGGTACCCGGCCACAACCTTTTGTACGTCCTCCACGGTGCTGGAGTAGGAGGCATCCTTTGCCACGCCCACCCACAGTTCACCGGAACTGACGTCTCCCACCTGGTCGGACGTGACGGCACGACCAACCTCGGCAGCCACATTGGAAACGCCCGGCACCGCGCGCAGTTCGCGGGCCGCGGTATCGGTGATTCTGACCATTTCCTGGTCGGAAGTGCCAGGCGCGGCACTCCACTGTATGACCAGTGTGTTGTCTGCCAGCACGGGCACCACAGGGTTGTTGGACACCAGTTGCGGCGCCAACGCCAGCGCACCAAGTGCCAGGACCGCGGCGGCGGCGAAGACAACCACTGCACTGCCCGGCCTGCGGGTAAGGGTCCGCCCGTACCGGCTACGGAGGCGCTGGATCGCTTCGCGCTCGCGCCCCGGGGACGCTGAAGCCGGGGGCAGGAGGAACACCAGGACAGCTGTCACCGTGAGCGCCACGATCATGGCGACTGCCAGCGCGAGCAGGTAGGTGAGTACCAGCGGCCCGAACATTGCCCCGTTCTCGCCGGGGACAAAGAGCAGGGGCAGCACGCTCAGCGCCATGATCAGCAGCGCGTAGAACAGGGAGGTCCGGACCGGCCGCAGGGCTCCCGCAAGCATCGCGGCCCTCGAATCCGCCGTGTCCGTTCCCCGGGATGCACGGTAAGTCCTGGCGGCACAGTTCAGGTCTTCCGCCACGTCTCCGACGATGACGCTGAGTGCGACGATCATGCCGGCGAAGACCATGGTGTTCAGCCCGGCACCGCGCAGGGAGAGCAGCAAGGCCGCCGTAATGAGTGACAGGGAAATGCTGATCAGGCTGATGAGTGCGCTGCGCCAGGAGCGGAAGACCACTCCGAACGCCGCTGCGACCAGCAACAGCGTGACGAGCAGCGCGACGCCAAGGGTGCCCATTTCCTGCTCGACAAACGACTCCTGCCGGTACACGGTGGTGTCAACGGTCACTCCGGGCAACCCGGGCTGAAGGCCGCGCAGGGTCTCGTCGAGCCCGCGCGTCACGTCCGCGGTGTTTGTCTCCGGGAACTTCTCGATCACCAGCAAGAGCTCGGCGTCCTGGCCGGGCTGCGCATCACCGATCAGCGGCTGATGATCAGTCTGGACCTGGGCGACATCCCCCAGGAGCAACTTGCTGGAGCTGCCCTGGACGCTGACTTTGCCGAGGTCCTGGGGAGTGGTAATGGGAAGGACATGCTGGACGCCGAGGCGCTGATGTCCGGTCTCCAGGAAGCCGCCCGTCCCCGGTGTGGAGGCCTCAAGGTAGCTGAGCGGAGACACCCACACGGAGTTGCCCGTGGTCCTGATGACCTGGTCCAGGGTCACCCCCTTGGCTTCGAGCTGCTTGGGGTCCACCAGCACCTGAAGCTGTTGGTCGCGCTGGCCCCAGATGGAAATGTTCGCCACGCCAGGAACGGCCAGCAGCGCGGGCTTCATGGTCCACCGCGCGAGCACCGACATGTCGATGGGGGACATGTCCGTTGATGTCACTCTGACCATCATCACCCGGCTGGTCGAGGACAGCGGCTGCATGAGCACGGGTGCTGCTGACACGTTGGGCAGCGCCCTGGCCTGGGTCAGGCGCTCGGCGACGAGCTGGCGTGCCCGGAACATGTCCGTACCCGGCTGGAAGACCAGCTGGATCGAGGACAGGCCGGGAAGCGACTTGGAACGGATCGCCTCCACCCACGCCACGCCATTAAGCAGGTCGGCCTCCATGGGGGAGGTGATGAGCTGTTCGACTTCAGCCGCGGAGAGCCCCAGGGCCTCGGTCTGGATTTCGACCTGCGGCGGTGCGAACTCGGGAAAGGCGTCGACGGACATGCTGGGCAGTGCGGTGAAGCCGTACCCGAGGATGCCGGCAGCGACTACCAGGACAAGGATCCGGAACTGCAGGACCCAGCCGAAAACTGCGCCCATCATGGCCTGTTCACCGCCAACTTCATAGCCGCTGACTCAGCGGGCAACGAAGGGCGGGGAGAGCGGCCGGGCCGGCGGCGATGTCGGTGTTGGCCGGGCATTCCAGCTGTTCTTTGCGTTTCAGGAAGCCATTTTTGTGGGTTCACGTTCAGGTCTACGCTGAGGTGACCGGGGAAAAAAGTCTCAACTGCAGAATAAATGTTCACGGCGCGGCTCCATTGCTACTGCCTTCGCGCCCCCCAAACGTCTAGCAGAATGGTGGTCCTTGCGAGAGGCCACGTCAATGCCTCGGGCAACTTTTTTTCAGCACGTGCCTCTTATCAGCCGACAGCGCGAGGACACAAAGAATCGCCGGGGATTTGGATTCGTGGGCAACCCTCCGCTCACCGGCCTGCGATGAGCTCTGCGACCCGGACCAGTTCTTCCTCGAGATTGTAGAAGTGGGTCGCCAGCCGGATCCTGCCGGCCCGGACGGACACAACCACGTTCGCGTGGCGCAGCCTGGCCATAACGGCGTCCGGATCGTTCACCGGAACGGAGACGATGGTGGATCGGTGCCGTTCGGGGAAGGACAGGAAGCTGAGGCCCTCCGCTTCCAGCGCGTTACGCAGGTGAAGGGCAAGCCGGGCGTTACGCTCAAGGACGGCGCCAATGCCGAACCTGCGAAGAACATTAAGCGCCGCCTGGTCGGCCAGCGCCGGGAACCATGCCAAGGAAGCGTCCAGCTTCGACGCCGTCGGCGACAGGTCCATGTCCGGACCAAGGAAGCTTTCGAGCGGCAGCCGGGCAGCCTTCCAGCCCGGCACGACGGGCCGAAGGCCGTCGATCAGCCCGGGCCGGACGTAGAGGTAGCCCATGCCCCGGGACCCGAGCAAAAATTTGTGGCTGGCCGTGGCCAGGAAATCCACACCGTCGCGCGCCACGTCAAGGGGCACGGCACCGGCCGCCTGGCACGCATCAACGAAGAACCATGCTCCTGAATCGGCCGCAATGCGGCCGATCGACGCCAGGTCAGCCCGAAATCCGGTGACGGGATGTACGGCGCTGACGGCGATAAGGCGGGTTCCGCCGTCGGCCGCCCGGCTGAGGGCCTCGGCCGGCACCACATCCCTTTCCGGAGCGACGGCACGGATGTCGTAGCCGCGCTCCCGGAGCAGGAGCCAGGGGTAGTAGTTAGAGGCGAATTCGTTCTCGGCCACAACGATGTTCTCCCCGGTTCTGGCGGGCGGCAGATTGGCGGCCACAATCCCCGCCGCGGTGCTGACGGCGGGGACGATGGCAATGTCTGCCGCTGTGGCGCCGATGATCTCCGCGAACATGCCGCGCGCGTTCTCACCCGCCTGCTCTGCTGCCATCCAGTCGAACCGCCCGGCGGACCAGCGCTCTACGGCCAGTTCGTAGGCTTTCCTGGCAGGGGCGCAGCCGACGCACATAGTGGCGGTGTTGAGGTAGATGGTGTCTTTGAGCCCGGGGAAAAGCCCCCGGATGTCGCTGACGTTCATAGTGCCCGCCTGTCGGGTGCGGCTAGAGGGACCGACATCCTGCTTCTCCTCATCTTCGTCCATGGCAGATTCAAGCGCCCGCGCGCCGACTCCCACGTGCGCCCCTGGCCCGCTACACCGGTGACGGCCCTCCGGGTTCCACGAAACGCTGGGTCCGCTCGATCTCCACAACCTTCGGGTCCGTTTCGTCAGCGCCGTAGTCAGACCGGCGCGTCTTGTCCTCTCCCTGGGGCACCTTGAGTGCGCGCAGCACCAGGGTCAGTACGACGGCGACAACCAGGTTGAGCACGAACGCCGAGACTGCGATGTACACAGTGAAGTCGGTCCCCGGGATGGGCGCAATGGAGCCGCCGAAGTGTGCGTGCGTGACAGGATTGATGACGTTGTAGGCCGAGGCGGTGCCGAAGGCTATGCCCACGGCCCATCCGGCCAGCAGCGCCCACCGGTCGAACCACCGCGTGTAGAGCCCTGCGACAACCGCGGGGAACGTCTGCAGAATCCAGATGCCGCCCAGCAGCTGCATGTTGATGGCCGCGGACTGGTCCATGGCAATGACGAAAATAAGCGCGCCGACCTTCACCACCAGGGAGACGATCTTGGACACCTTCGCCTCTGTCTTGGGGTCGACATCAGGCCGGAGGAAGTCCCGGTAGATGTTGCGGGTAAACATGTTCGCCGCGGCAATGGACATGATCGCTGCCGGTACCAGCGCCCCGATGGCGATGGCCGCCAGGGCGACGCCGGCGAACCAGGCGGGGAAGTGGTCCAGGAACAGCTGCGGGACCACGAGCTGGGGGTTGACCGAGCCGTTGAGGTCGATGGGCCTGGTGCCGGCCTTGATGGCCACGAACCCCAGCAGCGCGAGGAAGCCGAGCATGAGGGAGTACAGCGGCAGAATCGCGGCGTTGCGCCGGATCGTGTTCCGCCCCTTGGACGCGAGCACACCGGTGATGGAGTGCGGGTACATGAACAGCGCCAGCGCCGACCCCAGTGCCAGTGTCCAGTAGGCCGAGAAGTTCGCAGCCGACGGGATGAACACGCCGGAGGGCTTCCCCGTCGCTTCGTTCACGGTGTCAAGCTTCGTCTTCGCCGCTCCGAAGATCTCGTCCCACCCGCCGAATTTGATCGGCAGATAGATGACCGCGACAAACACGGCGAGATAAATGAGCAGGTCCTTGACGACGGCGATCATTGCCGGCGCCCGCAACCCCGAGGTATAGGTGTACGCGGCCAGCACGACGAACGCCAGAATGAGTGGCAGGTCCGTCAGCAGCACGTTCTCGGAGCTGCCCAGGCCAAGCACGGTGAGGACAGCCTTGATGCCAACGAGCTGCAGGGCGATGTAGGGCATGGTCGCCACGATGCCGGTGACGGCGACGGCAAGGGACAGCCACCGGCTCCCGTAGCGGCCACCCACGAAGTCTGCCGAGGTGACGTAGCCGTGCCGGTGGGACACGGACCAGAGCCGGCTCATGATGATGAAGATGATCGGGTACAGAACGATCGTGTACGGCACCGCGAAGAAGCCGCTGACGGCGCCGGTGGCCCACATCGCGGCGGGAACCGCAACGAACGTGTAGGCGGTGTAGAGGTCGCCGCCCAGCAGGAACCACGTGATCCACGTACCGAAGCCGCGTCCGCCAAGCCCCCACTCGTCCAGGCTGTGCAGCCCCTCACTCTCCGCCGTCCGGCGCCACCGCGCGGCCAGGAAGCCCATGACGGCGACCACGACGAAGAGCACCACCACGATGATGAGGGCGATCCAGTTGATCTCGCGCCCGTTCATGGCCGTTCATCTCCGTTTGCTGCCTCGCCGTCCAGCCCGGTAGCGCCAGCGCGGGCCGCTGCCCGCCGTCGCCGGTCTTCCGTCGTCACGAGCCAGTACGCCACTCCGCTCAAGGCTGCGGAAATGGGAACCCAGAGCAGCTGGTACCAGTAGAAGAACGGCATGCCGCCCAGGGTCGGGGCATTGAACGAGTAGGTCTGCGGCATGAGGGGGAGCAGGATCGCCACGGAAAGCAGTACGCCGGCGATGACGTACGGCACGCGCCGTGCCGGACCACGGGTTGCAGTATTGCGGGTTGGCTGTCCGGCGCCCGGGGGAGCCCCTGGGACGGGGCGCTGTTTCGGGTCAGGACGATCTTGATGGGACACCTGACGACCTCCTTGTCAGCCCGTCTCCCGCGCTCCGCGTTCCCGGAGAACGGTGAGGCGAAGGTTACAAATGTTGCCCTCCAGTTCCTTTTTACGCCCCTCGGAGGCGCTCGGGAAGAGCGCGGACAGCGCCGTCACAGTCAGTAACGCGCCTGACTTTCCCGGTCATCTTCAGCGCATTTTCCGGCGTCTTTTCGTGGAGCCACCAGAAGAGCTCTGCCGCCCTGTACGCCGTCGGACTCAAGTGTGGCTTCGCCGTTGCGTTAGCGGCCGCGTGCGTTCCTGCTGTTCACGGAGAAACGAAAAAACCCCGGGAATCCATTGGATTCCCGGGGTTTTCCCTTTGTGCGCGGAGGGGGACTTGAACCCCCACCCCCTTTCGAGGACTAGCACCTCAAGCTAGCGCGTCTGCCATTCCGCCACCCGCGCAGGTGGTATTTCGGAGGACTCTCGCCGCCTTTCAGCGGTTCGCTTCTCTCCGAAGCAGCGAGAAAAACTCTAACACGAACTTTCGGGAAAGATGGAATCGAGCGGACTGGGTAGGCTGAACCCGGGTGTTCCGGCAGCCAAAAGCCGCCACAACCCGCATGAATCCGCGTTTTCCCCGCTATTAGGAGTGATCAATGTCTCACGTTCGGCCTGAGGATGAAGTCGTCACCATCTGCCAGGAGCTCATCCGCATCGATTCATCCAACTATGGGGACGGCTCGGGCCCCGGCGAACGTGCGGCCGCCGAATACACCGCCGGCCTGATCACTGACGTGGGGCTGGACGCAGAAATCTTCGAATCGGAACCCGGCCGGGCCAGCGTGGTCACCCGGATGGCCGGTGAGGATCCCTCCGCCAGCGCCCTCGTGGTCCACGGCCACCTGGACGTGGTGCCTGCCCTCCGCGAGCAGTGGTCCGTGGACCCGTTCAGCGGTGAGCTCAAAGACGGACTGATCTGGGGCCGCGGCGCAGTGGACATGAAGGACATGGATGCGATGATCCTGTCCGTGCTGCGCAGCTTCGCCCGCACCGGGCGCAAGCCCAAGCGGGACATCGTCTTTGCGTTCTTTGCCGACGAGGAGGCCGGCGGCGTGCACGGCGCCCAGTACGCGGTGAAGCATCGGCCCGAGCTGTTCGAGGGTGCGACGGAGGCCATCTCGGAGGTTGGCGGCTTTTCGACCACCATCGGGGGCCAGCGCACCTACCTGCTGCAGACGGCGGAAAAGGGCATCTCCTGGCTGCGGCTCGTGGCGCACGGCCGCGCCGGCCACGGCTCGCAGATCAACACCGACAATGCCATCACCCGTCTCGCCGGCGCGGTGACCCGCATCGGCGAGTACCAGTGGCCCATCGAGCTGACCGCCACCACGCGCCAGTTCCTGGACGGCGTGACGGAACTGACCGGCGTCGAATTCGATCCCGACAACCCGGAGCTGCTGCTGAAGGAACTGGGCACGGTGGCCCGCTTCGTGGGCGCCACGCTGCAGAACACGTCCAATCCGACGCTCCTGGACGGTGGCTACAAGCACAACGTCATCCCCGAGTCCGCCGAGGCACTGGTGGACTGCCGGACCCTCCCGGGCCAGCAGGACCAGGTTCTCGAGATCGTCCGGGAGCTGGCGGGCAGCGGCGTTGACGTCAGCTACGTGCACAACGATGTCTCCCTGGAGGTGCCGTTCGCCGGCAACCTGGTCGACTCGATGATCGACGCCCTGCACTCCGAGGACCCGGGTGCGAAGGTTCTGCCGTACACCCTGTCCGGCGGCACCGACAATAAATCGCTCTCCAAGCTCGGCATTACCGGCTACGGCTTCGCGCCCCTGCAGCTGCCTGACGACCTCGATTTCACCGGTATGTTCCACGGAGTCGATGAACGGGTTCCCGCGGAATCCCTGAAGTTCGGCGCCCGCGTCCTGAACACGCTGCTCACCAACTACTGAGGCCGGCGGTGGAACCGGAACAGCTGCTTCCTGACGGCCTGCTCGAGCGGATCCGCGGGAGAGCCGCGGAGTATGACGAACAGAACCGCTTCTTCGCCGAGGACCTTGAGGAACTCGCCGCCGCCGGGTACCTGAAGCTTTTTGTGCCGGAGTCCAACGGCGGGGCGGGCCTTGGCCTGGAGGCTGCGGTCCGCTGCCAGCGGCGGCTGGCGACGGCGGCCCCGGCCACGGCGCTGGCCGTCAACATGCACCTGGTCTGGACAGGAGTGGCACGCGTCCTGGCCCGACGCGGCGACTCCTCGCTGGACTTCGTGCTGCAGGAGGCAGCGGCGGGGGAGATCTTCGCCTTCGGCAACTCAGAGGCCGGCAACGACTCCGTTCTGTTCGATTCGCTGACAGCCGCCACGCCCCTGCCGGACGGCGGTTACTCGTTCACGGGCACCAAGATCTTCACGAGCCTCTCGCCGGCGTGGACACGCCTGGGCATCTTCGGCAAGGACCCTGCCGGACGGGACGGCGACGGGGAACTGGTGCACGGCTTCATCCGGCGGGACACTCCCGGCTACCGGATCCTGGAGGACTGGAACACGCTGGGCATGCGCGCAAGCCAGTCGAACACCACCATCCTGGACGGTGCAGTTGTCCCGCCCGGCCGCATCTTCCGGAAGCTGCCCGTGGGACCCAACGCCGATCCGCTGATCTTCGCGATCTTCGCTTGTTTTGAGACCCTGCTTGCGGGCGTCTACGCCGGCATCGGGGAGCGGGCGCTGGTGCTGGCGGTGGAAGCCGCCAGGCGCAGGACATCATTCAAGAATGGCGGCCGGAGCCTGGCCCAGGACCCTGATATCCGCTGGAAGGTGGCCGAGGCTGCCCTGGCCATGGATGGCCTGTACCCGCAGCTTTCGGTGGTGGCCGGAGACGTGGACCGCCTGGCGGACCATGGCAGCCAGTGGTTTCCGAAGCTCGTGGGCGTGAAGGTCCGGGCCACGGAGACGGCGCGGACGGTGGTGGATCTTGCCATCCGGGTCTCCGGCGGCTCGAGCTATTTCAGGGGTTCGGAGCTGGAGCGCCTGTACCGGGACGTCCTGGCCGGCATGTTCCATCCCTCGGATGACGAGTCGGCGCACAACACCGTGGCCAACGCCTGGCTGGGCCCGCTCGAAGACTAGCAGGCCGCAATGTGGAAGCGGGCGCGCACCATCGAGGTGCGCGCCGGAGGGCCGGAGCGGCCTAGACGGTGCGCTGCACCTGCGTGACCCGGCGGCGAAGCCAGAAGCGCCTGCCGCCGCCCACGTAGAGCCTGCTGCGCTCGAGTTCCCACTTGCCGTACTCGGAGTGTTCCACGAGCCGGCGCCGGGCTTCGGGCAGGGAATCGTCAGGACCGACGGTCAATACGAGGTACTCGTATTGACGGGCATAGTCCCTTTCCCGCAGGACCGAGCTGGTCAGAAAATGTTCCTTCATTGCTCTCCATTTTCGTCCTTTTCCCGCTAACGTGAAGGCATGAGCATCGATCCGCGTGTCGCGCTTCAGTCCTTGACTGCCGCTTTGGAAGAACACCTTGCAGCCGCCTCGGCCCGCCGCGGGGATGGTGACCCCTCAGTGGAGGCGGCATTCTTTGCAGTTGCCGATGCCTTCGAAGTCTACGAGGACGCCCTCTATGAGGCCTACAACGAAGTGACGCCGCTCCAGGTTTTCGATGACGAGGAAGACGAAGAGGAAGACGAAGAAGCCGACGAAGAGGACCTGGAAATCGTCGAGGAGTAAACCTGCCCGATGCGGGCCCGGCCCCGGTTAGACCTGGTTGCTGGAGACGTCCTCGAGGGCGCGTGCTATCTCGGCCGGCAGCGGCGTGAGCTGGGCGTCCAGGATTTCCTTGAGCTGGACCGGCGTGCGCGCGCCCACGATGGCGGTCGCCACACCATGCCGGGACAGCAGCCAGCTCAGCGCAACATCCAGGGACGACCGCCCCAGGCCCCGGGCCGCCATGGCAACCGCCTCGACCACCTGCGATGAGGGCTGCTCAAGGTATGGCTCCACGTACGTGGCCAGCCGCGTGCCGGCTGCCCGGGAGTCGGACGGCACATGGCCGCGGTACTTGCCCGTGAGGACGCCGCGGCCCAGCGGCGCCCACGCCATCAGCCCCAGGCCGGCATCCTCGATGGCCGGCACCAGTTCCGCCTCGGGCTTGCGGCGGAGCAGCGAGTACTCGGACTGGTTGGCCACGAGCGGGAACCCGGCCACTGCGGCGGCTTTGGCAGTCTGCCAGCCGTTGTAGTTGGCGATTCCCGCATAGCGGGCCCGTCCGCTGCGGACGGCAAAGTCGAGGGCGGACAACGTCTCCTCGAGCGGGACATTGGGGTCCCACGCCTGGGCGAGCCAGAGGTCAACGTAGTCGGTGCCAAGCCGCGCCAGGCTGGCGTCCAGGCCGGACAGCATTGCGTTCCGGGACGCGTCCACGCGCTGCCGCCCGTCCGACGGCGACACCCCTGCTTTAGTGGAGATGACCACCTCCGTGCGGGAGACGATGTCGCCCAGCATAGACCCGAGCATGGCTTCGGCCTGGCCGTCGGCGTAGGACGCCGAGGTGTCCACGAGGGTCCCGCCGGCGTCCACGAAGGTGCGCAGCAGCTCCGATGCATCCTGCTCGTCCGTTTCGCGGGACCACGACATGGTGCCCAGGGAGAGGGAGGAGGCGCGGAGCCCGCTGTTGCCGATGTAACGCTGCTGCATAGCAGTTAGCTTACGGGGAAACCACCCGCATCATGACGTAGGGTCTTAGCGTGAACTGGATTGAAGCGGCCCTGCTGGGTCTTGTGCAGGGACTGACCGAATTCCTCCCTATTTCATCGAGCGCGCACCTGCGGATTGTGGGCTCCTTCCTGCCGAATGCGGCGGACCCCGGTGCGGCCTTCACCGCCATCACGCAGCTCGGCACGGAAACCGCCGTCATTGTCTACTTCTGGCGGGACATCGTCAGGATCGTGAAGGCCTGGTTCGGCTCGCTGTCCGGGCGGGTTTCGCGCCAGGACCCGGACGCCCGGATGGGCTGGCTGGTGATTCTGGGCAGCCTGCCCATCATCGTCCTGGGCTTGCTGTTCCAGGACCAGATCGAATCGGTGCTGCGCAGCCTGTGGATCGTCGCCACGACCCTCATAGTGTTCGGCCTGATCCTGGCCGTGGCGGACGCGGTCGGAAAGCAGAAGCGGGACCTGACGCACCTGACGTATAAGCACGGCATCCTCTACGGGCTTGCCCAGGCCATGGCCCTGATTCCCGGCGTTTCACGTTCCGGCGGCACCATCACGGCCGGGCTCCTGATGGGTTACACGCGTGAAGCCGCCGCGCGCTACTCCTTTCTCCTTGCCATCCCCGCGGTGTTTGGCAGCGGCCTCTACCAGCTGTTCAAGGTGGTGGCCAAGGACGGTGTGAGCGGTCCCTTCGGACTGGGGGAGACGGCACTGGCAACGGTCATTGCATTCGCCATTGGCTACGTCATCATCGGCTGGTTCCTGAAGTTCATCTCGACGCGCAGCTACCGGCTGTTTGTCTGGTACCGCATCTTCCTGGGCCTCGCCCTGTACCTGCTGCTCGGTTTCAATGTCATCAGCGCCTAGCACTAGGCTTGGTCTGTGAAGTCCTGGATCTCCCGCCCCGTGCCTGTACTGCCGGGGGAAATGCCCGCGCTCCGCTTGTTTGACACAACCGCAGGCCGCGCTGTAACCCTGAACGCCGATGGCGAAAAGTCGATGTATGTCTGCGGAATCACCCCGTATGACGCGACCCACATGGGTCACGCCGCCAGCTACGTCGCGTTCGACCTGCTGAACCGCGCCTGGCGCGACGGCGGCCAGCAGGTTGCGTACGTCCAGAACGTCACCGACGTCGATGACCCGCTGCTGGAGCGCGCCGACGCCACCGGCGTCGACTGGCGCGAACTGGCGGCCAGCCAGATCGAGCTCTTCCGCACGGACATGGAAGCCCTCAACGTCATCGCCCCCGATCATTACGTCGGCGCCGTCGAAGCCATGCCGCTGATCGTCCCAGCCATCGAGCGGCTCCTGCACCAGGGACTGGCCTACCGAGTTAGCGGCACCCCGGGAGAGCCCGACGGCGACGTCTACTACGACGTCGAGGCCGCCAGCAAGCACGCCGTCGGCGTGGATGCCTGGAGCCTCGGCGCGGTCTCCGGACTGCCGGAAGCCGAGATGCTGGAGCTGTTTGCCGAACGGGGCGGCGACCCCGGCCGGGCAGGCAAGCGCCAGGCCCTCGATCCACTGCTGTGGCGCGTGGCCCGTGACGGCGAGCCCAGCTGGCCTGGCGGTGAACTGGGGGAGGGCCGGCCGGGCTGGCACATCGAGTGCACCGTGATCGCCCAGAAGTACCTGCCCGCGCCCTTCACCGTGCAGGGCGGCGGCTCGGACCTGATTTTCCCGCACCACGAGATGGGTGCCGGACACGCCTACTCGCTGTCCGGGGTTCCCCTCGCCGAGCATTTCGCCCACGCCGGCATGGTGGGGTTGGACGGCGAGAAGATGTCCAAGTCCAAGGGCAACCTGGTCCTGGTCTCCAAGCTTCGCGCTGCGGGCGAAGAACCCGCCGCCATCCGCCTGGCCATCCTTGCGCACCACTACCGCTCCGACTGGTCCTGGACGGCGGAAGGCTTCGAGCAGGCCAAGGCCCGCCTCGAACGGTGGCGCTCGGCCGTGGCCGCGGCGCCGGCCGGATCAGGTGAGGAACTCATCAGGCAGATGCGCTCGGCCCTGGCTGACGACCTGGACGCCCCGGCAGCGCTGGCCGCCGTGGACCGGTGGACAGACTCTGCCCTTAACAACACAGCGCCTGATAATACGGGCAGCGTGTCCGAAGCAGACCAGGCACTGGTGCGCGACGCCGTCAACGCCCTTCTCGGCGTCGAACTGTAACGCCCCGGCGGAACGTTAGGGCTTGTCCTTGCCCCGCCGCTTCAGGTAGCGCTCAAACTCGCGCGCAATGGATTCACCGCTGGCCTCGGGCAGGTCGGCGGTGTCCTTCGCCTCCTCCAGCTGCCGCACATAGGCAGCAATTTCGGGATCCTCGGTGGCCAGTTCGTTGACGCCGCGCTCCCATGCCTCGGCCTCCTCGGCCAGTTCATGGGTGTCCAGCGGAACCTGGAGGAGTTCCTCGATGCGGTGCAGGAGCGCCAGCTGCGCCTTGGGTGACGGGGCCTGCGCGACGTAGTGCGGCACGGCGGCCCAGAGCGAGACGGTGGGGATGCCGGCGAGCAGCGATACCTCGGACAGCACGCCGACGATCCCCACGGGCCCTTCATACTGCGAGGCTTCGAGGTTGAGCCGTTCCCGCAGCGCCCCGTCGTCGGTGGACGTGCTGACCGGGATGGGGCGGCTGTGCGGCACGTCCGCCAGCAGTGCACCCACGAGGACCACGTAATCCACATGAAGCGCTTCGGCGTGAACCAGCAGTTCCGCCGTATACGCGCGCCACTTGTAGGACGGTTCCGTGCCCTGGATGAAAATCACATCGACGTTGGTGCCGGGGGCGCTGGCCTTGTAGATCCGCGTGGACGGCCACTTGATCTTGCGTTCGCCGGAGGCCGTGCGCCGGACGGTGGGCCGGGTGAACTGGAAGTCGTAATATTCGTCGGCGTCGATGGACGCGACCTTCTTCCCGCCCCACAGCTTGTTCAGGTAACGGAGCGCATCGCTGGCGGCTTCCCCCGCGTCATTCCAGCCCTCGAACGCAGCCAGCATCACAGTAATGCGCTGACCCTCGGGAACAGGCTGCAGCAGCTGCTCCGTCTCAGGCGCGGTGCCCGGTTCGTTGGTGTCTCCGTCGAAGCTATTCATCCCTTCACCCTACGTCCACAAGTGTTGCTGTTGCATAGAACGAACCGCCGCAGATCCGGACAAACCCCATCCCCGCCGCGCAGGGACGGGGAAATTCGCCGACGGCGTATGTCGGGGGCCCGCTGCAGGGCGCCACCGGGCGGCCCGGTACAGTGGAAAGCATGGAACCTGCCGCCACTCAGCCCTTGCTCAAAGCCGTTTTATGGGACATGGACGGCACCATCGTTGACACGGAACCGTACTGGATCGAAGCCGAACACAACCTTGTCGAGGCCCACGGGGGGACGTGGTCGCACGAGCAGGCCATGCAGCTCGTGGGGCAATCACTGGTCCACTCGGCCGGCATCCTCCAGCGCGCCGGCGTGCGCCTGGAGATCCGCGAGATCATCGACACGCTCACCGCCCAGGTGATCAGCCGCGTCCGGGAAAACGTGCCATGGCGGCCGGGGGCGCGGGAGCTGCTGGATGAACTTTTCAGCGCCGGCGTACGTTGTGCCCTTGTGACCATGTCAGAGGCACCGCTGGCCCGCGAAATTGTGGCGAGCCTTCCCCGGCCCTACTTCGAGTTCCTTGTTACCGGCGACACGGTAACCCAGGGCAAACCGCACCCGGAGGCTTATCTCAAGGCTGTGGACCTGCTGAAGCAGCAGGACCCTGAGCTCACCGTCGACCACTGCGTGGCGCTCGAGGACTCGGCGCCGGGCGTTGCCGCTGCCGTGGCATCGGGCGCCGTGACCGTTGCCATTCCGCATATCGTGCCGCTGCCGGACGACGCCCGCAGGACCACGTGGGATACCCTCGCGGACCGCAGCGTGGCCGAACTCGAGGAGCTGGTGAGGCTCCGCCTCGGCTCGCGCGAACCGGCGGCAACCTTCGAAAACGTTAACTAAGGAGCCGGAACGTGTCTGATCCCGCGGGATCCGGTCAGCAGCCCCCGAGTGTGCAGACCAAGAACAGCCGGCGCGAGGGCATCCCGCTCGGCAGGATCGCCGGCATTCCCATCATCCTGGCCTACTCCTGGTTCATCATCGCCGCGTTCACGGTGATCGTGTACGGACCGGTGCTGCAGCACGGCACCCCCTCGCTGGGGATCGGGGCGTACTACGTGGCATTCGCCTACGCGGTCCTGCTCCTGCTGTCGGTGCTCGTCCATGAGCTGGCGCACGCGCTGACGGCCAAGATCTATGGCTGGCCCAGCGAGAAAATCGTGCTCAACCTCTGGGGCGGCCACACCCAGTTTGAAAGCTTCACCGCCACCCCCGGACGGTCCGTGCTGGTGGCCCTGGCCGGGCCCGCCGCCAACTTCGTGCTCGCAGGCGCAGCGTGGCTGGTGATCTCCGCGGGCGGCCTGTCCGGCGTGGCGGACACCCTTCTGAACATCTTCTTCTGGGCGAACCTCGTGATCGGCATCTTCAACGTGCTGCCCGGGCTGCCGCTGGACGGCGGCCGCCTGGTGGAATCCGCGGTCTGGAAGGCCACCGGCAGCCACGCCAAGGGCACCGTCGCCGCCGGCTGGGGCGGGCGGATCATCGTCATCGCCCTGGGGCTGTATTTCGTTGTCCGGCCGCTGCTCAGCGGAGACGTCCCGGACACCAGCATGCTGCTCATCACTATCCTGGTCGGCGGCTTCCTCTGGATGGGCGCGTCGGCGTCAATCCAGCAGGGCCGCTTGCGCAGCCGGCTCCATCTGGTGAGCGCGGCCGCGCTGGCCGAACCCGCCGTCGGCCTTTCCGAAACGGTGAGCGTCAGCGACGTCCTGCGCGTGTCGGCAGGCGGCCGGACCGCCGTCGTGCTCTGCGCTCCGGACGGCAGGCCCAACAGCGTGGTGGATCCCGCGGCCCTGGCCGCGGTGCCTGCCGCCGTGGCCGGCACCACCCCCGCCGGAGCGGTCGCCTACCCGCTCGGCGCCGGCGCCTACGTGCCGGAATGGTCCAAAGGCCAGGAGCTGCTCCAGTACCTGGCGCAGCTCGAAGGACACGACTACGCGGTGGTCGACCACAACGGCCGGGTCACCGGCCTGCTGCGGCAGTCCACCGTGGTGACGGCCATAACAGGCAAGGCCCCCCGCTAAACACGCGCCGTCGCGGCCAGAACCGGTAGAGTTACGTGCCGGTCGTGAAATCGGCAGCAGGTGCACGGCGCCCTGCCGGACCGCCACGGTGCACGCCAAGACAGCTTTCACAGGAGCGAGGACACAGTCATGAGCAGCGAATCTGCCGCCAACGGAACCAGCACGGGCCTTTCCTCCGGCACTGCAGCCGGGACGGCGGACCAGCCGGTCGGCGCTGCCCGGCGGCGCGGCCCCTTCCGCGAAGGCGAACGGGTTCAGCTGACCGACGAACGCGGGCGCATGAACACCATCAGCCTTGAGGCCGGCGGAGCTTTCCACACCCACCGCGGTTTCCTCAACCACGATGACATCATCGGCAAGGTGGACGGCTCGGTGGTGGTTAACAACGTCGGCCAGCAGTACCAGACGCTCCGCCCGCTGCTGTCCGACTTTGTCCTCTCCATGCCCCGCGGCGCCGCCGTGGTCTACCCCAAGGACGCCGGCCAGATCATCACCATGGCTGACATCTTCCCGGGTGCCCGCGTGGTGGAGGCAGGCGTGGGCTCAGGTGCACTCTCCATCTCACTGCTGCGGGCGGTGGGGGACCAGGGCTACCTGCATTCCTTCGAACGCCGCGAGGAATTCGCCGCCATCGCCCGCGGCAACGTCGAGACCATCTTCGGCGGCCCGCACCCCGCCTGGCAGATCTCCCTCGGGGACTTCCAGGAGGAAGTGGTCCGCGCCGAAGAGCCCGGGTCCGTCGACCGCGTGGTCCTGGACATGCTGGCGCCCTGGGAATGCCTCGACGCTGTGGCCACGGTCCTGGCCCCCGGCGGCGTCTGGATCAATTACGTCGCCACCGTCACCCAGCTCTCCCGCACGGCCGAAGCTATCCGCGCCGACGGCCGCTTCACCGAACCGGACGCCTGGGAATCCATGGTCCGCGGCTGGCACCTCGAAGGACTCGCCGTGCGCCCCGACCACCGCATGGTCGCCCACACCGGCTTCCTGCTGGTCACCCGGCGGCTCGCCGACGGCGTCACCGGCATCTCCGTTAAGCGGCGTCCGTCCAAGACCGAGTTCAACGAAGAGGACGTCAACGCCTGGACACCGGGCGCCGTGGGGGAACGCCTGGTCTCGGACAAAAAGCTGCGCCGGGCGGCGCGGGACGCGATCGCGGGCACCAACGTGAAGGACGATCCGGAGATCACAAACTAGTCCGTATTTCGGATGTCGTCGGCTCTACCAGCCAACTTGGGGCTATCGTCTTAAGAAGAGCGCAGGAAGGGGCTGATGCATCATGGAGACGCCAAACAAGGACTCCGTGCCTACGCCGGCTGAGCAGGCTGGCGCCAACGAACTGTCTGTCGCGGACCGGCAGGTCAATATCCTCAGGGACAAACTGAGGCATATCGACCGCCAGCTGGCAGCTGCCACACAGAACAACACCAAGCTCGTGGCAATGCTGGAAACTGCCAAGGCCGAAATACTCCGGCTGAAGAACGCCCTGGACCAGGAGGGGCAGCCGCCGTACAGCTTCGGCACCGTCCTCCAGCTGAATCCGCGCCGGCAGGCTGCCGGCAGCGGCCAGGCGGCCACCGAGGAATCGGTGGACATCTTCAACGCCGGGCGCAAAATGCGGGTTGGCATCAGCCCACTGGTCAACATCAACCAGCTGGCGGTCGGCCAGGAGGTCCTCCTCAACGAGGCTCTCCTGGTGGTGGCCGGCCTCGGTTACGAGCGCGCGGGCGAACTCGTCACGCTCAAGGAGATGCTCGGCCCTGACCGGGCCCTGGTGCTCGGCCGTGCCGACGAGGAACGCGTCATCCGGCTCGCCGGCCCGCTGCTGAGCGAGAAGCTGCGCGTAGGCGATGCCCTGTCCATCGATTCCCGCACCGGGTACGCCCTCGAAAAGGTCCCGCGGTCCGAGGTCGAGAACCTCGTCCTGGAGGAAGTCCCGGACATCACCTACGAGGACATCGGCGGCCTCGGCCCGCAGATCGAACAGATCCGGGACGCCATCGAGCTGCCGTTCCTGCATCCGGACCTGTACCGCGAACACGGGCTTAAGGCGCCCAAGGGCATCCTGCTCTACGGCCCTCCGGGCTGCGGCAAGACCCTCATCGCCAAGGCCGTGGCAAACTCCCTTGCCGCGCGTGCCGCGGAACGCTCGGGCAACATTGACCTGAAGAGCTACTTCCTCAACATCAAGGGTCCCGAACTCCTCGACAAGTACGTCGGCGAAACCGAACGCCACATCCGGCTGATCTTCTCCCGGGCCCGCGAAAAGGCGTCGGACGGCAGCCCCGTAGTGGTCTTTTTCGACGAGATGGATTCGCTCTTCCGCACCCGCGGCACCGGCATCTCCTCCGACGTCGAAACCACGATTGTGCCGCAGCTGCTGAGTGAGATCGACGGCGTGGAGCGGCTGGACAACGTGATTGTCATCGGTGCCTCCAACCGCGAGGACATGATCGACCCCGCCATCCTGCGCCCCGGGCGCCTCGACGTGAAGGTCAAGATCCAGCGTCCCGACGCCGAAGCCGCGGCGGACATCTTCCGGAAGTACATCACCCCCGACCTGCCGTTCCACGAGGATGACCTGGTGGAGCACGACGGCGACATCCAGGCCACTGTCGATGCCATGGTCCAGCGCACCGTGGAGTCGATGTACTCCACCGAAAAGTCCAATGAGTTCCTGGAAGTCACGTATGCCAACGGCGACACCGAGATGCTGTACTTCAAGGACTTCAACTCCGGGGCCGTGGTCCAGAACGTCGTGGACCGTGCCAAGAAGTACGCCATCAAGGACCTCCTGACCACGCAGCAGAAGGGCCTGCGCATCGACCACCTGCTGCGTGCCGTCGTCGATGAGTTCCGCGAGCACGAGGACATGCCCAACACCACCAACCCCGATGACTGGGCACGCATCTCCGGCAAGAAGGGTGAGCGCATCACGTACATCCGCACCATCGTCCAGGGCAAGGCCGGCCAGGAGCCCGGCAAATCCATCGAGACCATGCCCAACACGGGCCAGTACCTGTGACGGCCGGCTCCGAATCAGCGCTGGGAGGTGGCCTGCCGGCCGGCGGCGCCATGCGGGTCATGGGCTCGGAAACCGAATACGGGATTCACGCGCCGGCCGCACCGGGCGCCAACGCCACGATGATGTCCGCCCGGGTGGTCCAGGCCTACGCCCAGGTCACCCGGCTCCGGGCCGCCGGCGGCGCCGAAACCCGCTGGGACTACACGGACGAGGAGCCGCTGCACGACGCCCGCGGCTGGACGCTCGAACGCGGCCAGGCCCACCCGAGCCAGCTGACGGACCAGCCGCCCGTGCTGGACGCCGAGGCCGTGGCGCTTGCCTACGGCCGGGAAGAGCTTGAGCTCGACGGCGAGGACGAATCGGGCTCGCTGCTGATGAACATGGTGCTCGGCAACGGGGCACGGCTCTACGTGGACCACGCCCACCCCGAGTACTCCAGCCCGGAGGTCACCAACCCCGCCGCGGCAGTGGCCTGGGACGCGGCCGGGGACCTGGTGGGCCTTGCCGCGGTCCGCAGGCTGGCCAGCGACACGGAACTTCCCGCCGTCAACCTCTACAAGAACAACACCGACAACAAGTCCGTGTCCTACGGGTCGCACGAAAACTACCTGATGCCCCGGTCGGTGCCGTTCGGCGACATTGTCCGCGGGCTGACCCCGTTCTTCGTGTCGCGGCAGATCATCTGCGGCTCGGGGCGGGTGGGCATGGGCCAGGACAGCTCCCGGCCTGGCTACCAGGTCAGCCAGCGGGCCGACTTCTTCGAGGCGGAAGTGGGACTCGAGACCACCATCCGGCGCCCCATTATCAACACCCGCGACGAGCCCCATGCAACGGCAGACAAGTACCGGCGGCTGCACGTCATCATCGGTGACGCCAACCTGAGCCAGGTTTCCAACTACCTGAAGTTCGGAACCACAGCCATGGTGCTGAGTCTGATAGAGGCGGGCCTCGCGCCCCGCATCGAGGTCCACGAGCCCGTGGCCGCACTGCAGGCCATCAGCCATGACACCACCCTCACCACCAAGGTCAGGCTGATGGACGGCCGCCGGGTGACGGCCCTGGACCTGCAGTGGATGTACCACGAGGCCGCAGCCAAGCTCGCCCAGGACACGGGTGTCTCGGACGCCGTTGACGGCGACGGCCACACCCATGCCGTGCTGGAGCGGTGGGCAACCACCCTCACCCAGCTGGACAACGACAGGGCCGCCGCCGCTACCTCGGTGGAGTGGCTGGCCAAGCTGTCCATCCTGGAGGGCTACCGGCAACGCGACGGACTCCAGTGGGATGACGCCCGGCTTGGCCTGGTGGACCTGCAGTGGGCTGACCTCCGGCCCGAGAAGGGGCTCTACTACCGCCTGCTGTCCCGGAACCGGATGCAGCGGATCGTGGACGACGCCGACATCGCAGCAGCGGTGACGGAACCGCCGTCGGACACCCGCGCGTACTTCCGCGGACGCTGCGTCAGCAGCTTCAGCAAGGACGTGGTGGGTGCCAGCTGGGACTCGGTGATCTTCGACGTGCCGGGTTACGGAAGGCTGCAGCGCGTGCCCACCCGGGAACCGCTGCGCGGCACGAAAGCGCTTACGGGCGGGCTGTTCGCCAGGCATCGCGAGGCGGGACCGTTCCTTGCGGAACTCCTCGGATCTGCACCGCCTCCGCCACAGGCATAAAGCACCCCGCAAAGGCCCTTTGCATGGCAATATGGGCATACAGGATGTCCCTCCGTAATGGGGGACTGGATGAAGGAGAAGGACATGGCAGGCCAGGAGCAGCAGCAGCCGCAGCCACGCGACACCGAGGTCGAGGAAGAGGTCCCCGTACCGCCGGCGCCCGCAGAAGGACAGGCATCCGCCTCGACGCAGGGTGTTGACGATCTCCTCGACGAGATCGACGGCGTCCTGGAGTCCAACGCGGAGGAATTCGTCCGGGCATTCGTGCAAAAGGGCGGCCAGTAGACCGGCAGCGACACCACCCGCACCGGGCACGGAGGCCAGAGGTACCGGACAGCCGCTGAAGTATCACGTTGAAGGAGTGCACCAGTGCAGGAGACAACAGCCAACAAGGTAGCCGCCCACGCGACGTCGTCGTTCACTGAGCATCTCCAACGCGACCGTCCGGAACTGCTTCCCCAATACGCACCGTTTGCGGCGGGCACGCCCGCCGGCCAGCCCCTCGCCGTGCCCCACGCCACCACCATCGTGGCCATGACCTACGCCGGCGGCATTGTCATGGCCGGCGACCGCCGGGCCACCATGGGCAACATCATTGCCAGCCGGCACATCGAAAAAGTCTTTCCCGCCGACCAGTATTCAGTCCTCGGAATCGCCGGCACCGCGGGCATCGCAATCGACCTGACGCGGCTGTTCCAGGTGGAGCTCGAGCACTACGAGAAGATCGAGGGCACCCTCCTGAGCCTGGACGGCAAGGCAAACCGGCTCGGGGCCATGATCCGGGGCAACCTGCCGATGGCGCTGCAGGGCCTCGCCGTTGTCCCGCTGTTCGCAGGCTTCGACACTGCCGCCGGGGTAGGCAGGCTCTTCTCCTATGACGTGACCGGCGGCCGCTATGAGGAACAGGAACACCATGCCGTGGGCTCCGGATCAATGTTCGCCCGTGGCGCCCTTAAGAAACTCTGGCGGCCCAACCTGCCCGAGGACGAAGCGATCTCAGTAGCCGTCGAATCCCTGTACGACGCAGCCGACGACGACTCCGCCACCGGCGGCCCCGACCCCGTGCGGCAACTCTGGCCCGTGGTGTACGCCGTCAACCGGGCCGGAGCCCGGCGGGTATCTGAACGGGAACTCGCAGCCATGGCCGGAAACATCATCGAGTCCAGGGCAGCTGCCCGCAGGGAGGCCTGATATGACACAGCAGTTCTATGTCTCTCCCGAACAGCTGATGAAGGACCGTGCGGATTTCGCACGGAAAGGCATCGCCCGGGGCCGGTCCGTGATCGTGATCAGCTGCGAGGACGGGATTGCGCTGGTGGCGGAGAACCCGTCCCCGTCGCTGCATAAGATCGGCGAGATCTACGACAAGATCGCCTTCGCCGCCGTCGGGAAGTACAACGAGTTTGAGAGCCTCCGCCAGGCCGGGGTGCGTTACGCCGACGTCCGCGGCTACTCCTACGACCGCGAGGACGTCACGGCCAGGGGACTGGCCAGCGTCTACGCCCAGAGCCTGGGCGCCGTCTTCACCGCGGAGCAGAAGCCGTTCGAGGTGGAACTGGCCGTGGCCGAAGTCGGAGCCAGCCAGGACCTCGACCACCTCTACCGCCTCACGTTCGACGGCTCGATCGCGGACGAGCACAACTTCATTGTGATGGGCGGCCAGGCGGACAAGGTGTCCGGGGCGATCGAGGGCGGCTGGCAGCGCGACCTCCCGTTCGCGGCGGCGATCCGGCTCGCCGTCAGGGGACTCGTGACGGACAACGAGGCACCCGACCTGCCGGCCAAGGCCCTGGAAGTGGCGGTGCTGGACCGCAGTTCGGAAAGCAACAGGGGGACGCGGAGGGCTTTCCGCAGATTGTCCGACCAAGACGTTGTGGAACTGCTGGCTGAGGAGAGCTGACATGGACAAGAGGATCTTCGGCATTGAAACCGAATTCGGGATTTCCTATTCGAGCCCGGACTCCCGCCCCCTCGCCCCGGAGGAAGTGGCCCGCTACCTGTTCCGCAAGGTGGTCAGCTGGGGACGGTCCTCCAACGTGTTCCTCACCAACGGGTCCCGCCTGTACCTTGACGTGGGCTCGCATCCGGAATATGCAACGGCAGAATGCGACGACCTCGCCCAGCTGATTGCACATGACCGCGCCGGGGAGCTCATCCTGGACGACCTCGTGGACGAGGCCCAGTCCAGGCTGGCTGCCGAGGGCTTCAACGGTACGGTGTACCTGTTCAAGAACAACACTGACTCTGCGGGCAACTCCTACGGCAGCCACGAGAACTACCTCATTCCCCGCCGCGGCGAGTTCACCCGGCTGGCCGAGATCCTCATCCCGTTCCTCGTCACGCGCCAGCTCATTGCCGGTGCCGGCAAGATCCTGAAGACGCCGCACGGAGCCACCTACGCGTTTTCGCAGCGGGCTGACCACATCTGGGAGGGCGTGTCCTCCGCTACCACCCGTTCGCGGCCCATCATCAACACCCGCGACGAGCCGCATGCCGATGCCGAGTTCTACCGCCGCCTGCATGTGATCGTAGGGGACTCCAACATGTCCGAGACCACGGCGCTGCTCAAGGTGGGCACCGTGGACCTTATCCTGCGGATGATCGAGGCGGGAGTGATCATGCGGGACATGCGGATGGAAAATCCCATCCGCAGCATCCGGGAGATCTCCCATGACCTGAGCGGCCGCGCGCTTGTCCGGCTCGCCAACGGCCGCCAGCTCACAGCGCTGGAGATCCAGCAGGAGTACCTGAGCAAAGTCACGGCGTTTGTCGAGGAGAACGGAGCCCACAACCCGCACGTCCCGCTGATTCTGGACCTGTGGGGGCGGACGCTGCGCGCCATCGAAAGCGGCGACTCCAGCACCATCGACACCGAAATCGACTGGGCGATCAAGAAAAAGCTGATGGACAGCTACCGCAGGCGCCACGGCCTGGGCCTGGACGCCCCCCGGATCGCGCAGCTGGACCTCACCTACCACGACATCTCCCGCTCCCGCGGCCTGTACTACCTGCTGCAGTCGCGCGGGGCAGTCCGCCGGGTGACGGAGGAAACGGCCATCAAGGACGCCGTGGATGCCCCGCCGCAGACCACACGGGCCAAGCTGCGTGGCGACTTCGTCCGCAAGGCGCAGGAGCTGGGCCGTGACTACACCGTGGACTGGGTCCATCTGAAGCTCAACGACCGCGCGCACCAGACCATTCTGTGCAAGGACCCGTTCCGCAACGAGGACGAGCGGGTGGATGCCCTTCTGGAATCTATGGGCTGATACCCAGCTTTCCGCGTTACTCTGGAAGAGGCCGTTCTGCGGTCCTGACTGCCTTGCCGTGTCCAACATCCCGGCAGGCATCCATCTTGCCCCGACGAAAGTTCTTACGTGCGCCGACTACTAGCAATCCTTCTTCCCGCGCTGCTGCTCCTGACCGCCTGCGGTGGCCAGGAGCCCGCAGCCCCGGAACCGACCAGCCAGTCCGCGGGTGAGACCGCCAAGCTCGACTCGCTCAAGCTGACGGACAAGGGGGACAAAAAAGCCCCGGGCGTCGAGTTCACCAAGCCCCTCGAGGTTGCCGAACCCACCGTCAAGGTTGTCACCGAAGGCGGCGGGGACCGCGTGAAGGCCAACCAGATCGCCGAGATTTCCGTTCTTGCCCTCAATGCCAAGGACGGCTCCACGCTGGACGACAGCTTCCCCCGCGATCCCGAGCCCCTTGAACTGAACGATGAACTCAAGACCGGCAGCGCGATCGTCTACAACGCGTTTGTCGGCGCCAAGGTGGGCTCCCAGCTCGCCCTCGCCATCCCGGGCAAGGCCGCTGCACAAGGTGCCGCTGCCCAGCCGACCCAGCTCCTGATCATCAAGGTGCTCTCGGCCAAGGAAGCCCCGAAGGTCCTCGACAAGCCTGAAGGCGATCCGGTCACCCCGCCCGCCGGCCTGCCCACCGTCACCGAGAAGGACGGCGTCCCGGAGATCTCGGTCAAGGGCGTCGCAGCCCCGAAGAAGCTCATCGCCCAGGACCTGATCAAGGGCAAGGGCACAGCCGTCAAGGCCACGGACACCCTGACCGTGAACTACGTCGGTGTGGCCCTGGCCAGCGGCAAGAAGTTCGACTCCAGCTTTGACCGCAAGAAGCCGGCATCCTTCGCGCTGAACCAGGTCATCAAGGGCTGGACCCAGGGCCTGGCCGGAAAGACGGTCGGCTCGCGCGTCCTGCTCGTCATCCCCAAGGATCTCGCCTACGGCGACTCCGGCCAGGGTGACGCCAAGGGCGACCTCGTGTTCGTCGTCGACATCCTGGGTGCCAAGTAAAAGTACCAACCCGAATACCCAAGTTCCCACAAACAGAAGGAGCAACCATGTCATTTGGCCAGCGCAAGCTCGACCGTGAAAAGCCGGAAATCGACTTCCCCGAAGGCCCGGTGCCCACGGAACTCGTCATCACGGACATCATTGAGGGCGACGGTCCCGAGGCCAAGGCAGGCGACACCGTCTCCACGCACTACGTCGGCGTGGCCTGGTCCACCGGCGAAGAGTTCGACGCCTCATGGGGCCGCGGTGCCCCGCTGGACTTCCGAGTCGGCGTCGGCCAGGTCATCCAAGGCTGGGACCAGGGACTGCTCGGCATGAAGGTCGGCGGACGCCGCCGCCTTGAGATCCCCTCCGAGCTGGCTTACGGCTCGCGCGGTGCCGGCGGAGCCATCGGCCCGAACGAGGCACTCATCTTCGTCGTGGACCTGGTGGGCGTCCGCTAGTCCCCACGCGCCCCCTGTCCTCACAAGTTCGGACGGGGAACCCGGCGCGCGTGGGCCCACCCACCGCCGCCTGTCATCACAAGTTCGGACAGGGAACCCGGCGCGCGTGGGCCCACCCGCGGGCCGCTGTACTGCGGAAGCGCGGTAACAATCGGAAGGATTTTCCGGATTGTTGCCGCGCTTTCGCGATTTTGCCGGAAGGGCTTTAGTAACCTAACGAGGGTGTCCGCCCAACGAACTGAACGCCTGCTGAACCTCCTGATTGCCCTGCTGAACTCGCGGTACGGCCTGCGGCGCAGTGAGCTGCGGGAGAAAATCTATGCCGGCGGCGCGGCCAGCGACGCCGCCTTTGGCCGCATGTTCGAACGTGACAAGAACGACCTTCGCGACTTCGGCTTCGACGTCGAAACGGTCACAGACCTGGGCTGGAGTTCGGACGATCCCGGCACCACCAGGTACCGGATCGGCAAGGAATCCAACCGCCTGCCGGATGTGGAACTGACCCCGGACGAATGGACGGTCCTGCTGCTGGCTTCGCAGCTCTGGGAGCAGGCGGCGCTGGGAACGGCGGCAAGCAACGCCCTCCGCAAGCTGCAGGCAGCGGGCGGCCTGGCCGACGTCGAGCTTCCGGCCGGGGTGCAGCCGCGCATCAAACCGGCGGGCCAGGCGTTCGAGGACCTGGTGGCTGCCATGCACGCCCAGCACGCTGTCCGCTTCCTCTACCTGGCCGGCAGCACGGGCCGCGAAGAGGAACGCGTCGTTGAACCGTGGGGCCTGGGCAGCCGCTTCGGCCAGTGGTACCTCGTCGGCTTTGACCGGGGCCGGAGCGCCAAGCGCTTCTTCCGGCTGTCGCGCTTCACCTCCGCCGTCACAATTCTAGAGAGGGAGGCCTTCACGCCGCCCGCCGGCTTCAACGTCCGCGCCCAGCTGAACAGCCTTCCGGAGCTTCCGGTCAGCACCGCCGTCGTGGATGTCCGCAGCGGCAAGCTGCTGGGACTGCGGAAGCGTGCCGCCGGGGCCGCTGCGTCCGAGGACGCACATGCAGAGGCCAACACGGGCACAGACGCCGACGCCGGCTGGGACCGCCTTTCCGTTCCCTACCGTGACGCTGAGGTGCTTGGAGAGGAACTGGCCTCCTACGGGCCGAACGTCAGGGTGGTGGCGCCCGCGGACCTGTCCGCTGCCGTGCAGCGCCGCCTGGCGAATGCCGCCGCCTTCGTCGACGCTCCGGCGCCGGCTTATTCATTCGGTCATGCCGGGACGGGAAAGCGCACCCGCAAGCGCACGTCGGAAGACCAGCTCAAGAGGATGCTGCAGCTGGTCCCGTTCCTGGTCCGCAACCAGGGCCTGCCCATCGAGGAGGTCGCCGACAGGTTCGGGGTGACCCGGCAAGAACTCGAGGGTGATCTGCTGATCCTGATCTGCTCCGGGCTGCCGCAGGGGTACCCGGACGAGCTGTTGGACATCCAGTGGGAGGAAGGACACGTTTTCATCAGCCAGTCCATGGAGCTGAACCGGCCCGTCCGATTCACCGTGGACGAGGCCTGCGCGCTGCTCACTGGCCTCGAGACCCTCAACGGCCTGCCGGAGCTGGCCGAGGGCAGTGCCCTGGAATCAGTGACACTCAAGCTGATGGCAGCGGCGGGGGAGGAGGGGCTCCGTGCCGCTGCCCTGTCCGGGCCGGAGGTCGGGCCCGGCAACTCAGCCAACCTCGAGGTCATCCGCGACGCGATTGAATCAGGGTCCCAGCTGCACCTTGTCTACCTTTCCGCGCAGAAGGACACCCTGTCGGAGCGGGACGTGGATCCGCTCCGGCTCTATTCCATGGACAACACCTGGTACTTCGAGGCCTACTGCCATTCGGCGGCCGGCCTCCGGAACTTCCGGCTGGACCGGATCGAGGCGCTTACCCCGACCGGCAAGCCGGTCTCCTCCGGGATAAAGCCCGACGGCGGGTTCCCGGCAAAGCTGTTCACCCCCAACGACGACGACACCCTGGTCACCGTGCAGCTCACCGCCCGCGGTGCCGGCCTCGCGGACGACTATTATGCCGAGCGGACCGCGCCGCTTCCGGACGGCGGCCTGGTGGCCGATATCCGGTTCGGCAACACGGCATGGCTGCCCATGTTTGTGGCCCAGCACGGCGGAACGGCACGGATCCTGGAACCGGAGGCGCTTGCCCGCGCCTCGCGGGACTGGATCCAAGCCGCCCTGGCCCAATACAACGGATAGCCAGTACAACGGCTAGCCAGTACGCCAGCTAGACTACTCAGCATGCCTTGGTGGTCCTGGATCCTTATTTGGGTGGCACTTGTGTCGCTGTCCCTGCTGTTCTTCGTTCTCATGGGTGTCCGCCTGTTCCGCCAGTTCATGGCGACGGTCAAGGAGCTCGGTGAAGCCGGGGACAAACTCACCCGCCTTCCGGTTCCCGCCGCGGCGTCCGCAGGCGTCCCGGCGGCTGCAGCTGATTCCGACGTCGCCGGGGTTGCACCAGGAAGCGCCCCTTTTGCCTCGCCACACCAGATGCGCCATGATTACCACGCATCCAAAGAGGCCCGCAGGGAAGCCCGGCGCCAGCGCAGGGTCCGCCGGAAGACCGAACGGGGCCAGCCCCAGTCGCTGCGCGACATCGAATTCAGATAAACGTAGGATGTTACTAAACGAAAGGAACACCCACCATGAGGCTTGAAGGCTGGCATCTCATCATCATCATCGTCTTGGCTTTGGTGCTCTTCGCGGCACCGAAGCTGCCCGGCATGGCCCGGAGCCTCGGCCAGTCGATGCGCATTTTCAAGTCGGAAGTCCGCGAAATGAAGAAGGACGGCGCCCCGGAAGCCAAGGACGGCTCAGATCCCGTCGAAGGCACCGTCGTCAACCACCCGCGTTCCTCCACGACGGATAACCGTCCTGCCGACGGAAACGACGTTCCGCCTCCCAACCGCGCCTAAGATCACGTGGCACTAACCATGAGTCGTCGCTCCAATCCTGAGGGACGGATGGCTCTGCTGGACCATCTGCGCGAACTCAGGAACAGACTGTTCAAGTCCGCCATTGCCGTTGTGCTCGCCACCGTTGCGGGCTTCATGGTCTACCAGCCCATGCTCGCGGCCCTGATCAAACCGATCCGGGACCTCAACGAAAGCCAGGGCAGGCAGGCGTCCCTCAACTTCGACGGCGTGGCGAGCTCCTTCGACCTCATGATCCAGGTGTCCGTCTTCCTGGGCGTCATTCTGGCCAGCCCGGTCTGGCTGTACCAGCTGTGGGCGTTCATCGTCCCCGGCCTTCACAAGAAGGAGCGCCGGCTGGCGCTGTCCTTCGTGGCGGCCGCGGTGCCGCTCTTCGTGGGCGGCGTAACAATGGCATGGCTTGTCCTGCCTAATGCCGTCCGCGTACTCACCGACTTCACGCCCTCCGGCGGGTCCAACTTCATCAGCGCGCAGGTCTACCTGTCCTTCGTGCTGCGGCTGCTGCTCGCCTTCGGCATTGCCTTCCTGCTCCCTGTGGTCCTGGTGGGGCTGAACCTCGCCGGACTCCTCCGCGGAGAGCAGCTCATCAAGAGCTGGCGCATCACCGTGTTCCTTGTCTGCCTGTTCGCCGCCATGGCCGCGCCCGGCGGCGACGCAATGAGCATGTTCTACCTTGCCGGTCCCATGCTCCTGCTCTTCTTCGTGGCCATCGGCCTGTGCGTCCTGAACGACCGCCGACGTGCCCGCCGGGCAGAGAAGCGGGCCGCTGAGACCGAGGCCACAGCCGATATCGCGACTCCGAGCAGTGAGCTGAAGAATCTCTAGGTGCGCCCCCGCTAGGCTTGAGGCATGTCCACCACCACTCCGTCGCCTTCCGAACGGTACCGCGCCAGCGCCGAACGGGCCGCGGAAGCAAAGACCCACCTGGGTGCATTCGCCCGCACCCTCAGCTTTGAACTGGATGACTTCCAGCGGCAGGCGTGCAAGTCGCTCCAGGAAGGCCGCGGGGTCCTTGTGGCCGCGCCCACCGGAGCCGGCAAGACCATCGTTGGTGAGTTCGCCGTCTACCTGGCGCTGCAGCGCGGACTGAAAGCCTTCTACACGACGCCCATCAAGGCGCTCAGCAACCAGAAATTCACCGAGCTGACGGAGAAGTACGGCGAGGAGAACGTCGGGCTCCTGACCGGCGACACCAGCATCAACGGCGACGCGCCCGTGGTGGTGATGACCACCGAGGTCCTGCGGAACATGCTGTACGCCGACTCCGACACCCTGTTCGACCTGGGCTTTGTGGTCATGGACGAGGTCCACTACCTGGCCGACCGCTTCCGGGGTGCCGTCTGGGAGGAAGTCATCATCCACCTGCCCAGCGAGGTGCAGGTCGCGTCACTCAGCGCCACAGTCTCCAACGCCGAGGAGTTCGGCGCCTGGCTGGACACGGTCCGCGGCGATACCGACGTGATCGTCTCCGAACACCGTCCCGTGCCGCTCTGGCAGCACGTCATGGTGGGCCGGGACATTGTGGATCTTTTCGCCGGCGAGACCACCTTTGACGAAATCGCCCCCGCGGGCAGCCCCGCAGCGGCCGCTGCCCTGCCCCTGGCGCCAACACCTGCCGACGCCGGCCAGCGCGGTTTCGAGGTCAACCCGGAACTGCTGACCCTTTCGAGGGCTGAAAGCCAGCTCAACTTCCAGGGCCGCTTCGGCCACGGCGGCCGGAGCCAGCGGCGGCAGCAGCGCCAGCGCTATGGCGACAAACCCCAGCAGGAGACCCGGACCGCTGTGCGGCGGGCCAGCCGGCCGCAGGTCATCGCCAGCCTTGACCGGCAGGACCTGCTGCCCGCCATCACCTTCATCTTTTCCCGGGCCGGCTGTGACGCCGCCGTCGCCCAGTGCGTGGCGTCCGGGCTCTGGCTCACCACGGAGCGGGAGCAGCAAATCATCGCCCAGCGGGTGGACGAGGCCGGCCAGGACATCCCGTCCGACGACCTTGAGGTGCTGGGCTTCTGGAACTGGCGTGACGGGCTGCTGCGCGGCATCGCTGCCCACCATGCCGGCATGCTTCCCACGTTCAAGGAAGTGGTCGAAAAGCTCTTTGCCGACGGCCTCGTGAAGGCGGTCTTTGCTACCGAGACGCTGGCCCTCGGCGTCAACATGCCGGCCCGTTCAGTGGTGCTGGAGAAGCTGGACAAGTTCAACGGCGAAGCCCACGTGGACATCACGGCAGGGGAGTACACCCAGCTCACCGGCAGGGCGGGCCGGCGCGGCATCGACGTCGAAGGCCATGCCGTGGTCCTGTGGCAGCCGGGGACGGACCCTGCCGCGGTAGCCGGCCTGGCCTCCCGCCGGACGTATCCGCTGAATTCCAGCTTCCAGCCCACGTACAACATGAGCATCAACCTGCTCGCCCAGTTCGGCCGGCCCAGGGCCAGGGAAATCCTGGAGTCCTCCTTCGCCCAGTTCCAGGCTGACCGGTCGGTGGTCGGGCTGGCGCGGCAGGTCCGCAGCCGCGAAGAGTCGCTGGCCGGCTACGCAAAATCCATGACGTGCCATCTTGGCGATTTCACCGAGTACGCCCGGCTGCGGCGGGAACTTTCCGACGCCGAGAATTTCAGTTCGCGGAGCAAATCACGGGCCCGCAAATCACTCAACGAGGACTCCCTGAGCCGTCTCCTGCCGGGCGACGTTGTGGATGTTCCGGCAGGCAGGGCCCCCGGATTCGCCGTGGTGCTCAGCTCGGACCACAGCTCCCGCGAGCCAAGGCCAGCGGTCCTGACGCTGGAAAGCCAGCTGCGCCGGATCGGCGTCGACGACCTGGAGGGCCCCATTGCGCCGCTGACCCGGATCAGGATCCCCAAGTCATTCAACGCGAAGGTTCCCAAGTCGCGGCGGGACCTGGCCTCGTCGGTCCGGAACGCGCTGCGGGAGAACCGCCCCCCGGCCAGGGGGAGCAGCCGCAACACCGACTTCGGGCTTGGCTCCGCCCTGCAGAACCAGGAAAAGAAGATCGCCGACCTGCGGCGTGCCTTGCGGGCCCACCCGTGCCACGGCTGCAGCGAACGCGAGGACCACGCCAGATGGTCAGAACGCTGGTGGAAGCTGCGCAAGGAAACCGACGGCCTGGTCCGCCAGATCCAGGGCCGCACCAACACCATTGCCAAGACGTTCGACCGGGTCTGCGATGTCCTGTCGGCCTACGGATACCTCGAGTCCACCGGGGACGGACAGCACCGCATCAGCACCGACGGCCAGCGGCTGCGCCGGATCTACGGCGAAAAGGACTTGCTGATTTCGCAGGCCCTGCGGCAGGGCGCGTTCGATGACCTCGACGCGGTGGAGGTGGCTGCATTCGCCAGCGTGCTGGTGTACCAGGCCAAACGTGAGGATCGCGGCTTGCGGCCCCGCATGCCCAGCGTTTCCCTGGAGACCGCCGTCGATATCGTGGTCCGCGAGTGGTCTGCGCTGGAGGACGTGGAGGAACAGAACAAGCTCCCCCTCACCGGCGAACCCGAACTGGGACTGATCTGGCCCATGTACAAGTGGGCCCGCGGCCGCCATCTGCAGGAAGTGCTCAGCGGCACGGACCTGGCCGCCGGCGACTTCGTCCGGTGGGTGAAGCAGGTGATCGACCTGCTGGACCAGCTGGCCAAGATTCCCGGCCTGGACCCCCGGCTGGCCCGGCTCTGCGCCGAGGCCATCAAGCTGATCAGGCGGGGCGTCGTCGCCTACTCCACAGTGGGCTGACTGCCCGCCCTCCAGTCCCAGCCTCCGCACTGAACACTTCCGTACTGAACACTTCCGTACCCAACACCCCGTTTGAACTCTCCAAGGAGCGCCTCCATGGCCGATGCCCCCGCCCGCCCGCAGGAAGGGACCGGACCGTCAAAGGTCACGCTGTACCGCAACGGTTCCGTCTACACCGCGGCTGATCCCTTCGCCACGGCCATGCTGGTGGACGGCGACACCGTCGCGTGGGTCGGTTCGGAACAGGCTGCCACCTCGATCGCCGACAGCTCCATGGACATCGTCGATCTCCGCGGTGCCCTCGTTGCTCCTGGTTTTGTCGATTCCCACGCCCACCTGACCGAGACCGGCATAGCGCTCGGCTCACTGCAGCTGGGCGGTGTGCGGTCGGCACGCGAGCTGCTGGACGCCGTTGCGGCTTCGGGCGGGGAAGGCGCGGTGCTGGGCCATGGCTGGGACGAGTCGCTCTGGGACGATCCCACGCTCCCGGATGCCGGAGAGCTGGAGCGGGCTGCCGCCGGCCGGCCCGTGTATCTTTCCCGGGTGGACGTTCATTCGGCACTTGTCTCGCCGTCACTCGTTGCCAGTGCCGGGCTGGCGGAGCTGGATGGCTACGCGCCGGGCGGCCATGTGCGGCGCCAGGCCCACACTGCCGCCCGGCAGGCCACCCGCCGCCTATCAGTGGCCGCGCTGCAGGACTACCAGCGGCGTGCCCTGGACGAGGCTGCGGCCAACGGGTATGTGGCGCTGGCCGAGATGGGCGCACCAAAAATCAGCAGCGTCGATGACCTGCGACTGGCCGTGGGATGGAACGACGCGGCAGGCTCCCGCCCGGCGCCCGAGGTGCTGCCGTACTGGGGACAATTGACGCCGACGGCGGCCGACGCCGAGGCGCTCCTTGCTGAGCTTGGGGTCCGGGTCCGCGGATTTGCCGGGGACCTGAACATCGACGGATCAATCGGCTCCCGAACGGCGTCCCTGCGCGAACCCTACGCGGACGCACCCGGGGAGACCGGGACGACGTACCTGTCCGTGTCTGAGGCGGCCGCGCATCTGGCGGCGTGCTCCCTCCTGGGTATCCAGGGCGGATTCCACGTCATTGGTGACGCCGCCCTCGATGCAGCCCTGCAGGCCCTCGAGGAAGCAGCCGCTGAAGTGGGGGAGCAGCGGGTCCGGGCAGCCGGGCACCGCTTCGAGCACGTTGAAATGGCCGACGCCGACGCCATCGCCCGCCTGGCGAAGTACTCAGTGACGGTCAGCGCACAGCCGGCTTTCGACGCCGCGTGGGGCGGCCAGGGCCGGCTCTACGAGCGGCGGCTCGGATCCCGCAGCCAGGGCATGAACCCGTTCGCGTCGTTCTATTCAGCCGGCGTCCCCATCTGCTTCGGCAGCGACACCCCGGTGACGCCGCTCCGTCCCTGGTCCAGCGTCCGGGCGTGCCTCGAGCACCACGACGCCGGCCAGCGGATCTCTGCCCGGGCGGCCTTCCTCGGCCACACGCGGGCCGGCTGGCGCGCCGCCCGCTACGAAAACCCCATGGCGGGCCAGCTGGTACCGGGCGCACCGGCAACCTTCGCCGTCTGGGAAGTCGATGAGCTCATGGTCCAGGTGGCCGACAACAGGGTCCAGTCCTGGAGCACGGATCCCCGTGCCCGCACGCCGCTGCTGCCCGCACTGGACACGGGAACGGATCCCCGGTGCCTGCAGACCGTGCGTAACGGGCTGGAGCTGTTCTCCGCAGAAGCCTTCCGGGCCTGACCGACACCAGGCTTAACCCGGCGACACATGGAGCTATTGCCCGCCACAATGACCGTCCAAGAACTGCAGAAATACGCCTCTGACCTGCGGCGATACGTGAACGGGCAGGTCAGGGGGCTGTTGACAGCCCCCAGCCAGTCCGTAGCATTGAGCTTCCGGGGGCGGGTCCAAAGCGCAGCAGAAAACAGTTCCTCCATCCGCTTATCGCGGCACCAGGAACTGGCCCGTAGCGCACGGACCCGCCCGTGGCGGAGCCCGCGAGCTGACCACCTCGTCCTGACCACTGCGTCCTGACCACCCCGTGCTGCCAGCCAAGCGCGAACGCACACTTAAGCTCCGCGGGGCCCGCCCCTGCCGCTGGGCGACAAGCGCGAACGCACACTTGCGGCCCCATGGCCTGCCGCGCGGACAGAAAAGCTGCGCGCACGGAAGCGCTCCGCGGGGCCCGTATAATGGGGAGTTGCGCTTTACGAGCCGGCGTTCCCGCCGGGCTCTCCGCGTACTGACCGCTCCCATCCAGGAAAGGCCTCCCTGTGCGTGTCCTCACCATCATCCCCACCTACAACGAGCTGGAGTCGCTTCCCAAGACTCTGGGACGCCTTCGCGCTGCCGTGCCGGCTTCGGACGTCCTCGTTGTTGACGACAACAGCCCGGACGGCACCGGGCAGCTGGCGGACAGCATCGCTGCCGGGGACAACCAGGTCCATGTCCTGCACCGGAAGGGCAAGGAAGGCCTGGGCGCCGCTTACATCGCGGGCTTCAGGTGGGGACTGGACGCCGGCTACGACGTCCTGGTGGAGATGGACGCCGACGGCTCGCACCAGCCCGAACAGCTTCCTTCGCTGCTTGAGGCCGTGGACCAGGGCGCCGACCTCGCCATGGGTTCGCGCTGGGTGAAGGGCGGAAGCGTGGTGAACTGGCCCCTGTACCGCCAGGCCATTTCGCGGACCGGCAGCACGTACGCACGCATCATGCTCGGCCTCAAGATCAAGGACGTGACCGGCGGCTACCGTGCGTTCCGGCGCACCACGCTGGAGAAGCTGAACCTGGACCAGGTTGATTCCGTCGGTTACGGCTTCCAGGTGGACCTGGCATGGCGCGTCGCGAAGATGGGCCTGAACATCGTGGAGCGCCCCATCACCTTCGTGGAGCGGGAACTCGGCGCCTCCAAGATGAGCGGCAACATTGTGGTTGAGGCCATGATCAACGTAACGAAGTGGGGCTTGACCGCCCGCTGGAAGAAGCTGACGGGCAAGAGTCCGCGCGACTAGCTGCCACAAAGAACCAGGCTGGTACCCAAAAGGCCGGATCCGCTGCATCCGTGGATGCAGCGGATCCGGCCTTTTGGCTGTAGCGCCTGCCTGCTGGCTAGCAGCAGCTAGGCTGAACGCCGTTCGCCGCGACGCTCGCGCAGAATGGTGAGGCGGTCTTCGAGGATCTGCTCCAGCTCGGGAAGCGAGCGGCGCTCCAGCAGCATGTCCCAGTGCGTACGGACTGCCTTTTCGTTGCTGGTGTCCGGGCGTTCGCCATCAACGAGCAGCGCTTCCTTGCCGGTCTTGGAAACCCAGACAGGGGGAATTTCGGCTTCGGAGGAAAAGGTGACAAAAACCTGTTCGCCGTCCTCGCACCGGTACTCAACCCGCTGACGCGGAGCCGGCTCCACGCCGGATTCGGTCTCCATGCTTTGGGCGCCAAGACGCATGCCTCGCAGGCTGCGATCGCTCATGATTTCTCCCTCTAATCGGTTCGCGGAGCGGACTCCGCGCTAGCCGGAAGCCCTGGTAAGGGCGCCTCCGGACTACGGTGTGGTTCACGTAGCATCACTAGGTGAAACGCTTCGCCAAGCATTGTTGTTCCGTACGGACTGATCCGGCCGGACAAATATCCCATTATACGGATTCCAGCGGGGCGCAGCAATCCGGCCCGCGCAGCAATCCGAGAGTGCGGCAGCGCAGCCGCGTGCACAAGAAAACGGGAGGCGGGCCGCTGCGGCCCACCTCCCGTTGCTTTGCCTTGGAACGCTAGGCCTGGGTCCGTGCCGGTGCCTCGCCAGTCTGGGCGCCAGTCTGGGCGCCGTCTTCGGCACCGAACAGGTCGCCGGAGCGGGGATCAGGGTTGGTTCCGCCCAAAGCGCTGCCGATGCCTTTCAGTGCCTCACCGACTTCGCTGGGAATGATCCACAGCTTGTTGGAGGAGCCCTCGGCGAGCTTCGGCAGGGTCTGCAGGTACTGGTAGGCCAGCAGCTTCTGGTCCGGGTTGCCCTTGTGGATGGCGTCGAACACCTTCTGGATGGCCTGCGCCTCACCGTCTGCGCGCAGGATGGCAGCTTTGGCGTCACCCTCGGCCTTGAGGATGGCGGCCTGCCGCTGCCCTTCGGCGGTCAGGATGGCGGACTGCTTGGTTCCTTCGGCGGTCAGGATGGCAGCGCGGCGGTCACGTTCTGCCCTCATCTGCTTCTCCATCGAGTCCTGGATGGAGTGCGGCGGGTCGATGGCCTTCAGCTCCACCCGGGAGACGCGGATACCCCAGCGGCCTGTGGCTTCATCCAGGACACCGCGCAACTGGCCGTTGATCTGGTCGCGGGACGTGAGCGCCTCTTCCAGGTTCAGGCCGCCCACCACGTTACGCAGGGTGGTGGTGGTCAACTGCTCCACGGCCTGGATGTAGTTGGCGATCTCGTAGGTGGCGGCGCGCGGGTCGGTGACCTGGAAGTAGACAACGGTGTCGATGGACACCACGAGGTTGTCCTCGGTGATCACGGGCTGCGGCGGGAAGGAGACCACCTGTTCGCGCAGGTCCAGCAGCGGCAGGAGCCGGTCAACAAAGGGAATGAGGAGCGTCAGGCCGGGATTCAGCGTGCGCTGGTACTTCCCCAGCCGTTCCACGACGCCGGCCCGGGCCTGCGGCACGATCCGCACCGAGCGGACCAGCACGATGATGACGAAAATGATCAGAACCACCATCACGAACGTGAGTGCGATTCCTCCTGGGCTATCCATACTTCTCCTTGTCCCCAACTTTCAGTGAAGCTCTAACCTGGCGAAAACTCGCCGCAATCTGCTGCTCCGCCGCGGCGGGGGCAGAAACCCGTAGTGGAGCCGCCTACTGGACGGCGGTCTCAGCCTGAGGTGAGACGACCGCCGTCGCACCTTCAATGGCCGAGACGATCACCCGCTGGCCTTCGGGAAGGACGCCGGACTGCGAGCGGGCGCTCCAGATGTCGCCGCCGATCTTCACGCGTCCGCCGGTGGCCGTTACTGCTTCCAGGACCAGCGCTGATTCGCCGATCAGGCGGTCAATGTTGGTGCGCTGTTCCGGCGCGCCCTTGTGCAGGTGCTTGAGTGTCACCGGTCGGACGAACGCAATCATGAGCAGCGAGACGACGCAGAACACCACGATCTGAAGCCAGAAATCAGCGCCGGCAAAGTCCGCCACCAGGCCGGCAAGGGCACCTCCGCCCAGCATGATGAAAAAGAGATCAAGGGTCAGCATCTCCACGGCGGCGAACACCAGGAAGAGGGTGAGCCACAGTGCCCACCAGTTTTGGCCAAGCCATTCAAACATCGCGTTTCCCCCTTGATCCCGAGGGCTGCGGGGCAGACCCTCAGTAACTTTCTTCCATCGTAGACCGAAGCCGGAGCGCCCGGCAGGGGAATGGCGGGCAGCACAGGAACGTGGCCAAGCCGTTATGGAGCGGGGATATTCGCCGGGACGAAGATGCTGATCCGGAACCGGGCGGAGACCCTGGTTGTTGGCGGGAGGCCGGCGAGCCGGTCGGTCACTGTGGCGCGGTCCGTGTGGTGGCCGGCGGGTCCCATGAGGGCAAGGTTGGTAACGTCCTCCGGGGAAAGCGTCAGCTCCACGTCGATGTCCTCTGCCGACAGCGGCGAGAAGCGGCCTGCGAGCGCCTCGGCCAGGCGCTCGTCTTTGTCAGGGTCGATGCCCAGCATTCCGGCCTGGCTGGCAATTTCCCCGAGGTGGCCGGCTCGCGGTGTCACCACAATGAGCCTGCCTGAGGGCTTGAGGACGCGGGCGAACTCGGCAGCGTTGCGGGGCGCGAACACCACGGTGACGACGTCGACGGCGGCGTCAGGCAGGGGCAGCGGCTGCCAGACGTCACCCACCAGATTGATGGCGTCCGGATTGAGTTTGGCGGCGCGGCGCAGGGCGAACTTGGAGATGTCCAGCCCGACGGCGGCCACGCCGTCCGTGCCGTCTACCTGGGCGGTGCCGTCCACCGGGGCGGCGCCGTCCGCGGATTCCCTGTTCTTCAAGTAATCGCTGCTTTCCGGACGATCGTCACTGTCCGGATGATCGTCACTGCCCAGATGATCGTCACTGCCCAGATGAGCATCGCTGTCCAGAAAATCAAGGATCGCGCGCAGGTAATGTCCCGTTCCCGTGCCGGAGTCAAGGACAGTTGGAGCTGGCCCGTTCAGTGCCGGCCGGGCTGCCTTGGCCAGCGCGGCGGCCAGGGGCCGGTAATGACCGGCGTCGAGGAAGGCTGCCCGCGCCGCAACCATCTCCGCGGTATCCGATTCGAAGGCGGTTCCCTTGCCCACCAGCAGGTTGAAGTACCCTTGCCGGGCGGCGTCGAAGCTATGGCGCTCCGGGCACGCCAGTGCCCGGAGCCTGCCGTTGCCGCCGTCGTGGACGGGCTGGAGTTGCTGGCGGCAGACGGGACAAAGCAGAACGGGCAGGCGCGAAAGCATGAGGACAATCCTAGGGCAGATGTTTTCGGCGGCCGGCGTTCCGTGCCGCTGCCCGACCCGCTAGGCTCACGTGGGTGAAGCCTGAACATTTGCCGCTGCTCAACTCCGTCTCCGCCCCCGCCGTCCACCCCGATGGCACCAGGGCGGTTGTGTCTGTGGTCCGTCCGGACTTTGACGCCGACTCCTATGTTGGCCAGCTGTGGAGCGTGCCCCGGGACCCGGAAAAGCTGCCCCGCCGCGTGACCCGGGGCTTCCGCGACACGGCGCCGGCCTTTTCGCCGGATGGCCGGGTGCTGGCTTTCCTCCGCGCCGCCCCGGGCGGCAAACCCCAGCTTCATGTGGTGGAGGCCGCGGGCGGGGAACCACAGGCCCTGACCGACAGGAAAATGGGCGTCACGTTTTTCGCCTGGTCGCCGGATTCCACCCGAGTCGTCTTCGGTTCGAGGGAACCGGAAGAGGGCCGCTACGGATCGCTCGACGGCGTTGGATCCGGCGCGGAGGACGCCCGGTTGATCGCGGATTACAAGTACAGGATGAACGGCGTGGGCTACACGCGGGACAAGCCGCTGCAGCTGTTCATGCTCGAGGTTCCGGAACTGGGCGGGGAACCCTGGGTCAAGCCAGTGGGGCGCGCCGCCAAGCGGAGCGACATCGGGAAGGGCACGAGCGAGGGCGAGAGTGAACGTTCGGCGGAATCCGGCGAGGATTCCGGCGGGTTCCCGGAGGCACGCCAGCTCACGACGTCGGCAACCGACCACACCGGCGCCACCTTCAGCAGCGACGGCAGTGCCATCTACTTCGTGGCAGCACTCCATGAGGATGCCGACCAGGACCTGGTGTCCGGGATCTACCGCGTAGCGGCCGACGGCGGCACGCCGGCGTTGGTGCCGCACGCCAACTTGGGCGCCCAGACCGTTTCCGACGTCCGGGAGTCGGCCGACGGACGCTGGCTGTTCTTCACTTCCCAGGACCTGGGCAGCACCCGTCAGGACTTCGTTGCCAAGAATACGGTCCTCCACGTCATGCCCGCCGCCGGTGGCGACGCCACCGCCTTGAGCGACGCGGAGAACATGGACGTCGAAGCGCCCGGTGCCACCATCGGCCTCCGCGGCAACGACAGTGCGCTAGTACTCAACAATGCCCAGGGAACGGTGGAGCTGCTCGAATTCAGCGCCACGGGTGACCATTCCCTCCTTGTTCATGGTGACCGGGTGGTCGCCGGGGCCGGGGACGGTGCGGGCACGGTCTTCATCAGCTACAGCGACGCCGCTACGGCAGGGGATGTGGGGGTCCTCGAGGACGGCCAGCTCCGGCTGCTCAGTGATTTCTCGGCAGCACTGCGGACCGAAGCAGGCATCATCGAGCCGCAGGAGCTGACGTTCCCTGCCCCTGACGGCTACCCGGTCCACGGCTGGCTGGTTCTGCCGCCGGGGAAGGGCCCGCACCCTGTGCTGCTGAACATCCACGGCGGACCGTTCTCGCAGTACACCACCGCGTTCTTCGATGAGGCACAGGTCTATGCCGCGGCCGGATACGCCGTTTTGATGTGCAATCCGCGCGGCTCGGCCGGTTACGGCCAAGCCCACGGCCGGTCCATCAAGGAGCGGATGGGCACCGTGGACATGCAGGACGTGCTCGCGTTCCTGGACGGAGGCCTTGAGAAGTTCTCTTCCCTGGACGCCGGCGCTCTCGGGATCATGGGCGGTTCCTATGGCGGATACCTCACGGCGTGGACCATCAGCCAGGACCACCGGTTCCAGGCGGCCATCGTGGAGCGGGGTTTCCTGGATCCGGTGAGCTTCACGGGCTCGTCGGACATCGGCTGGTTCTTCGGCGGCGAGTACGTCGGCTCGGCGGCGGGGCAGGTGGCCGCGCAGAGCCCCATGGCAACGGTTGCCGCCGTCAGGACGCCCACGCTGGTGATCCACAGCGAAGATGACCTCCGCTGCCCGGTGGAACAGGGCCAGCGCTACTTCACCGCCCTCAAGCAACAGGGCGTGGACTCGGCGTTCCTTGTGTTCCCGGGCGAGGACCACGAGCTGTCACGCTCGGGGACGCCGCATCACCGGCGGCAGCGGTTCGAACATATCCTGGCCTGGTGGGCGAAGTACCTGCCGACGGACAGCAACCGCGCCGGCACCGCCTAATCCGGCGCCGGCTAATCCAGTACCGCCTAGTCCGTGCCGGCCGGGAACCCGAGCTCGCCGCTGGCAGCAGCGATGCCAGGCGCGGCCCAGCGCGTGGCGTACTCACTGTTCGTGCTGAGTGAGCGGAGCTCGGCCCGGTCGATGTAGAGCCGGCCGTGGAGGTGGTCGGTTTCGTGCTGCACGATCCGCGCCTGCCAGCCGCTGAAGTCCTTGGTGACATGCCCGCCGTCGGGCGTTAGATACTCCAGCCGCACGCTTTCGGGACGCTCAACCACAGCCTGCAGTCCGGACAGCGAGAGGCAGCCTTCGAAGAAGGCGGCCGTGCCGTTGCCCAGGCGCGAGTAGGACGGATTCAGCATGGCGAAGAACTCCAGCGGCGCCCTGCCCCGGGCCGCGGCCGTGACCTCGTCGATCTCGAACTGGTCTTCGAGGACGGCCAGCTGCAGGGGAATGCCCAGCTGCGGAGCTGCCAGGCCGACGCCGGGTGCGGCATGCATGACCTTCCTCATCAGGACGATCAGCCGGCTGAGTTCCTCGGGCTCCAGCTGGCCCTCGAAGGGAGCCGCGTGCTGCCTCAGGACCGGGTGCCCGGCCTGCACGATGGGCGGCAGGGCCTCTGCGGCCAGCAGTTCCTGCACGGTCTCCCTGATGCGTGCGGGGCTGTAGGGCGTGGGCGGAGATGCGTGGGTCATGGGGACAGCCTAGTGCTGCGGTGCACAGTGCTGCAGTGCCGTGCCGCGTTGTGCAGTGCCGTGCCGTCTCGCGCCGTGCTATTGCATCGTAAAGCGCCGGGCCACCAACGCGTTGAAGGCCGGTACGGCAGCGATGCCGGCGATCGCCGCATTCCGTGGCCGCAGCAGGCCGGCCGGAAGCGGTCTGCCCAGTGCCATGTTCACCTCGGCCTGGCGTCTCGCGGCGGCTGCGGCCCGGCGTCGTGAGGCATCGAAACCCCGCAGCGCTTCAGCGGAAGGCTCATTGCGCACGACGGCGAGGATCGCCGGCATCAGCGCTTGAGCATCCAGCCAGCCCAGGTTCATTCCCTGGCCGCCGATGGGGCTGATCTCGTGCGCCGCATCACCGATGAGCGCTGTCCGGCCGGAAACCATGCGCGCGGCCAGCCGCGAGTGGACACTGAAGCTGCTGAGCATGGTGTTCGCGCCGGGGTCCAGCGCCACGCTGGTTCTGCGGACAACGAGTGCGGCCAGCTGCTCCGCATCGGGGCGTGCCGGCGGTCTGCCCAGCCGGACTACCCAGCGGCGGACTCCGCCGGGCAGCGGGAAGGACTCCACAATGCCGTCGCTTTCCAGGAACAGCGCGGCGTCGCTGCCGAAAGGGCTGGATTCGGGAAAGTCACCCATCAGGTAGTGGTCCGGATACAGTTTCTCCGGCGCCGCAACCCCCAGAAGTGTCCGCACCGTCGAGTAGGCGCCATCGGCGCCCACCGCGAAAGCTGCTGAGTGGGTGGAGCCGGCACCGTCAGTGGTGACGCTCAGCGTGACCCGGCTGCCGTCGTCGTGCATTCCTGTCACCCGGGCGCCACGGACGAGCGCGCCGCCGTCCAGCTCCCGGAGCCGCCGCTCCAGGACCTCCTCCGTCACGGGCTGCGGCACGGCGAGGACGAACGGGTACCGGTCGGAAACCGGGGCGAACGGCATGCTGGCGATCGTCCGGCCGTTACTCACGGCGAAGCCCTGGCAAATGGGGACGCCGCGGCCGATCAGCTCCTGGGCAACGCCGATGCGCTCCAGGACGGCGAGCGCCGGCGGATGGATGCCGATGGCCCGGGTGTGGGCATTCCGGCCGGTCCGCCTTTCGAGGACCCGCACCGTGACCCCGTGCTGCAGGAGCAGCGAACCTAGAAAGAGTCCAACCGGCCCGCCTCCCACGATCAGCACACCGGTCATGCCGGGCGCCGCCGGTAGGTGAGCAGGCAGTGGAAGGGGGAGTGCGGTTCCACCGTCCAGCCGGCGGGGACGACGGCGGCCAGCTCCGGAACGGTGTAGCTGCGCCTGATCGAGGTCAGCCCGTCCCCGCGGATATAGGAGCCGGTGAGCGGGAGGGCGCCGGCACTGAACAGCGCATAGGCAGCCGCGCTCCGGCTTAGATCGTTGTGCAGGGCCAGGCGGCGGGCCAGCCCGGCGGAATCATCCAGGAACTGCTGCAGTTCCGGCGCAGTCAGATGGTGCAGCACGTGATTGGAGATGACGACGTCGTAGGATTTGCCCTCGGCGAGCAGATCGCCGCTGCTCGCCTGCCGGAACTCCACGCCGGGGACGGGCTCGCGGCCGGCGGCAAAACGGAGGGCCCTTTCATCCGGGTCAACCCCTGTCACGTGAAGCTGGATCCCGTCCCTCGACGCCCAGCGGGCGAGCATCACGGCCAGGTCGCCCCCGCCGCAGCCAACGTCCAGCAGCGTTGCGGTGCCCACGCCGGCCACCTGCGGGCGCACCCTGGTGCGGTACAGCCGGTGCCAGCCGGAGACCACGCGGTTGACCAGCGCGAACTGCTGGTAAGTGCGCTGCAGCCGGTCCGGATCGCAGTCCGGCCGGTCCATGTCTTCAACGGCGTCCGTGTCCCGCCGGCCAAGGATGCCTGGGCCCGTTCCGGGGATTCTCACCTCCGTCAGGCCAGGGACGGCTCGGCCTCGCCGGCCACCGCATGAGGCTCATCCGCCGGTTGCTTCACCTTGGTGAACAGCCCGGTCTCCACCGTCAGCCCGGGGCCGAACGCCATGGAGCAGATGCGTTCGTCCCCCTCCCGCCACGGAAGATCCAGAATGTGTTTGAGGACGAAAAGCACCGTGGCGCTGCTCATGTTGCCGTAATTCCGGAGCGTTTCGCGGGCCGGATGCAGCTGCTCATCGGTAAGGTCCAGCCGGGACTGCACCTTGTCCAGGATGCTGCGGCCTCCCGGATGGATGGCCCAGTGGGTGATGTCGCGGTACGCGAGTTCCCGCAGCGAGGGGTCCCGTGCCAGCAGCGGCTCGAGCGCGCCAACAATGTGGTCGTCGATGATGTGCGGCACGTAGTTGCCGAGCACCATCTCAAAGCCTTCATCGCCGATGTTCCAGGCCATCGAATCCTCACCCACCGGTGTCAGGACCGTCTCGAAGTGGTCCAGCTGGAGCAGCGGCGGGGATTCCAGGTCCTCGCGTGCCGTCACGACGGCTGCCGCCGCACCGTCCGCAAACAGCGCAGATCCCATGATCGTGTCGGGATCGTTGGAGGTCCGGACATGCAGGGAACACAGCTCGGCACACACCACCAGCACAACCGCCGCCGGGTCCGCCTCACAGAAGGATTTGGCCGCCCGGAGCGCCGGGAAGGCTGCATAGCAGCCCATGAAGCCGAGGTGGTAACGCTGCACCGCAGGGTTCAAACCGAGGGCGCGGACGATTTTGTAGTCCGGCCCGGGGTTGAAAAAGCCGGTGCAGGAGACCGTGATGAGGTGGGTGATGTCCGGCGGGTCAATGCCGTCGCACTTGGAAACGGCCGTGTCCGCCGCCTGAATGAAAAGCTTCGTGGCTTCCTCGGCGAAGAGGTTGTTGCGTGCCTTGGTGCTGGGGCTCCGGAGCAGGCCGGTCTGCGGATCGAAAAACTGGGGGTTTTCGGCGGTGGAGTCCATGGTCAGTTCGCGGACCGCCGTGTACCGGGTGTCGATGGCGGCGGAATCAAAACACGTGGACACAAGCCGTGAGCCAAGGCGCGTCAGCCCGGGCTGCGCTGCGAACACGTCACGGGCCTCATGCTGGATGAGCAAAGTCGGCGGAACTGCAGTTTCAAGAGCCCTCACGTAGACCGTCATTCGTTCATTCTTAACGAGAGCGCAGGTTAAGACAATGGATTGGGCCGGCCGCAGCCGGACAACCCCCGCGGGACTGGACAACTCGGGCCGGAGGTAGCACCATCTCGATTGTGACCACCAGACCCGCCGCAGAACAGCGCCTTGACGATCTGGCGCGGCTGCGACGCGTCCGCGACCGCATCGACAGGGAGTACGCCCAGCCGCTGGACGTCGAGGCGCTGGCCCGCGGCGTGAACATGTCAGCCGGGCACCTCAGCCGGCAGTTCCGGGAAGCCTATGGCGAGCCCCCGTACGCCTACCTCATGACGCGGCGCATCGAGCGGGCGATGTCGCTGCTGCGGCGGGGCGACCTCAGCGTCACGGAGGTGTGTTTCGCCGTCGGCTGTTCCTCCCTGGGGACGTTCAGCAGCCGCTTCACCGAGCTGGTCGGCATGCCGCCCAGTGTGTACCGGACAGAGGCGGCGGGGGAGACGGCGGGCATGGCGTCATGCGTGGTGAAACAGGTGAGCAGACCGGTCAGGAATCGAGAAGCGGTCCCGTCCGGCCGCACCTAGACTGGCGGCATGAACCTCACCATTCACTGGACATTCCTTCCGCATAACGACGCCGACGCCTCCCTGGCCTTCTACCGCGACACTCTCGGATTCGAGCTCCGCAACGATGTGGGGTACGGCGGGATGCGCTGGCTCACCGTCGGTCCTCCGGACCAGCCGGGCACCTCTGTGGTCCTGGAACCGCCGGCAGCCGACCCGGGCATCACCGAGGACGAGCGGCGCACCATCACCGAGATGATGGCCAAGGGCACCTACGCCCGCCTCGTGCTCGGCACCCCGGACCTGGACGGCACTTTTGAAAAGGTGCAGGCCAGCGGCGCCGAGGTGGTGCAGGAGCCCACCACGCAGGCATACGGCGTCCGCGACTGCGCTTTCCGCGATCCTGCGGGGAACCTGATCCGCATCAACGAGGTCCCCTAAGTTATTTTCGATCACGGCCGTACTCCGATCACGACCGGACTTTCGATCACAACCGGCGGGCGCGGCTGCTGCGTCCGCCGGTTGTCGTGCGGAGTTAGTGTTGCCGCAACCGCGCCGACGAACAAGAATCAGACATGGCGCTCAAACTGCTATCCGGCTTAACAGATGGAGAGACGATGACCATAACCACGAGGACGGATACGCAGTCATCCGGACTGCACACCGCCGATGGCCATGACCTGATCCGGGTGCAGGGCGCGCGCGTGAACAACCTCAAGGATGTCAGCGTCGAGATCCCCAAGCGCCGGCTGACCGTGTTCACCGGTGTCTCCGGCTCGGGCAAGAGTTCCCTGGTGTTCGGCACTATCGCCGCGGAGTCGCAGCGGATGATCAATGAGACGTACAGCGCCTTCGTGCAGGGGTTCATGCCCACACTGTCGCGGCCCGAGGTCGATGTGCTGGAGGGGCTGACGACGGCCATCATCGTCGACCAGGAGAGGATGGGTGCCAACCCGCGCTCCACCGTAGGCACCGCGACCGACGCCAACGCGATGCTGCGGATCCTCTTCAGCAGGTTGGGCCAGCCCCACATCGGCTCGCCCAACGCCTACTCCTTCAACATCCCCACTGTAAAGGCCAGCGGCGCAATCACCGTCGAGCGCGGCAACAAGACCAAGGCGGAGAAAGCGACGTTCAACCGGCTCGGCGGCATGTGCCCCCGCTGCGAAGGCATGGGCAACGTCAGCGACTTCGACCTTACGGCGCTGTATGACGACAGCAAGTCGCTTAGCGAGGGTGCCCTGACCATTCCGGGCTACAGCATGGATGGCTGGTACGGCCGCATCTTCAGCGGAGCCGGCTTCAACATGGACAAGCCGATCAACAAGTTCACCAAGAAGGAACTGCACGACCTGCTCTACAAGGAGCCTACGAAAGTCAAGGTCGAGGGCATCAACCTGACCTACGAGGGCATCATCCCCAAGATCCAGAAGTCGATGCTGTCCAAGGACGTGGACGCGCTGCAGCCGCACGTCCGCGCCTTCGTGGAGCGGGCCATCACCTTCACGACCTGTCCCGACTGCGGCGGCACCCGGCTCAGCCAGGAAGCGCTGTCGTCGAAGATCAAGGGCAAGAACATCGCCGACGTCTGCACGATGCAGATCACCGACCTGGCCGACTGGGTCCGGGGCCTGGACGAGCCGTCCGTGGCCCCGCTGCTCGCCGGGCTGCAGCACCTTTTGGACTCGTTCGCGGAAATTGGACTGGGCTACCTTTCGCTGGACCGGCCATCGGGGACGCTGTCCGGGGGAGAATCGCAGCGAACCAAGATGATCCGCCACCTCGGTTCGTCGCTCACGGACGTCACCTACGTCTTCGACGAGCCCACGATCGGCCTGCACCCGCACGACATCGAGCGCATGAACTCGCTGCTGCTCCAGCTGCGCGACAAGGGCAACACGGTGCTCGTCGTGGAGCACAAGCCAGAGAGCATCGCCATCGCCGACCACATCGTCGACCTCGGCCCGGGTGCCGGCACCGGAGGCGGCACCGTCTGCTTCGAAGGCACCGTCGACGGACTGCGGGGGAGTGACACCATCACCGGCCGGCACCTCGATGACCGGGCGCGGCTCAAGGAGTCAGTGCGCTCCGCTTCCGGCGCGCTGGAGATCCGCGGCGCGTCGATGAACAACCTCAAGAATGTCGACGTCGACATTCCGCTCGGCGTGCTCTGCGTCCTTACCGGCGTTGCCGGTTCCGGCAAGAGCTCGCTCATCCGCGGCTCCGTCGCCAAGCGCGAGGGCGTGGTGGTGATCGACCAGACCGGCATCCGGGGTTCACGGCGCAGCAACCCTGCCACCTACACCGGACTGCTCGAGCCGATCCGCAAGGCGTTTGCCAAGGCCAACGGTGTGAAGCCCGCTTTATTCAGCTCCAACTCCGAGGGTGCCTGCCCTACGTGCAACGGCGCCGGCGTCATCTACACGGACCTGGGTGTCATGGCCACGGTCGAGACCACCTGCGAGGAATGCGACGGCAAGCGGTTCCAGGCTGCGGTCCTGGAGTTTACTCTCGGGGGCCGGAACATCGCCGAGGTGCTGGCCATGTCGGTGGCCGAGGCTGAGGAATTCTTCGAGGACGGCGATGCGCGCACACCGGCCGCCCACAAGATCCTGGACCGGCTGGCCGACGTCGGGCTTGGTTACCTGACCCTCGGCCAGCCGCTCACGACGCTATCCGGCGGTGAGCGGCAGCGGCTCAAGCTGGCCGCGCAGATGGCAGACAAGGGCGACGTCTACATCCTTGACGAACCGACCACGGGCCTGCATCTGGCCGACGTCGAAAACCTGCTGGGCCTGCTCGACCGGCTCGTCGACTCGGGCAAGTCGGTGATCGTCATCGAGCACCACCAGGCGGTCATGGCGCACGCCGACTGGATCATCGATCTCGGGCCCGGCGCGGGGCACGACGGCGGCAAAATCGTGTTCGAAGGATCGCCGGCAGACCTCGTTGCAGGCCGTTCAACGCTGACCGGAGAGCACCTCGCAGCCTACGTGGGCGCCAGCTGACAGGCGGGTTGGTTAGGCCGCCGGGCCCGGCAGAACGGACAATCGGTCGGCGACAACGCGGCCCCCGTGGATGACGGTGCGGTCCGCTCCGCGGTCCATGACGGTGCTCGTGATTGTTTCGCCGTCGACCAGGACGATGTCTGCGGTGTCCCCGACGGCCAGGCCGGGCCGGTCGTCGATGCTCGTGAGGCGCGGGATTCCGCGGTCCATGATGCTGGCACCCCCGACGGTGGCGATCGCCGCGCAGTGCTCGATCAGCCGGTCCTTGCGCAGCCGGTGGGTGAAGGCCAGCTGCCAGGTGCGGTCGAGCATGTCGCAATTGCCGTAAGGGCTCCAGTAGTCCCGCTGGCCGTCCTCGCCCAACCCAACCCGGATCCCGGCGTCAGTCATCTGGGCCAGGTCGAACTGGGTGCCTCCGTTTGCAGGGGCGACCGTCGCCCAGGCAATGTCCAGCTCGGCCATCTGCTCCAGGAGCCGGGCGGTCACGTCAGGATGGACGTTGGCCAGGTCGTAGGCGTGGGAGAGTGAGACGCGCCCCTGCATCCCCAGCGCCCGGGTGCGCTCAAAGATGAGTTCCGCGCTGAAAACACCGAGGTGGCCGGGCTCATGCAGGTGGATGTCGACGTCGGCACCGTACTTCTCTGCCAGGCCAAAAACGATGTCCAAATGGCGCGCCGGATCCCGGTCGAGCTGGCATGGATCTATGCCGCCGATTGTCGTGGCACCTGCCCTGAGGGCATCCTCAAGAAGTGGGACTGTACCGTCCTCAAGCAGAAGGCCGGCCTGGGGGAATGCCATGATCTCCACTGTTGCGGCACGGGCAAAGCGTTCCTTGGCGGCCATGACCGCCTCAAAGCGCTCCAGTTTGCAGTCGACGTCGATCTGGGCGTACGAGCGGACGCGTGTGGTGCCCCGCGCAATCATCCGTTCCAGTGTTCCCGCCACCACCTCCGGGTAGGGGATGGGGGTGTCGCGCCAGTTCTCCCGGTCGTTGCACATCATGTTCCATACCCCGGGCGCGCCGGTGTGTTCCCGGAACGGCAGCCCGATCCGGGTCGAATCGAGGTGGACGTGGACGTCTGTGAAGGCAGGAATGGCGATCCGGTGCCGCCCGTCCACTGCGCCACCGGCAGTCGCGGTACTGGCCGCGGCGGTCCCCGCGGGGTGCAGTGCAGCAATCAGCCCATCGCGGATCTCGACGTCCACGGCGTTCCCGCCCCACGGACGGACATTGGTGATGAGCATGGTTTCTTACTTACGACCGGCAGTGGTTGGGATATGGCTGGCAGGGGAGAGGGTACGGGTGCCGGCTGGCCCTTCCGTTCACAACAGCATCTGCAGAAGTTAAAGGCAACCAGGGCGATTTCCGCCGCGGCAACGAAGCCCGCCGTGACGGTTACCAAGGCAACGCGGACGATTCTCCAGCTCGGTGAACAAACGATCGCCGATGCCTGGACAATCATCAGCCGGGAGGCCGGAGCTGAGATCTTCAGACATTATGTCAAGTTACCCCGGCAGGCGGGTATTCCCTCCAAGACCTCCCGGCACCCATGCCCAGTGGAATTCGAGGCAGATTGAGTGTCGGCGGTTCGGGGTTGGCGGCGAGTTTCAGCAGAGCCACGTTATCGTTTGCAGACAACAGCCGCGGAGCAGACACATGGGCCAAATCTTCGGCATGAAGTCAGCGCCGGTTGAGTTCCTTCTTGCGCTGCACCTGTGGCTAAAAACGTCCCGACCTGCCGACTTTCAGTCGCCCGGCAAGACTTACGCCGTGGCCATCCACGGAAGTTTCACACCCCCTTCCGGACCTCCATTCGTAACGCCGATAATCAGCATTATGTAAAGTAAAATCCTGATAACTCCCTCGGACGTATGATCAACTCTCCCCCCACGTTCCTGCGGCGATCCGATCCGGAGGCAATAATGACGGAACTTACGTCCTGGAGTGATCCTTCATTTGGAGCCTGGTTGGCTTTCAGCGCCCAGTCGGACGAACAACAACAAATGTGGGGCGTAGTTGGGATAAGCGCATTACGGGCTGGCGGCGCTGCGACCGCGTGTCCCCACTTCGGAGGTGACAAGTTTCCGCCGGTGAGGCTGATGTCTTGCAGCTCCGGCCTAATTGCTGCTGCGGAGCGCCTGCGGTGCACAAACAAAGAACCGCGGCTGCTCCACTTGGGCGAACGGCACGACGAGCCACCGGCCGCCGTAGAACTCGACATACGAGTCCGGCGCGCACCTTGCGTAAGCTTCTTCGCGTGTCATCGTCTTTCCTTTCACCATAGGCTCCTGCGTTATAGGACTGTCATCACCGTCGAATCTGCTAGACCGCTCCAGCCTTCCAAGTGATACCCTTAACTATAGACCTTCATTTATAAAGGTCAACAGACATTCAAGGTTAAATGTCAAGGCGACGGGAGTCTGGTCAACATGACCACTTGGAAGGAACAGCTCGCCTTCGCGCCGTTGGAGGCTGCCGACCGGGGCGAGGAAGTCGGACGCCGGCTGAGGCACGCGATCGAACTCGGCGTACTCGAAGACGGTTCCCAGTTGCCCAGCGAAAGCTACCTTGCGTCCGCGATGGGCGTTTCCACTCTGACGCTGCGGGCCGCGCTGGCCGAACTGCGCGGGATGGGTTTGGTGGAAACCCGGCGCGGCAAAGGCGGCGGGAGCTTCGTGAAGGCCAACACCGGGGACATCGCCCGCATGCAGCGCCAGTCCCTTGAGGCCTATTCTCTGGAAGACCTACGGGATTTAAGGGAGTACCGCGCTTTCCTGGCCGGCTGCGCCGCCGCGGCGTCGGCTGACCAGTCCCATCGGCTCTCGATGGGACGCCTCGACCACGCATCGGTCGAGATCCGGGACTGCGAGCATCCGGCGGACGCGATCCGGGCGGACAGCAAGTTTCACATCGAGCTCGCAGCCAGTTCAGGATCGGTCCGCCTCACCCGTCAGGAGGTGGCACTGCAGGCCGAGGTGGGCCCGCTGATCTGGGCGGACCCGGCCGGCCACAGGGACGCGGCCGCAGAGGACCACGCTCAGATCGTCGAGGCGATCAGGGCAGGTGACGCGGAGCGGGCCCGAGCGCTGGCCGAGGAACACGTCAGACGGGACATGAACCAGGTCATCGACGAGCGAATGGAGTTCGACGTCGTTGCGGCTGATTCGCCGCACCGGCCGACCGTCGACGACGCTGCGGCCGCCATCGACTCGCTCGCCGCGATGTTCTACGGAACCGCTGCGGCATCCATGCGCGAGGTCGAGCAAGCGGTCCGTGCCAGCATCGGGTCCGGAGTCAGCAGAGACAGGGTCGACTCGGACATCTACGGTGCGGCCCGAAGGGCCGTGGTCATCGGCGTTCCACTTCTCTACGGAACGGGCTTCGTCGCCGACCAGTCATACTTCGGTGAGAGCTGGATTACCTGGTGCTACACGCCGGCGGGCCCGGAATCACCACGACGGCTCTATATCGACATGGACCTTTACGATTTCGCGACCGCACCATGGCGTCCCGAGGATCCGGACGACGACGATCCGATCCACACCAGCCACGCCTACGTGGACGCGAGCGGAACGAACGAGAACATCATCACGTTCAGCAAACGCGTCATCATCGCCGGTAAATGTGTCGGAGCCCTCGGTGCCGACGTCCGCGTCAGTCAGCTCCAGACCGCGTTCGAGCCCCTCCTGCGGCCTTTGCCGCCGAACACCTGCATCGTTGACCAGCATGGCACGGTCATCGCAACCAACACAGGCCATCTCGTCGGCGGAACCATCCCGGCAACCAACCACGTCCCGCGACGGGCCCTTCCGGGGGTCCCATGGTGGCTCTGCACGGGAGACGCCGGAGAAGACGCACGGCAGGCCCTGTAAACGGGTCACAAGAAGCCGGCATCAACGGGCCGCCGATAGTGACTGCCGGTTGAAGCTTCGGCTAACCCCTAGTCCACCGCATACCGGGTCGGCGGGTGTGGACCCAACCGATGCCGCCGCCGCATGCAGCGCACGACCACCTGCAGCCGGCGGGCGATCGCAAGAACTGCCCGGTCGTTGACGGTGACGGTCAGGACTGGGGCAGCAAAGTCTTTACGGATCAAAATACTAGATCCCCGTTCGTCGCCGCGGAATGGCGGGTCTGCCAGTCCGGAATGAACGATGAAAAGGCGTGAGTCTGAAGCTTTTAGTAGACAGCACTCCCCCGCCGGATGCCTACGAACTGACGCGGCCTCACCGCACAACGGAATGTCCTGGCAACTCTCGGCAGCATCGGCGAATCCATTCACACCGCCGTGGATCCGGCCGGCTGCTCTTGGGCTTTACCGATCAGCCGCCTCTGGCATAGAAGTCGCTGAGGACTGCACTAAAAAGGGGCCTCAGCCGCTTTGGCTCGACGATACCGTCAGCAGTTTGAAGAATGGCTGCATCAACGTCTGCCAGGAAAGTTTTGGGCGATGCATAGCCGCCTGGAACCCGGATCATCCAGATAAAACCTCTGGGCCTCGGTGGGAGGCCGGCGTCCCGGAGATAGGTGTCGATGTCGTCGTCAACTTCTTGCCGGTCAGCGGACGTGAAGCGTTCGTCGAAGAGATTCCGCCCACCTGACACCACAATGACAGGGCCACGCACGGTCACGCCAGGGAATTGGCAGATGGTGCTCCGGCAGTCGCCAGTTTCCTGTCCATGGGCCTGTTTTCTCGTCGAACCGGCCAGCCTGCCGCCGTGCTCGCATGGCTGCCAGGCGAGGTCCGGCTAGCACGCACGGGTCAACCGCTTAGAAATCACAGGTCCGCGCGGAAGCGCTGCTCGCGCACGCGGTCGAGCCACTCGGTGATCAGCGCCTCGGTGAGGCCGGGCTGCTCGTGCGGCAGCGCATGACCGGCGCGGTCGAGCACGGCGAACGTAGCCCGTGGATAGTGCTCGAGCAGATCCCATTGGCTGGCGTACCCCACGATGGAGTCCTGGCGTCCGGTGACGATAAGGACAGGGCCGGAGTACGGCGGGCCCCCTTCGGGACTGTTGCTGAACAGCCAGTGTTGGCCAATCCGCTCGAGTCCGGCTTCGTCCACCAGGCCAAGGGCGGGGACGACGTACTCCTTGTATCGCTCCAGCGTGGCCTGCGTCTGCACCACGAAGTAGTCGCGGAACACGCTCTCCTCAGCCGGGCTGAGCGTCTCGCGCGGATCCGCCGTGGCCTGCAAGACCTGGTGCGCAGGAAGGTTCCGAACGTTCTCCCCCAGCGGACAGATCAACGCGAGCCCTGTCACCTGCTCCGGGCGCCTGCCGGCGATGGCTCGGGCATAGTACGCTCCGGCGGAATGGCCTATGAGCCGGAACTGCCCATCACCGATCACACCATCTATGAAGGCGAGCCGGACGTCCAAAACGTCGTCGGCACTGGCCAGGGTCCCCGCCGGCGTGTGCCCCATGCCCGGCAGATCAGGGTAAAGGCGCCGACAATCAAACAGCCCGCTGAGTATCGGCTCCATGGCACCGACCATCTCTCGGTGATCCACGCCGGCACCGTGTAACACCAGGATCGGAGCCCCGTCGCCGTGCTCGACATAATGTACTGGTATTTCGCGTGCTCTGTACTCCACAGCGTCAGCCTAATTTAGGCCCTTGGTCAGTGGCAGGATGTGATTCATGTCCATTGATCTGCAAGCGGTGCGCCGAGAGACCCGCGGCGTCCAGAACGTGACCCATCTGAACCATGCGGGAAGCTCGCTCGTGTCCCGCCCTGTGGCGGAGACCGTGGTGGGCCATCTGCGCCGTGAGGAGGAAATTGGCGGCTACGAAGCTGCCGAGGAAGCTGCTGACCGGCTGGAAGACGTGTACTCGTCGGTGGCGCGGCTGGTCGGGGCCCAGCCAAACGAGATCGCCCTGGCCGAGAGCGGCAGCCGGGCGTGGGGTGCGGGTGTCTACAGCTTTCCCTTTACCTCCGGGACACGGCTGCTGATTGGCCGCACGGAGTATTCCGGCAACGTCATCGCCCTGCGGCAGCTGGCGCGCCGACATGACATGCAGATCGTGGTTCTCCGCGACGACCCTTATGGGCAGGTCGACGTCGGGCACCTTAAGCGGGAGCTCGAGCGCGGAAACGTCGCGCTGGTCGCCCTGACCCATGTGCCCATGGCGAACGGACTGGTTAATCCGGCAACTCAGGTGGGACGGCTCTGCCGGGCTGCCGGCGTGTTGTTCGTACTCGACGCCTGCCAGTCGGTGGGCCAGATGCCGCTGGACGTGGAGTCGCTGGGCTGCGATGTCCTGGCGGGGACCGGGCGGAAGTTTCTGCGCGGTCCCCGCGGCACTGCCTTCCTGTATGTGCGCACCTCGGTTCTGGACCGGCTTGAGCCGGTCATGCTGGACGGGCACTCGGCCGTTCCGTCAGGCGACAGCGGATTTGAAGTCCGCGGCGATGCACGGCGTTTTGAAACCTGGGAGACCAGTGTCGCCGGAAGGCTGGGTCTGGGCCGCGCCGTCGATTACGCCCTGGCCCTTGGGCTGGACGCCGTGCAGGAGCGTGTGACCCGGCTCGCGGAGCTCCTTCGAAACACGTTATCTACGGTTCCCGCGGTAACTGTCCACGACGTCGGGGTGACCCGGTGCGGCATCGTCACGTTTTCGGTGCGGGGAAGCGATGCGGGCACCGTCAAGGCCAAGCTGGCGCATCACCGAATCAATGTCTCGGTGGTTCCCCTGCCTTCGGATGAGGTCGACTCTGTCCTCGCAGGGAAACCACATGCGGCGGTCATGGTGGTGCGGGCCTCGGTGCACTATTACAACACCGAGGCCGAGATTCAGCGGCTCGTGCGCTTACTTTGGTGAGCGTCGTGCGCTCGCTGCCCGGTTGCCGCAGCCGCCAGGCTAGAGGGCCTCCGCGAGCGTCATCGCGTAGAGGTTCTGGCTGTCGGTCCATTGCCCTGCGATCGAGAATCCGGCTGATTCCAGCTCGCTGGCGATGCCCTCGATCCGGAATTTTGCGGAAATCTCCGTGCGTAGTTCCTCGCCTTCGTCGAACCGGACGTCCATCCCCACTCCCGGCAGACGAACGAGCATCGGTTTCCTGGCGCGCAGCCGCATTTCGATCCACTCTTCCTCGGGCACCCACAACGCGACATGGTCAAAGGCCATGACCTCGAAATCGGCGCCCAGCTGGGAGTTGAGGACACGGAGCACGTTCCGATTGAAATCCGCGGTGACCCCCTCGGCGTCGGCATAGGCCGGAACAAGAATGTGGGGTGACTTCACCAAATCCGTGCCAAGAAGCAGCGAACCGCCGTCGCCGCCGAGGAGTTCGCGGATGCCCGAGAGGAAGCGTGCCCTGGCCTGGGGCTCAAAATTGCCAATGGTGCCGCCCAAGAAAGCCACCATCCGGCGCCCCGTTCGAGGGAGAACGTGCAGTTGGGTTTCGAAGTCCGCTGCCACAGCCTCCAGCTGAAGGTCGGGGAAGGCTGGAGCCAATTCATTGCGTGCGTCCAGCAGCGCGCTATCGCTGACATCCACGGCGACGTAACGGCGGAGCGGCCCCGCTTTCCTCAAGGCATCCAGCAGCAGCGGGGTCTTCCGGGACGAACCGGATCCGAGTTCGATCAGGGTCTCTGCCGGGCTCGCCGCCGCCATTTCGGTGGCGAAGAGCTCCAGCACTTCACGTTCGGCGCGTGTCGGGTAGTACTCGGGAAGGTCCGTGATGCGTTCAAACAATGCGCTGCCCACCTTGTCGTAGAACCACTTGGGCGGGAGCGTTTTCGGTGACGAGGTGAGGCCCGCGCGGACGTCTGCGCGCAGGCTGCGCTCCAGGTGGTCCGGGGGCAGGTGATGAATGATGTCGGTGCGGTCGGCGGAGAGGCTCATGGGGCTGCGTGTTCCTTCGTGAGTGCCGGAATTGGACGTACTTCGACGTTGCCTGCGGTGGCAGTCAGGAGGGAACGGTCCGGGACCTGCTGCCAGTCCGGGCCGTCGTCGGATGGTTCGCTGGCGACCACGACGCCCCCTGTGCCGCTCCGCCAAAAAAGGCTGTCGCCGGCGGCCGTGGCCGCGATCGCCGCGCCGTCGGTGAGCAGAAAGTTGAATCGGCCTCCAGCGACGGCTGAGACAGCGGTCACCACATGCATCAGCGCCTCCCCGGCGGCATCGCCAGCGGCAAGCCGTTCCAGTACGAGGGCCCAGAGCAGCGCAGAATCGACCTGCGCCTCAAGGGCCAGCAGGCGCGATGGCGGGAGGGAACCGGCCAGTTCTTCTACCGCTTGCGGCCAGCCATCCACGCGGCCGTTGTGGCTAAAGAGCCAGGATCCATGCGCATACGGCGCGGCGGCTGACTCCTCCGGCGCCATCCCGGGCGTTGCTGATCTGACGGCTGCCAGTACGGCGCGGCTGGAGGTAACCCGGGCAACGTCGGCGAAGGACCTGTCGGCCCAGATCGGGATGGAACGGCGGTAGCGGGCAGGCACAGGATCGCCCGGGGCGTACCAGCCGACGCCGAATCCGTCCGCGTTGACTGTCCCGTACCGTTGGCGGCGGGGCGCCCACGACTGCTGCAGGAGCCCATGGTCGGGGGCCAGCAACAGCTCGGCCAGCGGCATCGGCTTCCCGATGTAGGCGAAATGACGGCACATGGGCTAGCGGACCTCCATCGGTGTCGCATCGCGCGCTGTGCGGAATCCGGTAAAGATCTGCCGGCGGATCGGATAGTCCCAGTTCCGGAAAGTGCCCCTGCAGGCAGCGGGATCGACCGCCCAGGACCCTCCCCGGAGCACCTTGTAGTCGGACCCGAAGAACACCTCGCTGTATTCCGGATACGGGAATGCCGTGAATCCGGGATACGGGCGGAAGTCGCTGGAGACCCATTCCCAGACGTCGCCGATGAGCTGCCGCGCTCCTGACGGCGAGGCGCCCGCGGGAAAGGAGCCGGCCGGAGCCGGGCGGAGGTTGGACCCGCCAAGATTGGCGTGGTGAGGCGCGGGATCATCGTCCCCCCAGGGATAGCGCCGGGAACGCCCGGACCGGGGGTCAAAGCGCGCCGCCTTTTCCCATTCGGGTTCGGTCGGGAGCCGGCGCCCCGCCCAGCGGGCGTACGCGTCCGCCTCGAACCAGCACACATGCTGCACCGGCTCATCGTCCGGAACAGACTCGACGACGCCGAACCTGGTCCTGCTCCAGCCGTCGCCGTCGCGTTCCCAGTACTTGGGAGCCACCAGCCCGGCGTCCCGGCAGTGGTCCCAACCTTCCTCGGTCCACCAGCGGGGATTCCTGTAGCCGCCGTCCGCCATGAAATGCCGGTAGGCGCCGTTAGTCACCGGAACGGTGTCGATCCAGTAGGCGGGCACGTCCACCGCATGGGACGGGCGTTCGTTATCCAGGGCCCACGGTTCCACCGACGTCCCCATGGTGAAAGGCCCTGAAGGGATGAGAACCTCCCTTGGCAGGACAGCTGGATCCAGGGGGACGACGCCGGACGCGAAAGGCTGACCGTGGAGGACCGGCGCCCCGTGCCGGAGCTGGTGCGTGGCAAGCATTGTTTCGTCATGCTGCTGCTCGTGCTGGATGATCATTCCGAAGGCGAATCCCCGGTCCACCAACGGTGAGCCCTCCAAGGGGGTCCGCTCCAGGATGTCGAGCGCCTTGTCGCGGACCTGGGCGATGTATTTCCGTGACTCCTGCGGCGATAGCAGCGGCAGGGCCGTCCGGCTGCTTCGCGAATGCTGGAACGCGTCGTACATCTGGTCGAGATCGCACCGCAGCGGTTCCATCTTGCCGACGTCACGTACCAGCCAGAGTTCCTCCTGGCTGCCCACATGCGCCAGGTCCCAGACCAGAGGTGACATGAGCGGTGAGTGCTGCTTCAGGAGATCTTCGTCGTCGCAGCTGGTCAGCGCATGGGTTCGGTTCCGGGCCCTTTCCAGTCCGTCGGCGATGAAGGCCCTGAGAGCCTCGGGATCGGCAGGGGCTCCGGGAAGGTCACTCTGCATGGTCGTCCTCCTCGTCCGGCTCTGGTCGGGCAAACCAGCTGCCGGTTCTTCGCCACACGTCCAGGCGCTCCTGCGCCGGGCACCGGCCACGCGCCGTATAGCGTTCCATGAACTGTTCAACCCGCGCGCGGGTGGTGGTGTCCGCTCCTAACCGGGGCAGCGCCATCAGGGCAGCCTCCGCGCAGCCGATGGCAGCGGCGGCGAGCACAGGATTCGTCAGCCCCTCACGGGCGGCGGTTCTCATCGGATCGGCCAGCGCGGCAAGGGGTGCACAGGCTTCTGCGGCGAGATCGGCAGCTAGCTCGTCATCCATGAGCGCTGTGACAATCGCCGTGACCGGCTCCCAGTCATGCCCCGCCTGTGCGTCGATCACCCGAAGCTCCATGAAACCGCGAGGCCGCACGGGCGGGAAAAGGGTTGTCAGGTGGTAATTCAGATCAGTCAGCGTTGCGGGCCTGGGCCCCCTCCCCTGCAGCCAGTCCCTCATCGTCAGCCCCCGCGGCGGATCCCAACATGGCTCCTCTGACGGGATGCACAGCACGAGAGCGTCGAGGGCGTAGCGCGCCCATGCCTGGCGCGGATCCTCCGAACGAGGGACCGCGGCGGTCCTCGTCGGGTCAATGTCCAGCCAGGTACGCTGCCTGTTGCTGTGCCATCCGCTCGGGACGCCGTGAAGGAAAGGCGAATTGGCGAACATCGCCACGAGAACCGGCAGGAGATTATGCAGGCGATCCCAGCGCTGCACTGCACCGGTGGACCCCGGACTGTCGAATCCGGCTTCCAGTGAAATCTGGAGGGAAGCCGTGGAGCACATCATCGTTCGGCCGGCTGGGCCGAAGCCGTCGAAGTGCCGTTCCATCGACGCATACCGCGGATGCGCCAATGACCGCACAGCCGGCCGGCCAGGGTCCAGAGCCATGGGTCCAAAGCAAAGACCAGCCGTTGAGAGCCGGGTCGCTACGGCCGCCAGGTCTGCCCGGGTGGCGGCGACAAGAGCCGGAAGACCGGGGGCACAGGCTGAGCTCACCTCCAGTTGGCCCCCTGGTTCAAAGGTGACGATCCCACCGCCGGGCAGCGGCCCCGGGGATGCCGTCATGGCCTGACTCAGCCGTGCCACCGGGACGGGGAGCAGTGGATTCACAACGTCGTGGACCACTCGCTCGACCTCCACGCCGGCAGCACCCGGCGGTCCGGTCTTAAAACACACCGACGCCACATACACCTCGGCCTCGGACTCGGAAAGCGGGCGGATGTCACGCCCTGCCTGCAAAGCGGAGTTCACGCGGCGCTCCTTCGACGACGGTAATCTTCTGGCGGCAAGCTAAACAGCCCCCTTTTGGCCTTGTCAACGGTCCAGCCATCGGAAACCGGCCTGGCTGAGCCAGGCGGCGCAGCTAGACCACGTCTTCGGGGTCGGCGGTGGACGTCGCATACTCCGGTCGCCCGCGGGGCCGGTAAGTTTGGATGGTGATGCCCCGGGACGTGGTCCGCGAGCTGACCAGCTCGAGCGCGATATCGGGACCGGACTCGGAGAACAGCCGTGTCCCCTGGCCGACGACGACGGGATAAGTGAGCAGGTCGAGCTGGTCAACCAAGTCATTGGCCAGCAGCCACCTAACGAGGGCACCACTTCCCGGCACCAGCAGCTCGCCGTCGTGATTCGCCTTCAGTTCAGCGATGGCCGTGGCAACGTCGCCCTGCAGGACAGTCGTGCCCGCCCACTGCGGGTCGGCCAGGCTGGTGGACACCACGTACTTGGGGCGGCTGTTCAGCGCCGCGGCAATCGGGTTCGAGTCCGGGTCGGGCATCGCTCCCCAGTAGCCTGCGAAGATCTCGTACGTCCGGCGGCCAAGGAGGAACGCGTCCGCGCCGCCATAAACCTGGTTGAGATAGTCCCCTGCTTCAGCGTCGAGAAGCGGAATGGCCCATCCGCCGCGTTCGAAGCCGCCGCTGCGGTCCTCCTCGGGTCCGCCCAGCCCCTGCATGACACCGTCGACGGAGACGTTGGTCGTGGTGGTCAGCCTCATGTGGTGTCACCTCGTCGGACAACGGCCGCGGACCCCTGCCGGATCTGCGCTACTTGCTACAGACAAGCACACTTGCGGTAGCCGCGCGAGGGCGAAATGGGCGCCCCGCCCGGCTGGCCGGTGGCTAGGATGTGCATGTGAAGCAGCAGAGCCATGCGTGGCAGGCCTCCTCCCGTACTTCCGAGCCGTCTCCCGGAGTTTTTTTCGTCGAGGGACCCGCATCGAACTGGATGGTGGTCCGCGACGAGACCGGATTCATGATCATCGACAGCGGTTACCCGTCCGACCGTCCCCTGGTCCTTGAATCCATCCGCCATCTGGGCCTGCGGCCGGCTGACGCCCGGGCCATGCTCATCACACACGGCCACGTCGACCACACCGGTTCAGCGGCCTACTTCTCCGAAACATATGGCACGCCCATCCTGTGCGCGCCGGAGGAGCTGGCCCACGTCCAGGGCAAGGAAAAGCACCAGGTCACGTTCGGCCAGGTCGTCGTCCGCGCCTGGCGGCCCCGCGTCTTCCGCTGGATGCTCCATGTCATCAAGTCGGGAGCCCTCAAGGCGAAGCCTGCAACGGGTGCCCAGGCCTGGAGCGCCGACACGTTGAAGCACCTTCCCGGCAAGCCGGAAGCCGTTCTGCTGCCAGGGCACACACCGGGCAATGCCGCTCTCCTGCTTCCTGAGGCCGGTGTGATGGCGGTTGGTGATTCGTTCGCCAGCGGCCATCCGCTGAGCCGGACCGCCGGACCGCAGATGCTGCACCGCATGTTCCATGCCGACCCGGCGCAGGCGCTCGCGGCCACCCACCGCCTGGACCAAACCGACGCCTCAGTGCTGCTGCCGGGCCATGGTGCTGCTCTCCGCATGCCTCTGGCCGACGCACTGGAAAAGTTGCGCAGCCAGGCGCCGGCCCCGAAGCCTGCAGGTTCCTGAGCTACTTCATGCTTGGCCGCTATGAATAACGGCGCCGGTCGCATAAAATGAATGTCATTCATTTATTCGGCCTGGCCCCAGGGGTCAGGCCGACGCCATTCGAAGCGAAGGAGCCACCGACAGTGACGCCGGGGACAGCTGCAGCAAGCAAACACGATGCCCGCGACCTAATAGGGACAGAGGTCAGGGTGGAACACGCAGGAAGGGTCATCCGCGTGGGCTACCTGGAAACTGCCACGCCATCCGGAGATCTTTTCTGGATACGGGCTGCCGGGTGTGAGCCCCGTGAACTGTTCGGTTCAGCGCTCGGTCACACTGTTGTCCCGGCGTCGGAACCTGACCAGGTGGCAGGCTGAATCACGGCCGCCCGTCACAGTCCTATGAACCGGACCCGGCAGGAAGGGAACGGTGATTGACCTCGGCAGTCAGCCGGTCGATCCGCTCAACTGCGGTGTCAAGGTTTTCGACTGTCGACCACAGGCCCGGCTGCTCTTGCCGGACCTCTTCAAGCGTGCGGCCTGCAGAGGTGAGCGCAGCAAGGTCAAAACTCACGTTGGTCCGGGCGCCGGTCACCGCTGCCCGGAGGGCCCCGAGTGCGACGACGACGTCGGCAACAAGGGCCGCGTTCCCGTTGGAGGCCAGCCACTCCAGGTCCTCAATGGCATCGATGGCGCGCTCGCCGAGCACAGCAGAAGCCTTGGCGGCGTCCACCGATGCCCGGTGTATCGCGTCCTCCCGTGCCGGCCCCGGGTCCAGTCGAAAGGCGGCCCCGAAAGCCTGGGATGCTGACGCGTCATTGTCAGCCAGCTGAAGAGCGGCCTCCCGCAGCGAACGCACCCGCGCGTGAACATCCTCCAGTTCGTGCCGCTGGTGTCCGTCAGCTTCCGTATATCCGGCGACCATGGATGCCAGTGACGCGGCGATGGCAAGCATCACGCCCGCCCCGGCCCCACCACCTGGAGAACCAACGGACTGCGCCAGCGCCTGCGTCCAGTCCTCAACTGTCGAACGCTGAGTCGTAACCGCCTTCGAATCATCACTCATGGCACCAGTCTGCCCGAAGCCCACGCCGCACGGTCAGGACGACGGGCCGGCCGGGAACTGAAACGTGCGGCGCATTGGACCGGAAACCGAAAACGTACAACCCTATTTGGGTCCCGTCACATATTTCGGCGAATCCCGACTCGATAGCATGAGGTGACCGGACAGAGTCGTCCGGGTGGATCGACGCAGAAGGAACCCCATGGCCGCGGTTACGGTGGACGATATCCTTTCGGATTTCCCCCTGGGTTTCGCTACCCTCATCCTGCGACCCGCCCCGGAGCATTCGGCGGTCGAACGATTTCTTATCGTCGACGCCGACGATGAAACCTCCGACGCCGGATCAGCCTTTGTCCTGCTGATCGGCGTCCGCGGCCGCTCGGCTTTGCCCGCACTGCGCCGGCTCCTGAAGAACCCGCCGCCGGTTGTCGCGGTCAAGGGAACCCGCGAAGAGCTGACCGATGCCGAAGAGCTGCTGGCCGCGGCGGGCAGCGGGCTGCTGCTCGTGGACCCGGCGGCCGACTGGGACCGGCTGCTGTCTATCGCCAAAGACCGGATACAGCCGCGCAGCTACCAGAGTGAAGTGCTGACACTGCTGGAAGAGGACCTGTTTGCCATCGCCCAGACCACCGCACGGCTGACCTCCAGCCATGTGGTTATCGAGGACGCCGCCAACAAGGTCCTGGCCTACTCCACCGTCTCGAACGATATCGACGAACTGCGCAAGGCATCCATCCTGGCCCGGCGGGGCCCGCGAAAATACGAACTGCTGCTCAAGGACCTCGGCGCCTACCGCGAACTGCACAGGACCCGTCTGCCGGTGCGTGTGCCGGCCCGGCCACAGGACGGCCTCAGGGAACGGGTGGCCATCACGCTGTGCGCCGGTGACCGGATCATGGGCTACATCTGGCTACAGGAGACGGGTGACGGCTTCGGCGAGGACGTTGACTACGTTCTGAGGGGATCCGCGGCCCGTGCCTCCGCCGAACTGATCCGCCACCGCAACCAGCAGTCCGTGCACATGCGCGAAGACCGAATCGCCCGGCTCCTGTCCGGCCCCGCGGAGGCCGCTGCAAGTGCACGCAGCGGGAAAATCCCGGTGGAGCGTCCCGCCGCACTGATCCTGATCGGAATGTCCCGCGCCGACGTGCAGGCCGATGATGCCGCATTGAAGCACGGCGAGCTCGCCAGCCTGGCATCCATCCACGCCGCCGCGTACAAGGCATCCGCCGTCGTCGGGCAATTCAAGGGCGGCACTGCCGTCATCGTCCCCGGCCTGCAATCGACCGCGGGGGAACCCGGGCTGCGGAGCCTGGCAGAATCCATCGTCCGGGACGCCGCGAAACACCTCGGCATCAGCCCCTTCGCCGCCGTCGGTCCGGTGGCCCCGGATCTGCTGGCTCTCCACTCGGTTACCCCGATCACCGAGGCCCTGCTGGACTGCATCAGCACCTCCCCTGGCACCACCGTGGCCACGGTGGCTGACTTCGAGGGCGAAATCCTCTTCCGTGACGCCGTCCGGAATTTTCTGTCCTCGACATTCCGCCACCGCAGCCTCTCCACTCTTCTGCGGGACGACGGCGACCTCGCCGAAACCTTGCTTGTGTACTTCGAAGCCTCACTCGACGTCGCCGAGTGCGCCAAACGCATGGCGCTGCATAAGAACACCGTCTACTACAGGATCAGCAAGGCTGCCAGGGTCACCGGCCTGGACTTCGGGAACCCCCGCGATGCTCTGGTGGCACTGCTGCACGTCCAGGAATGGGCTGGCATCCACAAACAAATTCAGGGTAGGAAATGACCACAACACTCGACGCTCCGCCCCTGGGCCCGATCCTCGATGACATCGTCCGCAGCCACAGACCGCAGAGGGAAGCTGGCTCTGTCCCGGCGAACATCCCGTCCCTGGCGGCCGTTCCCTTCGACAGGTTCGGCATAGCTGTCGCGACCGCAGCCGGGGACGTTTTCGCCTCGGGTGACGCCCATGTCCCCTTTTCCATCCAAAGCATCTCCAAGGTGTTCGCCCTGGCCATGGCGCTACGCCGGGACAGCTCGGGAACGCTGTGGTCCCGCGTGCTGCGGGAACCGTCCGGGACAGCCTTCAACTCCCTCGTCCAGCTGGAAGTGGAACACGGCATCCCGCGGAACCCGTTCATCAACGCCGGCGCCCTGGTGGTCACCGACCACCTGATGGAAGAGACTCCCGACGCCGCCACCTCGCTCCTGCGCTTCCTCACCGGACAGACGGGGGAACCAGGACCGTTCATCGACGAGCCCGCCGCGATCAGTGAGCTCTCCAGCAGCAGCCGCAACCTGGCCCTGGCCCACTTCCTCAAAGACTTCGGCAACCTCAGGCGGTCCGCCGAAGCTGTGGTGGACAACTATGTCCGCCAGTGCTCCATCATGATGACCTGTGTGGAACTGGCCAAGGCCGGGCTCTTCCTCGCACAGGAAGGCCGCGGACCCTCGGGAACCGTGGTGTCCCGGAGCGAGGCGAAACGCATTGGTTCCATCATGCTGACCTGCGGCATGTACGACGCGGCAGGTGAATTCGCCTACCGGGTAGGGCTGCCAGGAAAAAGCGGCGTGGGCGGCGGCATCCTGGTCATTGTCCCGGGCCACTGCGCCATCTCCGTCTGGAGTCCCCGCCTGGACGCAAAAGGCAATTCCCTGGCGGGCAGCGCCGCGCTCGCCGATCTTTCAGACCGCACCGGCTGGTCTGTTTTCTAAGCGTTCCCGCACTCTCCCGTTCCACCCTCAGTTAGATCTTCAACCGGTCGAAAGGATCCCCCATGTCCAACAACCCCAATGACGAGGTTGCCCAGTACGATGCTGACAGCGGCCATTCGCACGCCACCGAAAACCTTCTCCATGCCGAGGACAAGGGCTACCACAAGAGCCTGAAGCCGCGGCAGATCCAGATGATCGCGATCGGCGGCGCGATCGGCACCGGCCTGTTCCTGGGCGCCGGCGGCCGGCTCAACGCCGCCGGCC
>NZ_JCAQPC010000006.1:0-226310 GCF_059568005.1 Arthrobacter sp. BGA-UO-ETr-C19
ATCGACTCACCCCTGACCCTCCTGGTCACCCTCATCGCCATCGCCCTCATGGTCGCCGGCTGGTACGCCTGCCGCAAACGCATCCACGAAATCGCCGAAGCCCGCGAAGGCTTCACCGGCATGTCCCCGGTCGTCGCCAACCGCCCCAGCCCGGGCGCCGCGGACCGGATCTAACCAACCAGCTAGTTCCAACCCGCAACACAGCGCGAACGGGCACTTGAGGCCCCTCCTCCAAGGGCCGCAAGTGTCCGTTCGCATCTCACGGCCGGCGCCGGGCTTCCGGCTGTTGACCGGCGTTTGGGGCGGGAGTAATTTACGACTAGCCCTGCTGTAACCGCTGGGCCACTGGCCCGAACCCGCCGACACGAAGGCGAACCTCGTTCCAAACACGCCACGGCAAACCGCGCGACGTTGCTGCGTTGCCAAGGTGCATCCGGTCTCCGCCGCTGAGGAAGCCTGCGGCATAGGCTCTTGCCCTCCAAGATGCAGGGCCCCATCGGCTGCTAAACAAATCACCCGGCACGACCGTAGGCCGCGCCCAGTTGCCCGGGCATGCCTGCCTGGGTGAATCGGAGTACACGGTGGACAACAGCTCTTTCCAGGCCCTCCAGGAGAAAGTGCGGGGCCAAGTCATCACCAGCGATCAGGCGGACTACGACGACGCGCGGGCCGTCTTCAACGGAATGATCGACAAACGCCCTGCAGCCATCCTCCGTGTGTCACAAGTCGCGGACGTCATTGCCGCCGTCAATTTCGCACGTGATGCAGCCTTGGATCTGGCCCTGCGCGGCGGCGGCCACAGCGCGCCCGGGTTCGGGACCTGCGACGGCGGCCTCGTCGTCGACTTCGCAGGCTGCCGGGGAGTGCGCGTGGACCCTGCCAGTGGGACAGCACGGGTCGAAGCCGGAGCCACATGGGCGGACTTCAACCACGCCGCGGGTGCATTCGGCCTCGCCACCACCGGAGGCATCATTGGGTCAACGGGCGTTGCCGGACTAACTCTCGGCGGAGGCATCGGCTATCTCGCCCGAAAGTACGGGCTGTCGTACGACAACCTGAAATCCGCGGACGTGGTGACCGCCGAGGGGAAGTTCCTTGTCGCCAGCACCACGGAAAATGAGGATCTCTTCTGGGCGCTTCGCGGCGGAACCGGCAACTTCGGCGTCGTGACTTCCCTTGAGTTCAACCTGCACCCCGTGGATGTTCTCTACGGCGGAGTGGTCATTTATCTTCTGGAGCACGCCGACGCGGTGGCACGGCTTTACCGGGATTACATTGCCACGGCACCGGAGGAAATGGGCGTGTTCCTGGGCTTCCACCAGGGGCCCCCGGTCCCGTTCCTGCCTGAGGAATATCACGGGAAGCCCGTAGTGGTGCTGGTGGGCGGCTGGGCAGGCCCCCACAACGAGGGTGAGCGTCAATGGCAGCCGTTCCTTGACGTTGCGCCCGTCGCCGGCTCCTTCCTTGGCCCCCTGCCGTACACGGTTCTCAACACACTCTTCGACCCCATGTACACGAAGGGCCTGCAGGCCTATTGGAAGTCAGAGTTCCTGCCCGGCCTAACCGACGACGTCGTCCGTGTCGCTGAGAAGTTCGGCAAGTCCATTCCGAGCGTCCAGACAGCCAACCACGTCTACCCGATTAACGGCGCCGTCCAGCGGGTCGGGCGGGACGAGACCGCATTCCCGTACCGCGACGCCGACTTCGCCGTGGACATTGCCTGCCATTGGGAGGATCCGGCTCAGAACGAAGCCAACGTGAAGTGGGTGCGCGACTACTACGCCGAGCTCCATCCGCTCGGATCCGGTGCGGGCTACGTGAACTTCCTCGACGCCGACGACCAGTCGCACATCAAGGACACCTACGCGGGGAACTACGCCCGCTTGGCCGAAGTCAAGGCCAAGTACGACCCCGGCAACCTTTTCCACATCAACCAGAACATCAAGCCTGCCGTTTCTGCGCCGGCTTCCTAACAGGCCATCCTGAACTGCAGGCCCCTTCTGCCGCCAATCGGCCTACCATGGAGGCATCCGGGGCGAGGCCCGCGACGAGCGGCGCCTCCCTGGTGCGTCGAAGGGGCCGGACCAATGGACGTCGTTGTCATCGAAACCCCGCAGCTCGGGGACCGCAGCTACCTGGTCCACGACGGCCGCGTGGCGCTGGTGGTCGATGCCCAGCGGGACACGGACCGCATCGAGGAGGCCGCCCGGAAAGCCGGGGTGCAGATCACCCACGTGGCAGAAACACACATCCACAACGACTACCTCACCGGCGGCCTGATCCTCGCCCGTGCGTACGGCGCCAAATACCTGATAAACGCCGCGGACCAGGTGGCCTACGAGCGCGAGCCGGTTGAGGATGGCCAAACCATGCAGATCGGCGCGCTCACGCTCCGCGCGCTGGCCACTCCGGGGCACACCCACACTCACCTGTCCTACATCGTCACGGACGGACGGGCCCGGGCCGTTTTTTCGGGCGGCAGCCTGCTCTTCGGCTCCGTGGGCCGCACCGATCTCCTCGGCCCCGGATACACGGCCGGGCTGACGCGGGATCAGTACGCGTCCGTCCGCCGGCTCGCCAACGAAGCGGGCCCCGAGGCTGCCCTCTACCCCACTCACGGGTTCGGCTCGTTCTGCTCGATCGGACCCGCCACGCGCGCGGAGGCGTCAACCATCGCAGAGCAGCGCGAAGCCAACCACGCGCTCACGGACCAGGATCCCGAGCACTTCGCGGCCGAACTCATGGCCAACCTCTCCGACTACCCTTCGTATTACGCCCACATGGCCCCCATCAACATGACCGGCCCCGAGGCTGCGGACCTGAACCTGCCGGAGTCCCTTGGCGCCGGTGAACTGACGGAGCGGCTGGCGGGCGGCGAGTGGGTGGTGGACCTGCGCCACCGCATGCTGTTCGCCAGCAACCACCTGCAGGGCACCGTCAGCTTCGAATACGGCTCGGGGGGAAGCTTCAGTTCCTACTTGGGCTGGGTCCTGCCCTGGGGCGAGAAGCTGACGCTCGTCGGCGGTCGTGAGGATCTGCAAAACGCCCTCCGGGACCTTTCCCGCATCGGCATCGACCGCCCCGATGCCGCGGTGGGAACGGAACCCGGCGAACTCGCGCCGGGAGCTCCCGTCGCCTCCTACCCCCGGGCGGGCTGGCCCGCCGTCGTTCATGAAAAGCCCGACGGCGACCCTGTGCTGGACGTTCGGCGCTCGGACGAGTTTGCTGCCTCCCACGTGGCCGGCGCCATCAACGTGCCGCTGCACGAACTGCTGGACCGTCTGGGCGAACTGCCCGAGGGGTGCCTCTGGGTCCACTGCGCCACCGGCTACCGTGCCGGCGTCGCGGCCAGCCTGCTGCAGCGGGCCGGGCGGGACGTGGTGCAGATCGATGCCCGCTTCCGGGACGCCGCGGCCGCCGGCGTCGCCTTGCAGATGCAGCCGCTGCAGCGGCGGTGACCGGCCTGTCCGTGACCGAAGATCCGGTTGAAGTTGCAAAGTCCAGGTAGCGAAGGAGAACAACGATGGATGGACAAGGCAAAGTGGTTGTGGGCGTGGACGGTTCGGACTCCTCAGTGGAGGCCCTCCGTCTGGCGGCGCGGCTGGCACCGGGCCTGGGTGCCCGCGTCCATGCCGTGGCCTGCTGGCACTTCCCGGAAATGTATGCCGGGTACATCCCGCCGGATTTCGAGGCGTTCGAGGCCTCGGCTGCCAAGATCCTGGCCCAGTCGATCGAGAAGGCGTTCGGGCCGGACGTCCCGGAGACCCTGACCAGTGAACTCGTGCGGGGCCCCGCCCCGGCCAAGCTGGTGGAGGCCGCCGCCGGAGCGGCGATGCTGGTGGTGGGACGAAGGGGCCACGGCGGATTCATGGGCCTGCACCTCGGCTCGGTGAGCACCGCATGCGTCGCGCATGCCGAATGCCCGGTGCTCGTGGTGCACACCAAGGATGACCACCACAGCAACCACCACTTCCGCAGGGGCACAGCGGCCAAAGACGCACCCGTGGACGCGGCCAAGGGCTGACCTCCCCGCGTAACGCAACGCACCTGCAACCCCGTGCGGGCGCGCCATCGCCTATGCTCGGCTGAGCAGCTCAGAACTGGCTCAGCGTCGAACCACGGGAGACAACCTCATGACCAACTGGCGGATCCGGGACTTCCACTCCGCGGACCTTGACGGCATCCTGCACCTCTGGGAATCGCTGAAGGCCACCAACGTAGAGCCGGTCTATGCGCTCTCCGAAGTGCTGGCATCCTGCGAAAAGGACCATGCCGTGGTGGCGGTGCTCGGCGACCAGGTGGTGGGCGCCGCCGTCGGCCGCGCGGCACATGACCAGGGCTGGATTGTCTTCCTGGCCACGCTGCCCGAATTCCGCGGCCGGGGCATCGGCACGTCCCTGCTGGCCGCCGTCGAAAACCGGATGGCGCCGCACGGACTGAACAAGCTGTCCGCCCTGATGCCCGAGTCGGAGACCCGGGTGGAGGCCTTCCTGAGCCGCGGTTTCGTGCTCAAGAAAAACCTGCGGTACTTCGAGCGAACCATCCCCGTGCAGCGCCAGGAACTCGGCGCCCTCGGCCTGCTCGGCGGCCGCATCCTGGCCCGGGACCTGTGGGAGAACGTGGCGGGCATGCGCCGGGAGAAGGAGCTCCTGGAGCGCCGCCTGGTCCTGCCGCTGGCCGAGGCCGACCTCGCCGACGAGTTCGGCGTCGTTCCGCCGCGTGCCGTGGTGCTGTTCGGGCCGCCCGGCACCGGCAAGACCACCTTCGCCAAGGCCATCGCCTCCCGGCTGGAATGGCCGTTCGTGGAGGTCTTCCCCTCCCGCCTTGCCGCCGACCCCAAGGGCCTGGCCGGCGCGCTGCGGGAGACCTTCCTGGAGATCTCGGAACTCGAGCACGCCGTCGTCTTCATCGACGAAGTGGAGGAGATCGCCTCCCAGCGCGCCGGGGACCCGCCATCGCCGCTGCAGGGCGTCACCAACGAACTGCTCAAGATCATCCCGGCCTTCCGCGAACAGCCCGGCCGCCTCCTCGTCTGCGCCACCAACTTCATCCGCGCCCTCGACTCCGCCTTCCTGCGGCACGGCCGGTTCGACTACGTCATCCCCATCGGCCTGCCCGACCGGCGGGCCCGCGAAGCCATGTGGCAGCGCTTCATCCCCCCTGCCGTGGTGGACGATGTGGACGTGGAGCAGCTGGTGGACCGCACTGAGGGCTTCTCCCCCGCGGACATCGAGTTTGCCGCACGCAGCGCCTCCCAGCGGGCGCTGGAAAAGTCTGTCTACGGCAATGGCAGCGACGGCGGTCAGGTGTCCGGTGGCGGCGTGTCCGTCCGCGAGGCCGTCCGGAGGGGCCCCGCCACCCAGGACTACCTCGACGCCATTGCGGATACCCGCACCACCGTCAGCGACGAGGTGCACCAGGAGTTCCTGGAGGACATCGACGCCCTGGGCCGGGTGTAGCCGCAGCGGTGTAGCCAAGCAACGCGGGGTCACATACAGCCCAATTCCGGGCCCGGATTGGGCGGCAAGTGACCCCGCGTTGCAGTCATCGCGCTACTGTTTGACCCATGCCCCCTAATCCCCTCCGGCACGCCGTGGCCCGCATGGGCGGCCGGGATCCGCACCAGCCGCACCGGACCGCCACCCCTCTGGAGCTCTTTTTCGACCTCACCTTCGTGATCGCTTTCGGGGTGGCCGGCAGCCAGTTTGCCCATGAGATCGCGGAGGCACACTTCGGCGCCGGGCTGCTCGGCTTTTCCTTCGCGATGTTTGCGGTGATCTGGGCCTGGATCAATTTCACCTGGTTCGCCAGCGCGTACGACACCGACGACTGGGTGTTCCGGGTGGTCACCATGGTCCAGCTGGTGGGCGTCCTGATCCTGGCGATGGGGATCGAGCCCATGTTCCACTCCCTCGTGGAGGGCAAGCACGTGGAGAACACCGTCATCGTGGGCGGCTACATCATCATGCGGCTGGCCCTGGTCTTCCAGTGGCTGCGGGCCGCCCGGCAGGACCCGGCCCGCAGGAAGACATGTTTGCGCTACGCCGGATACCTGGCGGCCGTCCAGCTGGGGTGGATCGCGGTGCTGTTCATCCAGGCGGACGTGCCCACCACGTTCCTGATGATTGCACCACTGTTTGTCCTGGAACTGGCAACCCCATATGCGGCCGAGCGGAATGCAACCACTCCCTGGCACGCCCACCACATCGCCGAGCGCTACGGACTGCTGGCCATCATCGCGCTGGGCGAATGCCTGATCGGAGCCGTCGAGACGCTCCGGGCCATCGTGGCCAACCATGGCTGGTCGCTTGATGCCGCGCTGGTGGGTTTCGGCGGCACGGCGTTGGCCTTCGGCATGTGGTGGATCTACTTCATCATGCCCGCCGGCCGGGCCCTGCACCTGCAGCGTCACCGTTCCTTCTTCTTCGGTTACGGCCACATCCCCGTCTTCGCCGCGATCGCCGCCACCGGGGCGGGCCTGCACGTCGCGGCGTACTACATCGACCATGCCGCACACATCAGCGCTGCCGTGGCAGTGGCCAGCATTGCCGTTCCCGTGGCGTTGTTCAAGGTCTCGCTCACGGCGCTCTTCAGCGTCATGACGTGCGTCGACCGCACCCTCGTCGCCGTCACCGCCGGAGTGGTGTGCGTACTCGCCGGAACCGTGGGCCTGGCGGCGGCGGGCGTTTCGGTTCCCGTCTGCCTGCTCATCATCGTTGCCGCACTCGGGGCCTCGATCGTCATCGATGAACGCCGGAGCACGGACCTGCTCCACGCGTCGCTGGAGAAGCTGGAACAGCGGGCCAAGACCGCCTGACGCGCCTGGCGCTAGGCCCCGGGCCACACCCACGGTTCACGCGGCAGGCGGGCGGGCGAAAACCCCTGGAGGGCGGCCTCCAGGGACGCGCCGGGCAGACCCAGCGACTCCAGAATCGTCCTCTGCACGGCTTCCGCGGGATGTCCGACGGCGGCCAGGTCGCGCAGGGTAACCGCGCCGTCCCGCTTGGCCAGGCGTGCGCCGTCGGCATTGACCACCAGCGGCACGTGTGCATATTCCGGAACCGGCATATTCAAGAGTGAGGCGAGATATGCCTGCCGGGGCGTGGACGGCAGGAGGTCGTCGCCCCTGACCACCTGGTCTATGCCCTGTTCGGCGTCATCCACGACGACGGCCAGGTTGTACGCGGTCACGCCGTCGTTCCGGCGCAGGACAAAGTCGTCCACCACTCCGGTGAACGTCCCGTGCAGCACGTCTTCGACAGTCCATTCCGCCACTGAGGAACGCAGCCGGATGGCCGCCGGGCGGGTGGACCGCTTGAACTGGAGCTCCGCCGCCGGCAGTCCCCTGCACGTTCCCGGGTAGGCACCCTGGGGCGCGTGCGGCGCGGAGGGTGCCTCCTGGATCTCACGGCGGGTGCAGAAGCATTCGTACGTCAGCCCGGCTGCCGCCAGCTCTCCGATGGCGGCCGTGTACAGCGGTTCGCGGTCCGTCTGCCGCACCACCGCACCGTCCCAGGTCACTCCTACGGCGGCCAGGTCCCGCAGCTGACCCGTTTCAGCCCCGGCCCGCGCGCGGTCAAGGTCCTCGACCCGCAGCAGGAACCGGCGTCCGGTGGAACGGGCAAAGAGCCAGGCCAGCATTGCCGTCCGGAGGTTTCCCACATGCAGCTCACCGGACGGGCTGGGGGCGAAGCGGCCAGCGCGAGTCATGCCCTCCAGCCTATGCCGAACACCACAAGAGCCCCTCAGCTACCGCGCGCTCCGGACGTTGGCCGGAAATCGGTGGCTCAGGGGCTCTTGCCGTGCCTGCCCCGGACGGGACTCCGTCAGGGAAATCGAGGCACTTCTTGCGGAAAGACGGATGCGTGAACAAGTGTCAATCAGCGGCTGCCTCCTTGCGGGAAGCGTGGTCCAGGGGGCCGGGTGGTGTGCCGTAAGCCTGTAGCCTGCAGACTGTGGGGGTAACCACCGCCTGCGTTGCCACTATCTGAGCAGAAGACCTACAGTAGGCGCAACGGGCATGCAACGGACTGGTCAATCTGACCGGTCATGCACCCGGAAACCGGACAGGAAGTGATCAGATTGCAGCAGCTGGACGCCACGGACCGTCGGATCCTTGCGGCCCTCGACGAGGATCCCCGGCTGCCGATCATGGTCCTGGCCCAGCGGCTGGGCCTGGCGCGCGGCACTGTACAGTCGCGCCTGGAGAGGATGACGGCGTCGGGCGCCCTCCGGCCCAACAGCAGCCGAGTGCTGCCCGCGGCCCTGGGCCGGGGCGTTGCCGCCGCTGTCAGCGCCGAATTGGACCAGAGCCACCTCAACGAGGCCATTGCCGCGCTGCGCGAGATTCCCGAGGTGCTGGAGTGCCACGCCCCGGCCGGCGACACGGACCTGCTGATCCGCGTGGTGGCTACCAGCCCTGACGACCTGTACCGGGTTTCCGAGGAGATCCGGCTGTGCCCGGGAATCGTGCGGACGTCCACCAGCATGTTCCTGCGCGAGGTGATTCCCTACCGGACCACGGGGCTGCTAAAGCACTGATTGTGGGCCTGCGGAGCGCCGCTCCGATATTGCGCTAATCATTGGGGAAAACTGCGGATATTCCGGCGGCTGTCCTGCGGCGGCAACTGTAACCTGATTCAGCATCTGCCGCGGCGCTGGGCACGCAGCGGGTGCATTGTTCACTCAGGGTCTCCGCCGGGGGGTCGGTCTCAATAAGGAACTCAATGCGCTCTTTTTCCCGTTCAATCGCGTCGGCCACCGGCTTGCTGGTTTTCGCCGCAGGCCTCGTCTCGCTTCCCGCCACCGCAACGGCAGCCACGGATCCTGCCGGAAGCGGCACGTCACTGCCGGTCGAGTCGGGAGCGGAACAACACCACCACGGATACGAATCCGCGCCCGGGGTGCCGGCGGACGGGCCGCCTGCCGGGCTGGCCCTCCAGACCGAGGCGGGCGGAACGGCTGCTGCTGCCCTCACCGTCAAGGTCGTCGTCGCCACGCTGGTGGACAACAAGGCCGTGGTTCCGATGGCCCAGGCCGAAGCGGCCGTGACGGCCTCCAGCAACTACTGGAAGGCGATGTCCGGCGGCCGCATTTCCATGACCGTGACCGAACGAGCCACACTGGCGTCCAAGACGGCCAGGTCGACCGACTCGTACTACGACATGATCAACAAGATCACCACCGAGCTGAAATGGACCTACGGCGCCAACAAGGCGCTGGTGGTCTTCGTTCCCAGCGCCACGCTCTCCGGCGGCGCCCTCGGTGCCGGCTACAGCAGCACCGGCAACAGCGGACGGGTTCTGATGCCGCAGATCAGCGGCTTCACCAACAGCGTCATCGCCCACGAATTCGGGCACGTCCTCGGGTCCATGCACGCCGACGCCCTGCAGTGCAACAGCGGCGTTTCCGACGTAGGCACCACGAGCACCGGCCAGTTCACCGACACCTCCTGCTATATCCGCGAATACGGCGACAGCACCGACCTGATGGGGCTGTCCAGCTACAACATGCCGGTGATCAGCTCGCCGTTCTGGGACGCCAAGGGCCTGGGCGCGGCTACCGACATCCGGGACCTCGGCGTGGCATCCGGCGTGAAGAGCTACACGCTGAAGCCCTGGGGCGACACGAGGCTGGCCTACCGCGCGGTGAAGTTCACCGATCCGGTCAGCAGGGAGGTCTACTACCTGGAGCTCCGGCAGCCCGCCGGCTACGACGCCTACCTGGCCAGCGGGCCCGCGGGCAACCGAGGCGTCAAAGTGGTCCAGCGGGGCGGCGCCACCCCATCGTCCTCGCTGGCGCTGATGCCGTCCACCATTCCGTTCAGCGGGTACTACGCCACCAACCACACCTGGCAGGCCGGCAGCACGTTCACCACGCACGCGGGAACCCGGGTCACGATCAATGCCGTCACCGCCACCTCGGCCACGGTCACCATCGACGCCGACCTCGCCCTGCACACCAAGATCCAGTTCTCGGCCGGCGACTTCAACGGCGACGGACGCCCGGACATGGTCTCCCGCGAAGCCGACGGTTCACTCCTGCTGTTCGCGGGCCTGGGCGGAAACAAGCTCGGAACGGCCGTGAAAATCGGAACGGGCTGGAATATCTTCAACATGGTCCTCGGCAACGGCGACTTCAACGGGGACGGGAAGACGGACCTCATTGCCCGGACGTCCAACGGAGCCCTGTGGCTGTACCCGGGCAGCGGCACTGGCGGCTTCCTGGCCCGCAAGCAGATCGGCTCCGGCTGGGAGGGCTTCAAACGCATCATTGCCCCCGGTGATTTCAACGGCGACAAGCGGGCCGACCTGCTGGCCATGCGCGCCGACGGAACCCTGTGGCTGTACCCCGGCAACGGAACCGGCGGCTTCTTGGCGGCCAAACAGGTCGGCTCCGGCTGGCAGGGCTTCACCGCCGTCACGGCAGCGGGAGGGCTCGCCACGGGCCCCGGCCTGCTCGCCCGCTCCAGCACCGGGACCGTCTACCTTTACCCGGGCAGCGGAACCGGAGGCTTCCTGGCACGCCGCACGCTGGCCACCGGATGGGCCAGCACGGAACTGATCGCCGGCCAGGACTTCACCTCCGACGGGCTCACGGACATCCTCTCGGCCAGCACCAGCGGTGCCATCACCGCGTACGCGGGCAACGGCGTCGGCGGTTTCGCAACCAAGCTGAAGATCGGCACAGGCTGGGCCGGGTTCAGCCAGGTCTGGGAAGCCGGCGATTACGACGGCGACGGCAAGCCCGACCTCCTGGCCCGCACGGCCCAGGGCGTCCTGCGGCTCTATTCGGGCAACGGCTCGGGCGGGTTCCGCACGTCCCGGCAGCTCGGCACCGGCTGGCAGGCCTTTGACCAGGTGGTATCGGCCGGAGACTTCAACGGCGCCGGCGGCCCCGACCTCCTGGCCCGGAAGCCCGACGGCTCGCTCTGGCTCTACCCCACCAACGGAACGGGCCTCTTCCAGGCAGCGAAGAAGATAGGCACCGGCTGGCAGGCCTTCGCGCGGATCATCGCTCCCGGCGACTTCTCCGGCGACGGAAAGGCGGACATCATCGCCCAGGAACCGGACGGCAAGCTATGGCTCTACCCCGGCAACGGGGCGGGCGCCTTCCTGGCCCGGAAGCAGATCGGTTCCGGCTGGGCAGGCTTCAGCCAGGTGGTTGCCGGCAACGACTTCAACGGTGACGGAAAGGCCGACCTGATGGCCCGCGCGTCGGACGGCACGCTCTGGCTCTACCCCGGCAGCGGCGCCTCCGGCTTCCTCACCCGCACGCAGCTCGGCACCGGCTGGAACGCCTTCACCACCTTCGCCAGCGTGGGCCGCTTCGCCGGCACGGGCAACCCGAACGTCGTGTCCGTGTCGGCCGACGGGGCGCTCTGGCTCCACACCGGCACCGGGAAGGGCACCTTCCAGAACGTCGTGCTGAACCCCCGCTGAGCACGGGAGTCAGTCCAGCGCGAACGAACACTTGAGGCCCCTGATCCATCCGGATCAGGGGCCTCAAGTGTTCGTTTGCGCTTTCTCGACGGCCTGACTGTTGGAAGGAAGTCAGACGGGCGGACCGGCGTTGGATTTGAGGTTCTTCATCACCAGGGTTGAGGTCAGCCGTTCCACCCCGGGCAGCACTGTCAGCTCACTGTCGTAGAAACGCTGGTAGGAGGGCAGGTCCGCCGCGATCACCTTGAGCAGGTAGTCGGGGGAACCGAACAGCCGCTGCGCCTCCACGATGTTCGGGTTCTCCGCCACCCGGTTCTCGAAGATCTCCATGGTGGGGCGGTCCACCTGCCGGAGGGTTACGAAGACAATCGCTTCAAAGCCAAGCCCGACGGCGGCCGGGTCAATGTCCGCCTTATAGCCGCGGATCACGCCGGACTGCTCGAGGTCGCGGAGCCGGCGGTGGCAGGGCGCCACCGTCAGGCCCACCTTGGCGGCGAGGGCCGTGGCAGTCATTCTGCCGTCCTCTTTGAGGTGGCGCAAAATACTTCTGTCGATGTGGTCAATCACGCAAAAATCTTACTCCACCCGCAGCGATCCGCGCGAAATTGGAGAGCACATCTGGGGCCGTTTTGCCTAGGCTTTTCTTACAGCCAAACACGCAGGAGCCCGCCATGAACCCCCAGCTTTTCCTCGCCTTTATCGTGGTCGCGGCCGCCCTCGCCTGCACCCCGGGGGTGGACTGGGCCTACTCCATCACGGCGGGCCTCGGCAGCCGCAGCTTCGTCCCCGCCGTCGCGGGGCTGTGCAGCGGATACGTCCTGCACACCCTCCTCATGGTGGCCGGGCTCGCGGCCGTCCTGGCGAGCATGCCGGGCCTGCTGGGCTGGATCACGGTGGCCGGGGCCGTCTACCTGCTGTGGCTGGGAACTGTCACCATCAGGTCGTGGCGGGGTGCGAGCTTCACGGCAGCAACCGCCGTCGGAAATCCGGGGCAGAACCAGCTGCGGTCCTTCCTCCAGGGCATGGGGACCAGCGGCATCAACCCCAAGGGGCTGCTGTTCTTCCTGGCCTTGGTGCCGCAGTTCGTCAGCGCCGATGCGGCGCTGCCGGTGCCGGTGCAGTCCGGCTTGCTGGGGCTGACCTTCGTGCTGCTCGCGGCCCTCGTATACACCTGCGTGGCGCTGCTGTCGCGGAAACTGCTGCAGTCCCGGCCGAACGCAGCCCGCAGGGTGACCCTGACCAGCGGCATCATCATGGTGGTCCTTGGCGCCGCTCTGCTCGCGGAGCAGCTGCTTCCCGCCCTGGCCCGGTTCGCATAGCGCCCGGTTCGCATAGGAGCCGGCCCAGCGGCTGGCTCAGACTTTGCGCTCCATGAACCATTCGGTGAAGCCCGACGCGCGCCCGTCCGAATCGAGCCGGACCACCCACAGGTTCTCGTAGCTGGGGCGGTCATCAAGGTACGTGGTGCGGCCCTGCACGAACGCGAGGTCTCCGTCGGACCCCAGCAGGGACCATTCGAATCTCCAGTCCCCGGGCTGGTCCGAAGAGCCGATCCACCGCTCCACGATCTGTGCCCGGCCGCGCCACGGATCGGGATCATAGGGCCGTGTGGCGTACACGGCCTCCTCCGTGAAGAGCGCCCCGATATCCGCGGGGTCATTGGTGGTCCACGCCGCGATGTACTTGTCCATCCACTGCCTGATTGCGTCAGTCATGGGTCCGTTGTATCGCGGCCCTGTACCAGCCACAAGAGCCTGCCGCCCACAAAAGACGCCCTTAGTCGCCCCCGAACTGCTTCCATTTCTGTTCCCACGCGCGGCGCGCCTCGATGTCCTTCCGGATGACCTCGAACGTTTCGAGCTCCGCCTGCTTGCCGCGCTGCCAGTCCCGCGGGTTGAGGGACTTGCGCCCGTTGTCCAGGAGCATCAGGGCACGGTCGGTCAGGGCGTCGTTGCGCAGGGACATGCTGGTCTTCTGCCGCCGCAGGACTTCCTTGAGCGCCTGCTGGGCCTGGCTGTACGCGCCGAGCCGGCGGAGGGAGCGCGCACGCACCAGGAGCAGCGCCGCGGACAGGTCGTCGGCGTTCAGCAGGCCTTCGGTCCACACGACCACCTCCTGGTCCCTTCCCAGGGCGGCAGCGAGTGCGCACCTCGCCAGTGCGGTGGGCAACGACGGCGGCAGCCTGACCAGGGTTTCAAAGGCCGCCTCGGTCTGGCCCGTTTCCCGGAGGGAATGGGAGAGCGCGAGGAAGACCGACTCCTCGCTGAACAGCACCGGCACCACGATCCGTTCGGCGACCTCCACCCGGGTGACCACCCGCGTCAGGTAACTGGCGGCGAACTCGTTGGCCTCGTCGTCGTTCCTGGTGGAAAGCCCGCGCTGCAGCAGTTCCGCGGCCCGCAAGTAACCGCCCTGCTTGTAGGCGAGGAGACCGGCCATCACGCAGCAGAGCCCGGCCCAGCCGGGATAGGCGCGGCCGGCGGCGATGAGCCGGTTGGGGTCGGTGCCGGAGAAGATGGCGTCGTACACGGTCCTGGCAGCCTTGCCGGGCAACAGCTTGAGCCGCGGAACGCTGCCGTCCACGCTGATCCGGGAGTCACCTCCCCCGAGTACGCCGTGGATCAGCCCGCCCATGCCCTCGGCTATTTCGCGCACCGGGGTGCGGACCTTGCCGCCGCCGAAGGGGGTGAGGTCGCGCGTGTCGCGGTAGATCGGTCCTGGAAACTGCCCCGCGCTCATTCCTCCATGCTAATGGCGGGCCGGAACTAAGCCGAAGCGGCGCCCACCCAGACGCCCACCACCCACGTGCTGGCCGCGAGGCAGGCCAGGCCGAACTCCACGAGCATTCCCAGCCCGGTGGCCTTCAGGGCAGCCCAGCTGGAGGTCAGCGCCGCCCGGAAGTTGCGCGTGCGCTGGACTTCGCTGAGCAGCAGCCCGGCGGCGAAGCCCACGAACAGGCCCACCACGGGAATGACGAACATGCCGGCAATGCCCAGGACAACCCCGACGGCGACGCTCCGGTTGGGAATACGATGTTCCTTCAGTTTGCGGCCGGCGAGGACGGCGCTGGCCGCCATGCCTGCCAGCACAAACACCATGCCCACGGCGAAAACCACCCAGCCGGCCACGCCCTCACCGCCCCAGATTGCCCACGCCAGCAGGCTCAGCCCGATCAGGAAACTGCCCGGCAGGACGGGGATGACGGTGCCGGCAACGCCAACCAGGATGGCCAGGCCGCAGAGGACGGTCACGAGGGTTTGGGCGTTCATGCCCCCAGTCTAGGGTCCGGGGGTCGCGGGTATTGGTCCGCGGAACGCGGACTGTCCCGGAAACGACGACGGCGGCGCCTCCCCAGCACGGGAGGCACCGCCGTCGGGCTCCAGTGAGCCCTGCGCCTTTAGTTGGCTTCGGCTTCGACTGCCGCGGCAACCGCGGCAGTGACGGCCGGGGCAACGCGCGGGTCCAGCGGGCTGGGCACAATGTAGGACGCGGACAGCTTGTCATCGGCCAGTTCGGCAATGGCGCGGGCCGCGGCAACCTTCATGGCAGGGGTGATGCGGCGCGCACCGGCGTCCAGGGCGCCGCGGAAGATGCCGGGGAACGCCAGGACGTTGTTGATCTGGTTGGGGAAGTCGCTGCGGCCGGTGGCCACAACCGCGGCGTACTTGGACGCGACCTCGGGCAGGACTTCGGGGTCCGGGTTGGACAGTGCGAACACGATGGAGCTGTGGTTCATCAGCTTCAGGTGCTCCTCGTCCAGCTTGGAGGACGAAACGCCCACGAAGACGTCCGCACCCAGCAGGGCTTCCCCGGGGCCTCCGGAGATGCCGCGCGGGTTGCTGCGCTGCGCCATCTGGGCCTTCTTGCTGGCGGGGTCGGCGGCGATGTCGGCCCGCTCGGAGTTGATCACGCCGCGCGAATCCAGCAGCACCACGTCATCGATGCCCGCGGTGAGGAGGATTTCCGCGATGGCGATGCCTGCGGCGCCGGCGCCGGAGATCACCACGCGCAGTTCCTCGAGCCCGCGGCCGGTGACCTTGGCGGCTCCGGTCAGCGCGGCGAGGACCACGACGGCAGTGCCGTGCTGGTCATCGTGCATAACGGGGCAGTCGAGGGCTTCGATGAGCTTTTCTTCCAGCTCGAAGCAGCGCGGAGCGGCGATGTCCTCAAGGTTGACGGCGCCGAAGCTGGGGCGCAGCCGGACAAGGGTCTCCACGATCTCGTCCACGTCGGTGGTGTTGAGGACCAGCGGGATGGAGTCCAGCTCGCCGAAGGCCTTGAAGAGGGCGGACTTGCCCTCCATGACGGGCAGCGAGGCGCTGGCGCCGATGTTTCCCAGGCCGAGGACGGCCGTGCCGTCGCTGACGACGGCCACGAGGCGCTGTGCCCAGGTGTGGCTCTTGGCGAGTTCCGGGTCAGCGTGGATGGCCCGGCTGACCTGGGCAACGCCCGGCGTGTAGGCGATGGAGAGGTCACGCTTGTTGCTGAGGGGAACGGTGCTGGCGATGGAAAGCTTGCCGCCCTCGTGGGCAGCGAAAATTTCCTGGTCAGTCAGCTCTGCGGCTGCGCTGGTGTCATTCGGAGCGATGGTTTCAGTGGACACGTCGTTGTCTCCTGTTGCTAGCCGTGGGCGCACGGCACAGTATGGCTCAAGCATTCGAGGCTCAAGATGGTCAGAAACGCGCTTTCTGATGGCCCAGGGGTGGTGGGTTCCGTCAGAAAGCCCGTGGAGCTGCTGGGTGCTGGCCACTCCGCTACTGCCATGCTAGACAGGACAAAGGCCCACCCGATGCCAAATCGGGCCGGTTTGACAGAATAAAGCAGATTTTGAGCGAAGTTGTGGCCTGTTTCACCGTTTTTCGGGCCTTTTATGACCTGCCGGTCTAGACCAGTTACGCGGTATTCCGCGCCAGCCGGGGTGCCGGCATCAGCAATGTGCACGCCTTCTTCAAATCTTCCTCCGCCTCAAACAGGGAAAGCCGGCGACAGCGCACCGACTGGACTAGACCGGCTACCGTTGGCAAGAGGACGCGGGCGACACCCGCGTCGCCGCACACGGCGGTGACGGCCCGTTCCGCCAGGGAGTCGATCTCCCGCAGCAGGCCGGTGGTGTCCCGGTCCTTGAGGTAGACGCCCTGGCTGAGGCACTGCTCCACGGCAGGCTGCATGACGCGCATGTGGAAGATCTCCATTGCCACGCCGGAGAGTGCATGGATACGGACGGTGCCCGGCCCGGTCCCCGTCTTGAGCTCGCCGAGCTGGTGCCGGTAGAGGGCCAGCATCAGATGGGTGGCAGAGGGGAAGTAGCGGTACAGGGTGCCGAGGGGGACGTTGGCCTGGGCGGCAACCTCGGAAAGGGTTACGGACTGGAGGCCTTTACGCGCGAACCCGGCCGCCACCTCGAGGATGCGGTTATAGCGGCGCTGCTGCCGGGGAAGGGAGGGCGGGGCGGCCATGGGCGGAAGATCAGGCATAGAGTCAAGCATCATCAGTCCGGAGGTTGAGATTCCTGGTGCAGTCAGGGAGAGCCCCATTCCCGGTCCTGCCGCAATTCGGACTCCACTATACGGCACCTGTCGCCGGGTTCCCTGGGACCCGGACGTGCCGCCGGGGCCCCTTGCCGCCGGGGTATTGCCGGGCCCACCTCTGCGCCCGGCAAGTTGGGACAGGTGCTAGGCAACGCCCTTGATCTTCGCCACGAACACAGCACCCAGCAGCCCGATGACGGCGGCGGCTACGTAGAGGGACACGTAGCCGCCCCAGAGGGTGACGAACGGCCACGCCAGCGCCGGGGCGATGACCTGCGGCAGGGAATTGGCGATGTTGATGACGCCAAGGTCCTTGCCCCTGTCGGCAGCGCTGGGAAGTACCTGGGTGATGAGGGCGAAGTCCACGGCGAGGTAGGCGCCGAACCCGATTCCCAAAACGCTGGCACCCACAATGCCACCCACCCAGGTGGGCGCGAAGGCCAGGATCAGCGATGCCAGCGCAATGATCACGGATGACGCGATCACCAGCGGCTTGCGCTTGCCCATCCTGTCACTGAGCCTGCCGCCCACCACGCTCGTGATGATCACGAACACGGCGTAGAGACCGGTCAGCACCAGCACGCCAAAGGCGGGCTCGAGGCCAGTGGTCTCCTTCAGGTGCACGGCATCCGCCAGGAAGAACAGCAGGTACAGGGTGACCATGTGGTTGCCGATGTTGACCAGCAGCCGGGTAATCCAGGCCCAGGCGAAGTCGGGGTGCCGCAGGGGCCTGATGAACCCGAGCAGGAAACCGGCCCAGTTCATAGCATGGACAGACCCTGCCGGAAGCGGAGCGTCGTCGCTCATGACCAGGTACATCACAACCCCGGCCACGAGGGCCGCTGCACAGATGAGGTAGCCAAGCACAAAGTTTCCGCTGACGACGGCAGCAATTACCGCGCCAACCAGGATCCCGGCCGTCTGCCCCATCGCCGCCAGGCCGCCCACGGTGGCGCGCTGCGGGACGGGGACGCGGTCGGGAACGGCTGCGGTGATCGCGGCGTAAGCACCGTTACAGCCGGCCTGCACGAGGCACCAGAGGACCGTCATCAGCGCCACATTCGGAGCGCCGGCCAGGGCCACCAGCGCCGCCGCGCCAAGGACGGCACCGGCCAGCACCCACGGCACGCGCCGGCCGAACCGGGACGCCGTGCGGTCACTGAAGGCGCCAAAGAGCGGGTTGGCCACCAGCGATACAGCCGCGCCGGCACCGGTGACGAGGGCGAGGATGGCTTCCTTCTGCCCGGGGTCGAAATGTTCCGCCTGCTGTCCGAGGAGCACCTGGATGGGGCCGAAAAACGCTGCGTTGATCCCAAGGTTGACCAGAACTACGCCCGTGATCCACAGGGACCTGGCCCGCTCCGTCGGCTCGGTGAACGCGGCGGATGACCGCGTGCCCACCAGGCCGGGGTCTGGTACCGCACCGGGTATGTCGGACAGGCTCATAGCGGTCTCCCCCTGGAACATCGTGATGATGGAATCAGACTATCGTGGGCATCAACAGCAACGCGGGTGGGCCCACGCCTGCAGGGTTCCCTGGCCGAGCTTGCGAGGTTAGGGTGCAGGCGGGGTCACTTACGGCCCAATCCGGGCATCACACCGGGCGTTACGTGACCCCGCGTTGCTCCAGACCGAGGCACAACCACCGTCCTAGGAGAACCAATGACCGCTTCGCCTGCCAATGCCGCCGTCAACACCGCCGACCTCTACGATGAGCGCGGCGACGAACTGGGCTCCATCTCCCTGCAGTTCCAATCCCTGGGCGGCCGCTCACATTTCAGCGGTCCGGTCCGGACCGTGCGCTGCTTCGAGGACAACGCCCTGGTCAAGTCGGTTCTTGCCACACCCGGCAACGGAGCCGTGCTCGTCGTCGATGGCGCCGGTTCACTGCGGACCGCCCTGATGGGGGACATGATTGCAGCGAGCGCCGTGGCAAACGGCTGGGCCGGCGTCGTCATCAACGGTGCCATCCGCGACCGCGAGGCCATCGCGGAACTGCCGCTCGGCGTCAAGGCCCTCGGCAGCAACCCGCGCAAGAGCGCCAAGGCCGGGGCGGGAGAGATTGACGTTGACCTGCTGATCGACGGCGTGGCCATCCGCACCGGCGCCACGATCTGGTGCGACCCCGACGGCATCCTCATCGAACGCTGATCCTGGCTCGCCGCAGCCCGGAAAAAATTTCCGTTGCCCCGGGGAACAAAGCAGGAAGTAACATAGTTACTGAAAGCAACTATCAAGTGCGATCCCCCTTTCTCTTGACCCTGGAGCAGCCATGTCCAAAACCACCGCCGGCCCCGCGCCCGGAGAGGCCCTGACGCAGCGGCAGACCATCACCGTCATGGTGGGGCTGATGCTCGGCATGTTTCTGTCCTCGCTGGACCAGACCATCGTGTCCACCTCCATCTACACCATCGCCAACGACCTCGACGGGCTGTCCCTCCAGGCGTGGGCGACCACGGCGTACCTCATCACGTCCACGGTCACCACGCCGCTGTACGGCAAGCTCAGCGACATCTTCGGCCGCCGCCCGCTCTACCTCGCCGCGATCATCATCTTCCTCGCCGGCTCGCTGTATGCAGGTTCCGTGCACTCGATGACCGAACTGGCCATCGCCCGCGGCATCCAGGGCATGGGCGCCGGCGGCCTGCTGGCCCTGGCGCTGACCATCATCGGCGACATCGTCCCGCTCAAGGACCGGGCCAAGTTCCAGGGCTACTTCATGTCCGTGTTCGGCATCTCCTCTGTCCTCGGACCGGTGGTGGGCGGCGCCTTCGCCGGTTCGGAGAGCATCCTCGGCTTCGACGGCTGGCGCTGGGTCTTCTTCATCAACCTGCCCATCGGCCTGGCCGCGCTGGCCGTGGTGTTCCTCTACCTCCACCTGCCCGCCAAGCACGTCAAGCAGCGGATCGACTACTGGGGCGCCGCCGCCATCACCCTGGCGATCGTGCCGCTGCTGCTCGTGGCCGAACAGGGCCGCAGCTGGGGCTGGACCTCGGCCAACTCCTTCGTCTGCTACGGCCTGGGCATCGTCGGCATCGTCGCGTTCCTGCTGGCCGAACGCCGCGCCGGGGACTACGCGCTGATCCCGCTGCGCCTCTTCCGGAATGTCACGTTCGGGCTGTCCTCGCTGCTGAACTTCATCATCGGCATCGGCATGTTCGGCGCCATCGCCATGCTTCCGATGTACCTGCAGCTGGTCAAGGGCCTGACACCCACCGAAGCCGGCCTGATGATGATCACCTTCACGATCGGCATCCTGACCGGCTCCATCACCGCCGGACGCACCATCTCGTCGTCGGGCACCTTCCGGATATTCCCGATCCTCGGCACCGCCATCCTGACCACCGCCGCCGTCGTCATGGGGCTGTCGCTTGGCGCTGACACCGAGCTCTGGGTTCCCGGGCTGATCGCGGTCTTCTTCGGCCTGGGCCTGGGCTTCTGCATGCAGCCGCTCACCCTCGCGATGCAGGTCTCGGTGCCCTCGAAGGACATGGGTGTGGGCACCTCCACCGCCGCATTCTTCCGCTCCATGGGCGGTGCGGTGGGTACGGCGGTCTTCATTTCCATGCTATTCAGCATGGCCGCGGACAAGATCGCCAACGGCATGAAGGACGCCATGCAGAACCCCGACTACGTGAAGGTTCTCCAGGACCCCGCCGTCGCCGCCGACCCCGCCAACGCCAAGCTCTACGAGTTCTTCAAGAACGGCGCCAGCAACGATTCCCTCAACGACACCAGCTGGCTGCACACCGCGAACCCGGTGCTCACCCGTCCCATCACGGAGGGCTTTGCACACTCGATCGACGCGGTCATGCTCACCGCTGCCGTCCTTACCGGCATCGCCTTCCTCATCAGCTTCGCGCTGCCGAAGAAGAAACTGACGGACCCCAAGGCAGCCATGAAGGAGCCCGCGGCCGCCCACTAGGCACCGCTTACGGCACTTCCGCAGCTGCGTTACGGCAGGCACCCTCCGGGGTGCCTGCCGTTTCGTTTACCCCGTAAATCCGCCGTAAACGGCACCAAACGGACGACGACGGCGGGACCGGCCGCCGTCGTCGTCCTCCGTCCCGGAGTGGATCAGCGCCCGGTGACGTGGCACACTGTTAGGCGCGTGTGCGCCGGCCGACAGGGCCGGTTTCCGCAGCCGACGACGTTTGCACCGCATCCACCCACCCCCGAACCAAGGGAGAACCATGTCCACCGACAAGCAGACAACCGCCAAGATCCCCAAGCGGGTGATCTGGCTGGCGCTTGCCGGCGCCGTGGGCGGCTTCCTGTTCGGTTTCGATTCCTCCGTGGTCAACGGCGCCGTGGATGCCATGAAGGACGAATTCGCGCTCAGTGAGGCCGTCACCGGTTTCGCCGTGGCAGTAGCATTGCTGGGCTGCGCAGCCGGCGCGTACATGGCCGGCAAGGTGGCGGACCGCTACGGCCGCATCCCGGCGATGAAGCTCGGCGCGCTGCTGTTCCTCATCAGCGCCATCGGGACCGGCTTCTGCTTCAGCGTCTGGGACCTCATTTTCTGGCGCCTGGTGGGCGGGCTCGGCATCGGCCTGGCCTCGGTGATCGCCCCTGCCTACATCTCCGAAATCTCGCCCCGGCACGTCCGCGGCCGGCTCGCGTCGCTGCAGCAACTGGCCATCACCACGGGCATCTTCGCCGCCCTGCTGTCCGACGCCCTGTTCGCTACCTCCGCCGGCGGCGCGCACCAGGCATTCTGGCTGGGAATTGAGGCCTGGCGCTGGATGTTCCTGGCCGCCGCCGTTCCGGCCGTGCTCTACGGCGTCATCGCGTACACGCTGCCCGAGTCCCCGCGATTCCTGGTGGTCCAGGGCAAGGAGGACCTGGCCCGGAAGGTCTTCGACTCCATCGCCCCGGACGAGGACACGGACCGCCACCTCCGCGAAATCCGCGAAGCCATCGAGGAGGACCAGCTCGCCGGCAGGAAGGGCTCGCTGCGCGGCAAGGCGTTCGGGCTGCAGGCGGTGGTGTGGATCGGCATCACCCTGTCCGTCCTGCAGCAGTTCGTGGGCATCAACGTGATCTTCTATTACTCCACCACGCTGTGGAAGGCCGTGGGTTTCCAGGAGAAGGATTCGCTGACCATCTCGGTGGCCACGTCCATCACCAACATCCTGGTCACGCTCGTGGCCATCGCCCTCGTGGACAGGATCGGCCGCCGCCCCATCCTGCTGGCCGGTTCCATCGGCATGGCCGTTTCCCTCGGCGCCATGGCCCTGGCGTTCGCCTCGGCCACGGGCACCGGCTCGGACATCGCGCTGCCCGGCGCCTGGGGCCCCGTTGCCCTGGTGGCCGCGAACGTTTTTGTGATCAGCTTCGGCGCATCCTGGGGACCGCTGGTGTGGGTCCTGCTGGGCGAGATCTTCCCGGCCCGGATCCGCGCCCGTGCCCTGGGCCTGGCTGCCGCCGCCCAGTGGATCGCCAACTTTGCCATCACGCTGAGCTTCCCCGTGATGGCCGCAGGCTCGCTGCCGCTGACGTACGCCATGTACGCACTATTCGCGGCAGCCTCGTTCTTCTTCGTCATGTACAAGGTGCCGGAGACGAACGGCATGTCGCTGGAACAGGCTGAGACCCTGTTTGTTCCGAAGGGGTCCGTCAAGGTCTGACCGGCTCTTGGCTCCTCCGGCATGAAAACGGAAGACGCCCATGTTCCCTGCGGACTGTGTCCCGGGAGCGTGGGCGTCTTTTGTTTTGTGCGTGCTTTTGGGCTGACGGCCTCTAGGCTCAGACCACGTGCGGTTCGTGGGCCGCGAGGTAACGGCGCCCGCCAGCCACCACGGCCATGGCCACGATCATCGCCACGGCGCCTGCGAAGAACGGCACCTGCGGCCCGAAGTGTTCACCCAGCTGGGCTGCGGCAAACGGCGCCAGGGCGCCGCCCATCCAGCGGACGAAGTTGTAGCCCGCCGAGGCCACCGGGCGCGGCGAGTCCGAGACGCCCATGGCCAGTTCGGTGTAGATGGTGTTGTTGATGCCCAGCAGCGCGCCGGAGACCACCACCAGAGCAACGACGGCGGGCACGGAATGGCCCGCGGCCAGGCCAAGGCCCGCAAGGTCCAGCATCAGCAGGCCGAGCGTGCCGAGGAGCACCTTCGTGGCGCCGAAGCGGTTCTGCAGCGCCGGGGCCACGAAGACCGAAAAGACGGCGACGGCGACGCCCCAGCCGAAGAACACCCCGCCGATGCCGTACGCGTCCATGCCCAGGATGAACGGGGTGAAGGCGAGCACGGTGAAAAAGCCGTAGTTGTAGAACAGTCCGCTGGCCGCCGTCGTCCGCAGTCCCTTGTTGCCCAGGGCCCGCAGAGGATCGGCCAGGCTTACCTTGCGGGCGGGCAACGGGGTCTTCGGAAGCAGCGCGGTCAGCGCAATGAAGGCTGCCGCCATCAGCGCGGCCGTGCCGAAGAACGGGGCCCGCCACTGCCAACCCCCGAGGAGGGCGCCGAGGAGCGGCCCCAGCGAGATGCCCAGGCCCAGTGCCGCCTCATAGAGGATGATCGCCGTCCCGGCGCCGCCGCTGGCCACGCCCACTATGACGGCGAGCGCGGTGGCCACGAAGAGCGCGTTGCCGAGGCCCCATCCCGCGCGGAATCCAACCAGGTCGCCGACGCTGCCGGACATGCCGGAGAGCGAGGAGAACACCACGATCACGGCCAGCCCGGCCAGCAGGGTGCGCTTTCCGCCGATGCGCGAGGAGATGAAGCCGGTGACGAGCATGGCCACCGCGGTGATCAGGAAATAGCTGGTGAAGAGCAGTGAGACCTGGCTGGGGCTGGCATCCAGGTTCCTGGCGATGGCCGGCAGGATGGGATCCACCAGGCCAATGCCCATGAACGCGAACACGGCCGCGAGCGCCGTGGCCCAAACCGCCTTGGGCTGCTTGAGGAACGAGGCCTTCTCAGCCTCGAGGGTGGTTTGTGGTGCCGGCAGGGTGTCTGCGAGCTGGCCGTCCATGGAGGGAACTCCTAAGTGTCGCTGTGTCAGTTTTGGATGGTGCTGTTGATCTTTTCGATGACCGGGAGGGCGGCGGCGAGGGCACGCCTGTCATCATCGGTGAGGGATTCGAGAATGCCGGCCATGACGGCGTTCCGGCGCCGGTTGGCGGATTCGACGGCGTCACGGCCTTCCGGGGTCAGCACCACGCGGACCGCGCGGGAGTCGTCCGGATCCGCCTCCCGGCGGGCCAGTCCTGCCCGCTCGAGCTTGATGATCTGCTCGGTGGCACTGGGCACCCTGACGCCGAGGTTCCTGGCGATCTCCCCCACCCGGACGCCGTCGTCGAGCAGCATCTTGAGGGTGCTCAGCTGGGCGGCGCTCAGTTCACCGTCCGCGTCGAGGCGGCGGACCAGGTACACGCTGTGCCGCAGGGCCTCGCGGAAGTCCTGGGCAAGCTCCTGCAGTGCCGGGGCATTCTTGGATGTCATACTTAGGTATCCTAATAGTTAGGTAACCTAATATCAAGGGTTCGCGGAAGTTTGAACACACCGCGGCCCGCGCCGCCTGAAGCTGCCGCCTAGGACTGGGGGCGGCTCACGATCGCCTCGGCGTGCTCGGCCACCCAGGCAACCAAGGGCAGCAGCAGGGCGGCCAGCTCTTCCCCGCGGCCGGTCAGGCTGTAGTCCACTCTGGGAGGAATGATCGGCTGCGCGTCCCGGCGGACGAAACCGTCGGATTCAAGGGTCTTCAACGTTTGGGCGAGCATCTTCTCGCTGATGCCCTCGGCGCGCCGGCGGAGTTCGCTCCAGCGCTGGGGACCTTCGGACAGGGCTACGAGGATCAGCACACCCCATTTGCTGGTGACATGATCCAGCACGGTCCGGCTCGGGCAACCGGCGGGGAAGATCCCGTCGGCGAACGGGAACGCGGGGACCTTGACTGGGGTACTTACCTTCATGCCAGTACCTTACCTGAAAGTGCGTACTCTCTTTTGGGAAGTAATCGGGAATGGGCCCGGTTGGCACTACTGACAGTCACCTCAGAAAGGACTAATCATGACCATCGTCATTACTGGAGCCACCGGCCAGCTGGGCCGGCTCGTCGTCGAAGCACTGCTTGAAAGCGGCCTCCCGGCGGAACAGATCGTGGCCGCGGGCCGGACCGTGGACAGGATCGCCGACCTCGGCCGGCGCGGTGTCCAAGTCCGCAGCATCGACTACAGCCAGCCGGAATCCCTGCGGGAGGCCTTTACCGGCGCGGACAAGGTCCTGCTGGTTTCAGGCAGCGAGGTGGGCCAGCGCGTCGCGCAGCACCGGAACGCGATCAACGCAGCCAAGGAGGCTGGCGTGGGCCTGATCGGATACACGAGCATCGCCAACGCGGACACCACTGCCATGCAGCTGGCCGCCGAGCACCTGGCCACCGAAGAGATCCTCCGGGACTCCGGCGTCCCGTTCGTCCTGCTCCGCAACGGCTGGTACCTGGAGAACTACACCGGCCAGCTCCCGGTTCAGGTCCAGCACGGCGCCGTGTTCGGCAGCGCCGGGGAAGGCCGCGTCAGCGCCGCCGCCCGGGCCGACTATGCCGCGGCGGCAGCGGCCGTGCTGCTCCGGGACGACCAGGCGGGCAAGATCTATGAGCTGGGCGGGGACGACGCCTTCACCCTCAGCCAGCTGGCCGGTGAAGTCAGCGCGGCGTCCGGCAAGCCGGTGACGTATACGGATCTGCCAGCAGAGAAGTACACCCAGGTCCTCGTGGAGGCCGGGCTGCCGGAGTCCTACGCAGCCGTCCTGGCGGACAGCGACCTCGGCATTGCGCGCGGCGACCTCCTGGTCACCAGTGGAGACCTCAGCTCCCTGCTCGGCCGCCCCACCACGCCGCTGCGCGAGGCGGTCCAAGCTGCCGCCGTGAGCCTCGAGGCGAGCTAGCCACCAACCGCCCGCCCCAAACCCTTCCTCACGTCCTGCAGGTTTTCCTCAAACCCTTCCTCACGTCCTGCAGGTTTTCCTCAAACCCTTCCGCACGTCCTGCAGGTTTTCCTCAAACGGTCCCTCACGTCCTGCAGATTCTCTTCAAACCCTCCTGCACTTGGCGTAGGTAGGTCTGGCATGCCTCGGCTTCAAGTGCGGGAGCGTTGCGGCGAAGGCGACAAGATGTGAGGACGCGTCGGGAAAAACGCGACAGGACCTGAGGACGCGTCAGGTAAAAGGCGACAGGACCTGAGGACGCGTCAGGAAAAAGGCGACAAGACCTGAGGACGCGTCGGGAAAAAAGCGGCAGGACCTGAGGACGCGTATGAATGAGGCCCCTTAATGCACGACGCCGGAACTCGGATGAGTTCCGGCGTCGGGCGTTTCGTTGTGCAGCGGTTCAGTCGTGCAGCGGTTCAGTCGTGCAGCCGTTATGTGGCGCAGCAGGGCCGCGGCAGCGGGAAGGCTACGCGGGGGCGGCGACGTCCTCCGCCTTGCGCTCCTCGACGAGTCCGCAGACCGCGGCGAAGAGCGGGTGGTCCTGCGCCAGCCCGGTAATGCGCTCGGTGGCGGCTGTGGGGTCGGAGTCCGCCAGGATCTGGCCCAGCTCCACGGCCTCCGCATCGGCGGGGTCGTTGAACCGCAGGGCGGCTGCGATCGCCCCGAGCAGCGCCTCGGGGACGATCCCGCGTTCGGCCAGTTCCGCCGCCGGACCAATGAAGCGCTCGTGCCGGCTGAGCTTGCGCAGCGGCGCGCGCCCCACACGGTGCACGGTGTCCGGCAAATGCGGGTTGGTGAAGCGGGCCAGGATCTTCTGGACGTAGGCCTCCTGCTCGTCGTAGCTGAAGCCGTGCTTGGACACGAGCAGCTGCTTGGTCTCGTCGAGCACGGCGCGCACGTCGGCGGCAACGTCCTCGTCGGCCATGGCGTCGGAGATCTTCTCCAGCCCGGCTTCGAAGCCGAAGTAGGCAGCAGACGCGTGCCCCGTGTTTACCGTGAACAGCTTGCGCTCGATGTAAGGGCCGAGCTCGTCCACGAAGGTGGCGCCCGGAATCACCGGGGCGGCACCGCCGAACGGCGTGCGGTCGATGACCCACTCATAGAACGTCTCCACCGTCACGTCCAGGCCCTGGCCCGGTTCCTGGTTGGGCACGATGCGGTCCACGGCCGTGTTCGCAAACACGGCCGAGTCCGCCAGAGACCCGGCGGCCTCGTCCCAGGACGAGACAATCGCTTCGCGCAGGATGTCCGTGGCGTTGATGGCGTTCTCACAGGCCATCACCTGCAGCGGCGGCAGTCCCGCGGCCCGGGCGGCAATTCCCTTGGCGATCGCGGGTGCCACGAACTTCAGGATGTGCGGACCCACCGCGGTGGTGACGATATCCGCCGTCGCGATTTCCTCGATCAGCTGCGCCTCCTGGGTGCCGGAGTTCAGTGCCCGGAAGTTGTCCACCGTACGCACGGCGGGGTTCTCCCCCACCTCGTGCACGCTGTAGCTGTCCGCCGCGGCGAGCTGGGAAATCAGGGCGTCCGCGACGTCCGCGAACACCACCTCATACCCGGCCTCGTGCAGCAGCAGGCCTACGAACCCCCGGCCGATGTTGCCGGCCCCAAAATGTACAGCCTTCACTATGCGTTGACCTTTCCGAACAGTTCCAGTACTTCCTCAACGGATGTCGCCGCCTCAAGCTGCGCCACCTGCGCCTTGTTCGTGAAGACCTTCGCGATCGAGGAGAGGATGTGCAGGTGTTCGTTGTTGATGCCCGCCACGCCCACCACGAACTTGACCTGCTTGCCGTTCCAGTCGATGCCGTCCGGGTAGCGGACCACGGAGACGGCTGACTTCTTGATGTGGTCCTTCGCGGCGTTGGTGCCGTGCGGGATGGCGAGGAAGCTGCCCATGTAGGTGGACACGGACTCCTCGCGCTCGTGCATAGCGAGGATGTAGTCGTTGTCCACGGCCCCGCGCGCCAGGAGCAGCCGGCCCGCCTCGTCGATCGCGGCATCCCGGGTGGAGGCGGAGCCGTTCAGGACCACGCTCTCCGGCACCAGGATGTCCGACGGCGCTGCGCCGGCGTCGGGGGCAGCGGCGGTTTCGGAGGTGGTTGCGGCAGCCGGGGCTGCTGCCGCCGTAGCTGCGCCAGCGGCAGGAGCCTCCGTTTCTTCCGCATTGCTGCGTTCGACCAGCTCCACGATCTCGTCATAGCGCGGACTGTTCATGAAGTTGTCCACGGAGACGTGGACGGCGCTGGACGTGGCCGGCTTTGCACGCTCGGTGAGGTCCTGATGCGTGACCACCACGTCATAGGTGTCGCTGAGGTTGGCGATGGACGCGTTGGTGACGTTGACCTCCGGGAACCCGGCGGCCTTGATCTTGTTGCGCAGCACGGAGGCGCCCATGGCGCTCGAGCCCATCCCGGCGTCGCAGGCGAACACGATGTTCTTGATGGGACCGGCCAGGACTCCGACCCCGCCGCCGCCTGCCCCGGTGAGGGTGGAGGCGACTGAGCTCTTCTTGCCCTTCATCTCCTCCATGCGGCTGGTAGCGGCGGTGAGGTCGTCCTCGTCACTGTGGCGGGTGGTCTTCAGGATCACTGAGGCAACGAGGAAGGAAACGGTGGTGGCCAGCAGCACGGACAGGATCACGCCGAAGTAGCTGTCACGGGAGGTCTGGGCGAGCACAGCGATGATGGACCCGGGGGCCGACGGGGCAACCAGGCCGGCGCCCGTAACGGCCAGGGTAGCGATGCCGGTCATGCCGCCGGCGATCGTGGCGAGAATCAGCAGCGGGCGCATCAGAACGTACGGGAAGTAGATCTCGTGGATGCCGCCCAGGAAGTGAATGATCGCAGCACCGGGAGCGGAGGCCTTGGCGGCGCCGCGGCCGAAGAACATGTACGCAAGCAGAAGGCCGAGCCCGGGGCCCGGGTTGGCCTCGAGCAGGAACAGGATGGACTTGCCCTGCTCCAGCGACTGCTGGATGCCCAGCGGGGTCAGTACACCGTGATTGATGGCGTTGTTGAGGAAGAGGACCTTGGCAGGCTCGATGAAGATGGAGGTCAGAGGCAGCAACCCATTGTTCACCAGGAACTGGACCACATTGCCGGCAGCCGTGCTGAAGGCGCTAACCAGTGGCGAGATGCCGTAGAAGCCAAGCAAGGCCAGTAGGGCGCCCCAGATGCCGGCGGAGAAGTTGTTCACCAGCATCTCGAAACCGGGGCGGACCTTGCCGTGCCAGATCGCATCGAGCTTCTTCATGGTCCAGCCGCCCAGCGGGCCCATGATCATGGCGCCGATGAACATCGGGATGCCTGCACCCACGATCACGCCCATAGTGCCGATGGCGCCAACGACGCCACCGCGGACATCATGGACCATCTTGCCGCCGGTGTAGCCGATCAGAAGCGGCAGCAGGTACGTGATCATGGGGCCGACGAGGCCCACGTTCGGAGCCCCGGCCGCATTCGTGCCGAAGCCGCCGAGTGCCGGAACGGGAATGTATCCCTTCTCAATGAAGAGCGCGGTAATGAGGCCCCAGGCGATGAAGGCGCCGATGTTGGGCATGATCATCCCGGACAGGAACGTCCCGAATTTCTGGACGTGCACCCGCGCGCTGGTTTTGGGTTTTGCAACTGTCTCTGTTGCCATGTGAATTCCTAACGTGGTCCCTGCGGCACCGCAGGATGGTCCGATAGTTTCGACTAGCCGGTGGAACTGGTGGAGATCCGGTGGAGCCATTCGAGGAAAAGCTTGAGTTCCGAGCTGCTGAGCTGGTCCGAGTGGGATGCCTGCAGCGCCGCGTTCAGCGCGATGGCAGCCACCACCACGGATGACTTCCCGGAGTCCTCCGGTCCCGCTTCCCGCCCCTGGTCCCTGGACACCGCAAAAATCATCGCGTCCCGGGTCATGGTGGACAGCTCAAGGTTCCGTTCCGCCGCCGGTTCCGCGATCAGCATGAGCGTCACGCCCACGTTCGCGGCGAGGATGCTCCTGGCGGCTTCCCGTGGCGGGACATTCAGCTGCCCGGCCGCGGCCGCCTTGCTCAGCATTTCCTCCAGGAGGCCCTCCGCATCGGCAACGATGGCGGGGCGGCTCTCCGGGCGGATATTACCGAACATGACCAAATAAAGTTCCGGCTGGTTAAGGCCGAACTGCACGTGGTTGTCCCACATCCGCCGGATGTCCACCAGCGGCTGTCCGGACGGGGCGAAATCCCTCTCGCCCGCCACATATTCTTCGAAGCCCGCGGCGACAACTGCGTCAAACAGGCCCTCCTTGTCACCGAAGTGGTGATAGAGGGTGGGCGCTGTAACGCCCGCCAGCTGCGTGATCTGGCGGGTGGAAACAGCCGCCCCCGCGGACTTGGCCAGCAACTCAGCTGCCGCACGCAACAGCCTCATCTTGGGCGGAAGCTGGCCATCGAAACTCATAACCGCTACCCTAGCACCTATAGCAACGCTATATGAACTGAATCACATACAATTTTTTCAGGTACCGCAAATCATCATCGGACGCAGCCGTTCCGACCTTCCGGGCTCCCGTCCGGGCAGATACCGGCGGGCCTGGCAACCGGCAGAGAACGAGGACCTTCAGTGCAGAACTTCCCAGGCGTAGGCGTCAGCCCCGGCCGCATCATCGGCACGATCCGCCAAATGCCCAAGCCCATCAGCGAACCTCCAGCCGGCGAGCAGCTGGCCGCCGGGACCACACCCGAAGAGGCAACGGCGGCGCTCAAGGCCGCGGCGGGTGCCGTCCATGATGAGCTCAAGGCCCGCGCGGACCACGCCACCGGTGATGGCAAGGCCGTCCTGGAAGCCACGGCCCTGATGGCCAAGGACACCATGCTGATTAAGGGCGCCGCGAAGCTGATCGCCCGCGGTTCCTCGCCGCAACGGGCCATCTGGGAATCCGGCTCCTCCGTTTCGGAAATGCTGCACAACCTCGGCGGTTACATGGCGGAGCGCGCCACCGACGTCCTGGACGTCCGCGCCCGCATCGTGGCCGAACTCCGCGGAGTGCCCGCCCCGGGCATCCCGACGTCGAACGAACCGTTCATCCTGGTGGCCGAGGACCTGGCCCCAGCCGACACCGCCACCCTCGATCCCAACAAGGTCCTCGCACTCGTGACGGCCGGCGGCGGTCCGCAGTCCCACACCGCGATCATCGCCCGCTCACTCGGCCTGCCCGCCGTCGTGGCCGCCGTCGGCGTGGACGAACTCCCGGACGGCACCGAGGTTTACGTCGACGGCGCCGCCGGTTCCATCACGGCCGGCCCGGACGACTCACTGCGCGCAGCCGCCGAGGCCTGGGCCGCCACGGCGTCCCTACTGGCCGAGTTCAGCGGTACGGGTTCGACGGCGGACGGCCACCTGGTGCCCCTCCTCGCCAACGTGGGCGGGGCCAAGGACGCCCAGGCGGCGGCCAAGCTCGGCGCCCAGGGCGTGGGCCTGTTCCGCACCGAGTTCTGCTTCCTTGAGCGTGACACCGAGCCCACCGTCGAGGAACAGGCCGCCGCGTACAAGGGCGTGTTCGACGCCTTCCCCGGCAAGAAGGTGGTGCTCCGCACCCTGGATGCCGGCGCGGACAAACCGCTCCCGTTCCTCACCGACTCCACCGAACCCAACCCGGCGCTGGGCGTTCGCGGCTACCGCACCGACTTCACCACTCCGGGAGTGTTGGATCGGCAGCTGGAGGCGATCGCGAAGGCCGAAAAGGAGTCGGAGGCTGACGTTTGGGTCATGGCTCCGATGATTTCGACGGCGGAGGAGGCGGCCCGTTTCGCCACCATGTGCGCCGAGGCCGGCATCAAGACGCCGGGCGTGATGGTGGAGGTTCCGTCCGCCGCCCTCACGGCCGACACCATCCTGCGCGAAGTGGGGTTCGCCAGCCTGGGAACCAACGACCTCACCCAGTACGCCATGGCCGCCGACCGCCAGCTGGGTCCGCTCGCAGGGCTGAACACGCCGTGGCAGCCCGCGGTGCTGCGCCTCGTCGGCCTGACCGTTGAGGGTTCCAGGGCCGAGGGACACAACAAGCCGGTGGGCGTCTGCGGCGAGGCCGCTGCGGACCCTGCCCTCGCCGTCGTGCTGACCGGCCTGGGCGTCACCACCCTGTCCATGACCGCCCGGTCGCTGGCTGCGGTGGCCGCCGTGCTGAAGACCGTCACCCTGGCGGAGGCCCAGGAGCTGGCCAAGCTGGCCCTGTCCGCGCCAAGCGCCGTCGAAGCCCGGGCCTGGGTCCGGGAGAAGCTGCCCGTTCTGGAAGAGCTCGGCCTGTAGTTCGGCCGGAGCGGGCAGGTGCCCGGGGTACCGGGGGCCTGCCTGCTTTTCGGGCTTCACGCCATGGAGCCGCCGGCCGCCGCAGAACCCTCGGCGGCGGTGCCGGCCCAGTGCCGGATGATCCGGGCGACATCCTCGGTAGCGGTATCCTGGACAACGTGCCCGCGTCCGCGCACCTCGGCAAACGCACCGTCAGGTGCCTGTGCGGAGAGGAGTTCGCACCACGGCCGGCGGGCGATCGGGTCCCTTCCGCCGCGGAGCACGAGCACCGGCTGGCCTACGCCCCGAATCCGCAAGTCCAATGGATACTCCATCATCACGGGCAGTTCGGTCAGGTACCACCGCATCCCCGTCCGGAAATAATCGGTGAAGACCACGGCGTTGGTGGTTGGCGGCTCGCTGAACAGGGCATCCCGCGTCAGCGCCAGCGCATGCCAGGCGGCACTCCTGCGCGCGGGATCCACCACAGGACCCAGAAGCACGGTCCGGGTCACCAGCCCGGGCTCCTGAAGCGCCAACTCCACCCCGAACTGCGCGCCCATGGAGTGGCCCACCACAATGCAGGACCCGACGCCACGCTCCGCCAGGACCGCCGCGACGAAGGCCGCATATTCGCCAACTGTCACCTGGCGCCCGGGACGGGGTGTGCCCCCGAACCCCGGCAAGTCGAAGGAGTAGACGGCGGCGCCCTGATCGGCGCCCCCCGTCTGCCCGCTCTTCCCATCCGCTCCCTGTCCATCCGAGCCCTGGGCAAGTTCGACGTGAAGCCGGGCGAGGTAGCGGTGCGAGACGCCGATGCCGTGGAGCAGCACGTAGGCCGGTCGCCCCGCGGCCGACGGCGCGTTGGACGAGTACAGGCGGCCGGTCAGGCCGTTCGCCGTCACTGCTGCACCGCTGGCAAGTCTCATCCGCCGAGCATACCCAACGCACCGTTCCGCAACGGCTAGGCTTCTGCCATGGCTCTGATTGCTCCCAGGGTGGCGCCCGCCCTTCCTGCCGAAGACGCGCTGGCGCTGCAGCGCGCGCTCGACGGCGGCACTGACATCACCGTGTTCGTGGACGGCACCGTCCACCGCCTCCCGCCGCAGGCGAGGGACGCCGTCGTGGACCTCCTGGCAAGGTTCAGCCGCGGCGAAGCGGTGACCGTGAGCAGCGTGGAGGAAATGCTGACCACCTCAAAGGCGGCCGAACTGGCCGGGATCTCCCACACCTACCTGCGGAACATGACGGACCGGGGCGAGATACCGGTGGAATACCGCGGCACACACCGCCGCATCAGGCTGGCAGCCATCATGAGCTGGCTGGAGGGGCAGAAAAAGAAGCAGGCGGCGGCCGGTGCTGCCGGGGAAGCCGCCGCCGGACGGACCTCCGAGGGCGGGACCGGAAAATAGCGCCTTACCCGGCGCGGCAGTGGCCGAAAACGTTAAACGTGCAAAGATTGAAGGTAATCGGAATGGCGCCGGCACCCGAAGAGCCGGGCATCGGCGCCGGTGAGATCTGAGCCACGGACAGCAGGAGGCCTGGGAATGGAAAGTGCGGCAATTTCCACCTCCGCGCTCGACCTGCTGCTCCTCCTGCGCGGAAGCGAACCGGAGGGGCTGGGCCGGGCGGACCAGGTCTCCTACCAGATCGAAACCGCCATTCTGATGGGCATCCTCACCGAAGGCGACAGGCTGCCCACGGAGTCCGTGCTTGCCGGGGAACTGGGCATCTCCCCGATCACCCTCCGGCAGTCCCTTGCCGCCCTGCGGACCAAGGGCCTGATCGAAACCAGCCGGGGACGCAGCGGCGGCAGTGTGATTCGGCGGCAAATCGAATTCACAGATTCACAACTGCAGGACAAGCTTCGGGAAACCAGCACCGAGGCGCTCAGGGACCTCGGCGACCTGGGTGCCGCCATCGCGTCAATGTCGGCGCGGCTTGCCGCCGGCCGGGCGGATCCCAAGAATGTGGAGCACCTCGAGGATCTGGCGAGACGCCACCGGGATTCGGCCGATGACCGGGCGCGCCGCCGGATGGACAGCCGGTTCCACGTTGCCGTCAGCATCGCCGCGCAGTCCAGCAGGCTGACCTCGGTCGCCCTTCAGCTTGAAGCCGAACTCATGACCCTGTGGTGGGGGCACTCCAGCCAGGCCGGTAATAACGGCAAGTCCGTGGAAGAACACGCCGCAATCGTTGATGCCATCCGGGCGCGGGACGCTGACGCGGCCGCCAGCGCGGCAGAGCGCCACAGCCGAAACGAGACCGAATACTTGATAGAGCAGCATCTCAGATTGACGATGCGGCCCGAAGAAGGTGCGTGACGTGGAGACCGTAGAAGAAGCCCTCGAGCGGACAGCCGCCGCACTCTCCTCGAGCATCAGCCGCGTTTTCGTCGACCTGGAGAAAATCGCGGACACAGTCACGGCCGCGGCGGCGACGGCATCAGGCGTACCCCGCCGCAGCGAATTCCTGTACCTGAAGCAGGAACTGGCCAATTTCATCAAGCAGCACTCGGACATCATCGTCGGAGCCGGCATCGCCTACGCACCGGGGAGCCTCCGGGAAGCGACCCACTGGCTGGAATGGTGGCGGACTCAGCGGACGGGCGAACCCCGCTTCGTCACGCATGACCTCAACCCGGACTCCCTGAATTACTACGACTACACAACCCGCGACTGGTTCACCATTCCGTCCGCCAGCGGACAGCCCGTGGCCGTCGGACCCTACGTTGATTTCGGCGGCATCAACGTCAACATCATCACGCTTTGCGTTCCGGCGCCCACCGCGCAGGGGATTCAGATCCTGGGATGCGACCTGACCCTCGCGAACCTTGAGGGAATCTTCCTCCGTGCCCTTCAGCTCCGCGAGCCGATAGTGGTGCTGCTTGGACCCAATGGCCGCGTCATCGCGTCCAACAACGCACGCATCGCCACAGGAACCTTGTTCCTGGAAGAGGACATGGCACGGGCCGACATCTCCGTGGACGTTTCGCCCGCCAACCCCACGCGCCTGCCCTGGAAGCTGATCACCCTCCGGGACTAGGCTCCTTGCTTCGCTGCGCGGGCAGTAAATTGCCGCTGTGCACGCAAAAATGACGGGGTGATAAGGATCAAGCAACGATCCCCCGGAACCAGGGTTTCCGGCTTGCGCCCGGGGTTACTCTTTACTCGTGGTGAGATTCAGGGGGTTGCACATCGTGGCGGGCATCGTCGCCATGGGTGTGGCGGCTGCCTTGGGAATCATCATGGGCCTGAACAACACCGCCGTTTTCACCTCCAGCTGCGTGGTCTTCGTGGCAGTATCCCTGTGGGTCCAGAGCCGCGTCGCCAAGTTCCGCACCCGGATCCACGGGCTCCCGCAACATCTTCCCGAGGGCGTCGCGCTGGAACGGACCGCCGAGCGGATCACAGATCGTCCTGCCGAACGAGCCGCCGAGCAGTTACCCAGCGGCCAGTTACCCAGCGGCGAAGGCAACGCCGCCTAGCCGGTTCCTCAGATTCTTGGCCGTGATGCCCAGCGCCGGGCTTTCAGGGCGGCGTGCAGCTCCAGCCGCACCATCCCCTTGAGCGGATCGACGCCGAGCAGCTGACGGATGCGGCCCAGCCGGTTGTAGATGCTGCTGCGGTGCAGGTGCAGTTTTTCGGCCACATCCTGGACGGAGCCGTCATTGTCGTAGAGCAGTTCCAGGACGGGAAGCAGCTCCCCGTTCCGGTCATGGTCCTCCAGGGCCCGGAAATTCACCGAACTTGCATCGCTCCAGACCCCGGCCCCGCCGCCGGCCGACGCCAGGAGCTGGTAGACGCCCGTTGCCCGGCAATCCACGAGCTCGCCGAGCCGCGGATCAACCGCTGCTGCCAGGGCGGCAACCTTGGACTGCCGGTACGCCTCGCCCAGGTCTTTGATGCGGCTGAATCCCTCACTGGTTCCCAGGATGATCCGCTCCACGGACCTGCCGGAACGCTTGGCTAGCTCCAGCTGGTAGTGCACCAGAACCTGGGCCTGGCTGGCACGCCCGGTGGACTCCCGGAAAAGGAGCACCGAATGGGTTTCCGCGCCGGCGCTGAACAGAACGGCGTCCACGCCGATGGTGGCCTGCAGCGCCGCAGCGCGGTGGATGAGGGTCGAGGCGATCGGATCCGGACCGGCCATCCAGCCGTCGGCATCAAGGACGGTGACCAGCTGCCAGGGCCCGCGGTCCTGCACTTCCTTCCAGCCCGCCACGGCAGCCACCGCATTGGTTTCCCCGGCGCAGGCCGCCAGGAACTCCCGTTCGCGGCTGCGCCTGAACTCGGATTCCGCGGTGTTGGAGTCCAGCAGGAGTCCGGACAGCAGGTCCAGCTCGTCCCGGACGCCGGGCAGTTCGGCGAGGATCGCCGTCGCACTTTGATCTTCCACGTCCAGCTGCACCCAGAGGTAACCTACCCGGAACCCACGGACCAGCAGCGGGACGCAGACGCGCCCGAGCATCCCCAGTTCCTCGTTGGCAGGCACCACCACAGGGCGTACCGCGGTGGCGATGCCGTGCGAGAGCTGCCAGTTTTTGACGTCCAGCGGCACCCGCTTGCTGAGCAGGAAGTTAACCCGGACCCGGTCCGCATGCGACTGGTTGGAGCTGTAGGCGAGCAAAACGCCGTCGAGGTCCTCCAGGGAAAGCCCGCGGCCCAGCTTCACGGCCACCCGCTCGACGAGCTGTTCCACATCCTGCTGCATGGTGACAGACTACGTCCCGCAGGGGGCCCCGGGCGAACGGACATCAGGCGACACCTGACGCCCGAGCGTTCGACATTAGTCGAGCCGCCGTACTTGAAAACCGCGGAAACACGCGGTTGAGCTGGGGGCCCAGCGGCGGATTCCTGTAGTGCGCCTCACAGCCGGATCTATTCTGGAATCACAACTTCCCCCACACATTCCGGCCTTGCAGCCATCGAATCTGGAGCCCAAAAAATGATCATCGGTGTCCCCAAAGAGATCAAGAACAACGAATTCCGCGTCGCCATCACGGCAGCCGGCGTTCACGAATTCCGCACCCACGGCCACACGGTCCTGGTGGAGCGCGGCGCAGGCCTGGGTTCCGGCATCACGGACGAGGAATACGCCATCGCGGGCGCCGAAATCATCGCCGACGCCGACGAGGTCTGGTCCCGCGCGGACATGGTGATGAAGGTCAAGGAGCCCATCAAGGCCGAGTACCACCACTTCCGCAAGGACCTGATCCTCTTCACGTACCTGCACCTGGCCGCCGAGCCCGAACTCACCCAGGCCCTCATCAACTCCGGCGTCACCGCCATCGCCTACGAGACCGTCCAGGAAGGCCGCACCCTGCCCCTGCTCGCCCCCATGTCCGAGGTGGCCGGCCGGCTCTCCGTCCAGGTCGGCGCGACCTCCCTGATGGCGCCGGCCGGCGGCAAGGGCGTGCTCCTCGGCGGCGTTCCGGGCGTCCGCCCCGCCAAGGTTGTGGTCCTGGGCGCAGGTGTCGCCGGCACCAACGCAGCCGCCATGGCGCTGGGCCTCGGCGCCGACGTCACCATCCTGGACATCAACATCAACCGGCTGCGCGAACTCGACGCCCAGTACCAGGGCCGGCTCAAGACCGTGGCATCCAACAAGTACGAGATCGAGAAGTCCGTGGTTGACGCCGACCTCGTGATCGGGTCCGTCCTGATCCCCGGCGCCAAGGCACCCAAGCTGGTGACCAACGAACTCGTGGCCCGCATGAAGCCCGGCTCGGTACTGGTGGACATCGCCGTGGACCAGGGCGGCTGCTTCGAGGACACCCACCCCACCACGCACCAGGAACCCACGTACAAGGTCCACAACACGATCTTCTACTGCGTGGCCAACATGCCCGGCGCCGTCCCGAACACCTCCACCTACGCGCTGACCAACGTCACGCTCCGCTACGGCGTGGCCCTGGCCAACCTCGGCGTCAAGGCTGCGTTTGAGAAGGACCCGGCCCTGGCCGCCGGCCTGAACATCGCCGCAGGCCACGTGGCACACCGCTCCGTCTCCGAGGCGCACAACCTGCCCCTCGTAAAGGACTGGCACGAGCTGGTTTCCGCGTAGCACCACCACCGTCGGCTGCTCCGTAACCGCCCTTTTGAGCCCTCAGAACGGCAGTTACGGAGCAGCCGATGCTGCTTAACCGGCCAGTTCGCGTGCCCGTTCTATCAGCTTGAGGACTTCGACGGGCCCGGCCGGGTCCACCGGAACCGGCAGGGCCGAGGCAGTGCCGCCGTCGGAGATCTTCGCTGCGAGGATCCGGTAGAACTCCGGATAGTTCCCGCGTTCGGTCGGCAGCCGGTCCAGGTGCCCGTCCCTGCCCAGCTGCCCGGCCCATTCGGCGGCCTCCACACCGTACTCCGCGTCCAGCGGGCTCCCGCCGGCGACGATGTAAGGCTCCTGCGGGTCCACGCCGTGCTTGGTGTAGCCGCCGCCGGAGCCGAGGACCCGGTAGCGCGGTCCCTGCTGGGCACAGAGCATGTTCATCCAGTGATGGCTGAACACACCGTTCCCGTGCCGCAGGACCACGAAGCAGTCGTCGTCTGTCTTCTCGCCCGGGCGCCGGGCCAGGAGCTCGGCGTGGACCACTGTTCCCGGGCCGAAGAGCTGCAGCGCCTGGTCCAGGAGGTGGGTGCCGAGGTCGAACAGGACACCGCCGCCGTCGGCCGCCGTGGCCTCCGCCTTCCAGGCCTTGGAAACTTCGGGCGACCACCGTTCAAAGCGTGACTCGAACCGCGTCACCTCACCCAGCACACCGCCCTCCAGCAGGGCCTTGACCGTGAGGTAGTCCCCGTCCCAGCGCCGGTTCTGGAACACCGTCAGCACCCGCCCCAGCCGCTCTGCGAGCGCGATCAGTTCTTGCCCCTGGGCGCTCGTCACGGCGAACGGCTTGTCGACGACGACGTCGAGCCCGGCCTCAAGCGCGGCCTTCGCCAGCGGGTAATGGGTGGCCGGCGGGGTCCCCAGCACCACAAGGTCAAGGTCAGCGGCCAGCGCAAGGACGGCATCGCCGTCGGGCACTGTTTTCACGGCGGGGTACTGCCCGGCAGCGGCGGCCTGCCGGCCGGGGTCAGAGGTGGCGATCACGTCCAGCGAATAGCTGGGGTCCGCAGCGACCAGCGGGGCATGGAAAACCCGGCCGGACAGGCCGAAGCCCACCACGGCGGTGCGTATGGGGGCGGGGGACGTGGAGGAATCGGTGCTCATGGTGCCACGCTACCCCCAACGACGCGGGTGGCGAGCTCGCGCCAGGACTCCTCCAGCCGTTCCGGCGAAACGTGTTGCACGCGGACGGCGTGCAACAGCCGTTCGGGATCGAGGGTTGCGCTGAGGGACATGGCCATCAGCCACGGGTCCGCATCGAAGCCCGCCGAGCGCAGCAGGTGCTCGATGTGCCGGTGCCACAGCACCGCCGGGGGTGCCTCGAACCTGTTGTGCAGGGACGCTTCCGCGGCCCTCGCAAGCTCACCGTATTCCAGGACGTAGCGGATGCGTTCGGCACCGAAGGCGATCAGCCGTTCCAGCGGAGGCGCCCCGGGACCAAGCGGCGGCGGACCGAACATGAAGCGGCCCTGGAATTCGGACTCGGCGTCGCTGAGCAGGGTCATCATGAGGCCGGCGCGGCTGCCGAAGCGGCGGAACACAGTCCCTTTGCCCACGCCTGCGCGCTCCGCCAGCTTGTCCATGGTCACGCCGTCGGCGCCGCACTCCTCCACGAGCTGCCGGGCAGCACAAAGGAGCAACTCCCGGTTGCGGGCAGCATCGCTGCGTTCCGTTCCGGAGCCGGGCGAGGACCCGGACCCGGAGGAGGACCCCGGGCGAATTGGGATGAGGCTCACACCAAGCATTCTAGACCCGGGAATAATATCCGGACCGCAGTCCGTTTAGTCTTGATGAAGGCACCAAACGCCTCCAGAACCACTCGCCGCGGAGCGTTCCGCGGCAAGACCTAAGGAGTTCACATGTCCAAGAGCACCGTACTCGCCCTGGTGGGAAGCCTGCGCGCCGATTCGCACAACCGCAAGCTTGCCGAAGCCATCCAGCTGAACGCGCCGGAAGGCGTCGAGATTGTGATCCACGAGAGCCTGGGCAACATCCCGTTCTACAACGAGGACATCGACGTCGAAGGCCAGGTCCCGGCAGCAGCCACCGCGCTGCGCGAGGCCGCCGGCCAGGCAGATGCCCTGCTGCTGGTCACCCCCGAGCACAACGGCACCATGCCCGCCTCGCTGAAGAACGCCATCGACTGGCTGTCCCGCCCGTTCGGCGCGGGCGCCCTCGCCGGAAAGCCCACCGCCGTTGTCGGCACCGCCTTCGGCCAGTTCGGCGGCGTCTGGGCCCAGGACGAGGCCCGCAAGGCCGTCGGCATCGCCGGCGCCCGCGTCCTGGAGGACGCCAAGCTCGCCGTCCCCGGCTCCATGGTCCGCTTCGCGGAAACCCACCCGAAGGACGACGCCGAGGTGGTTGGGCAGATCAAGGAACTCTTCGGTGCCCTTGCCGCCGTCGAGCCTGCCGGAGCAGCTGCCTAAGCAGCTTTCCTCCTTCGCATGCGCCCGGCCGTCCAGCGGCCGGGGGCATGCGCTTTCTTCCGGCCTCTGCCTGCTTTCCGCCAGCGGGGACGGGCTGCAACCAATCCGTGACTGAGCTGCAGCCAAACTGACACCCGGGCACCGTTCCCCGCCCCGCCGCCCCGCCGTAACGTTGATGTACGGGACGTGCCGGGGCAGGGAGTGCGGTGCAGTCATGAAGTCGAGCTGGGGAGTCAAACCGCTGACGACGGCGGTGGCCGTCTTCTGCCTGACGCTCCCCTTGTGGCTTGTCTCCTGCGCCCCCCTCCAAAATGCGTACGACGCCGGGGCCGCCCCTGCCGCGGCCCCCGAACCCCGCCCGGCGCCTCCGGTGAGCCCGCCCGAGGAAGCCGGCGCGCCCACCGCCTCCGGATCCGGCCTGGGCTCCGCGCTGGGAGCCTCCGGCCAGGGTGCCGGTCAAGGCACAACAGGTCAGGGAACAGCGGCCGGGGTTTCCGAACCCGTGCCTTCTGCCGGTTCAGCTCCCCCGTCCGCGGGCTCAAACCCGGGCGGCGCGACTGTTGGCGGATCAGCCGGCAGCGGATCAAACCCTGGCAGCCTTCCGTCCAGCGGCCTGGGGGCCGGCGTCGCAGGTCCGGACACCCCGGCACAGTTGCCGGGCGGAACCGGGCACCAGCCCGCGCCTGCTTCCGGAACCGCAGCCGGCCCCGCTTCCCCCGGGCCCACAACCGGCTCCGACGCACCGGGTTCCACCCCACCGGGTGGCGGTACGGGTGAGCCCTCCGGCGCTGCCAGCGCCGGCACTGCGGTCTACTACGTTGCCCTCGACGACGGCGGCCGGTCCGGCGTGCGCTTCGGCTGCAACGACAGCCTGGTGGCAGTGCACAATGCCGACTCCACCATCAGCGAGCCGCTGCAGGCCGCCATGAGCCGGCTGTTGTCCGGCCCGGGCGCGCCGCCGGCCAGCGGACTGTACAACGCGCTGTCAGCTTCCTCGCTCCAGTACGTCTCCGGCTACCTGGACGGCACCACCGTGGTGGTGAACCTGACCGGCGCGGTGCAGCCCGGCGGCGTCTGCGATCTTCCGCGGATTGAAGCGCAGCTCACCCATACAGCCGTCACCGCCGCGGGTGCCGTCCGGGCGGAAATCTACGTCGGCGGGGTACCGCTTGCCGACGTTCTCGGCCTCCGGTAGCCCGCCCGGACATGGGCCCCGGAGGTCAGGCACCCGGCGTCCCGAGGGAGCCCGGCTCCCCGAAGAACAGGGCATCCATCTCAGCATGGCTCGGCGAACCGGCAAGTTCGGACCAGTTGCCGTCGCCCAGGATTTCGGCTGCCACGCGGGAAACCGTAGCGTATGCCGCCTTCGCCGCATTGCCGCCGATGCTGACCCGCCGAACACCGGCGTCGTGCAGTTCGCCCACTGAAGCCGACCCGACGCCGGCCAGGGCATTGAGCGGCGCCGCTATCCGCCTGCTGAGTTCATGGAGGATATGGAGGTCTGTCACGCCGGGAACGAAGATTCCGTCGGCTCCCGCGGCGAGGTAGCCCTCGGCACGCTCCAGCGTCTCTTCGAAGGCGGAGTCCCCGAACTGCCCGGAAAGGTACGTGTCCGTCCGGGCATTGATGAAGAGGCCCACACCTGACTCCGCTGCGATGCTGCGGACCAGACTGATCCTGCGGGCCTGCTCGTCCACGGCTGTGAGGGACGTCCCGCCCGAGTCTTCGATATTCACGCCCACCGCGCCTGCCTCCAGCACCGCCGTGACGGCCTGCCGGAGCAGGCCGTCGTCGAAAGCGCCGTCCGCACCCGCGTACCCGGCTTCGATGTCCGCCGTCACCGGGACGGTGGCGGCCGCGGTAATCCTGCGGAGCGCCTCGAAGGCCAGGCCCGGCGGCACGTGGCTGCCGTCCGGAAACCCGAGGCTCCACGAGATGGCCGAACTGGAGGTGGCAATGGCGCGCGCCCCCGCCTTCTCCACCAGCCGGGCCGACGCGGCGTCCCAGACGTTGACGAGGACCAGCGGAACAGCGCCGCCCCCGTGCATCTGGCGGAAGGCGTCGGCCTTGGCGGGCTGGGACAGGGCGGGCGTAGGCTCGAGTGACGTCATGGCTCCATTCCATGCCCTGCCCTGCCGGACGTAAAGGCGTCCTCAGGCACCAGTTCAGATTCCCTTCGAGATTTTTGATCAACAGCTGTTGCCTAATCAGCAACCAATGGCTGTACTCTGGGGGTGTGACCCACGAGACACTCGACGCCGCCGCAGCCGTCCTCCCCGCCGAAGCCATCGACGCCATCGAGCGGGCCGCGACATCAGCCCACCGCCACGACGAACTCTTCTCCGAGCGCGCGGCGAACATCAAGCAGTCGGCGGTCCGCGATGTTTTCGACATCTCCATGCGGCCGGGCCTGGTCTCGCTCGCCGGCGGCAGCCCCTACCTGCAGTCCCTGCCCCTTGAAAAGCTCGCGCAAACGGCCGCGCGGATCATCGCCGAGGACGGCCTCACTGCACTCCAATACGGCGGGGGCCAGGGCACCGAGGAACTGCGCACGCAGATCTGCCAAGTCATGGCCGCCGAAGGCATCCTGGACGCCCGGCCGGAGAACGTGGTGATCACCGCGGGTTCGCAGTCCGCCCAGGATGTGGCCACCAAGGTGTTCTGCGACCCCGGCGACGTGGTCCTCGTGGAGGAACCCACCTACGTGGGGGCGCTGAACACGTTCGAGGCCTACCAGGTGCAGGTGGAGGCCGTCCCCATGGACGACGACGGCCTGGTGCCTGAGCTTCTCGAGGCCAGGATCGCGGCGCTCCAGACCGCCGGAAAGAACATCAAATTCCTCTACACCATCCCCAACTTCAACAACCCGTCGGGCATCACGCTGGCGCAGGATCGCCGGCAGCAGATCGTGGACATCTGCCGCCGCGCCAACGTCCTGGTTCTGGAGGACAACCCTTACGGTTTGCTGCGGTTCGACGGCGAGCCGCTGGCCCCGCTGCGCGCAGGCAACCCCGACGACGTCATCTACATGGGCTCGTTCTCGAAGATCTTTGCCCCGGGATTGCGCATCGGCTGGGCCCTGGTTCCCGCCCACCTGCAGCGCCGCTACTACCTCGCCTCCGAGTCAGTGACGCTCTGCCCGCCCACGCTGAACCAGATGCTCGTCTCGGCCTATCTCCGGGACTACGACTGGAAGGGCCAGATCGAGACGTACCGCGGGCTGTATGCCGAGCGCTGCCACGCCATGCTGGCGGCCTTGGAGAAGCACATGCCAGAGGGACTCAGCTGGACCCGGCCGCAGGGCGGATTCTTCGTCTGGGTGACCCTGCCGGAGGGCGTGGACACATACCCCCTGCTCCACAAGGCGATTGATGCCGGCGTCGTCTTCATTCCCGGCGCGGCCTTCACGCATTCGGACTCCCCGTCGAACAAACTCCGCCTGGCTTTCAGCGCCGTTCCGCCGGAGGCCATCGCCGAGGGTGTGCGACGCCTGGCTCCGGTGCTGCGGGAAGCCATAGACGCCCTGGCCTGAGCTGCGGCCGCAAACCGGCGGATATCAGATAAGTCACCAACATCAAAGGAGATAAGGCCATGGCGGGAACAATTGTTGTGGGTGTGGACGGAAGCGGTACCGCACGCAAGGCAGCGGAAGTGGCGCGGGACCTGGCTGCGGCGCTGGGCGCGAGGCTGCATGTCGTGTCAGCATTCGATACCGACCGGACCGAAGTCTTCGGCAGCGGCAGTGACCGCTGGATTGTGTCGGACGCCGGGGAAGCGGAAAAGGTCGCCCGGGATGTGGCGGCTGCCCTGGCCGGCGGCGAGCTCCAGATCACCTATTCCTCCGCGCGGGGCAAGCCCGCCGAAGCCCTGGTCAGGGAGGCAGACCGGCTCGACGCAAGCATGATCGTGGTGGGCAACCGCCGCATGCAGGGCCTGGGGCGCGTGCTGGGCAGTGTGGCGAACAGCGTTGCCCACAGCGCGTCCTGCGACGTCTACATCGCAAATACCTACGGAGCAGATTAGCCGGAGCCAGCTAGGCACAGTACCGCCTGACTTGACGCGGATCACCCGGGCTGGTGGGCAGCCTCACCCCGTTTTCGGGCAATCCGGCATGCCCTGAAAGATAAAATTGGAGTGCCCCCGATGGTGCGGCCAAACCCAAATCTACCTTTCAGGGGAACACTGTGCTTACACTCCAGCGTCGCCACCTCGTCGGTCACGACATCCTCCTTGCCCGCCACGGCAACCACATCAGCGCCATGCGCGTGGACCGCTCCGCCGGCCGCGTGATCGCCCTCCTCGACGACGGCTCGGTGGACAGCGCCCCGAACCTCATCTCCCCCGACCTGCAGCTGCCTGACACGCTGAAGAGCGTCCTGCGCGAGGACTGGAAGTTCCTCACCCTCGTGAGCAGCGGCATCGCCGCCGTATGTGGCGTCATGCTGGCCGCCGCGGTGAGCATGGCAGGCATGTCGGCGGATCCGGCCATGGCCCAGCTGCTGGCCAACTCCTACGCCGCCTACTAAGCCAGCCCCAGGCGTCAGCCGATCCGGACCAGCAGTTCGCGGAGCAGCCACCAGAGCGCGGCGGTGACGCCGCCTCCCACCAGGGCGCCGGCAACAACCTGCGCCACCGTATGGGCGCGCAGCACCACCCGGGACCACCCGACAGCGGGAATCAGCAGCAGCAGCGGCAGCCAGGGCGCGCCCAGGATCAGCACGGTGATGACAGTGGTCAGGGCGATGGCCCCGGCGTGGCCGCTGATTTTCCAGAACAGGCTGATGACGGCGAGCACCACCACACCGCCCACTATGGCCAGCACCACCACGATGACGCTGTACGGGGCATCGATGGCGAGCAGGACTCCCAGCCCCGCGAGCAGTGACACCACCGACATGGCGAGCACCGGGAAGCGTTGCTTGCGGTCGCTGACGTGGTGATCCGTCACCTTGCCGATCCGGACCAGGACCACGACGGCGGCCAGCGGCAGCACGCACACAAACAGCACCGCTACAGCGCCGAACCAGACGGTGCCCGGAAAGCCTGGTTCCATTGCCGGGCTGAGGAGCAGCAGCAGCGCCACGGTGATGGGCGGCTGAAGGGCCTCCGTGATGACCCGGGCCACACGGTTCTTCACGCGGATGCTGACGATCCCGCGATCCTCACCCATGGGAACCCCGTCCCTGCCTGTCCGGTCCATCCCCCTTTCCCCGGAGGGTACGCCTCCGGGGACCGTCAGTCGAGCAGGCCAGTCCAGCAGGTCAGTCGAGCAGCAGTGCCGGCTCTTCCAGGATGGCGGCGACGTCGGCCATGAAGCGGGCGGAAAGATCGCCGTCCACGACGCGGTGATCGAAGGATCCCCCGAGGGTGGTGATCCAGCGCGGAATGACCTCGCCGTCCAGGACCCACGGCTTTTGCTTGATGGTGCCGAACGCCACGATGGCCACTTCACCGGGGTTGATGATGGGGGTTCCGGTGTCGATGCCGAGGGCGCCGATGTTGGTGACCGTCAGCGTGCCGCCCTGCATCTGCGCCGGCTGGGTCTTGCCGGCCCGAGCGGTGGTGGCGAGGTCGTTGAGTGCCAGCGCCAGTTCCTTGAGGGACAGGTCCTGGGCGTTCTTGATGTTCGGGACCATCAGCCCGCGCGGCGTGGCCGCGGCGATGCCCAGGTTCATGAAGTGCTTGACGTGGATTTCGGCGGAGTCGCTGCCGTCCGCGTTGTCCACCCAGGTGGCATTGACGCTCGGGTTACGTGCCGCCGCCCAGATGACGGCCTTCGCGAGGATCAGCAGGGGTGAGACCTTGATGCCTTCAAAGTCACGCGAGGCCTTGAGCCGCTTGACGAATTCCATGGTCCGGCTGGCATCCACGTCCACGAAGATGCTCACGTGCGGCGCGGAGAACGCCGACTCCACCATGGCCTTCGCGGTGGCCTTGCGGACGCCCTTGACGGGGATCCGTTCGATCCGCTGCTCCTGGGGACGGCCTGACGCGCCCCAGAAGGTGTCTGCCTTGTCCAGTTCCGCATCTCGCTGCGCCTGGTAGCTGACCAGGTCCTCGCGCGTCACCTCGCCGCGCGCGCCCGTAGCCACGACGTCGGCGAGGTCGATCCCCAGGTCGCGGGCGATCTTGCGCACCGGCGGCTTGGCCAGGACCCTGTTCATGAGCCCGGAGATGGCCCCGCCAAAGGTCGGCTTGTCGGCCTCGAGTGCGGGAGTCCACTCGGGCCGCCTCGTCACGGCAACGCCGGCCACCGGGCCGGCGCTGGCCGGACCGTCCGAGAGTACCTCCTCGGCAGACCGGGGCTGGACAGGCTCAACCTCCGGAGCACCGTGCATTGCGTCTGCCGGAATAACGTGCCCCGTCTTGCGCGGCCGCCGCTGCACGGCGTCGGCCTTCGGACCGGAACCCACCAGCGGACCCCCAGCAAGACCGCTCACGCCAGTTTCGCCGTCGTCCTTCAGCTTTCCGTACATCGGCGCCGGCTCGGCATCCGGGACCGGGGGCAGCGGCGCGTCGGCAGGCGTGGGGTCGCCGGACATGGTGTCAGACACGCTGATGATGGCGGTCCCGACGTCGACAGTTGCCCCTTCCGGAACCAGCAGTTCGGTGACGGTACCGGCGAACGGCGACGGGAGCTCAACGAGGGATTTGGCCGTCTCGATCTCGCACAGGATGTCGTTGATGGCCACCTCGTCGCCGGGTTTGACCTTCCACGAAACGATCTCTGCCTCGGTCAGGCCCTCACCGACGTCGGGGAGGTTGAACTTGTTAAGCGTCATGGGATCCTCGGGTTCGAAAGCTCGGGCGCTCCGGGAGGTGCGGAGGCGGTAGGCGAAAGAGTCAGCAGGCGCTGGTGCGCAACGCGGCGTCAGTACGCGAAGGTGCGGTCCAGCGCCTCAAGGATGCGGTCGATGTCCGGGAGGTAGTCCTCTTCGATCTTGGCCACGGGGTACGGCATGTGGAAGCCCCCTACCCGGATGACCGGCGCCTCGAGCGACAGGAAGGCCCGTTCGCTGATGCGGGCAGCGATTTCGCCGCCGATGCCGCCGAAGGTGGGAGCCTCGTGCGCCACGACCAGCCGGCCCGTTTTTTTGACGGAGGCCTCGATGGCGTCGAAATCGATCGGCGAGATGGAGCGCAGGTCGATCACTTCGATGCTGCGCCCGTCCTCGGCCGCGGCGTTGGCGGCGGCGAGGGCCACGGGGACAAGCGGGCCGTAGACCACCACGGTGGCGTCGGTGCCCTCCCGGACCACATGGGCCTTGAACGGGTCTTCAGCCGGTCCGGCCGATTCGGTGTCGACCTCGCCCTTAAGCCAGTAGCGGCGCTTCGGTTCGAAGACGATCACCGGGTCCTGGCAGTTCACGGCCTGCTGGATCATCCAGTAGGCGTCGTGCGGGTTGGACGGGGTGATGATGCGCAGGCCGGGGGTGTGCGCGAACAGCGCCTCCGGCGATTCCGAGTGGTGCTCAATGGAGCCGATGCCGCCGCCATACGGGATGCGGATGACCACGGGCACGGTGAGGTTGCCGTTGCTGCGTGAGTGCATTTTGGCCAGCTGGGTGGTGATCTGGTTGAAGCCGGGGAAGACGAAGCCGTCGAACTGGATCTCGGCAACGGGCAGGTAGCCGCGCAGCGCCAGGCCGATCGCCGTGCCAATGATGCCGGACTCTGCGAGCGGGGTGTCCACCACACGGTCGGCCCCGAACTCGCCGATCAGGCCGTCGGTGACGCGGTACACGCCGCCAAGAGGGCCGATGTCCTCACCCATAAGGAGGGACTTGGGATTGCTGCTGAGCGTGGCGCGCAGGCCTTCGTTGATGGCCTTGGCAATGGTCATGGTGGTCATCAGCGGCCTGCCCCTTCTCCCTCGTCCTCGCCGGCAAAGCCCGCGCTGTACTCTTCGAACCACGCCAGTTCCTCGGCCACGAGCGGATGCGCCTCGACGTAGGTGTTGGCAAAGGCCGTCCTGATATCCGGGGCGTCCGACGCGTACGTGGACTTGCGGATGTAGGCGGCGAGTTCGTCGCCCTCGGCAGCAACCTTGGCGAAGAAGGCTTCGTCGGCCATGCCCTCGGCGCGGAGATACTTCTCCAGGCGGTCCAGCGGGTCTTTTTCGCGCCACAGGGCCTCTTCTGAGGACTCGCGGTACTTCGTGGGGTCGTCGGCGGTGGTGTGGGCTCCCACGCGGTAGGTGAAGGCCTCAATCAGGACCGGGCCGTTGCCCTGGCGTGCGTGTTCGAGCGCCCATTCGGTGACGGCATGGACAGCGATGACGTCGTTGCCGTCCACGCGGATGCCCGGGAAGCCGTAACCTTTGGCGCGGTTGGCGAGCGGGACGCGGGTCTGCACAGCGGTGGGCACGGAGATGGCCCAGTGGTTGTTCTGGCAGAAGAAGACCACCGGGGCGTTGTAGGAGGAGGCAAAGACCATGGACTCGTGGACGTCACCCTCGGAGCTCGCACCGTCGCCGAAGTAGACCATGACGGCGGCCTTCGGTTCGGCCGAGCCTTCCACACCTTGAGCCTCTGCCAGCCGCTGGTCGCGCTGGATGCCCATGGCGTATCCGACGGCGTGCGGGGTCTGCGCAGCCAGCACCAGCGTGTACAGGTGGAAGTTGGTGTCCTTGGGGTTCCAGCCGCCGTTGGAGACGCCGCGGAACTGCTTCAGCAGTTCGGCCAGGTCCACGTTGCGGGTCAGGGCGACGCCGTGCTCGCGGTAGGTGGGGAAGATGTAGTCCTGCGGCTGGCTGGCCCGGCCGGACCCGATCTGGGCGGCCTCCTGCCCCGTCAGCGGCACCCACAATGCCAGCTGGCCCTGCCGCTGCAAGGCCGTGGCTTCCTGGTCAAAGCGACGGATGGCCGCCATGTCCGCATAGAAGCCCCGGAGCTTTTCGGCGTCGAGACGCTCGGCGTATTCGGAGAACACGGCGTCTGTGCCCAGCGTGCCATCGGGGCCCAGAAGTTGGACCATTTCCGTCGGAGGCACGCCCAAGGCAGCCTCGGCCTGCGCCTCGAGCTGGTCGTCCAGTTCCGTGCCGTCGAACTCGGTGGAGGGCAGATGTGTTGCGCCCATACCGTCTCCTTGCCTGCCGCATCCGGATGCGTTGCAATGTCGCTGGGATATATGCCTCGTCAGGAATGCATTCCCGGCGAGGCATATATATTTGGCTTACTGTTCCTTACTTTATCCGGCGTAGGTAGCGCCGGCTGTTTGTTAAGCGCTAGGAACGGCGTGGCGGTTTTGTGTAAACCGCACAGAGTTCCAGGAAGCGCGTGTTCGCTTCCACTTCGCCGATGCTGACCCTGACGCCTTCGTTTCCGAAAGCGCGCACAGACAGTGCCCGCTCCCCGGCGAGCTGCGCAAACTCCGCGCTGTTCTCGCCCAGATCAAGCCAGACAAAGTTCCCCTGCGCGTCTGGAACGAACCAGCCGAGGTCCCGGAGACCTGCTGTCACGCGGTCCCGCTCCTCCACCAGGCTTTGTACCCTTTCTACAACCTGGTCAAAATTCTGCAAGGACACCACCGCCGCCCGTTCGGCGATCTGCGAGACCGCGAACGGCGTGGCGGCGACGCGCAGGTGCTGGGTGAGCTGGGGCTGGGAGACGCTGTAGCCGACGCGGAGGCCAGCGAGGCCGTGCGCCTTGGAGAACGTCCTGAGCACCACCACATTGGGGTACTTGCGGTACATCCGGATGCCGTCCACGGCGTCTTCTGCCCGGACGAACTCCTGGTAGGCCTCGTCGATGACCACCACAACGTCCGAAGGCACGGACCTGATGAACCGCTCAGTTTCCGCGGCGGTCAGGATGGGGCCGGTGGGGTTGTTAGGGGTGCAGAGCAGGATCACCCTTGTCCGCGCGGTCACGGCCGCGGCCATGGCGTCGAGGTCATGGCGCCCGTCAGCCGTCACGGGGATCCGGACGCTCTCTGCCCCGGCCAGCCCGACGCAGATGGGGTAGGCCTCGAAGGACCGCCACGCGTAGATCACCTCGTCCGGCTTGCCGTCGTCATTCTGGCCCGCGAACGTCGTCAGCAGCTGGGTAAGGGCGCCGAGGCTGCCGGCACCGGTGACGATGTCCTCGGCCGGGACGTCAAGGAACCCGGCGAGCGCGGTGCGCAGCTTGGTGCTGAGGGGGTCGGGATAGCGGTTGAAGTCGGTCTGGGCGGCAATGGCCTCCACCACGGCCGGGATGGGAGGCAGCGGGTTCTCGTTGGACGACAGTTTGTAGCTTGCAAGGCCGTCGACGGCGACGGGCGGCTTTCCGGCAGCGTAGCGGGGCAGCCGGTCGACCACCGGTCGGGGCCTCAGGCCCCCCGCCATAGTCTCTGGTGAAGTCATGCCACCTAGCCTATGCCCCTGACTGCCTGCCTGACCTTGCGGTGTGACAGCATGGGCGCATGCGGTCTTTCATCATGCGCGTGATCATTAATGGGCTGGCGCTGTGGATTGCCAGCTGGCTTCTGCCCGGCCTGGACATCTCCACCACAGCCACCACGGAAGCCGTAGCCAAGACCGGGGTGAACCAGGGAACCGACGCCGCCGGCATTGTCCTTGCGTACCTATTCGTCGGGCTGATTTTCGGCCTGGTCAATGCCTTCGTGCGGCCCGTGGTCAGCTTCCTCTCCCTGCCCATCACCATCCTGACGCTGGGGCTGTTCACGGTGGTAATCAACGCCGCGATGCTCTACCTCACCTCCTGGATCAGCAGCTACACGCCCGTGCACTTCACCATCGATTCGTTCTTCTGGACCGCAGTGCTGGCCGCCGTCATCATCACCGTCATTTCGCTGGTGGCAGACCGGCTCCCCGGCGCCCGCCACCGCTGACACCCGCACCACTGCTGGCACCCGCACCACTGCTGGCACCCCCGCCACCGGGCGGCGCGGGCGCGGGCGGCTTTGGCACGCGGACCAGCTGGAAGCGGGTGGCCTTGGCCGTTCCTCCCGCACCCACCACTCCGGCAAGCGCGGCGGTGGAGGCCACCAGCGAAGGATCCGGACTCGCGGCGACTGCCCGGGCTCCGGCCTCGTAGTTGGTGAGCCTGTGCCCGGGGCCGAGCCCGGCGTCCTCACCGGCAGGCGTCCTGACCACACCGTTCAGCGTTACTGTCACCCGGTCCTTGGTGTCCGGGTTGGGAAGGCCCTCGCTGCCCGGGACCCAGTCCTGCCGGTGCTCCAGGTGCAGGCTGCTGACGCCCTGCGCCGGGGTTATCGCCCCCACCGGTGATCCCGCGGTCAGCACGTACTTGAGGTTGTACTCGGCAAGGAAGGCCTTGTCCTGGCTCAGGTTCATCGCATGGATGCCGCCCTGGCTGTAGCCCACGGCCACCACCTGGTCCCCGGCCTCTGCCCCGGCCTGGCGAAGGGCTGCCCGGATTGCCGCGGTGGTGTACTCGGATCCGTACCCGAAGGCTTCGCCGATGCCGGCCTCGTCGAAGGGGTTGGGGCCCCCGGTGTTGCCGGGCTGGGTTCCCGGAATGATCACGATGAACGCGTCCCGTCCCCCCTTGGATGTGTGGATGACCTCGATGTGGCCCGCACCGGCGTTGTCCACCTCCCCTGCCCGGGCGAGAAGGCCTGCCGGGGAGGCGTCCAGGTCAATCTCCGCGGAACCCTCGTTCACTGCCCTGACCGGCCGCGGCCGGAGATCGGGCCTGATCCGGTCCAGCAGCATGCGGAGGAGGACCGGCACACTGGTTTGCCCACCAGAGGTCAAGGCCATCCGCGCTGCGGCGTCGACCTCGCCGGACCGCGTCCCCAGGAGCGCCGCCAGGATCGCGCCGCCCAGCAGGGGGTCGCTCCCGGTGACCGCCTCGGTGCTCGCCCTGTTCGGACGCCAGTCCCCCGACAGACCAAAGTCAACCACCTGCCGGCCCCATAGCCATGACGCATTCAGACCGAGCTGCATCCAGAGCAGGTTTGCCGCCTCGGCGGCGCTGTATTCGAGCTGGCAGGCGCGCACGCCGCCGGCCAGGCGCTCCAGCTCCTCCCGCACCGCCGCCACGGAGCGCCGACCCTCCCAGACGGCAGTCAGGGCCTCTGCACCGGTAAACGGATCATCCCGCTGGTAGCTTCCCAACGCCTCCCAGACCCTGTAGATGCCCAGTTCCACAGCCGCCAGATCCCGGGCGAGCGCATCCAGCTCCCGCGCCCCCGTGTCCAGTTCCTCGAGCTGGAAGGAAATCCCGCCTACTCCGCCGCGCACGGAGAGGACACCATTGGAGGCCGGCTCGGCGGGACGGAGCTGCCCGCCGCCTCCGCCCGGCGCGGCTTCGGCCATCAGTAGCCCCCGGCGGCCGGGAGCGCGGACTCGGCGACGTGCACAGAGTGCCGGCGCAGGGCAAGTGCAGCGGCAAGCACCTTTTCCCGTGCCCCGCCCAGGACAATGGCCTGCGTCCCGAGCTTGGACCGGTATGCCAGCCCGGCAGGCGACTGCCAGTCCATGAGCTGGAGCTGCGAGAGGCTGGCCCGGACGGCTTCGATTTGTTCCGCGCAGGCCTCCATCCGCCCGGCCAACAGCTGGACTTCGAAACTGCGCGACGAACATGCCGCGGCGTCGAAAGCCGTGATGCTGGCGCTCATCGCTGTGATGCTGGCGCTCATTCGGATACCCCCATCCCTGCGGGCCGGCGCCCCGGCGTCCGCCCTTCCTCGGTTCCTACCCACGACGCTAAGGCGCCGGTCGCCGCCGACGGAACGGCCGGCGTCGTCCATGTGGAAAAGTGCGTGAGGGCGGGGCTGTGGAGGAGAAGTCACACGGAATCCCGTGCTTCAGCGGGCACAGAACTTCATGAAAGAATCAGGTCATGCCTGAAACTGCCGCCACAGCTGACACCCGTACGCCCTCCGGACGCCTTGCCCTCGCCGCGTCAGGGGAACAAATCGCGCTCGGCCCGCTGGACGGCCGCTACAAGTCCGCCGTTGCACCCCTCGTTGACTACCTGTCCGAGGCAGCCCTCAACCGCGACCGCGTCGCCGTCGAAGTGGAGTGGCTTATCCACCTGACCGGGGACAACGTCCTCCCGGGCGCCGGGCCCCTGACCGAGGAGCAGCAGCAGCAGCTGCGGGCCATCGTCACCGAATTCGATGCCTCCTCCGTCACCGAGCTGGCCGAAATCGAAGCCGTCACCGTCCACGACGTCAAGGCCGTGGAGTACTACATCGGCCGCCGCCTGCCCGCCATCGGGATCGAGAACCTGACCGCCATGGTGCACTTCGGCTGCACCTCCGAGGACATCAACAACCTGTCCTACGCGCTCGGCGTGAAGGGCGCTGTGGAGGACGTGTGGCTGCCCGCCGCCCGGGCCCTCGTGGCCCAGATCGGCAGGATGGCCGAAGATAACCGTGCCGTTCCGATGCTTTCCCGCACCCACGGCCAGCCCGCCACGCCCACCACCCTGGGCAAGGAACTCGCCGTCATCGCGCACCGCCTGAACCGGCAGCTGGAGCGGATCGCCAGGACCGAATACCTCGGCAAGATCAACGGCGCTACCGGCACGTACGCCGCCCACGTGGCCTCCGTCCCGGGTGCGGACTGGCAGCAGGTCGCGAAGTCGTTCGTGGAGAAGCTGGGACTGACCTGGAACCCGCTGACCACCCAGATTGAAAGCCACGACTGGCAGGCCGAGCTGTACGCCGACGTCGCCCGCTTCAACCGGATCCTGCACAACGTCTGCACCGACATCTGGAGCTACATCTCGATCGGCTACTTCGCGCAGATTCCCGTGGCAGGTGCCACCGGTTCCTCCACGATGCCGCACAAGGTCAACCCGATCCGCTTCGAAAACGCAGAGGCCAACCTGGAGATCTCCTCCGGGCTCCTGGACGTGCTGGGCTCCACCCTGGTCACCTCGCGGTGGCAGCGCGACCTCACGGACTCCTCCAGCCAGCGCAACATCGGCGTGGCCTTCGGCCACTCCCTGCTGGCCATCTCCAACGTGGCCAAGGGCCTGGAGCGGCTGGATGTGGCCGAAGACGTGCTGGCCGGGGACCTCGACACCAACTGGGAAGTCCTGGGCGAAGCGATCCAGATGGTAATGCGCGCGGAGTCCATTGCCGGCGTCGAAGGCATGGAGAACCCGTACGAGCGGCTCAAGGACCTCACCCGCGGACAGCGCGTGGACGCCGCCCGGATGCAGGAGTTCGTCCAGGGCCTGGGCCTCTCCGCAGAGGCCGAGGCGCGGCTGCTCGCCCTGACGCCGGGCAAGTACACCGGCATCGCGGACCAGCTGGTGGACCACCTCAAATAAGTACGACGGCGGTGCCGGGTTTGCTGCCCGGCACCGCTTCCGTTTCCGGCGGCCTCCGCATAGAAACGGCCGATCCCGCCCACGGCGGCTCGTGCCGCCTACCTTTCCGACGATGACAAGGAACGCGAAACCATGAGGCTGCTGCTCATCCGCCACGGCGAAACTCCCGGGAACGTGCTGGGGCAGCTGGACACCGCCCACCCGGGCCCGGGCCTGACCGAGCTGGGCGAGCGCCAGGCGGAGGCCCTGCCGCGGGCCCTGGTGAACGAGCCGATCAGCGCCCTGTACGCCTCCACATTGCTTCGCACCCAGATCACGGCCAAACCGCTGGGCCGGGAGCTCGGCCTCGACGTGGAGATCCTGGACGGAATCCACGAGATCGAAGCGGGCGCCCTGGAAAAGCTGACGGACCACGAGTCCCACCGGCGGTACATGAGCACCGTGTTCGCCTGGACGGACGGCGACTTCGACCGCCGGATGCCCGCCGGACCGGACGGGCACGAGTTCTTCGAGCGCTATGACGCGGCCATCGCCAAGGTGGCCGCGGAATCCGCCGGCGCCGGCGCAATCGCGCTGGTAAGCCATGGCGCCGCGATCCGCGTCTGGGCAGGGCACCGCGCGGACAACATCGACATGGAATTCGCCGCCCGGCACGTCCTCGCCAACACCGGCATCGTGGCGCTGGAAGGCGACCCCGACGGCGGCTGGCAGCTGATCCACTGGGACGCCAGCCCGGTAGGCGGCCTGGCCCTGGCCGACCCCACCGCCGAGGACCCGATGGGAAAGAGCACGGGCTAGGCCCGCCGGCGCCATCGCACTGGGTACTGGTCCAGAGGGGCGGTGAGTGTGCCAGCCGTAACAGCGCAGCGCCAAGTGTTCCCACGGCGCTTACCGGCAGGAAACACCGCGGTAACGGCGCGCTTCTAGCCTTAATTCGCACAACCCTTCGGCGAATCGAGGCACAGATGCAGACCAATCCCAGGCTCAACATCCGGAAAGTCAGCTGGTCGAACCCTGTGGGCGCCGACCTGCGCGCGGCTCAGCAGGCTGAACTGGACGCCCGCTTCGGATGTGCCGACCATGAGCCGGGACCCAAGCCGTCCGAAGTGGACACGGCCGTGTTCCTCGTGGCCTACGACAAGGGGTCTGGCCAGCCGGTGGGCTGCGGCGGCCTGCGGCTGCTCGACTCCGAGACGGCGGAAATCAAGCGCCTCTACGTTCTCCCCTACACCCGCGGCTCCGGCGTGGCCAGTTCCATCCTGGCAGCCCTCGAGGCGGAGGCCTTTGCCCAGGGGATCACCCGGATCACGGCGGAGGCCGGCTCGGCGCAGACTGACGGCCGCAACTTCTACGCGAGCTCCGGCTTCGATCCCGTTCCAAACTTCGGCCCCTACATCGGCGTCGAGAACTCGTACTGTTTCGCCAAGCAGATCAATTGCCACAGCGCTGCGCACACCGCCATGGCCTGAGCCCGGCTCCGTTCTTAGAGCCCGACGGCGGCCGTCACACTCAGGTGGGGCGGGCCGCCGTCGGCTAATCTCGCGCTATGGAAACCAAAGACATTACGTTCCGCACCCGCAAGTGGGTGCGGCCTGAGGACCTCAACGCCAACGGCACGCTGTTCGGTGGCAGCCTGCTGAAGTGGATAGACGAGGAAGCCGCGATCTACGCCATCCTCCAGCTGGGCAACGGGCGCGCGGTCACGAAGTACATCTCCGAAATCAACTTCGTCAGCTCCGCGGTCCAGGGCGATCTGATCGAGATGGGCCTGACCGCCACCCGCTTCGGCCGCACGTCGCTGACCATGCGCGCCGAGGTGCGCAACATGATCACCCGGCAGAGCATCCTCACCATTGAGGAGATAGTGTTCGTCAACCTCAGCCCCACCGGCAAGCCGGAGCCGCACGGCTACACGGAAATCACCTACGACCGCGACCGCATCCCCACCCACCACCTCACTGAAACGCTGCAGCAGGACTAGCGTGCCGCCGTCGTCCGGGTTTTAACGGCAGACCATGGTTTTGGCGTGCCGCCAGGGCCCTAACGCGAAGCCAGCCTCAGCAGCCCGTCGCGCAGCGGCTGCGCCCGCTCGGCCAGGGCCACGCCCGCCATGGCGGAGGAGGCCAGCCGGAGCAGCTGGGTCTTGAGGGCGCGTTGCCGGTTGTACGCCTTGAGCGCGTCCTCCAGCGGACGGGCGTTGAGCAGTTCGGCCAGCGTGACGGCGTCAACGAGTGCCTCACAGGCGCCGCGGCCAAGGTTCGGCGTCATGCCGTGGGCGGCGTCGCCCGCCAGAACGGCGCCCGGCCGCACAAAGCTGCCGAGGTTGGGCGTGGTCCAGATCCGCTGCGCCAGCGTGGCGTCTGGCGTGGCCAGCTCCAGGACTGCCCGGACGGCCGGCGCGCTTCCGGCGAAGCGCTCCCTTGCCTGCTTCAGTGCTTCGGCCGCATCAACGCCTGCCGGGCCCAGGCTTGAGCGGAACGAGGCATACCAGTAGGTCCTTCCGCCGGACGCCGGCGTGATGCCGAACAGCTGCCCGCGTCCCCAGTATTCCCCGCCGGTGGCGGTCTTGACGGGGACGGGCAGGACGCCGCGCAAGGCCAGGTACGGCGTCAGCTTTGCCTGTGACCTGGCACCCCAGAAGGAGCGGCGGACTACGCTGCGGACGCCGTCGGCCCCCACCAGCAGGCCCGAAGCCAGCGGTCCGGTAGCGGGGATGCCGTCCACCCTGCCCTCGACGCGCCGCACGGCTGCGGGAACGGCGGCTTCGAGGATCCGGATGAGATCCGTCCGGGAGACTCCCAGGACCCCGCGCACCTCGGGGACCACCAGGGCCGTGCCCGTGGCGTCACGCAGGGCCATCCCGCTGAAGGTCGTGCCCGCCTCCCTGATCTGCGGCAGGACTCCCAGGTCCGCCAGCGCCGCCTGAGCCTCCGGCCACATGGCCAGCGACGTCTCCACCGCCGGCACACCGGGCCGCTGCTCGTGGAGGGTCACGTCGAAGCGCTTCGGATCCAGGCCGGCCCCGAGCGCCAGGCCGGCAATGCCGCCGCCGATGATGGTTATGGGTTCCATGGACCGATGTTAAGCCCGACGGCGGGGACCCCGGGTGTGCGGGCCGCCCCCTCGTGGGCGCCCCGGGACTCAGGCCGACGGCCAGCCGGTGTAGGCCTCGGCAAGGTACGCCTGGCCGTGCCGCGAGGACACCACGGAGTTCAGCTCGCCCAGCTGGCGGGCCCGCGCGAAGTCGCCGGCATCCGCCGGGGTGTGCAGCATGGTGGTCATCCAGTAGGAGAACTGCTGGGCCTTCCACACGCGGTCCAGGGCGCGGTCGCTGTACGAGTCCAGGAGGGCGGTGGAGCCGCTGTTGTAGTAGCTGTCCAGACCTTCGAAGAGCACTTTCACGTCGTGGATCGCCAGGTTCAGGCCCTTGGCGCCCGTCGGGGGCACCGTGTGCGCGGCGTCGCCGGCGAGGAACAGCTTCCCGTGCCGCATAGGCGTGTGCACGAAGCTGCGGAACGGCAGGACCATCTTGTCGATGACCGGGCCTTCCTTCAGCTCGAAGCCGTTGCCGTTGACCCGGCTGCGGAACTCCGCCCAGATCCGCTCATCGTTCCAGTCGGCCACGTTTTCCTTGGGGTCGCACTGGAAGTACATCCGCTGCACGGTTTCGGTGCGCTGGCTGATGAGGGCAAAGCCGTTCCCGGAGTTGGCGTAGATCAGCTCGTCGGAACTGCGCGGCGCCTCGGCAAGGATGCCGAACCACGCGAACGGGTACTCGTGGAAGTACCACTTGCGGTGCGCCTCGGGGATCTGGAAGCGGCAGTGGCTGCGCGAGCCGTCGGCACCGGTGATGAAGTCGGCCCGCAGCTCGTACTCAACGCCGTCGGCATCCGTGAACCAGACCTTGGGCTTGTCCTCGATGTCGTGGATGGTCGTGTCGGTGACGCTGTAGCGCACGTCGCCGCCGTCGGCCTCCCGGCGCGCGGCAAGGTCCATGAAGACGTCGGTCTGCGGGTAGAGCCAGACGGACTCGCCCACGAGTTCCTTGAAGTCGATGCGGTGGCTTTCGCCGTTGAACCGCAGTTCAATGCCGTCGTGCCGGTCTCCTTCCCGCAGCACGCGGTCGGACACACCGCCGTCGACGAGCATGTTCACCGTGCCATGCTCCAGGATGCCCGCGCGGACGGTCTCCGAAATTTCCTGGCGGCTGCGGATTTCGATCACGGTGGATTCGATTCCGGCCTTGGCCAGCAGGTGGGACAGCATGAGTCCTGCAGGGCCCGCGCCCAGAATGGCCACCTGGGTGGTGATGATCTGTCGTGCCATGGTGTTCCTCGCTCCGTTGCGTGCCCGGGAGTCCGGGCGGAAGGTGGTTGCTGGCTAACAGTGTGCGCCGGAGAGTGTGGTCGGCGTTACAACAATTCCGCTGAATGGAAGCGTGGCGGTGAGAAGGCCTAGCCGGAGCCCTCGCCGAGCCGCCGGGCGATGCCGCGCGCCGCCGTCTGGAGCGCCGGCACCAGCGCCTGCATGCGCATCTCCCGCAGGGGAACCACGACGCCGATCGCCGCCACCGCGCGCTTCTGGCCGTCCAGCACGGGAACAGCGATTCCCCAGGTGTCGGGATCGATCACGCCCGCCAGTTCGGCGAAGCCCTGGTTCGCGGCCTCGGCCAGCAGGGCGCGCACCTCGTCGCGGCCAACTTTTCCGGCAGGGTCCGTGAACTGGTCCAGGTACTCGGCCTTGACGTGCTTTGTCTGGTGGGACATCAGGGCCAGCCCGGCCGACGACACGTGGACTGCCATCCGGCCCGCTATCTGGGCCCGGTTGGCCACGGAGCCACGGCGGGACAGCCGCTCAACAAAGAGCGCTTCCCATCCGTCGAGCACCGCGAGATTCACGTTCTGGTTCAGCACATGCTGGATGTCCTCCATGAAGGGCATGGCCGCCTGGCGCAAGGCCAGCGTCGGCGAATTGCGGTTCACCAGCTCCCACAGCCGCAGCCCCAGGCGCACCGAGCCGCCGGGGCTGGTTTCCAGGAGCCCGTGCGTGGCCAGCTGCCGCACCAGGCGGTGGGCAGTGGTGAGCGGAAGGTCCGCGCGCTCAGCGAGCTCGGACAGCGGCAGCACGGTGACGCCGGCCGGGAACGCCGCAATGACGCGCACCACGCGGTCCACTACCGAATCCCCCGAAACTGAATTGGCCACCGCGTTTTCACTTCCATTGAATGGTTTGAGTTGTCTCAGATTACACCCGGTGGTGATACAACTCTCATGTTTTATGTGACGCTTCTATTCGGACGATGAGGTTCCCATGTCAACGCTCTCTGTTGCCCGCCATTCCCAGTGGCCCGTCTGGCTTTGCTGGCTGGCCATGGTGCTGGACGGATTCGACCTGGTGGTGCTGGGCACCGTCATACCCACCCTGATCAAGACCCAGGACCTGGGCTTCGACGCTATCGGGGCCACCTACGTGGCCACCATCTCGCTGGTGGGCGTTGGCATCGGGGCGCTCTTCATCGCGCCGCTCTCGGACCGTTTCGGCCGCCGACGGCTCCTTGTTGCCTGCGTGGCCTGGTTCTCGCTCTTCACCATAGCCGTCGTCTTTGCCCCCAACGTTGCCATGTTCGGCATCTTCCGGCTCCTCGCGGGCGTGGGGCTCGGAGCCTGCCTGCCCGCAGCCCTGGCCTACATGAACGATTACGCCCCCGCGGGCACCGCAGGCAAGTCCACAACCCGGACCATGACCGGTTATCACGTTGGCGCCGTGGCCACAGCGTTCCTGGCAATCCTGGTGGTGCCTGACTGGCGCATCATGTTCGTCGTGGGAGGCCTTGCCGGGTTCGTGCTGGTGCCGTTCCTATGGTTCCGGCTGCCGGAAACCCTGCCGCCCGTCCACGCGGAGCCCGCGGCAATCAACAATGCCGAGGCTTACCGTGCCGAAAGTGGGGCCACAGAAGCCCGCAACGCCGGGCCCGCCCGGACACAGCGGCCCGTCGCCGTGCCGACGGCCGAGCCCGAGGCTGCGCCTGCGTCGTTGCTGGCCGACCAGGCCGGCGAGCGGGCCAGCTTCCGGGACCTCACGCGCAAGCCGTATCCGCTGGTTGCCCTGGGAATTGCGGTGGCATCATTCATGGGGCTCCTGCTGGTCTACGGCCTGAATACCTGGCTGCCGCAACTCATGTCCTCCGCCGGCTACACACTCAGCACGGGCCTGGTGCTGCTCCTGGTGCTTAACGTGGGCGCCGTGGTGGGCCTGATCGTGGCCGGCATCCTGGCCGACAAGCACGGCACCAAGAAAATCGTGCTCCTCTGGTTCGGCCTGTCTGCCCTCTTCCTGGCCGTCCTCAGCATCAAGGTCCAAAGCGAACTGCTGCTCAACGCTGCCGTGTTCGTGACCGGCGTCTTCGTGTTCAGCTCCCAGGTTCTCGTCTATGCCTGGGTCAGCCAGCTCTTCCCGGCCCGGCTCCGCGGCACGGCCCTGGGCTTTGCTGCGGGGGTCGGGCGACTCGGCGCGATCATGGGACCGGCCGTCACCGGAACGCTCGTGGCGGCCGGCATCGCCTACCCGTGGGGATTCTACGTCTTCGCCGGTGCCGCGGTGCTGGGCCTGCTGGCCCTGGCGACCGTCCCCCACGCCATCGCGCCGGCACCCGGCCACCCGTCCGACGTCGGGCGTTCCTAGACGGAACCTGGCCCTCCCCCGCACGAGCGGATGGGGCGGGCCGGTCCCGCCACGGCCGGGAGACCGCCGTCGGACGCCCATGAGCCAGCCACTTCCGCTGCCGACGGCGGCGGGTAACCTAGGGACAGTAAGTTCCCTTACCATCCATGGAGGCTGACCATGACGGACCGGATCGCAGACATCTGGGGCGAACGGACTCCCCACGGAAGCGGCCAGGCGTGGCCCGAGCGTGTGGACCAGGTCCTGGCCGAGGGGCTGGCCGACGCCGACGTGGACCGCTGGGTGCAGTCGGCCTGCGTCCTGTGCAGCAACGGCTGCGGCTGCGACATCGCCGTCAAGGACGGGAAAATGGTGGGGATCCGTGGCCGTGCGGTAGACCGGGTGAACCGCGGCAGGCTCGGGCCGAAAGGCCTCTATGGCAGCTGGCAGGGCGAGGAGCACCGGGACCGCCTGGCCCATCCGCTGATCAGGGTGGACGGCAAGCTGGTGGAGACGGACTGGGACACCGCCATGGGCCGCATCGTGGAGCGCAGCAAGGAACTCCTGGCCAGTAAGGGCCCGCTCAGCCACGGCTTCTACACCAGCGGGCAGCTGTTCCTGGAGGAGTATTACGCGCTGGGCATCCTCGGCAAGGCCGGAATCGGCACGCCGCACATGGACGGCAACACGCGGCTGTGCACCGCCACAGCCGCTACCGCACTGAAGGAATCCTTCGGCGCCGACGGCCAGCCCGGCAGCTATGCCGACGTCGATGAGTGCAGCGCCATCTTCCTGTACGGCCACAACATGGCCGAGACGCAGACGGTGCTGTGGTCGCGCGTGCTGGACCGGCTGGACGGGCCCAACCCGCCGAAGCTCGTGTGCGTCGACCCGCGCGACACCGAGGTGGCCCGCCGCGCTGATGTGCACCTTGCGGTTCACCCCGGCACCAACCTGGCGCTGATGAACGGGCTGGTCCGCGAACTCTTCGCCAACGGCTGGATCGACGAGGCCTACATCGCGGAGCACACCGCCAACGTGGACCAGCTGCGCAGCGTGGTGGAGCCGTGGACCCCGGAGAAAGTGGCCGAAACCTGCGGCGTGGAGGCCGCCGACGTCCGGCGCGCGGCGGAGATCTTCGGCACCGAAGGCAGGGTGCTTTCCACGGTCCTGCAGGGCTACTACCAGTCGGCCCACGCGACGGCGTCCGCGTGCCAGGTCAACAACCTCCACCTGCTCCGCGGCATGCTCGGCAAGCCAGGCTGCGGCATACTGCAGATGAATGGCCAGCCCACCGCCCAGAACAACAGGGAATGCGGGGCCGACGGCGACCTTCCGGGCTTCCGCAACTGGGAGAACCCGCAGCACGTGGAGGACTTGGCCCGGCTGTGGAACGTCGACCCCGGGATCATCCCGGACTGGGCCCCGCCGACGCACGCCCTGCAGATCTTCCGCTACGTCGAACAGGGCTCCATCGGGCTGCTGTGGATTTCCGCCACAAACCCGGCCGTGTCCATGCCCCAGCTCGAACGCATCCGGCACATCCTGGACAAGGACAGCCTGTTCCTGGTGGTGCAGGACATCTACCTCACCGAAACGGCGCAGTATGCCGACGTTGTCCTCCCCTGCGCCGCCTGGGGCGAGAAGACCGGCACCTTCACGAACGTCGACCGGACCGTCCACCTGTCCGAGAAGGCCGTCGACCCGCCGGGCGAGGCACGGAGCGACCTCGACGTCTTCCTCGACTATGCCCGCCGGATGGGGTTTACGGACAAGGACGGGCAGCCGCTGCTGGACTGGTCCGGCCCCGAGGACGGCTTCGAGGCGTGGAAGGAATGCTCGCGCGGCCGCCCGTGTGACTACACGGGCCTCAGCTATGACAAGCTCCGCGGCGGCAGCGGCATCCAGTGGCCCTGCACGGCGGAGCAGCCCGCAGGCACCGAGCGGCTGTACACCGACGCTCAGTTCCCCACCGCGCCCGAGTACTGCGAGTCCTTTGGGCACGACCTCCTCACCGGCGCCACCACGGGCGAAACCCAGTACAAGGCAACCGTCGAACCCGGGAAGGCCTGGCTGAAGGCCCTCGACTACACCCCGCCGCACGAGGAACCCGACGCCGAGTACCCGCTGCGCTACACCACCGGCCGGACGGCCTACCACTTCCACACCCGGACCAAGACTGGCCGCAGCCGCCGCCTCAATGACGCAGCGCCGGAGCCGTGGATCGAGATGTCCGTGGAGGACGCCGCACGCGCCGGCTGCCAGGAGGGGGACATCGCCAGGGTGACGTCCCGCCGCGGCAGCCTGGAGGTTCCGGTGCGGGTTGGGGACATCCGGCCGGGCACCGTCTTCGCACCGTTCCACTACGGATACTGGGACACGTCCGACGGCGGCCGGCACCGTGCCGCGAACGAACTCACGGTCACCGAATGGGACCCGGTGTCCAAGCAGCCGCTGTTCAAGAACGCGGCCGTCCGGGTGGAAAAGCTGCGGAGCGGTGACGGCCCGTCGAAGGCCCCGGACACCACCGCATCCCGCCGCGCGACAGGAGCCCAGCGATGAAACTCCCGGTCTACATCGGCCTGCTGGACGAGGCGGAAGCCACGCTGGCGTCGTCCTTCCGGGTGGTGGCGGACGGTCACGGCGACGAACCTGACGTGCACTTCATCCTGCAGACGTTCGCCAAGAAGTGCGACGCGCACCGGGAGGCACTGAAGCCTGTCATCGACCGCTACGGCGAAGACGTCGAGGGCGAGGAGGAGCACCGGCTGACGGCCAATGGTGTGAAGGAGGTCCGGTCCGGGCCGCTGGCTCTGATGCTGGACCTGCAGGACCTGTATGTGCTGGTCAACCACATCGACGTCACCTGGATGATGGTGGGGCAGGCCGCCAAGGGTGACCGGGACAAGGAGCTCCAGGGCGTTGTGAAGCAGTGCGAGGGCGACTCCGCGCTGGAGATCCGGTGGCTCCAGACCAGGATGAAGCAGGCCGCGCCCCAGGCGCTCCTCGTGGCTGAGTGAACCGTGGCTGAGTGAGCTGTGGGCGCGCGCGTCAGCGCGCGGCCACGCCCGCCGAAGTCCGCCGCGAAAGCCGGGACCACACGGCGGGGGCCAGCACCACGGCGATGCCGACGGCGGCGCCGATCACCGTCTCCACGATCCGGTCCCGGAGCAGGATTCCGGGCGCGGCAGGCGAGACGAGCAGCGTGGAGATCAGTGCCAGCGGTGTGACGAAGACCTGGGCCAGCACGTAGTTCCGGGCAATGAAGAGCTCGGCGCCGAACTGGCAGATGGCAATCACCAGGACCGTCTGCCACGGCACGGGCTGAAGCAGCAGGATGCCCGCCAGGAGAATGAGGCCCAGCACGGTTCCGATGATCCTCTGGACTCCGCGGGCAATGCGGTGCCGCGTTGTGCGTCCCACCAGCGGAACCACCGCCGCCACCATGGCCCAGTAGTTATGCCCGAAGCCGAGCAACTGGCCCACGAGGGTGGCGAGGGTGCCTGCCAGCCCCGCGGCCACCAGATAGCCCACGGCCTCGAGTCCGGCCGCACGCTTCTCCTCGGCGGTAAGCCGGACGGGCGGAGGCATCTCCCACGGCGTCCGGCGGCTCCGGAGTACCCGGGAGGACAGCCCCACGGCCAGGCAGAAAAGCGTGGTCGCGACGGAGACCAGCAGGCACTGCCACAGCGGCGGCTGGTTGGGGATGGACGCGATCGCGGCGAAGGCGAAGATGTGGAACAGCGAGCCGGCCGGCCGGTGCCGCCAGCGGGCTATCACCAGTGAGCAGCCGCCGGCCACAAGGGTGGTGGCCAGAACCTGCAGCCAGATGCCCGCCTCCTGGGACAGGCCGCCGGCGTGCACGACGCGGGCGGTCAGCGTGGCCAGGAGGATCACCAGGAGCATGAGCGCACCCGCCCGCACCTGAATGAAGAACCGCTTGCGATGCAGCTCGCCGCGGCCGTAGATGCCGGTGAACGCGCCGAAGGAGGCAAAGACCGCCAGGTCCAGGCGGCCCAGCAGCACCAGGGTTATCAGCGGTACGAACACGCCCACGGCGCACCGCATGGCGACGTGATGATCCTTGTTTCCCGGGGCAAGGGTGAACATCTCGGCCAGCAGCTTCACGTGCGAATCGCGCCTTTCGTTGCAGTCTCGAACTGACGACGGCGGCGCTGGCGTCCGCTTACCAGTTTAACCGCGGCGGCCCCCACCTTCCCCGTGGAGGCCGCGTACTTCCCTGTTGCGTCCGTCTCCTAGTCCGGCTTCGCCGCCGGAATTCGTGGGCCTACTTGGTGGCGTTGGTGCGTGCGTCCACCGTGACCACTTCGAAGGTCTTGGCGTTCGGCACGCCAAACTTCGCGTTGACGGCGGCGAGGGTGTCATCGAAGAGGGCGGCCGTCGTCGGAATGTTGAAGTCCGGGCTGGTGATGACCTCGCGCAGCCTTGCCGTCGATTCGTGGAAGTTCACCCGCAGCCGGCTGATCTGGTTGGACATGTTCTGCACAGCCCAGACGGTGTCGCCCTTGACCAGGACGCCGTCGACGTTGGGCACCTTCACGCCGGTGATCTCGGTGCTGGCGCCGGTCCGCGGGCTGACCGTGTACAGGGCCTGGTTGCCCGTGTGGGCCACCACCAGACGGCGGGCGTCGCGTGAGTAGGCGATGCCGTTGAGGTTGAACTGCTTGCTGGTGTCTGCCGCGGGGCCCTTCAGGGCCAGCGTCCGCACGGTGCCGAGGTCCCCGTCGTCGTCCACCGGAATGAAGTACAGCTCAGCCTGCCGCGAGTTGGTGAACCAGGCGCCATGGTCCGTGAGCACCACGTCGTTGATGAAGGCTTCCTTCTTGGTCAGCTGGAAGGTCTTGACCGCCTTTCCCGTGTCGGTGTCGTACACGTAGGCCTGACCCGTCGGGCCGCCCGCGACGAACAGCAGATCGTTGTGCCGGTCCGCCTTCATGCCCACCGCCACCCTGCCGTCGGGCGCATCGATGAACTTGGTCGCCTTGTCCTTGCGGATGTCGCCGCGGTAGATGTCCCCGGTAACGAGGTCACCGGCGAAGAATTTAGTGCTGCCGGCGGCCGCGATGCCTTCGGCACCCTTGGCCCCGTCCAGCATGATGACCGGCGCAACTTCCCCCGAACGGGACTGCACTGCCCGGGTCTCGCCGGCCGAGGCGACGGGTGCGGGGACCAGGAGCGCGGCGAGGGCGAGGAACCCTGCCGCAGCACGGCGGCGCGTTTGACCTGAACTGATGCTGATGGGCATGACGGTGCTCTCCACGAGTCGACTCTTCCGTGCGAGCAGGCCGTTGTACGGGAGCTCCGCACGCTGGTCCCTTCAGTGTAGGGACCGGGCCGGAGGCTGGCCATAGCCGCACCCCCGCCGCGAGTTTTTGTCCAGATATTGGGCGCAAAAGCCCCGTCAGCGGCCATTATCTGTACAAAAACTCCATGCATCCGGGGAATGTTTCGCGGGATCGGAACGCGGGGGCAATCCTGCCGTAACAGCGGCCGGGCAGGCTGGCACCATGAAGCCCCATGCGCCGAAGCCCCGCACGCCGGGCCGCCACAACCCGCCCCCCGCCGCGGCCGATCTGAGCTGCGAAGTCTGCGGGCAGATGCCCGAGCCCACCAAGACCCGCCTCACGGTGGCCAATGTCGCCGTCATGCTCCCAATCGAATTGCTGGTGCACGCGCTGGTGGTGCAGACGCATCTGCCCTACCTGGCCAAGGTGCTGGTCCTGACCCTGACGGCCACTGTCCTGGTGATCTGGGTGGCCGAGCCCTCCGCGGCGCGGATCCTGCGGCGTTGGCTCCACGCACCAGCGCTCCGGCACCGGCGGCGCCTTGGTACGGCACCGGCGCTGTGGCGTGCGCGGACGGTGCTCCGCGACGAGCCCGGCTCCCTCAAGCGGATCACCAGGTCCCTGGCGCTGCTGGACACCAACATCCTGGGCATCCACGTCCATCCGGTCCGGGGCGGGGTGATGGATGAATTCGTCCTGTCCGCCCCGGGCGAGGTCAGCGAGCGCCAGCTGCTGGAGGCCCTGGCGGACGGCGGCGGACGGAGCACGCAGGTCTGGCCCACAACTGCCCTGGCCATGGCCGACGGGCAGACCAAGGCCCTGAGCCTGGCCGCACGGATCGCCGCCACACCGGGAGAGCTTCCGCTCGCCGTGGCGGAACTGCTGTCCGCCAGGATCCTCGATCCCGGCAGCGAATCGGCCCGCCACGGCAGTGAAACGAACGACGCCGGGACCGTCCTGAAGATCCCGACCGCCTGGCACGGACCCATCACCTTTTTCCGTCCCGGCGAGCCGTTCACGCCGGCCGAATCGGCCCGTGCCCACCGGCTCGCGGAGCTCGCCGAAATCCTGGCGCACCGGGACGCTCAGGGATCCCGGGAGGCTCAAGGACCCGGGCTCATTTCGGCGCCGGGCGGGTCCCCAGCATCAGGTTCAGACCCCAGCCGATGAGGGTGGTCATGACCACTGCCGCGGCGACGGACACCAGCTGGGCCGGCGTGGTGAGGATGCCGAGACTGATGATCAGTGTCGTCGCTCCCGCTGGCGGATGAGGCATGCCGATCCATGACAGCACCAGCGTTGTCAGCGCCACCGACACGGCTCCGCTGATCACGTGCAGCGGCGTCAGTCCACCCACGGGAGCCGAGGGCTGGTCCTGCAATCCGAAGGCGTAAAGGCACAGGGCGCCCGCCAGCAGTCCGATGCCGTGGCCAGCGAGTGCGTTGACCGGCCTCGAGGCCTCCTGCTCAGGGGATTCGAAGAACAGCATCACCGTAGGACCGAGGCTTGGGAAAAGCCACGGGAGGTGGAGGAGAACGCCGGCGACGCCGCAGAGTCCCAGAACCACGATCACCAAGGCAGCCGCGTACACGCCAACCCCAAGCCCGTGCCATTGACTTTTCATTCTCTCCAGCAAAGAAGCCTGTGCCATCGCCGATCCTCCTCGGTCCCTCAACGCCTTGCATCCGGTGTTGTAGTGACCCGTACCCCTCAGCCGCAGACTTATCCTCATCCGGCAGCCGGGAGGCCGGACCGTCAGAACCCCGAGGGGTAGCGGGGCGTGTAGCTTTCTTCGAGGCGCCGGACTTCCGATTCGGTCAGGTCAAGCCCGACGGCGGCAGCGGCGTCGTCGATATGGCGTTCCTTCGTCGCCCCGATGATGGGGGCGGTGACGGCGGACTTGCCCGCGCTCCACGCCAGGGCGATCTGCGCCATCGGGACGCCACGTTCGTCGGCCACGGCGGCGACTGCGTCGACGATTGCCCTGTTCGCGTCCTCGTCCTGCCTATACAGGCCCTTGCCGAACTCGTCCGTGTCCTTCCGGGTCCCGGATCCGGCGGCACCCCACGGCCGGGTCAGGTTTCCGCGCGCCAGCGGGCTCCAGGGGATGACACCCACGCCGGTTGCCTGGCAGAACGGGTGCATTTCGCGCTCTTCCTCGCGCTCCAGGAGGTTGTACTGGTCCTGCATGGACACGAACCTGGTCCAGCCGTGCAGCTCCGCCACATGCTGCATCCGGGCGAACTGCCAGGCCCACATGCTGGACGCCCCGATGTAGCGGGCCTTTCCTGCCTTAACGACGTCGTGCAGGGCCTCCATCGTCTCCTCGACGGGAGTCACCGGGTCATGGCGGTGGATCTGGTACAGGTCCACGTAGTCGGTGCCAAGCCGGGTGAGGGATGCGTCGATCTCGTGCAAGATCGCTGCCCGGCTGAGCCCGGCCCCGTTGCGGGCCTGGCGCATCCGGCCGTGGACCTTGGTGGCGATCTGGACCTCCTCACGCGGGGCCAGTTCCTTGAGCAGGGTGCCGGTAATCTCTTCGCTGGAGCCAGCCGAGTACACGTTTGCTGTATCGAACGTGGTGATGCCCGCCTCGTAGGCGCGGCGCACGAACGGCCTGGCGTCATCGAGGCCCACGCTCCACCCGTGCGACCCCTCCCCGGATCACCGTAGCTCATCATGCCCAGGACAACGGCGCTGATTTCCAGCCCGGAGTTTCCAAGTCGGACCGTCTTCATTCGGTTCTCCCTTTCGATGCTTTTGCCATTTGAACCGCTGTCACAATTCGTTTTTTCGCGGGCCACGGACATCATCTCCGAAAACCCTTGACAGTGTCCCACGCCACTCTTTACCTTGAGTTTGGGATCCCAAAGCGGGATCCCAAACCGCAGGACTTCTCTGCTGGCCCAAACCCACCACCGCCAGCCCGAAGATTCCCGCCAAACCGCGGCCGCACCGCCCCACTTCATCCCCCATCCCCTGTCCGCACCCTTCCCGCAAAGGAGAAGCTGTGTCTCTTCCAGATACTGAAGCAGTGACAACCCCGGCCCAATCCACCGAATCCCGCGGCACCGAGCCCGGCAAGGACGGCGTGCAACGGCGCACCAGCGTCCGCTGGAAACTCTTCCTGCTGCTGCTCGTCCTGGTCTCCGTCAACTACATCGACCGCGGCTCCATCTCGGTGGCGCTGCCCATCATCCAAAAGGAATTCAACCTCCCCCCGGAGCTCGTGGGCCTCCTGCTCTCCGCCTTCTTCTGGACCTATGCCCTGATGCAGATCCCGGTCGGCCTGCTGATCGACAAATTCGGGCCGCGCAAGGTCATGACAGCCTCCTGCGTGGGCTGGGGTGCTGCGACCGCCGCCTCAGGCATGGCCGGCGGCTTCCTGAGCATGTTCATTGCCCGCCTGGGCATCGGCGTCACCGAAGCCGGCGTCATGCCGGCCGGCGGCAAGCTGAATGCCATCTGGATGCACAAGTCGGAGCGCGGCCGCGGCGCCACGATCCTGGACGCCGGTGCTCCCCTCGGCGCCGGCCTGGGCGGCATCCTTATCGCCGGCCTCATTGCCGCCACCGGCAGCTGGCGCAGTTCCTTCGTCATCGCCGGCGCCGCCACTGTCCTGATGGGCCTGGCCGTCTGGTGGTATGTCCGCGACAACCCGCGCCAGCACCGCGGGGTCAACGCCGCCGAAGCCGACTACATCGAAGCCTCGCATGCCGCGGAGGACGCCGAAGCCGAGAAGGAAGGCAGCAAGGGCAAGCGGGCACTGCTCCCCTACCTGAAATTCCGCTCCTTCTGGGCCATGTGCTTTGGCTGGCTGGGCTTCAACGGCGTGTTCTACGGCCTGCTCACCTGGGGCCCGCTCTACCTCGCCCAGGCCAAGGGCTTCGACCTGAAAACCATCGGCTGGTCCACCTTCGTAATCTTCGGGGCCGGCTTCGTCGGCGAGATCCTGGGCGGCACCATCGCCGACAAGTGGCGAGCGTCCGGAGCCTCGGCCAACCGCGTCATGCGGACACTGCTGGGCATCTCCAGCGTCGTGGTGGTGGGCGGCCTCGTCGGGGTGACGGTCGTCGCCGACCCGACCACCGCCGTCGTCCTTCTCTCCGTGGTGATGTTCTTCCTCCGCTGGGTGGGCCTGTTCTGGAGCATCCCGTCCATCCTGGGCGGCCGCACCAACGCCGGCGTCCTCGGCGGGGCCATGAATTTCAGCGGCAACATCTCCGGGTTTGTCACCCCGATCGCCGTCGGCCTGATCGTGGGTGCCACCGGTTCCTACACCTGGGCGCTCCTCTACTTCGTGGGATCCGCCATCATCATGGGGGTCTCCGTGCTCACCCTGAACTACAACAAGCGCCTGCCCGTCTAAAGCGGCCGAGCCACCCCTGCAACACCCACCCCCTGTTTGGGATCCCAAAACCATTGACATCGGCTCACGCACAACCTACCGTCATATTTGGGATCCCAAACCGGCACACGAGGACAACGTCCTCAACTCAACAACCCAACCCGGTCCAATCACCCCGTCGCATCGCCCAGGAGGGCCACATGTCGATCAACTCCCAAACCCGCGGTTCCGTGTCCGACGCCAAACAGAAGGGCGGCGGGAACTCAATGAAGAGGGTCGTTGCCGCAAGCTTCGTCGGCACCACGCTTGAGTACTACGACTTCTTTGCCTACAGCACGGCAGCGTCCATCGTTTTCCCCATCCTCTTCTTCCCAGGTTCAGAACCGGCCACCGGCCTTCTGCTGGCCCTGGCCACCTACGCGGTGGGCTATGTGGTGCGGCCACTGGGCGCCGCCATCTTCGGCCACTTCGGCGACAAAATCGGCCGCAAAAACGTCCTGGTCACCACGCTGCTCCTGATGGGCCTGGCCAGTGCCGCCGTCGGGCTCCTGCCCACCTACGAAAACATCGGCGTCTGGGCTCCGGTCCTTCTGGTCAGCCTGCGCTTCCTGCAGGGAATCGGCATCGGCGGCGAATGGGGCGGCGCCGCCCTCATGGTCACCGAGTCGGACAAGAGCGGCCGGCGCGGGCTGTTCGGCAGCCTTGTCCAGACCGCCGCGCCCACGGGCCTGCTCCTGGCCACCGGAATCTTCACGCTCATGACCTCGGCCCTCTCCAAGGAAGCCTTCCTCGCCTGGGGCTGGCGGATCCCGTTCCTGATCAGCTTCGCGCTCGTTGCCATCGGCCTCTACATCCGACTGAAGCTCGCGGAATCGCCGATCTTCGAAGAGACGGAACAGAAGGCCGCTGAGAAGAAGCAGGAAGAAGTCAAAGCTCCACTCCTGTACGTCTTCAAGCACTACAAGAAGCAGCTCGCCCTGGCAGTCGGTGCCCGCATCGGCAGCGACATCGCGTTCTACATCTTCGCGCTGTTCGTCCTCGTCTACGGAACCGAACACCTGGGCCTGCCCAAGAGCCTGGCCCTGGCCGCATCTACCATTTCGGCTGTTGCGCAGATGATCAGCATCCCGCTGTTCGGCGCGCTCTCGGACCGTGTGGGCCGCAGGCCCGTCATGATCGGCGGCGCCGTCGCAGGCATCATCTACAGCTTCGTGTTCATTGCGATGCTCAACTCCAAGGATCCGTTCCTGGTGCTCATCGCCCCCGCCATCGGCCTGGTGATCGTTGCGGCCATGTACGCCCCGGTGGCCTCGTTCATCCCGGAACTGTTCGCAACCAAGATCCGCTACACCGGCTCCGCCGTCGGCTTCCAGCTCGCCGGCGTCTTCGGCGGTGGCTTTGCCCCATTGATCGCCATCCAGCTGATCGTCCTGACCAGCTCGGGCTTCGCCGTGGCCGGTTACCTGTCCGCCGCGCTGCTGCTCATGGTGTTCTGCGTCTACGTCGCCAAGGAAACGTCCAAGATCACCATGAACGAGGCCGGCAAGACGGCCAGCACCACACGATAAGGATCATGGACATGAACAACACCGCCCTGCCTTCAGTGCAGGCCACCGTGGACAAGACGTCCATGGACGGGACCTCCGTGGACAAGGAGGCACTGGCCCGGCTTTCCATGACCGAATGGGCAAATGCCCTGCGGGAGGGCCGCCTGACGGCGACAGAATGCCTGGAACTGCACCTCGAATGGATCGCCGAGGAAAACCCCCGCCTGAACGCCATCGTCACGCTCAACCCGCTGGCCGTTGGGGAAGCTGCCGCCGCGGACAGGGCTGCCGCGGGGGGAAGGTCGCTGGGCCCCTTACACGGAGTGCCGTTCACGGTGAAGGACACCCTGGCTACGAAGGGCCTGCGCACGACGGCGGGAAGCCCTCTTCTGGGGGCTTACGTTCCCGAGCAGTCAGCGACGGCGGTCCGGCGCCTGCAGGAGGCAGGAGCGGTGTTGTTGGGCAAGACGAACTGTTCGGAGTTCGCGGTTGAGACACACACCCGCAACCCGCTCTTCGGTGACACCTGGAATCCTTGGGACACGGGCCTGACGTCCGGCGGTTCCACCGGCGGCGACAGCGCAGCCGTGGCTTCCGGCATGAGTGCCTTCGGGCTCGGCACCGACTTCGGCGGCTCCATCCGCTGGCCGGCCCACTGCACGGGCCTGGCCAGCCTGCGGCCCACCGTCGGACTGGTGCCCGAGACAGGGCTCCTGCCGTACGTGGTGCCAGCGGCCGGAGAAAGCCTCCCCGCACCCAACTCGATGTCTGCCCTGCACAGGCTCGGCACCGTGGCGTGGCTGGCCCGGAGTGTGGAGGATCTGGGCGTACTACTCGGCATCCTCGCCGGGCCGGACGGCGTCGATCCCTCCACCGTGCCGGTGCCCCTGGGCGGTCCGGTGGATTCCTTGGCCGGGATCAGCACTGCCTGGTTCGAGGACGAGGGCACCCACCCCGTCCGGGACGACCTGGTCGCTGCCGTCCGGCGGGCCGCGGACGCCCTTGAGGGCCTGGGTGTTCCGACGAAGCACGGCAGGCCGCCAGGCCTGGACCGGGCGGCGGCAGCTTTCGTGGCTCTTCGCACGGCCGAGGGAATGCCTGAAGTGGTGGAGCTTGCCACAGGGCGCGAAGACGAGCTGGGCAGCAGCCTGCGCAACTCCCTGCTGGGCGCTCAATCCAGCACCGTGGCGGACTACCGCAAGGCCGCTGCGGAGCGGGATGCGATCCGCGCACAGGTGCTGGGGTTCATGGAGGAGCACAACATCCTGCTGCTGCCTGTGGCCAGCCTGCCGGCGTCGGATCCGCGGACCGGAACCTTCAACGTCAGCGGCAAGGACATCCCATGGACGGAGCTGGGATCCTGCTGCCGCGCCATCAGCATCCTTGGTTTCCCGGTGGCGGTTGTCCCCTGCGGGCTTTCCAGCGAAGGTCTCCCCGTGGGCATCCAGGTGGTGGGCAGGCCGTACCGCGACCGCGAAGTACTCGCCGTCGCGGGCGCCCTTGAACGGGAGTTTGGCCGCTTCAGCCCCCCGCGATTCAGGTCCAGGCCAGATCCGGCGGACTGAGCAGAGATGGAAGCCGCCGAGGACATAGAGTCTCTAAAACACCACGAATGGAGCACCATGCTTGCCGCAGAAGAAACCCAGAACAAGGAACGTCCCCTCCGCGAGACTGTCCGGGACACGCTGCGCACCAGGATCTTCGAAGGGCATTACGCTCCGGGCACACGGCTCGTGGAACGCGACCTGGCAGCCGAATTCAACGTCTCCCGCCTGCCGGTCCGCGAGGCGCTGCGGATGCTGCGCCAGGAGGGCCTCCTCAGCGACCGGGGTGCCCGCGGCGCGGAGGTCAGCTCGCTCAGCCCCAAGGACGTGGAGGATCTCTTCGATGTCCGCCAGTCGCTGGAGGTGCTGGCCTGCCGCCTGGCCGCCGTCCGTGCAACACCCGAGGACCTCGCGTATCTTGAAGGGCTGCTGGACGAGGCCGGACGCTGCCTCGCCAAGGGCGCCGTCATGGAGGCCCACCGGGCCAACAGCGAATTCCACGACGCCATCACCCGGATCGCGGACAACGGCTTCCTCAAATCCGCCCTCGAACCGCTGCAGGGCCGCATGCACTGGCTGTTCCGCCACGTCAGCGACCTGCCCGAACTGATCCAGGAACACCGGGAACTCTACGGCGCCATTGCCAGCGGCGATCCCGACCGTGCCGCCGCACAGTCGGCGTCGCACATCGGCAAATACCGCGAACAGTTCCCCGACGACTTCCAGAAAACAGAACCCGACCTTCACCGGAAGAAAAAATGAAACTCCTTGTCATCAACCCCAACATCAGCGACGACGTCACCGCCCTGATCGAGTCCGAGGCCCGGCGCTCCGCCTCCCCGGGCACCGAACTGGTGGTCCGCACCGCCGGGCACGGCGTCGAATACATCGAAACGCGCTTTGAATCACTCATCGCGGCCGGCGCCGTCGCCGAAATCATTGCCGAATACACCGGCGAGGTGGACGGCGTCGTTGTCGCCGCCTTCGGGGACCCGGGCATGCCGGCCCTGAAGGAACTCGCTGACGTGCCGGTCATCGGCATCACTGAGGCAGCCCTCTGCGCCGCTGCGCTGCAGGGGCACCGTTTCTCCATCATCGCCATCTCCGACCGGATCCGGCCCTGGTACCTGGATTGCGTCGAGCGCTTCGGCCTCGGCGGCCGGCTGGCCTCCATCCGCTCCATCAACGAGACCCTGAACGCCATCGGCTCCGTGCAGCAGGACTTCCAGGAAACCCTCCTGGCACTGAGCCGGCAGGCCGTCGCGGAGGACGGGGCCGACGTCGTCATCCTCGCCGGAGCGCCCCTGGCGGGGCTGGCCCGGGAACTCCAGGGTCAGATCCCCGTTCCCGTGGTGGATGGCATCTCCGCCGGCATCCGGATGGCGGAGGCCGTGGTGGGGCTCCAGTCCGGCCCGCATCGGGCCGGCGCGTTCGCTCCCCCTCCGGTCAAGGCCCGCAAGGGCCTGTCCAAAAACCTCGACGCCGCCCTGACGGCCGCCCAGACGGCGTCGAACGCCGCGGCGCCTTCGCCCAGCTAGTCCCAGCAGCTTCCATTCCCATCAGCTTCCCAGTCAGGAGGACAACGATGTCCCACATCCCAGAACTCATCATCGCCAACGGCACCGTGGTCAACAGTTTTGGCCGCCGGCACGCCCACATCGTAGTGGTGGACGGCAAGATCAGCCAGCTCGTCGACGCCACCGAGCCCGTGCCCGACGCCGAACGCACCATCGACGCCACCGGCCAGCTGGTGATCCCCGGCGGCGTGGACGGGCACTGCCACGTGGCCCAGGTAACCGGCCGGTTCCGGACCCTGGACGACTACCGGACCACCTCTACCGCCGCCCTGTGGGGCGGCACCACCACCATCATCGACTTCGGCATCCCCCGCGACGCCCGCGAAACCCCGCTTGCGGCCGTGCTCAACAAGAAGGAACTGGCGCAGGAGTCACGCTGCGATGTGGCACTGCACGGATCCGTGGTCAGCTGGGACGAGACCGTGCCGTGGCAGCTCGAACAGCTCGCCGCCGAGGGTGTCCGCTCCGTGAAGATGTACACCACCAACCGCGGCACCACCATGGCGGACGGGGACACCATCCTGAAGGTGATGCGCGAAATGGTCCGGCTGGACGGGCTCACGTACATCCACGCCGAGCACGACCCCATCATCGCGGACTGCACGGCGCAGCACGCCGACGACGGCAGGATCGGCATCGAGCACCTGCACCGCACGCGCCCCGAGCTCGCAGAGGAAACCTCAGTCAAGGAAACCCTGGCCATGGCCCAGTACACGAAGGCCCCGGTGTACTTTGTCCACCAGTCCACGCCCGGGGCGGTCGACCTGGTCACCGAGGCCCGCGCCCGCGGCCAGGAGGCCTACTCGGAAACGTGCCCGCACTACCTCACGCTCGACGACACGGTGTACGGCTCGGCGTTCCCGGAGTGGTACGCCTGCTGCCCGCCGATGCGCAGCCCGGAAACGGTCGCGGCGCTCAAGGAACGGCTGGCCGGCGGCGCCATCCACACCGTGTCCTCCGACCACTCCTGCTACGACCTGACCCAGAAGCGGGAACGCACCGACGACGTCCGCGCCATGCCGCACGGCCTCCCGGGAGTAGAGACCCGCATGCCCGTCACGTTCACGGCCATGGCCGAAGCCGGCAGCAGCGTGGAGGACTTCGTGGAGGTCTTCTCCGCCGGACCGGCCCGCATCAACGCCCTGCCCGGCAAGGGGTCCATCGCCGAGGGCTTCGACGCCGACCTGGTGCTCTTTGATCCTTCAGTTCAGCGGACCGTGGACGGCGGCGCGCTGCACATGGGAACTGACTTCTCGCCGTTTGACGGCCGCACGCTGACCGGCTGGCCCGCCGTCGTGGTTTCCGCGGGCCGCGTGGTGCTGGACCGGGAGGGCTTCCACGATCCGGGCGCGGTGGGCCGCTTCGTTCCCCGGAACGGGTTCCGGGAACACCTTGCCGCCGCTGCCGACCTGTCCGCCGCGACCCTCTAGGAGCACGCGTTGAACCGCCAGACTTCCCCCTTCCGCACCCCGCCTGTCCGCCCCACCCGGATCGGCATGATCGTGCCGTCCTCCAACACCTGCCTGGAACCGCAGAGCTACCGCATCCTGGGTGACCGCACCGACGTCACCATCCACTTCACCCGGATCCCGGTCACCCGGATCGCGCTGGACGATTCGTCGGACAGGCAGTTCGACCCCGCCGTCATGCGCGAGGCCGCCAGGCTGCTGGCGACGGCGGACGTGGACGTGATCGCCTGGAACGGCACCTCGGGATCGTGGCTGGGGTCCGCGCACGACCGCGATCTCGTCCTTGAAATCACGGACGCCACCGGCATCCCCGCCACGACGTCCACGCTCGCATACCTCGATGCGTTCCGGTCCTTCGGCACCGAGCGGATCGGCCTGTTCACGCCATACACGGAGGACGTCAACGAGGCCATCATCAGGTCCTATGAGCGGGACGGCATCAAAACCGTCAGCCACCGCTGCCTGGGCCTGAGCGACAACGAGTCCTTCGCCCGGGTCACCGATGATGAAATGCGTCCCGGCTCCCTGGAGCTCGCGGCCGATGCTCCGGATGCACTGATCTACCTCTGCACCAACCTGTACGGCGCCAACATCGCGGCCGAAGTCGAGGCCGGCACGGGCGTACCGGTCCTGGACTCGGTGGCCGTGACGCTGTGGCACTGCCTGAAACTTGCCGGCTCACCCTTGCTCGCACCAAGGTGGGGCCGGCTCCTCGGGGATTGACGCACCTGTTCAAATAGGACAGGTCCCGGCACTCCCAAGCCCGGGGCGCTCTGCTTCCGGAGCGGATCTACACCCGGATCGGGTCTACATCCGGACTTTGAGCGCCCCGGGCTCCACCCAAATGGACAGCTGCCTGACGGCGCCTACGTGGTCGCCGTCGAGCTGGAACTCTTCCTCGTCCTCCAGGGTGACCTCGATTTTCTTGCCCTGGAAGTACTCCGCGGATTCCTTCCTGTTCTTCCTGCGGCCGAAAATGCCCGCCGCAACGCCCAGCCAGCCGAAGTGCCCGCGGGGTGCCAGGATCAGCAGGTCCAGGACGCCGTCGTCGACCTTCGCCTCGGGGAAAATCTCGATGCCGCCCATGATCTGGCCGCAGTTGCCGGCCATGACACTGCGGATCCGGCGCCTGACCGGATGCTTGTCGTCCACCGTGATGGTGGCCCTGACCGGCTTCCCCGGGAGCTTGCGGATCCCGGCTTCGACGTAGGCGAGCCAGCCCATGCGGTCCTTCAGCGCGTCCACCGTGTCCGCCATGATTGCGGCGTCGTAGCCTACGCCGGCCATCACGAGGAAGACGTTCTCGTCGTCGGACCCGTCAAAGGTGGACCTGGCGACGTCAATCGTCCGGTCGGTGCCGTTCAGGACGTCGTACGCGGCGGAAACCGGATCCGTAATGTCCACGCCCATATTGCGGGCCAGCAGGTTGCCCGTTCCCAGCGGCACCAGCCCCATCGGCGTTTCGGTGCCGGCCAGCACCTCAGCCACGCACCGCACGGTACCGTCGCCGCCGGCGGCAATCACGACGTCGACCCCCGCCTCCAGTGCCTCGCGGGCTTGGCCTACGCCCGGGTCTTCAACCGTGGTTTCCAGCCACAGCGGCTCGGCCCAGCCCTGTGTGTCGCACAGCCGGACCAGCGAGGCGCGGAGGTCGGCGCCCACGGCCTTGGCGGGGTTGACCACCACGGCGGCCCGTGGCGGCGAGGAAGCATTCTGGGCTGTCATGGTGTCCTTCGGCTGCTGCGGGCGGGCCCGAAAGCCCCGGAACTCAAATCGTAACCGCGTTCCCGGGATATGGGGCACGGCCCAATCAATCCGGCTGATACTTACCAGGGCGATCGGACGGCAGCCGACGAACCTCAGCGCGCCGTCTTCAGCCCGCCGGCGCCGCGGCGGTCCAGGACCGAGGCCCCGGCAACGGCCAGGATGAGTGCGGCAGCAAGGAACAGGGGGAGCTGCGGCTGCCCTGTGATGACGGCGCCCGCCGCGGCTGTTCCCGCTGACCCGGCGGCGATCTTGAGGGCGCCAACCCAAACGAAGACCTGCCCCCGGACCTGCGGCGGGGCAAACTCGCTGCGGGCGGCGAGGGTCGCCGCGAAGAAGTACGAGTTCATGGCCCCAGCGGCTGCGTACGCGGCGACGGCAGGCGCAAAGGACCCGGACAAGGCGGCGACGGCCAGCGCCGCGGCGACGAATCCCGCGAGGCGCGTCACCAGTCGGTCCGCGTCGCCCCGCAGCGGGCGGCACATCACTCCGGCCGAACCCGCCAGGCCGCCCAGCCCATAAGCGGCAGTCAGCACGCCGGCAGCGGCAGGCTGTACTTCGAACATGGAGGTGGAGGCGACGGCCGCGATGGGAAGTGCGGCCACGGAGAACGCCACCGTGATGGTCAGGTACAGCATCCTCCGAAGGCGGCCGGTGACAGCCATCAGCCGCAGGGTCTGGGCAGGCCTCGGAACATCGGCTGCCACTGCTGGGGGAGGAACGTAGGGCAGCAATCGAACGACGGCGGCAGCCACGAAGGTGGCCGCCGCCAGGATCAGCGCGGCTACACTGGGTCCGGCCCAGGCGGAGACAGCGGCCACGACGCTTGGGCCGATGGTCCCGCCGATGCCGTAGGTGGCCACATCCCAGCCCTGGGCACGGCGCTGGGTGACCTGGTCCGGTCCGGCGATCGCCGGAAGGCGGCTGCTGATGCCGCCGGTCAGCAGCGGCCCCACCAGCCCCGAAACCACCAGCAGAAGGCCGGTCACCGCCGGCCAGACCACCGGGTACAGCAGCACGGCTGCCGCCAGCGTGGCGCCATGGACGACGCACGCCCCCGCGATCAGGACGCGGCCGTCGCGGCAGGAGTCCAGGCTTCGCGCCACGAGCGGCCCCAGCAGGTGCGGCGCGGTGATGCAGGCGCCGAGCAGGCCGGCAAGCCAACCCGGCGCCCCGCTGGAAGTGACCATGAGGACTATTGCCACAACGGCTCCGCCGTCCGCGGTGCGTGCCAGCGTCGCGGCCGCCACATAGCGGACCAGTCCTCCGCTGGCCGGGGCCAGGTCCGGTGCTTCTTGCTCCAGTGCTTGTTGCTCCGCAGTGCCGCGGTTCAGGCTACCCATCCCGCACCTGCTCAGGCGCCCAGTCCGCTGAGCCGCAGGGCTTCCTCGACCCTGCTGCGGCCCTCGGCATCCAGGCTTTGCAGTGGGCGGGGCAGGCACGGCGCCTCCACAAAGCCAAGGACTTCGGCCATAGTGGCAGCGACGCGCAGGCTCCCGTAGGTGCGGAAGAGGGCCCACACCGGTTCCAGCGCGGCAGAGGCATCCCTTGCCTGGTCACCTTGGCCGGTCTGGCCGGTCCGGCCGGTCATGGCAAGATCAACGATCACCTTGGCGGTCTTGGGGAAAACACCGGCGATAACCGAATACCAAACGTCGCACCCGGCCAGAAGTGCCTCCGCCGCGGCCCAGTCACCGCTGATACCCAGGGAAACGCCTTTGGGAACTGCGGCGCGGAGACTCGCGATGCGTTCGGCGGCCTGGCCCGGAACGGGGGGCGGGAACTTTATCGATGCGATGCCGGGAAGCTCGGCGATCCGGCCATGCAGTTCATCGGAGAAGGTGAACCCTGTGGTGGCAGGGTTGTCGTAGACGGCGATCGGCAGATCCGACGCGGACGAGACTTCGCGGTAGAGCCCGTAGACCTCGTCCTCGGTAAGCCGCTGATACGAGACAGGAGCCAGCAGCAGGCCGGAGGCACCCGCAGTCTGGGCATCTTCGACGCAGTCCAGCACGTCACGGGTGCGCATGGCGCCGACACCTGCCACCACCGGAGTTCCCTGGGCAGCGTCAACGGCGGCCTCCACCACCTGGCGGCGTTCCTCGCGCAGCAGGTAGGTGTAGATGCCGGTCGAACCCAGCACGCCGATGGAGTCCACGCCCGCGCCGACGGACCGCGCCACCAGCCGCACCAGTGCGGCTTCGTCGACGTCGTCCCCGGCGAGCGGAGTCAGGGGAAATGCACAAAGACCCTTAAACATGAAAGGCGTCCTCTCTTCAGTCAGTTTTGGTTTCTCCCTTCATGCTCACAGCCGCATTGGTCCTAACATAGATCCAAGAATCCACGATTCAGGAGGACCAAGATCGAAGCCGAACTGCCACTGGTTCTGGACCAGCAGAGCCGTGTTCCGCTTACCTCCCAGCTGGTTGTCCGGCTAAGGGGCGCCATCCTGGACGGAACCCTGAGGCCCGAGCACACCCTGCCGGCATCGCGGCGCCTCGCCGCCGGGCTTGGCGTCTCCCGCGGAGTGGTGGTCCGCGCCTATGAGCAGCTTGCCGGCGAAGGGTATCTGGAAAGCCGGGGCTCGGGCGGCACGCGCGTGGCGGTACGCTCCGACGGCCGGGGCATGGCGACGGCAGGCGATCTGGCCGTATCCGGCATGGAGCAAACGGCAACCATCGACCTCACGCCGGGACGGCCGTCCGGTGCCCCGTTCCGTGACCGCGAATGGCGGGCCGCGTGGCGGACGGCCGTTGCCGAGCCGGTGGAGGTGGAGCTTCCGGCCAGCCTGGGCACTCCGGCCCTTCGCGCTGCCGTGGCTGAGCACCTCGCTGCGTCCCGCGGACTTACGGTGAGTGCTGACGACGTCGTCATCACAGCCGGTACCAGTGACGCCCTGCAGCTGATCGTCACGGCACTCCGCGGCGCGGGGGACCGGCCCCGCGTGCTGATGGAGGACCCCGGCTATCCCACGGCCAGGCGGGTGCTTTCCGCGGCGGGAGCCGCGGTGGAAACCCTGCCGGTTGCCGACGACGGGCTGGAAGCGGCACAGCTTGCGGCCGTTGATCCCCGCCCTGACGCCATCCTGGTCACTCCCAGCCACCAGTACCCCCTGGGCGGCCGGATGCCGGTGAAGGAAAGACTGGCTCTGCTGGCCTGGGCTGAAACCAACCGGGTGCTCATCCTCGAGGACGACTACGACAGCGAATTCCGGCACCGGCGGATGCCCCTGCCCGCCCTGGCTTCGCTGCCCTCCGCTGCCGAAGTCGTCCTGGTGGGCACCTTCTCAAAGTCCCTGAGCCCGTGGCTGCGGTGCGGTTACCTCGTAGTTCGCGGCCCCTCAGGGCAGCGCCTCAAGGACGCACGGCTTGCCCTCGGCACACCTGTCCCCGGGGTACTGCAGTATGCCTTGGCCAATTACATCGCGGGCGGAGGCCTCGCACGGCACATCGCCCGGGCGAGGCGCCAGTACGCGCACCGCCGCGAACTGCTGCTCGAGCGCCTTGGTGGACGGGCAGACCTGCAATTGGCTGCCCTGGACGGCGGCCTGCACGCCGTCATCCGGCTCCAGCAGAACGTTCCGGCCGAGCGCCTGGCCGAGGAAGCACTGGAGCTGGGGGTGCGGGTTGTGACACTGGCAGGCTACTTTGCAGAACGGACACCGGAAAACGGCCTGGTCATCGGGTACGGCGCCCCGACCGATCTGCAGCTTGCGCGTGCACTGGACATTATCGCCGGGATACTCGACCGAATGGCTGGCGACAGCGGATAACAAAGCTGCCGCGGCTGACCGCGACGCCGCCGTCGGTCTTTAGTTGTGAGCCTCAGTGTCCGGCTGCGAGGACGATGGCCAGGGTGAGCATGAGCAGTGCCACGACGCCGTCGAGGATGCGCCACGACGCCGGCCGCGCGAAAAAGCCGCTGAGTCCGCGCGCCCCGTAGCCGATCAGGGGAAACCAGACGGCGCTGCCGGCGGCGGCTCCAGCCCCGAAGAGCCATTTCCCGGAATCACCGTGGGAGTTGGCGAGCGAGCCCAGCAGCACCAGCGTGTCGAGGTACACGTGGGGGTTGAGCCAGGTGATGGCGGCGGCGGTAAGTACGGCCGACCAGACGGTCCCCCTGCCGGGAGAATCCGCTGCCTTGAGAGCGCCGGGGCGCAAGGCGCGCCGCGCGGCGAAAACTGCGTAGGCGAGAAGGAACGCAACGCCGAACCAGCGCACCACCGCGAGCAGGACGGGTGCGCCCTGGATGAGGGCGCCGATCCCCGCGACGCCGGCCAGGATCAGGAGCGCATCGCTGACGAGGCACACCAGGACGACCGGCAGGACGCCCTCACGTTTGAGGCCCTGCCGCAGGACGAACGCGTTCTGCGCTCCGATGGCGACAATCAGGCTGAGGCCGGCTCCGAGACCGGTCAGAAAGGGAAGCATTCTTCGAAGGTACGGTCGTAACATCTGAAAAGCAATTCACTTTTTCTGTAGTTCCATTAGAATTGCTTCATGGAACTCGACCAGCTCAGGGCCCTTGCCGCCGTCGTTGACCACGAGACGTTCGATGCCGCCGCGGGGGAACTCCGCCTCACTCCCTCAGCCGTGAGCCAGCGCATTAAGGCGCTCGAACGCTCCGTGGGCAGCGTTCTGGTGCGGCGCCTCAAGCCGGTCCGGCCTACGCCGGCGGGTGAGCAGCTCCTCCGTTCGGCGCGCCAGCTCCTGCTCCTCGCCGACGAGGCGGTCCTTGCCCTGCGCGGGCCTGGGTCTGCCGAGGAGGAAGACGGCGACGGTGCGCCGCCCAGCGCCGAACGGCTGCGGGTTCCCGTCGTGGCCAACGCGGACTCCATCGCGACGTGGCTGCCGGCGGCCTACCGGGAGATCGCACTCGGCGGCCGCGTGGCCCTCGAGCTCTTGCGCGACGACGAGCACGCTACGGCCGATCTCCTGCGGTCCGGCGATGCCGTCGGCGCAATCACCGCGGATCCCCGGCCGGTGCAGGGCTGCACCCTCCGCCCGCTCGGCACCATGGTGTACCGGGCCAAGGCGTCACGCGATTTCGCGGGCCGCTGGTTCCCGGACGGCCCCACCCCGGTGGCCCTCGCCGCCGCCCCCGTCATGCAGTACGACCGGAAGGACACGCACCAGCTCGCCGTCCTCGCGCGCATCGCGCCGGACGCCACGCCCCCGCAGCTTTTCATGCCCGATTCAGTTCAGTTCGTCGAGTCGATCCACGCTGGCCTGGGCTGGGGCATGGTGCCGGACCAGCAGGACCCCGAGAACTCGCTCGTTGAGCTTGACCCGGCGTGGAGCGAGGACCTGCGGCTCTACTGGCAGGTATGGACGCTTGACTCGCCGGGCCTCGCGGAGGTGACGGACGCCGTCGTCCGCGCCGCCCAAACGCTGCCGCCGCACCGGGACTAGTTTCGGTGCGGCCAGCCCGTCAGGACAGCACGGGCTCCAAATCCTTCTTTTCGTCCACAATGGGGATGTTCTTCGAGGCGGCCGCCCTGACGAACCTTGGTCCGGCCGGGCCGTACGCGTCTGCCGGTTCGGGGAAGAGCCACAGCACCGCGGGGTAGAGAACTGCCGCCAGGCCGATCGAAACGGGGATACTCAGGTCCACTCCAGCGGCAAGGTTTCCAAGGGCACCGACGAACTGGTTCGGAACGTTCACGAACATGATTCCCATGACCGCGGAGAAGATCCAGACGCCCATGGCGCGCCAGTTCCACCCGCGATTGAACCAGTACCGGCCGCCCACCTGGCGGCGGTTGAAGACCTGGAGGGAGTCGGCGTCGTACCATCCCCGCCGCGTCACGTACCCGATCATCATCATGATCATCCACGGAGCAGTGCAAGTGATGATGAGCACCGCGAAGGTGGAGATGCTCTGCACAATGTTGAAGGCGAAGCGGCCCACGAAGATGAAGACGATCGCGATGGACCCGATGAACAGGGTGGCCTGGACGCGGGAGAACCTGGGAAAGACGCTGGAGAAGTCGAGGCCCGTTCCGTAGAGCGCGGTGGTGCCGGTGGACATTCCGCCCACCAGGGCAATGAGGCATACCGGCAGGAAATACCAGGCAGGGGAAACGGCCAGGAGGCCGCCCACGTAATCAGAGTTTTCAAAGAACGACGGCGCCTCCGTGGCAATGATGGTGGCGGTGACCAGCCCGAAGCCAAACGGCACCAGAGTGGCTACCTGGGCGAGAAAAGCGGCAGCCATGACCTTTCGCTTTGGCGTTTCAGCCGGGATGTACCGGGACCAGTCGCCCAGGAAGGCGCCGAAGGAGATCGGGTTGGACATGACGATCAGTGCCGATCCTATGAAGGACGGCCAGAACAGCGCATTGGTGGCAGCATCCGCCGCCTGTCCGAACGTCCCGGCGTAGGAAGCGTCGAACGAACCCGCGAATGCAAAGATGCCCAGCAGGAAGAGCAGGGACGCAGCGACCACGGCGATCTTGTTGACCCAGAGCATGAAACGGAACCCGTAGATGCACACGGTCAGGATCAGGACAGCAAAGACGCCGTAGGCGAGGCTTAGCGTCACGGCGTTTTGGGGCAGGCCCACCAGGCGGTTCGCGCCTCCTACCAGCGCGTCCCCTGAACTCCACACGGAGATGGAGAAGAAAGCGAAGGCCGTCAGGAGTGACAGGAAGGATCCCACCACACGGCCGTGCACGCCCAGGTGCCCTGACGATGAAACGGCATTGTTCATTCCGTTGGTCGGGCCGAAAACGGCCATTGGGCAAAGGACCAGCCCGCCAACCACCACGCCCAGGACCGTGGCCAACAATGCGTCCTTGAAGGACAGCCCAAAGAGGATGGGAAACGATCCCAGGACCACCGTGGCGAAGGTGTTCGCGCCCCCGAACACCAAACGGAACAGATCCAAGGGTTTCGCGGTCCTGTCGGCTGCGGGAATCGGTTCGATACCGTGCTTTTCAACCTCAGTCACGGCGGGGGCTTTGGAATCTTTTGTCATGAGAGGACCTTCGGGTTAGCAGGCGCCGGAGAAAGATGCTCATGAACCGCGAGCACGCTGCCAGACTCCGTCCTGGTGAAAATGATGGTCTCCCTCTCGTGAAGGGTCTCGCTTGTACCGGCCACATCGATGACGGTTTCGACATCGTGGCTGAATACTGCGGTTGGGCCGGCTATCTGGATGTCCGCTTTGGAACTTGCGCACCCTGCGACCCGCCAACCATCCTCGAGCCAGCTCTGCCACAGGGCGCGGTATTCCCCGCGCGAGGTGAGGCGGTCCGGCTCGGAATGGAAGACGAACGTCGCATCAGGCGCGAAACAGTCGAAGTAGTCGTCTGTGTTGGTGGCCGCGAAGGCAGTCATCAGCCTCGTCGCTGCTGCCTCAACCTCGGCGGTGGTGATTAGGTCCACGGGAACTCACTCTCGGCGTGCTTGCAAAGTTTCAGCCGTGACGTGCCCCAGCTCACATCCGGTCAGGCCATCAGTTAACCGCCCGGGTATCCATAGGTCAACAATTGTTGCGTGGAAGTGACTTTTGTTTCAGTTGCCGACCGCCGCCGCGTAGCCGTGGGCGGTCGCGGAGCCGTGTGGCGGGCGCTGAGCAATCTCTCCGGTATTCCAACGGCCACCAAACGCGGCAGCGGCGGGTGCCGATGCACCCGCCGCTGCTGTGTAATGCGTCCCGCCTGTTAGGCGTTCACCCTAATTACGCGTTCACCCGCACGTACGTGGCGCCGGTGAGCCAGGAGGCCGGGTGCACGATGGTTTCGTTGACGCCGTTCATGCCGCTGCTGATGGCCTGCCCGCCGCCGATGTAGACGCCGACGTGTCCGGCGCTGATCATCAGGTCCCCGGGCTGCGGGGCCGAGACCGGAGTGCCGTACTGGTAAAACTGCGCGGGCGCGAGGTCACCCACGGACTTGCCGACGGAGCGCAGTGCCTGTTCCACCAGGACGGTGCAGTCCTGGGTGGCACCGAGCTGCGCCCGGGCGGAGGACACAATGGCTGCGCCAACGCCGCTGGCTGCCGGAGCGGTTGCTGCTGGCGTTATCGACGCGGAGGCGTTGTAGATCCCCATGCCGGTCGGGACAGCCGGGGCCGCAGGGGCTGCCGGCGCGGCAGGAACCTCGGGTACTGCGGGTGCTGCCGGGGCCGCAGGCACTGCGGCTGCGCCCGGCCCGGGGATGAAGATCTGGTCACCGGGGTAAATGACCGAGGCCAGGGACAGGCCGTTCTCTGCCAGAAGTGCATCAAGGCTGACACCGTGCCGTGCTGCGATCGCACCAAGGGTGTCGCCGGGCTCAACGGTGTGCGACGCACCGGCAACAGCAGATCCGCCGCCTGCCGGGGCCGGAGCTGCCGGTGCGGCCGGGGCGGCGAGCGCCTGGCCAGCGACGGACTGGGCAGCGGCGGCCGGCGCGCCCAGCGCCTGGCCGGTGGCGGACTGTGCGGCGGCGTCCGGCGTCTCGGGGGCGTAGGCACCTGCATGGGCGGGTGCACCGGCGCCAAAGAGAAGACCGGAAGCGACGGCGGCGGCGGCCGCCGGCTTGGCAACCGAGGCGGCGTTGGACTTGAGGGAATACGACAGGCCCTGCAGGGCGATGGACGTCGTCGGGGTGGCGCGGTGGCGCGCGGGCGTGAACTTACGTGACATGGTGGATTGCCTCTCCCATGCCTGCGGGGTGAGCTGTCGGGTTCGGATGGGAGTCACCCGGTCCTGCCCGCCTCTAGGCGGAGCGTCTGGACTTAACCCCTAGGCCTTGACTGGCAAGACCGGTAAAAAGGTGGTTCCCCCGTCCCTGCCTGTTGGTGATAGCGAACGGATCCCGGTCAGCGGCAGGGCTCGGCATCTGCCCGGGAATGCCCTGAGCGGAACCAGGGCACCGGCCGAGGCTATCGCACCTCCACACCAAAAGTCACATTTCGGTAACGGCGGGGTGCGGGACGGACCTCCCGGTAACGGGGTACACAGTCCCCGAAGGCCCCACCCTACAGGGCCTTCACCGCCCCCAGCACCTTCGTCAGGGACTCCTTCGCGTCGCCGAACAGCAGCGTGGTCTGCGGCTCGAACATGAGTTCGTTCTCGATCCCAGCGAACCCGGGCCGCATGGAGCGTTTGAGGAACACCACCTGGCGTGCGTCCGCCACCTCGAGGATCGGCATGCCGTAGATGGGCGAGCCGGCGGTGGTCTTCGCTGCGGGGTTCACGACGTCGTTCGCCCCCACCACCAGCGCGACGTCAGCGGTGCGGAACTCGGAGTTGATCTCGCTCATTTCCTTGAGCGATTCGTACGGGACATTGGCTTCGGCGAGGAGCACGTTCATGTGCCCGGGCATGCGTCCCGCCACAGGATGAATGGCGAAGTCCACGCGGATTCCCCGGGCTTCCAGGGCCTGAGCCAGCTCTGCCGCGGTGTGCTGTCCCTGCGCCACGGCCAGGCCGTAGCCGGGAACGATGATCACCCGCTGCGCGTAGCCCAGCAGCACGGCCACGTCCTCCGGGCTGGACGAACGGACCGGACGGTCGCTCACGGCGGTGGATCCCGCCGTCGAACCTCCCCGGAACGCGCCAAACAGGATGCCGGCCACGCTGCGGCCCATGGCCGCGGCCATCGCCCGGGTGAGGATGGTGCCCGACGCCCCCACGAGCGTCCCGGCCACCACGAGGAGCACGTTGCCCAGCACCAGTCCGGACGCGGCAACCGCGAGGCCGGTGAAGGCGTTGAGCAGCGAAATGACAATCGGCACGTCTGCGCCGCCCACCGGCAGCACCAGCAGCACGCCTGCCACCAGGCCCAGCAGCAGGAGCAGCAGCGCCAGCACGAGAGACCCGCCCGTCACCACGGCGGCCGCGGCACCGACGGCGGCGAGCAGCACCGCGCCCATGAGCACCGGCAGGCCGGGGAACACCACGGGGCGGGTGGTCATGAGCTCCTGCAGCTTCGCGAACGTCACGGCTGAGCCGGCGAAGGACACCGCCCCCACCAGCAGGGTGAAGACGACGGCGACGCGCACCCAGGCGTCCTCCGCATGCGGCAGTTCCAGCAGCGCCACGAGGGCGGCGGCGCCGCCGCCCACCCCGTTGAAGAGGGCGACGAGCTGCGGCATCTGGGTCATCTTGACGCGCCTGGCCACGGGGGCGGCCACACCGGAACCGACGGCTATGGCGCCGAGGATCAGGGGGACGTTGTCCAGCCGGGTCGAGAAAAAGACGGTAACGACGGCGACCAGCGCACCGAAGGCGCCGATGAGGTTGCCGCGGCGGGCGGTGCGCGGGGAATTCAGGCCCTTCAGCGCCAGGATGAAGAAGACGGCGGCCGCGAGGTACAGCAGGGCGGTGACGCTGGGGTCGAGGAGGATCACCGCGTGGCCTCCGTGTTTTCCTTGGTTTCACCCGGGGGGACACCCTGCCCTTGGGCGCCAACGTCGGGGGCTCCGACCTCGGGAACGGGCTTGGCTGGTTTTTCCTTGCGGCCGCGGAACATCTCCAGCATGCGGTCCGTCACCACAAAGCCACCCACAAGGTTCGCCGTGGCGAGGACCACCGCCAGCAGCGCCACCGCGAGCACCCAGGGGTGCGTGGCCTGGCCGGCGACGATGATGGCGCCCACCAGGATGATCCCGTGAATGGCGTTCGCACCGGACATCAGGGGCGTATGCAGCGTGCTGGAGACCTTGGACACCACCTCGAAGCCGACAAACACCGCAAGCACGGTGATGGTCAGCAGGCTGATACCGTCCATCAGACCACCCCTTCGTTTTCCGACGCCTTCACCGGGTCATTGGCCATCTGGTCTGCGAGTTCGTTGTCCGCCTCGTCGGCAGTGTCTTCTGGCGCGTCGGCTGACGCGCCGCCTGGCACGTTGTCTCCAGTGAGCGCCGCGAGAGCTTCCGCCGTCGGCGGGTGCCGCACCACGCCGTCGTGCGTCAGGCACGCACCTGCTATCACGTCGTCGTCGAAATCCGGGGCCACCGTCCCGTCGCGGGTCATCAGGGCCAACAGGTTGGCCACGTTCTTCGCGTAGAGCCGGGAGGCGTCCGTGGGCATGGCGGACGGCGCGTCCCTCAGGCCGACGACGGTGACGGTCCCCTTTCCGTCGGCGGTGGGGACATGGATGTCCCGGCCTGGAACGGACCCCTCGACGTTGCCGCCGGATTCCGCGGCGAGGTCGACGACGACGGACCCCGGGCGCATTCCCTGCACCATCTCGCGGGTCACCAGGAGCGGTGCGTGCCTGCCCGGGACCGCCGCCGTCGTGATCAACACGTCGGCACCGGCGACGTGCGGTGCCAGCAACTGCCGCTGCAGGGCGCCGCGGTCGGCGCTGAGCTCGCGGGCATATCCGCCGGCCGCCTCCGCCGTCTCCAGGTCCAGTTTGATGAAGGTGCCGCCCATGGAGGTGACCTCTTCCGCCGAGGAGGGCCGGATGTCGTTGGCGGACACGCGGGCGCCCAGCCGTTTAGCCGTTCCGATCGCCTGCAGCCCCGCCACGCCGACGCCGAGCACCAGCACCCGCGCGGGCGGCACCGTTCCGGCCGCTGTCATGTACAGCGGGAAGAAGCGCGGCAGGCGGATGGCAGCTTCGAGGACGCAGCGGTAGCCTGCCACGAGCGCCTGCGAGGAGAGGGCGTCCATGGACTGGGCACGGGAGATGCGCGGCACCAGTTCCAGCGCGAAGGACGTGACCCCACCTTCGGCGAGCGCCCTGACGGTGGCGAGTTCGGACGACGGCGAGGCTAAGCCCACGGTGACGGCACCCCGCTTCAGGGCTGCCGCCGTCGGGAGTTCCAGCGGGCGGACATGGGCGAGGATATCCAGCCCGGCGGGATCGAGGTCGGCAACGATCTGGGCGCCTGCCTCGCGGTATTCATCGTCGGCATGCCCGGCGGAAACGCCCGCCCGGGATTCGATCAGCACCTCCAGGCCCAGTCCGGCCAGCTGCTTTACGGTTTCCGGCGTCGCAGCGACCCGCCGCTCGCCTTCCCGGCGCTCCCGCACTATGCCCAGCTTCACGCGCCACTTCCTTCCAACGGGTGCAGCGGCGCTCTGCTCCCCTGGAGTTTTCCGGACCTTCGAGGCCGGATGGACGGAGCGGCGCTGCTGCACGTAGTTGGCTAGAGTCTATGGCCCAAGGGCGCGCGGCGGGAGGGTGACGGCCCGCTTACTCCTTGTTCATCCTGGCTGTCTCGAGTTCGCCCTGTCTCGAGTTCGCCGCGGACCAGCCGGCGCACCACCTCGGTGAGCAGCGCTACGCCGCGCACCGCGTCCTCATCACGCGTGAACTCCGCCTCGTTGTGGGAAATGCCCTCTTCGCTTGGAACGAACAGCATCACCGTGGGCACAGCATCCTTCATGTTGGTGGAGTCATGCCCGGCCACCGTCATGATGTTCATGTGGCTGAAACCGAGGTGCCCGGCGCTGGCGGTTCCCAGTGCCACGCCTTCCGCCTGATAGGACACAAGCCCCCACTGGTGCGTGAGTTCCAGCTGGATGTCAGTGCGGGAACGGTCCTGGGCATCGCCGATCCACTTGGCCAGGATGTCCCGGGCACGGGCCAGCACGTCCTCGTCCGGGGAGCGCAAATCCAGGTTCATGAGTACCTGCCGCGCAATGGTGACGGGTGAGTTGGGCAGGACCTGCATCTCGGAGACCGATGTGTGCAGCATTCCCGGCTCGAATTCCGCCGTAAGGTCCCGTGCGGCGGCAATGATCAGCGCCGCGCCGTAGAGGGCGTCCTGGCGGTCCTCCATCCTGGTGGCTCCGGTGTGCGACTGGCTTCCGTTGACGGTCACGCGGTACTTGCTGGCGGCCCACGTCTTGTCCACGATGCCGATCTGGACGCCCTGCTCCTGCAGGACCCGGCCCTGCTCGATGTGGATCTCGGCGTAGTTGGCCACGTCTGCCAGGGACGGAGCGTCCTCGGCCGCCTGCCGGTGTCCGGACGCGAGCGCAGACGAAACGGTCTCGCCGGCCGCATCTGTGGTGGCCAGCGCGGCATCAAGCCCAAGCTTGCCGGTGAACACCGAGCTGCCCATCATGCTCGGGGTGAACCGGCTGCCCTCTTCGTTGAACCAGTTCACTACCGCCAGGTTGTAGCGCGGCTGCACCTTCCCGGCTGCCACTTCCCCCGCAACGCGGGCAGCGGCGTGCCCGGCGGCCAGCACACCGTACGCGCCGTCGTAGCGGCCGGCCAGCGGCTGGGAGTCCAGGTGCGAACCGACCAGAACGTAGGGTGCGCCGGGTACGAGTTCAACGGTGCCGAACTGGTTGCCCGCATGGTCCACCTTTTCGTCGAAGCCGTGCCGCGCAAGCCATTCGCCGAACCACTTGCGGGTTTCATGGTCGGCTGCAGTTCCGGCCTGGCGGTCCACGCCGCCGCCATCCGTTGCGCCGAAGGCGGACATCGCCCTGAAATCGTCCAGGAACTGTTCGTTGGTGGTGCTCATGGGGTTTCCTTCCCGCTAAGTGCTGTCGCGAATTCTGTCGCGTCCGGGTCCGTGTCCGTGTCGGTCGCCGGGAACCTGTCTGCCCCGAACCGCATGTCGCCGCCGACCATGGTGGCCAGAACCTGGGTTGCGGCGATATCCGAGGAGGGCACCGCCGTCGGATCCTGGTTAAGAAAGACCAGGTCGGCAAGATATCCGGGTGAGAGCCTGCCCTTGACGTCGGCCGCCCCCGTGGCCGCCGCCGAACCCGTGGTGTAGGCGGCGAGCGCTTCGGCAGCCGTAATCCGCTCCGCGGGACCGTATACCGCGCCGGACGGAGTCAGGCGTTCCACGAATGACTGCATCACGTTCAGCGGCCGGCCCTCCGAGACGGGGCGGTCCGAACTTCCCGGCAGGATCGAGCCCCGGCGCAGCAGGCTCTTCGCGGGGTAGGACAATTCCGTCCGTCGGGGGCCGAGCAGGCGGGCCATCCCGTCACCGAATTCGGTGATGAAGTGCGGCTGCGGAACCACCACAATCCCGGCCTCGGCGATCCTGTCCAGCTGCTCCGGCCGCAGCACCCCGCCGTGCTCAATCCGGTTGGGCAGCGAGTTGAGTCCGTAGGCATCCTGGGCCTCGCTGATGATGTCGATGGCGTGGTCAATGGCATGGTCGCCGATGGCGTGCATCGCGATCGCCCAGCCCGCACGGTAGGCCTCAAGAGCGGCGGAGCGCAGCTCCTGTGCATCCATCTGCAGGTAGCCGTGGTTGTGGGTGCAGCCCACGTAGTCCTCGGTCATGTACGCGGTGCTCCCCAAGAGGGAGCCGTCGCTGAAGATCTTCACCGACCCCAGGCGGAGCCAGTCGTCCCCCAGCCCGGTGCGTATCCCGGCGTCGATGCCCCGTGCTTCCGGCTCCGACGAGTGGCCTGTAGCGGCATGCAGCGCGTCCAGGACCAGCATGGGTTGCATACGCACACTGAGCATGCCCTTGTCCCGGGCATTTTGATAGGCCATGAATTCACGCGGACTGTGCCCGATCCAGCCGCCTGCTATGCCGGCGTCGGTGACGCTGGTAATGCCTTCGGACAGATAGTGGGTGGTGGCGAGGTCCAGTGCCCGCTCGATGGTCTCCAGCGGATACGGCAGCATGAGGTCCTGGACCAGCCGCATGGCATTCTCTTCCAGCAAACCCGTGGGCCGCCCGGACGGGTCGGTGACGACTGCTCCGCCTTCAATCGGCCTGGCCGGGTCAACGTCCTTCAGCACAAGGTCAAGAGCCACGCCGTTGAGGGTGCACGCGTGCCCCGAGGAATGTTTGATCCAGACTGGCCGGCCGCCGGCGGCCGCGTCCAGGCGGTCGCGGTCGGGCTGGGCGCCGTCAGGCTGGGTCCCGTCAGGCTGGGCCCCGTCAGGCTGAGTCCCGGCCAGCAGCAGGGGGCTGAAGCCCGAGGCGACCACCCACTCATCCAAACCGAGCGATGCTGACGCTTCCGCGATGATGGCGTATACGTCGTCCAGGCTCCTGGCCGCGCCGAGGTTGGCCTCCATGAGGGTCAGCCCGAACCAGACGCTGTGCGCATGGACATCGTTGAAGCCCGGAACCACGGTGCTGCCTGCCGCGTCGATGGTTCGGCGGGCGCGGAGTCCGCAGTCCGGGCCCTCGTCCACGGCAATGACTTTTCCATCGTGGATCCACAGCTCCCCTGCGTGCGGGTGCGCGGGATCCTGGGTCAGGATATGGGCATTGCGGATTAGGAGATCGACCAGCATGAGTCCTCTTGGTGTGCGGTTCCCGGCCCCGCGGTGCGGTTCCCGGTGGTTGTCCCGGCGTCGGGGGTTCCGCGAGCCGGCGCAGGGTGACCCTGCTGACTCTGCAATTCAACACTGGAAAAATATCCTTCTCAATGGAAAAAAGCCTCCGGTTTGGGCCCACAACTTGGGCAAATGCCTAAAATGGTCACATGGACACCCGCACCCCAACCCCACCAGTCGGCGCGGCGAAAGTCAGGAACTTTCCGCAGGCGCCCTCAGCCGAACCGGACTGGGCGGAGCTCATCGGGAGGCTGTGGAAGGAGCGGGACACCCTGGTCCGCGACTTCCTCGAGCGCTTCCAGGCCGTCTCCTACGACGAGGCCCTCGTCCCGGAGGAGGACATCTACCAGACGGCCGCGGACAGTATGGACATGTTCCTGCTGCAGCTGGCCGGCGCGCCACTTCCGCCCGACCTGGAGGCCCTCCCCCGTGCCGTGGCCGTCCGCAGGGCACGCCAGGGTGTTCCGCTGAACGCCTTCCTGGAGGCTGTTCGCAATGACTTCCGGGTTCTGTGGAAAGGGCTGGAGCGGGTGGCCCGCGAGGACCGCATGGATGTCCTGGTGGCCAATATGGACCGCTTGCTGGATACGGTCGAAGGCTACGTCAGCAGCATCCAGCAGGCCTTTGCCGAGGAAGAAGCGCTCCTGGCCCGGAACAAGCAGCTGTACCGGCAGCGCCTGCTCACCAGGCTCTTCGACCACGCCAACCCGGCGGACCTGCCGGACATTGCCACTGCCCTTGGCGTGGGAATCTCGGACACCTTCGAGGTGCTGGCGGTGACCGGGGACGCCGTGACGCAGGCGCAGCAGCAGTACGAGTCGGACCGCCGGACCTTCATGTTCGAAAAGGCCGGTGCACTCTACCTGTTCCGGGTGGTCCGCAAGGAGCACACCTGGCGGCAGAAGCAGCCTGACTTTTCGGCCGGTTACATCCCGAAGGCAGGGGGGCTCTCCGCCGTGCCGAAGGCGGCATCGTCTGCGTTGGTCCTCGCGACGCACCTGGCGCCCGGAACCCGGCTGGGCACCGTCGCCGATACCTGGATGGGCGTGGCGGCGGAGATGCTGGAAAAGGCACTGCCCGATTTTGCCGCCCCGGTATGGAACGCCTTGGACAAGTGCAGCCCCCATGAACGGCAGCGCCTCCTGGACGTGGCCGTGAGCTATGGCCGCACCGGCTCCGTCAAGCTCACCTCCGAAGAGCTCTACTGCCACCGGAACACCGTGGTCAACCGGCTCAATGCCCTGCAAGAGGTGATCGGGCTCGACCTGACGGTGCCGGCGCAGGCCGCCCTTGCCCTGGTCTCGATTGCCTCTTACGAGCAACCCGCGTTGTGACAATGCACACGCTAGAAGCGGATTCTGGGTGAAAAATGTCATTGTTTAGGAGATTGTCACTCCTTTACGCTCGAACTTGTAGCCCGGCCCTATCCGCTAGGCGCCCACCCTCCGCTTCCCCGGATGGGAACTCACGGAATCTTCAGGCTGCGGCCGCCGCACATGCTGCGGAACGGGGCACGCACAGTTCGAAAGGCATCCACGTGGCGACGTCACACTCACTTGAAGGCGCACAAGTTGCTCCTCCCACCATCTCGGGCAAGGATGCGGGCACGATTGCCCGCGCCGCGTTCGTCGGCACCGCGCTCGAGTGGTACGACTACTACCTCTTCGGCACGGCAGCCGCGTTGGTCTTCAACCGGCTCATCTTCACCGATTTGGACCCGACGGCGGCCCTGCTCGCGTCGTTCGCGACCTTCGGCGTGGGTTTCGCTGCCAGGCCCATTGGCGCCATCCTCTTCGGCTACATCGGAGACCGCTACGGACGGCGGCCTGCGCTGCTGACCACGATCGTCATGATCGGCGTTGCCACCGGCCTGATCGGCCTGATGCCGGACTTCGGCACGATCGGCCTGGCAGCCCCTGTCGTGCTCGCGATACTGCGCCTGGTCCAGGGCCTTGCCGTGGGCGGCGAATGGGGCGGTGCCGTGACCATGGCCGTGGAACACGCCCCCGCAGAGAAGCGCGGACGTTTCGCAGCCCTGGTGCAGATCGGCTCGCCTGTGGGAACGCTGCTCTCCTCCGGCGCCTTCACCCTGGTTCTCCTGTTCCCCTCGCAGACCTTTGACGCTTGGGGCTGGCGCATTCCCTTCCTGTTGGCCTTCCCCCTGCTGGTCATCGCACTGTGGATCCGGATGAAGGTGGAGGAATCCCCGATCTTCAAGGACCTCCTGGCCCATGAGGAGACCGCCAAGGTCCCGGCACTCGACGTCCTCCGCCACGCCGGCGGCCGCCTGATCATCGCGGTACTTGCGGCAATGCTGGGTGTGGGCGGCTTCTACATGATCACCACCTTCACCGTCAGCTACGGTTCCAACAGCCTGGGCGTGCCGCGAAGTGTCATGGTCAACGCAACCCTGATTGCCGCCGTCGCACAGATCGTCATCACTGTCCTCATGGGACGACTGGCCGAAAAGATCGGCCCCGGCAAGGTCACCATGTGGGGCGGCCTGCTCACGGCCGTAGCAGCGTTCCCGCTGTTTGCCATGATCGACACAAAGTCTCCGGTGCTGATCACCCTGGCAATCACCATCGGCATTGTCCTCGTCGGGGTTGCGTACGCCGTCAACGGCGCGCTGCTGACCGAGCTGTTCCCGCCGAAGCTGCGCTACTCGGGCGTCGCCCTCGGCTACAACATCGCCGGCGCCACGAGCGGCTTCATGCCGATGATTGCCACCGCCATGCTCGGAGTCTCCGGCAACAAGTCGTGGGGTGCCGCGCTGATCCTGGCCATCATCGCACTGATGACCGCAGCCGGCGGACTCATCGGCGAGCGTATGCGCGTGCAGGACAAGCGCATCGTGACCGACAACTAAACACCGCTTATCGCCTTTTCTTGGGGGAGCCGTCCGCGGGACGGCTCCCCCAAGCCGTATCCCGCCGTCGTATTCCCCCACCGCCCCCGGAGAAAACATGATCACCGAAGAACAGAGCCGCCGGATCCTCGACGCCGTGGACGCCGCCTTTGACGCCCAGCTCGCCTTCACCCAGGAACTCGTCAGGCACCCGTCCCTGCGCACCGACGAAGGGAGTGCCCAGGATCTGCTGCACTCTGCGATGGCCCAACGCGGGCTGGAGATGGACCGCTGGGAGCTCGATCCCGAAGAACTCGCCAGCCACGTAGGATTTGGCCCCGTGACGGTCTCCTATGAGGGGGTGACAAACGTCGTCGGCACCTACCGGCCAGCCCGTGAGGAAGGTCGCTCGCTGATTCTCAACGGCCACGTCGACGTCGTTCCCGAAGGTCCGTACGAGGCATGGTCCCGTTCGCCGTGGGATGCACCGATCATCGACGGCTGGCTCTATGGCCGGGGCGCGGGAGATATGAAGGCAGGTCTTGCCGCGAATCTGTTTGCTTTCGACGCCGTCTGCACCGCTGGCCTGGAACCCGCGGGGCGGATCCACTTTCAGTCAGTCGTTGAAGAAGAATGCACCGGTAACGGCTCGCTGGCCGCCTTTTTGCGCGGCTACCGGGCAGACGCCGTCATCATCCCGGAACCCGAAGAGGACATGCTGGTGCGCGCCAACGTTGGCGTTCTCTGGTTCAAGGTACGGGTGACCGGAAACCCCACACACCCACGCGAGATGGGCTCCGGCTTCAACGCGATCGATGCGGCGTACACAGCCATGGCTGCACTCCGTGAGGTCGAAGAGAAGTGGAATGCGGACCGGGGCAGCCACGCGTACTTCGAGAACCTTGAACACCCCATCAACTTCAATTTTGGTGGCATTGCCGGCGGGGACTGGCCATCGAGCGTGCCCGCCTGGTGTGAGTTCGATGTCCGCGCCGCCATCTATCCCGGAATCAGTGCCGACTCGGCCTGGGCTGAGCTGCAGGAGTGCCTGGCGGGACTCTGCCGGGGACCTGCGCCCATCAACGCCGTTCCCACGAAGACCGGTTTCTACTCGGAGGGCTACGTCCTTGAGCCCGGCAGCGACGCCGAAGGCCTGCTGGAACAAACGCACCGCCAGGTTTTCGACGCGGACCTTTCCAGCTTTACGACGCCGGGATACCTGGACGGGCGGGTTTTCGCGTTGTATGCGGACACTCCGGCACTGGTTTATGGGCCGGTTTCGGAATCGATCCACGGGTTCGACGAGCGCGTCTCCGTGGAGTCGGTACGCCGCATCACCAAGAGCATTGCCTTGTTCATCGCCAACTGGTGCGGGGTCAAGGAACGCAGCTAGGACCCTGGTCCCGCTGTTCCTCAGCCCTCCGCGAATAATGTCAGTGCCTCGGATCAGACTGTATTTATGGAAGCCATTGGGGGATTCACCGCAGACCGGGCCGGACGGCCCGGTGTCGGTGGGTTGGCTTCCGTTTCAGGGAACGACGGCGGTAGCCGGCCTGATCGGTTGCCGTCCGACGGCGGCACTTCGGTCGGCCGGTCGGCCAACGGCCGGTCTCACAGCGGCCGGTCGGACAGCGGCGGGGCTATTAATGTCAGACCCCCGGACCAGACTGGATCCATGGAAGCCGTTGGGGGATTCACCGCAGACCGGGCAGACCGGGCCTTAGGGCCCGGTGCCGGTGGGTTGGCTACTGCCGGCGCCAACGCCTTGCAGGTCGTTTCTTCCGAAGCGGACGTGGTGGACCACGCCCTTGATTTGCTGTCATCGGACGCGATCACCGCCGAAGACACGGGGTTGTGGGGTTTCGGGCAGGCCGCGGATTTCGCGGACCGGGTCGAGCAGCTCTCCCGCCACGTGGAGCATCTGCAGGTGATCGCCGCCGGTGCCGTGGACCGGGCCCGCACCACGGCGCTGACCACCGCCGCGTCACCCCTCGTCCCGACCGCTGCCGCCGCAGGGTGCCCGGGTCCGGGGGATGACGGGGCCCGCACCACTGTCGAGTTCCTGCAGGCAAGGCTGCGGATCACCGCCGCCGAAGCCCGCCGCCGCCTCTCCCTGGCCGACGCCGTCCTGCCCCGGGCAGGGTTCGGCGGCCAGCAGCTCCCGCCCCGCTACGAAGAACTCGCCGCCGCGCTCAGCACCGCCCAGATCAGCTCCCGCGCCGGGACCACCATCACCCTGGCCCTGGACCGGGCCCGGCATCTCACCACCCCGGGCGTCACCGCCGAGATGGAACACGCCCTGACCCGCACCGCCGTCGAAAGCGACGGCGACTTCCTGACCCGGGTCACCAAACACTGGGCCGAGGCCATCGACCAGGACGGGACCGAACCCTCCGAACCGGCCCTCCGCCAGATCCAGGGCGCCTTCATCCGCCGCCCCAAACACGGACTGCAGCACCTGGAAATTTTCGCCACCGCCGAACAGTTCGAAACCCTCACCACCGTCATGAACACCGCCACCAACCCCCGCACCCCGGCCCCCGGCACCCCAACCAGCACCGACGGGACCGGCACCGACAGGACCAGCAGTACCGGGGCAGACAATGACGGGACAGGTCGCGGCGGGACCGGTGGTGACGGGGACGCTGAACAGGGCGGCTTGGCCGGCTGGGACACCCCGGGCCTCCCGGAGATCCCCCTGGATCACCGGTCACAGGGCCAAAAGAGACTCGACGGGCTCGTCGGCGCCTGCCAAACCGCCCTCACCACCGACACCCTGCCCGCCAACGGCGGCCACCGGCCCCAGATCCTGGTCACCATCAACTACCGCGACCTCCTCGCCGAACTCCACCAACGGCACGATCTTCAGGGAGCGCAAAGTGCACAGTGGGCCGCGCCGCCTTCTGACTGGGCCCAGGGCGCGCAGTGGTCCCAGGGCGTGCAGGGCCCCCGGCCGGGCTACACCGGCCGGACCGGCGACGGCACCGCCCTGTTCGCGTTCACCGGGCCCGTGAACCCGGCCACGATCCGCAAAATCGCCTGCGACGCCGACATCATCCCCGTCGTCCTCGGCAGCGAAGGCCGCATCCTGGACATCGGCCGCGCCTCACGGGTCTTCCCGCCCCACATCCGCAAAGCCATCACCGCACGGGACCAGGGCTGCGCCTTCCCCGACTGCACCATCCCCGCACCCTGGTGCGAAGCCCACCACATCACCTACTGGTCCCAAGGCGGCACCACCGGCACCGGCAACGGCGTCCTCCTCTGCAGCCATCACCACCACCTCATCCACAAAGAACACTGGACCATCGAAGTCACCAACGAGGTCCCCTGGTTCAAACCCCCACCAGAACTCGACCCCCACCGAAAACCCCGCCGCAACCACTACTTCCGCTCACGACCCCAGCGGGAATAAGCTCACTGCTGGTTTCTCTGAGCTCCATTGTGGGAAGGCGCAGATCCTCCGCCGCCTCACCAGCCAACCGGGTTAGTACGGCTAACGCCCGCTGGAGAAGTCCGACGAGATCCGCTCGGCCGTGGCCACGATTTCCTTCGTCACGGATTCCAGGTACGCCTCGGGATCGGGCTTGGCAGCCACGGACTGGGCCTGCAGCGACACGTTGACGGCCGCTACCACCTTCGGCCCGTGGTAAACAGGCGCAGCCACGGACATCAGCCCAAGCTCCAGCTCCTGGTCCAGCAGGCACCAGCCTTGAGCCCGGACTTTGTCGAGGACGGCCAGAAGGTCCTTTACCGTGCCGATCGCGCGCGGGGTGAGGGGCTTGATCTCCGCCGCGGCCAGGTATTCTTTCAGCTGCTCCGGCGGAAGCCCGGCGAGCAGCACCCTGCCCATCGACGTCGCATACGCGGGGAACCTGGTCCCCACGGTGATGCCGATCGTCATGATCCGGCGGGTGGTAACCCGGGCGATGTAGGCGATGTCCGTCCCGTCCAGCACCGCTGCCGACGTCGACTCCCCCAGCTTCAGGGACAGCTCTTCAAGGTGCGGCTGTGCCAGCTGCGGCAGGGAGAGCCCGGACAGGTAGGCGTAGCCGAGCTGGAGCACCTGGGCCGTGAGTGCGAAAGTCTTGCCGTCGGTCCGGACGTAACCGAGCTCCACGAGCGTGTGCAGGAAACGCCGCGCCGTCGCACGCGTGAGATCCGTGCGGGCAGCCACCTCGGTGAGCGTCATGTCCGCATGTTCGGTGTCGAACGCGCGGATCACCGCCAGCCCGCGCGCGAGCGACTGCACGTACTGGTCACTGGCCGCCGGCGCCCCGTCCTTCGGCGGGCGGCCCGCCCGGGGCGTGGTCCCTGCTGCTGCGTCGGTCATGGTTACCAATCCTAATCGGCGCGAACGGACACTTCCGGCCCCACCCGGAGCGCGAACTGGCAGCTAATGCCCTCAGATCTGGGATTTGAGGGCATCTGCTGCCAGTTCGCGCTTAGGGTAAGGGCGGGTTAGTGCTCGACGGCGGGGGCTGCCGTGAGGGGGACGGGTACCAGGGCCTGGAGTTCTTCGAGGGTGCAGCCGAAGGTTTCGCGGACGCGGACGCCGTCGGGGCCGGTGAGGAACACGGCCTTGTCGGTATAGACGCGGGTCACGCAGCCCACCCCGGTGAGCGGGTAGGTGCAGGCTTCCACGATTTTGGATGCGCCGTCCCGGGTGAGGAGGGTCATCATCACGAACACGTCCTTGGCTCCGGTGGCCAGGTCCATCGCGCCGCCCACGGCCGGGATGGCGTCGGGCGCGCCGGTGTGCCAGTTGGCGAGGTCGCCGGTGGCGGAGACCTGGAACGCGCCGAGGACGCAGATGTCCAGGTGTCCGCCGCGCATGATCGCGAACGAGTCGGCGTGGTGGAAGTAGGAGGCCCCCGGGAGTTCGGTGACGGGGATCTTGCCGGCGTTGATGAGGTCGCCGTCGATCTGGTCCCCTTCAGCGACCGGGCCCATGCCCAGCATGCCGTTCTCGGTGTGGAGCGTGATGTTCTGCTCCGGCACCAGGTAGTTCGACACCAGGGTGGGCTGGCCGATGCCGAGGTTCACGAACGAACCCGGTTTGATGTCGCGGGCCACCATGCGGGCGAGGTCGTCGCGGCCCAGCGGGGTTTCGGACGTCTGGATGGACGTTTCGACAAGGCTCATCTCAGGCCACCTGTTCTGCGGTGCCGGCGGCGGCACCGTTGGAATCAATTCGGACGATGCTGTTGACGTAAATGCCGGGGGTCACGATGTTTTCCGGGTCCAGCGCGCCGGTGGGCACGATTTCGGACACCTGGACGATCGTGTGCTTGGCCGCGGCGGCCATGATCGGGCCGAAGTTGCGGGCCGTCTTGCGGTAGACCAGGTTCCCGACGCCGTCGGCCTTCAGCGCCTTGATCAGGGCGACGTCGGCGTGGATCGGGGTTTCGAACACCTGGCCGCGTCCGTCGATGATGCGGGTTTCCTTGCCCTCGGCCAGCATGGTGCCGTACCCGGTGGGGGTGAAGAATCCGCCGATCCCGGCCCCGGCGGCGCGGATGCGTTCGGCCAGGTTGCCCTGCGGCACGAGTTCGAGTTCGATCTGCCCGGCCTTGTACTTCGCGTCGAAGTGCCAGGAGTCGGACTGCCGCGGGAAGGAGCAGATCATCTTGCGGACCCGGCCTTCCTTGATCAGCAGCGCCAGGCCCTGGTCGCCCTGGCCGGCGTTGTTGTTCACCACGGTCAGGTCCGTGGCGCCGGACTCCAGCAGCGCGTCGATCAGTTCGAACGGCTGGCCGGCGTTGCCGAACCCGCCGATCATCACGGTGGAGCCGTCCTTGACGGCTGCGACGGCCGCCCCGACGGTGTCAACGAAATTCAGCATCGCCTATGCCTTTCCTGTAGTAGCAGTCACGTTTTCGAGGACCACGGCCAGGCCCTGGCCGACGCCGATGCAGATCGCCGCAACACCCCAGCGCTGCCCGGAGGCCTGCAGGCTCCGGGCGAGGGTGCCCAGGATCCGGGTGCCGGAGGCACCGAGGGGGTGGCCCATGGCGATCGCGCCGCCGTGCCGGTTCACGATCGAGGCATCGATGCCCCAGGCGTTGATGCACGCCAGGGACTGCGCGGCGAACGCCTCGTTAAGTTCGACGGCGCCCACCTGGTCCCAGCCGATGCCCGCCTTCGCGAGGGCCTTGTTGGCGGCCTCCACCGGGGCGTAGCCGAAGTACTGGGGGTCGTTGGCGTGCGCGCCGCGGCCGGCGATACGGGCCAGCGGCTCAAGGCCCAGCAGCCCGGCGGCAGCATCGGACCCGATCCACGCCGCGGAGGCGCCGTCGGACAACGGGGACGCGTTCCCGGCAGTGACGGTGCCGTTCTCGGTCCGGAACACGGTCTTGAGCCCGGCAAGTTTCTCGGCCGAGGAGCCGGCACGGATGCCCTCGTCCCGGACCAGGTCCGTACCCGGCACCGGGGCCACCAAATTGTCGTAGAACCCCTCGTCCCACGCAGCAGCGGACAGGTTGTGCGAGTTCGCGGCGAATTCGTCCTGCTGCTCGCGGGTCACCCCGTACTTCTCGCGCAGCCGCTCGGTGGCCTCGCCCAGGGAAATGGTCCAGTCCTTCGGCATGGCCTTATTCACGAGCCGCCAGCCGAGGGTGGTGGAGGCCAGGGTCATGTCCCCTGCCGGGTAGGGCTTCTCCGTCTTGGGCAGCACCCACGGGGCGCGGGACATGGACTCCGCGCCGCCGATCAGCATCAGCTCCGCGTCGCCGGCGTTGACCTGACGGGAGGCGATGATGGCAGCATCCAGGGACGATCCGCAGAGCCGGTTGACCGTGGTGCCGGGGATCGAGACGGGCAGGCCGGCCAGCAGCGTACCCATCCGGGCGATGTTGCGGTTCTCCTCGCCGGCGCCGTTCGCGTTGCCGAACACCACCTCGTCGATCCGCTCCGGATCCAGGGCGGGCGCGCGCTTGACGATCTCACCGATCACATGCGCAGCAAGATCATCGGGCCGGACCCCGGCGAGGCCGGAGCCGAACTTCCCGAACGGCGTGCGTACGGCGTCGTAAACAAATGCCTGGTTCATGAATTCCTCGAATTTTCTGGGCCCAACTGGGTAGCACTTCAGGGCGTTATGACGGCTCAGAACGCCCTCTGCTGCTACCTAGTTGGGTGGGGTGGGGGTGTTGTCAGGCCCGGCGCCGTCCATTGCTGCGTTGTCCATTTCATGGAAGACCTGCTGGGCTGTCTTGAAGGCGGTGTTGGCGGAGGGGACCCCGCAGTAGATGGCGGTCTGCAGCAGGATCTCCTTGATCTCGTCCCTGCTCAGTCCGTTGGTGATGGCCGCGCGGATGTGCATGGCCAGTTCTTCCCAGTGCCCGTGCGCCACCATGGCGGTGATGGTGACGGCGGAGCGCATCTGGCGCGGCAGGCCCGGACGGGTCCAGATGCCGCCCCACGCGATGCGGGTGATCATGTCCTGGAAGTCCTCGGTGAAGGCGTCCTTCTTGGCGTTGGCCCGGTCCACATGCGCGTCGCCGAGCACTTCGCGCCGGACCACCATGCCGCCGTCGTAAATCTCCTGGCTGGTGGCGTCCGGCTGGACCACACCGTTGCGCTGGATACCAGTAGCTTCGCGGCCGCTCATTTGGTCATCCCGCGGGTTTCGGCCCAGGAAATGAGGCTCCGCATCAGCTCGGCCACATGCGCCGGTGCCTCGGCGGGCGCCAGGTGCGCCACGCCCTCGAGCGTGGCTGCGGACGCTGTGCCGCCGCCGGCGGTGATGCCGGCGGCCACCTCTTCGGCGAACGACGGCGGGGCCACGCCGTCCAGCGCACCCGCCACCACCTGCGTCGGGACGGTGATACTGCCGAGCTCTTCCCGGACGTCGAAGCCGGCCAGGGCCTCGCAGCAGTAGGCGTAGCTGAAGCGGTCGGTGTCGCGCAGGGAGTGCAGGAGCCGGCTGCTGAGTTCGGGCTCGCGGTCCATGAACCCGGGCGCGAACCAGCGTTCGGCCGAGCCCTGGATCATCACCGGGGTGCCCTGGGTACGGACCGTTTCGGCGCGTTCCAGCCAGCCCTCGGGCGTGCCGAGCTTGGCGCCAGAGCACTGCACGGAGAGGCTCTTGAGCCGGTCGCCGTGCTTGATGCCCAGCTGCAGGCCGGTGGCCCCGCCCAGGGACACTCCGGCGTAGTGGAACTTCTCGCCGGGGGCGATCGAGTCAACAAGTTCGACGACGGCGTCCGCCAGGTCCGCGACGCTGAACGTTTCGTCGGCGGCGGCTGAGACACCGTGTCCGGGCAGGTCCCAGGCGACGACATCGAAGTCGTTGCCCAGGAGCGAGCCGACCTGGGCCCACAGCACCGAGGAGGTGCCGAGTGACGGCCCGACGATCAGGAGCGGTTTGTCCCCCAGCGCGCGCTGGGGGGAAAGCAGCACTGCCTTCACTGCTGGTTTAGCCACGGGAATCTCCGTTTCCGTCTGGTTCGGTTGAAGTAAGCGCAAAATCCGGGAAGGCCGCCAGGATCCGCCGCGAGATCTCGGCTGCCTGCCCGAGGTAGCTGGCGGGGTCGAGCAGCTCCTCCAGCCGGGCGTCGGAGAGCCTGTCCGCGGGGACGGCCTCGCGCAGCAGGCGGCGGTAGGTGGCCGCCTGTTCGGCCGGCGGCGCCTGCAGCGTCTTGTCGACGACGGCCTGCAGCTGCTGCTTCCCGTCCAGGCCAGCCCCGGGGGTGCCATCTTCGCCGGCGGGAAGAAGCGGCGCCACCGCGGCGGAGACGCCTTCGCTGAGCAGCAGCGGGCCGGACAGGTCCAGGTTCCGCCGCATGCCGTCAGGGAAAACCTGCAGCCCCTCCGCGAGTTCCCGCATGTGGCCGGCGGCGCCGAGGGCCAGGGCGAGCAGCTGGCGCAGGGCCGGCCATTCGGTGTGCCACGCACCGTCGGGGCGTTCGTCGTTGAAGGTGGCCGCGGCAAGGTGCAGCTGCGCAGCCAGGCCGGGAGCCTGCAGGGCGGCGCTGCGGACCAGGACAGACAACACAGGGTTCTGCTTCTGCGGCATCGCCGAGGACACTCCGCGGCCCGGGGCGCGCGGTTCAGCCACTTCGGCCACCTCGGGACGGCTCAGGAACAGGACATCCGCGGCGATCTTGCCGAGGGCGTCCATCACCGAGGCAACCGCGTCGCCGAGCGACGTCACGGCCAGCCGGTTGGTGTGCCACGGCGCGGGGGCGGCGGCGAGGCCCAGCTGGGCGGCCAGCGCGTCGGAGAGTGCAAAGGGGTCCGTGCCAGAGCCCGTCAGCCCTGCCTTGGAAGCCAGCACAGCCTTTGATGTGAGCACAGTGCCGGCGGCGAGCGTGCCCGCCGCGCCGCCGAACTGCACCGGCAGCTCCAGCGCCTCAAGCCGGCGTCCCGCGGCCGCCAGGCCGGAGAACCACTGCGCCGCCCGAAGCCCGAACGTGAACGGCAGCGAGTGTTGGGTCAGGCTCCTGCCGACGCACAGCGTATCCGCGTGCCGTTCCGCCAGTCTGGCGAGCGCCGCCGTCGTGCCTTTCACGTCGGCGAGCAGCGCCTCAACGGTGTTCCGCGCCACCAGCATCAGGGCCGTGTCCAGCACGTCCTGGCTGGTCAGTGACGTGTGCACTGCCTTCGCGGCGTTGACGCCGGCAGTGTCCAGCGCCTTGACCTGGGCCCGGAGATCGGCCAGCAGCGGGATCACCGGGTTTCCGCCGCCCTGGGCTCGCCTGGCGATATCGGCAAGATCGTACCGGGAGGTGTCGGCAGCGTGGGCCACCACGGCAGCGGAGCCGGCGGGAGCGAGGTCATGCTGCTCCAGCACCGCGGCCCAGCCGGCCTCGACGGCGAGAATCGCCGCGAGGACGGCCCGGTCACCGGTCAGTGCCGCCACGAGGGGCGACGCCGACACAGGGCTGAGCAGCCCGACGTCGCCGAGCCCGTCGGCGCCCGCTGCCTGGAAGCCGGTCACTTTGCGGCGCCCCCGGTTCCGGTTCCCTCGAAGTCGAGGAAGACGGTTTCGCCCTCGCCCTGCAGGCGGATGTCCCAGGTGAGCCCGCCGTCGGCGTCGCGGCGTGCGATCAGCGTCTCGCGGCGCTCGGGGTCCAGCGAGGACAGCAGCGGGTCATTCGCCAGCGCCTCCTCGTTCTCCGGCAGGTACACGCGGGTGAAGAGTCGGTTCATCAGGCCGCGGGCAAAGACTGCGACGGAGATGAAGGCTGCTGCGCCGGGTTCGGTGGGGCCGGGGTTGACCGTGGTGAAGGTGTAGACGCCGGAGTTGCCCACAGCGCTGCGGCCGAAGCCGGTGAAGGTGTAGCCGTCGCGGACCAAAGAACCGGTCCGGTGGACGATGTTGCCCTCGGAGTCCGGCTGCCAGATCTCGAGGATGGCGTCGGGGATGGCGTGCCCGGCGCCGTCGTAGACGGTGCCCTGGAGGCGGATAGATCCCGGGGAGCCGGGGGCCAGTAGCTCGCGGTCCTTGTCATAGGGCAGGGCGTAGCCGTAGAACGGGCCCACGGTCTGGCCCGGGGTGGGAACAAGCTTGGTGGAGTTACTCATGGTCGTCGCCTTCCGCGCCCAGCGCCTCGTTCTCGGTCCAGGTCCGCTTGGACCCCGTCAGGACAATGTCCCAGTTGTAACCCAGCGCCCATTCCGGCTCGGTCAGGTCGTGGTCGTAGGTGGCCACGAGGCGGTCACGGGCGTCCTGGTCCACGATCGACTGGTAGATCGGGTCCAGCGGGAAGAGCTGGTCGCCCGGGAAGTACATCTGGGTGACGATCCGCTGGGTGAACTCCGTCCCGAACAGGGAGAAGTGGATGTGCGCGGGACGCCAGGCGTTGAGGTGGTTCTTCCACGGGTAGGCGCCCGGCTTGATGGTGGTGAAGCGGTAAGAGCCGTCAGGGCCCGTGATGCAGCGGCCCACGCCGGTGAAGTTGGGGTCCAGCGGTGCCGGGTGCTGGTCGCGCTTGTGGATGTAGCGGCCGGAGGAGTTGGCCTGCCAGATCTCCACCAGCTGGCCGGCGACCGGGCGGCCGTCACCGTCCAGCACGCGGCCGGCGACGATGATGCGCTCACCCTGGGGCTCGCCGTTGTGCTGGATTGTCAGGTCCGATTCCAGCGCGTGGACGTCCTGGTGGCCGAACGCCGGGGCGTACAGCTCGATGGTTTCCGGGTCCGCGTGGTGCAGGCTCTTGGTGGGGTGGCGCAGGAGGCTGCTGCGGTAGGGCGGGAAGTCCAGGCGCGGCTGGGTTTCCGGCGCAGCACCGTCCTTCAGAGCCCGGGCGTAGGCGTCTCCGAGGGCCTTGATCTCCGCGCTGAGATCCTGCTGGGTTTCCACGCGGGGCGCTTCAGCGGGGACAGCCGTCGGGGCGGCGGCCGGGGTTGCAGGTACTGCGTCCGACAGGTCCTCGGTCAGCGCGTCGGCGTTGTACGTTGCGAGATTCACGTCTTCAGGCACAGCAGCCTCCTTTCAATCTGTGGTTGGAATCAGTGGTTGGTTTGGGTCAGGTCATGCAGGTGGTCGTACTGGACGGCGTGGCGCACCGGTGCATTGGGCGCCCCGTAGCCGTCGTAGTTGCCGCGGCGTTCCACCATTTCGAAGAACACACTGCCCACCGTGGCGGTGTAGAAGTGCAGGAACTCGCCGTCGGCGTCGCGGTCGTACAGCAGGTTCAGGTCCCGGAGCGTGTCCAGGAAACCGGGGTCGAGGTCGAAGCGGGCGTCCAGGTCCTCGTAGTAGTTTTCCGGGATCTGCAGGAACGCCAGTCCCCGGTCGCGGGCGGCGCGGGCTGTGGCCACCAGGTCATCCACGGCGAACGCGATGTGCTCCTGGTAGGTCTTCCGGGGCATCTTTCCAGGGTCCGTGCCGTCCTGCTGGATGACCGGGGCCAGGTTCAGGACCAGGCGCACGTCCCGGTTCGAGGTCTGCATGACCTGCGACCGGACCAGCCCGCTGGGGCTGGCGACCTCGGCGTACGGCTGCGGCTCCAGCGCCAGCGCGCTCGTGTAGAAGAGGACAGCCTCGTCGAAGTGCTGCCACGGCTGGGCCAGGTTCACGTGGTCGATCACAGCGGTCCGGGCGCCGGACGGTACCTCGAGCCCCTCACCGAACTCCCGCGGCTGCCCAAATTCTGCGGTCCAGGCGGCGGTTCCGTCCGGGTTGCCCTGGCACAGGAAGATCTCGGTGGAGTCCGGAGCGGCGAAGCCCTGGAACACTTCCTCGTTGGCCTGGCTCTTCCGGGGAACCACGGGGGCCTTGAGCTGCTGGGCGCGGGCCGAGGCAATCACCGGGGAGTCGACGTCGAACCCCAGGGCGGCGATGGCCGGCTCGGCGGCCTCGGGGGCCTGTTCGTTGATGATCACCCGGGCATGGCCCATGGTCCAGAGCTGGACGTCCTTGGTCCGGTGGCGGCCGTTGAACTCGAAGCCAAGCTGCCCGAGGACCGTTTCCAGCACCCCGGTGTCCGCGGCTTTAACCTCGGCGAAGTTGAAGCCGGCGGGCTCCGCCACCCGGGGGAGCGTTGCCAGTTCCATGGGATACCGACGGCGGCCAGGGGCCGGAGGACCACCAGCAACAGTGCCCCCGGCACCACCGGAGGAGGCCGGTGCGTTCGTGTCCAGCCACTTGGCGCTCTGCTCCTCCAGCCAGATCAGCGAGCGCATCGCGTCAACGGCGGTGCGTTCGACGTCGGACTGGCGGAAGACGTCGTTGAAAACCTCGAGCGAGACGGGTCCGGTGTAGCCCGCGCGGACCACGTGGCCCATGAACTTGGCGAGCTCGAACTGGCCCTCGCCCGGGAAGACGCGGTAATGCCGGCTCCAGGAGAGCACGTCCATGGAGAGCTTGGGGGCGTCGGCCACCTGCACGAAGAAGATCTTGTCCGCGCTGATGTCCTCGATGGGCGCGGTGTCCCAGTCCCGGGACAGGATGTGGAAGGAGTCCAGGCAGGTGCCGAGGTTGGGGTGGTCCACCTTCTCCACGAGGCGGTGTGCGTGCTCGTAGTCGTTGACGTACTTCCCCCAGGCGAGGGCCTCGTAGGCGACCTTGACGCCGTGCTCACCGGCGAGGGCGGCCAGGGCGGCGAGCTGCGCGGCGCGGAGGTCGTCGTCGTCGATTGTGGCGGTGGCGACGTTGGTGCAGACCAGGATGGTGTCCATGCCCAGCCGGGACATGAGCCGGAATTTGGCCTCGGCCCGGCGGAGGTTGGCGGCGAGCAGGTCCTCGGTCACGCTGTCGAAGTCCCGGAACGGCTGGTAGAGATCCAGCGTGAGGCCCAGGTCCGCGGCCATCTTGCGGACGTCCTCGGGGCTGAGCGATGAGGTGACCAGGTCCTGCTCAAAGATTTCGATGCCGTCGAAGCCCGCGATGGCGCAGGCCTGCATCTTTTCCTTCAGCGTGCCGGAGAGGCAGACGGTGGCGATTCCGGTGCGCATCAGACGGCCACCTCTTCTGCCGCGATGAGTTCCAGGAAGTGGGCGCGCATCCGTTCGGCGTCGGGCTCGAGTCCGGTGAAGATCCGGAAGGCGTCGGCGGCCTGGCCCACGGCCATGCGTCCGCCGTCCAGCACCTGGCAGCCCTTGGCCCGCGATTCGCGGACGAGCTCGGTTTCGATGGGGCGGTAGACGATGTCCGCCACCCAGTGCCGGGTCTCAACGAGCGCCATGTCCAGCGGGGTGCCAGGGTGGGCGGCCATGCCCACGGGGGTGCAGTGCACCAGCCCGACGGCGGCGGGCATCAGCTGCGGCAGCTCCGCCGTCGTGCGCGCGGTGACGGTGCGGTCCGGGAAGAAGCCGGCAAGTTCGGCGGCGCGTTCGGCGCCGCGCACCGGATCCATGTCCACGAGCTCCAGCGTCTGCACGCCGGCCGTGAGCAGGGCGTAGGCGACGGCGGATCCGGCGCCGCCCGCCCCCAACTGCACCACGCGGTCCAGCCTGGCCTCCGGAAGTCCGGAGGCGAGGGCGGCGGCGAAGCCGGAGAAGTCTGTGTTGTGGCCGATGAACCGGCCGTCCTGGATGACCACGGTGTTGACGGCGCCCAGGCGTTCGGCGTCGGGGGCGACCTCGTCGAGGTGCTCGAGGACCAGCTGCTTGCACGGGTGTGTAATGTTCAGCCCGTTGAAGCCCATCCGGTAGGCGCTTTGGAGCAGGTCGCCGACGGCGGCGGCCGGCAGGCCGAGCTCGTGCAGGTCGATGGGCCGGTACAGGTAGCGGACGCCCTGGACGTCGCCTTCGCGCTCGTGCATGTGGGGCGAGAGCGACGGCATCACGCCATCCCCGACAAGTCCTATGAGGTAGGACTCGGTTCGATTGCTCATGCGTGCGGCTCCTTTGACAACGGCACTCGGTCAGCTTGGGCGCCTGCTGCACCCCGTGCTGGCCCGGTGATACGGATAACAGTACAGGAAAAGTTCATATGATGCACTCTTGTTCTAGATACGAACATAATAGATCTGGGCAGCCCATCCGGCGCGCTTTAGCGCTGGGGCAGCCGGGCGGAAAGCTCGACGGCGGCCGCCTGCAGGAGGGGAACCAGCGCCACCAGCGCCTCCATGCTGAGCCGGAACACCGGAACAGCAGTGGCCAGGGAGGCGAAGGCAATGCCCTGGGCGTTGAAGACCGGCACCGCCACGGCGCGCATGCCCAGCTCGTTTTCCTCATCCATGACCGCATATCCCTGCCGCCGGACCTTCTCGATTTCGGCACGGAAGGCGTCCCGGTCGGTGATGGACAGAGCGGTCAGAGGCTCCAGCGGAAGCTCCTCGAGCAGCCGTTCGCGGTCCTCGTCCTCAGCAAACGCGACGAGCGCTTTGCCGACGGAGGTGGTGTGGAGGGCACCGAGGTGGCCGGGATCGCTGGTCACGCGGAACGTCTGCGGGCCGTCCACCTTGTTCACAGTGAGGTGGTGGATGCCGTCACGGACGGACAGGATGGTGGCCTCCCCCGTTTCCTCGGTAACCCGGCGCAGTATGGGCAGCGCCGTGCCGGCAAAGCCGTGGTGGTTGGATACCCGCTGGCCCAGCTGGAAGATGCGCAGTCCGAGGTGGTAGCGGCGGCCGTCCGGCTCGTAGTCCACGAACCCGTCACGGGTGAGGGAGCCAAGGAGCCGGTAAGTAGTGCTGAACGGAAGGTCCGCGCGCCGGGAAAGCTCCGCCGCGCTGGCTCCGCGGGGCTCATCCCCCAGCAGGACCAGCAGTCCCAGGGCCTTGCCCACCATGTCGGTGCGGGATTCGCCCTTGGCGGGTCCTGCTGCTGCAACGGGGGCATCTGGGGAGGCGTCTTCGCCTGTGGCTTCCTTCACACTCATAGTTCGATGTTGCCACAATGTGAGAGCTATTTCTAGATCGTGAGCAGGTTTCTTGACAGGTGACTGCCCTCACAGCCATCATTGCTGTATCGCACAAGTAGCTCTCACCATGTGGCTACTTAGTCCGGGTCGGTCTTACCAAGGACCTCCAGCCGCCCCCTGCCCAACAAGGACGGCGGCCGCGACCCCTGATCCATCCCGCGACAACGTCGTCCCCCTGAAGGAACACCATGAGCCAGACCATTCCGTCCGCCGCGCCGGGCACTGTTGCCCCGGCCGGGACACCGAAGAAGGCAGCCCTTGCCAGCTTCCTCGGCAGCGCCGTCGAGTACTACGACTTCTTTATCTTCGGCTCGGCAGCCGCACTGATCTTCCCGCACGTGTTTTTCCCGAACGCTGACGCCAACGCCGCCATCATGTCCTTTGCGACGTTTGGTTTTGCCTACATCGCCCGGCCCGTCGGCGCCGTTGTCCTGGGCCACTTCGGTGACCGGGTAGGCCGGCGCAAGGTCCTCATGTTCACCCTGGTCCTCATGGGTGCCTCCACCTTCCTGATCGGCTGCCTGCCGGACTTCAACACGGTGGGCTGGTGGGCTCCGGCGCTGCTGGTGCTGGCCCGGCTCTGCCAGGGTCTTTCCGCGGCCGGTGAACAGGCCGGCGCCTCCTCCATGACCCTGGAGCACGCTCCGGACAACCAGCGTTCCTTCTTCACCTCGTGGACCCTCACCGGTACCCAGGGCGGACAGATCCTGGCGGCCCTCGTCTTCATTCCGGTCCTCGCGCTGCCCGACGAGATCAAATACGGCATCGGCTGGCGGATCCCCTTCTGGCTCAGCGCCGTTGTTGTCCTGGTCGCCTTCTTCATCCGCCGCACCCTGCACGAGCCGCCGGCCTTCGAAGCCGCCCAGAAGTCGGCCCAGATCGCCAAGCTGCCCGTGGCGGACCTGCTCAAGGCCCACTGGCGCGACGTCCTCCGCGTCATCTGCTGCGCCTTCATCGCCGCCGTCTCCACGGTGTTCGGCACCCTCGCCATCAGCTACGCCAAGACCGTTGCCGGCGTGGACGGAACCATCACCCTCTGGCTCGTGGTGGGCGCCAACCTCGTGGCCCTGGGCACCCAGCCGCTCTTCGGCAAGCTGGCCGACCGGATCGGCCGGAAGCCCGTCTACATCTACGGAGCCCTGTCCAGCGCGGCACTGGCCCCGCTGTTCCTGCTGAGCCTCGAGTCAGGCAACGTGCCGCTGATGTTCCTGGCCGCCATCGCCTTCTTCTCGTGCGGCTATGCAGCCGCCAACGCCGTCTGGCCTTCCTTCTACGCCGAGATGTTCAGCACCAAGGTCCGCTTCTCCGGCCTGGCCATCGGCACGCAGCTTGGCTTCCTGATGGCCGGCTTCGCCCCGGCCATCGTTGCGGCCATGGGCGGCATCAAGCCCGGCGGCTGGGTGCAGATCAGCATCTTCACCGCGGTCATTTGCGTCATCGCCGCCGTCTCCGCAATAACGGCGAAGGAAACGTTCAAGGTTCCCACCAAGGAGCTCGGGGTCAAGTAGCCCCCGGAGCCAACCGCTTACGACGGCGGTCCGCCCCTTTCGGAAGGGGCGGACCGCCGTCGGGGTTTAGACAGCCATCAGGTGGCGAGCACTTCGGCGAGGTCGAACTTCACCGGTTCCTCGAGCTGTTCATAGTTGCAGGACTCCGGATCCCGGTCCGGGCGCCAGCGCACGAACTGGGCGGTGTGGCGGAACCGCTCGCCTTCCATATGGTCGTATTTCACTTCCAGCACCCGCTCCGGCCGCAACGGAGTAAAGGACAGGTCCTTGCCCGCGCTCCACCGGCTGCCCTCCGCATTGCGGGGTGTCCGGGCGCCCTCCTCCTGCTTGGCCCAGGCCCACGGGTGCTCGTCGAAACTGGTGACCAAGGGCTGGAGCTCCTCGAAGAGCTCCCTGCGCCGCTTCATCGGAAACGCCCCCACCACGCCCACGCTGGCGAGTTCGCCGTCGGGTTTGTACAGGCCCAGCAGCAGCGACCCGATCGCGTCCGGGCCGCTCTTGTGGACGCGGTAGCCGGCCAGGACACAGTCGGCGGTCCGCTCGTGCTTGATCTTGAACATCACGCGCTTGTCCGGCTGGTAGGGCCCGTCCAGCGGCTTGGCGATGATTCCGTCCAGGCCGGCGCCCTCGAACTGGTGGAACCATTTTCCGGCCAGCTCCGGATCCTGCGTGGCGGCGGTCAGGTGGACCGGGGCGCTGGCGGCGGCGAACGCCTGCTCCAGGGCCGCGCGCCGTTCGGCGAAGGGACGGCCGCTGAAGTCCTCGTCGCCGAGGGCCAGCAGGTCGAAGGCCACGAATTTCGCCGGCGTCTGCTCCGAAAGCATCTTGACCCTGCTGGCCGCGGGGTGGATCCTCTGCTGCAGCGCGTCGAAGTCCAGCCGGTCGCCGGAGGAGCCCACCAGGACGATCTCGCCGTCGATCACGCATTTGGGCGGCAGGTTGGTCTTCAGCGCCTCCACGAGTTCGGGGAAGTAGCGCGTCATCGGCTTCTCGTTGCGGCTTCCGATCTCCACGTCATCACCGTCGCGGAAGATGATGGAGCGGAATCCGTCCCACTTCGGCTCGTAGCTCAGGCGGCCTTCGGGGATGGCACCGACCGATTTGGCCAGCATGGGGGCGACAGGGGGCATGACCGGCAGCTGCATAGGCCCCATTCTTGCCCGGGACCTTGCCGGACGCTACCCCCGGCCACGCCGGGTCTGGTTGTTGGTTGCCCGAACGCCGGCCCCGGCACCCTCGACATGACCCCCGCCCGCCGGTAGACATTAACGATGGCAGCTATCGGTTTCCACGCATCGCATGAACAGATCAGCCCCGGCCAGCTCCTGAAGGACGTCCGGCTCGCCGAGGAGGCGGGCTTCGACGCCGCCATGTGCTCGGACCACATCGAACCGTGGTCGGCGCGGCAGGGGCACTCGGGCTTCGCGTGGTCCTGGCTCGGGGCAGCCCTGGCCACCACCAGCCTGCGGTTCGGCGTGGTCACCGCGCCGGGCCAGCGGTACCACCCGGCCATCATCGCCCACGCTTCGGCCACGCTGGCGTCCATGTTTCCGGGCAGGTTCTGGATGGCCCCGGGCAGCGGCGAGAACATGAACGAGCACGTCACCGGCGACCCCTGGCCGCAGAAGCAAACACGCCAGCAACGGCTGGAGGAGTGCGTGGAGATCATCCGCCGGCTGCACGCGGGCGAGGAGGTGACCCACCACGGCCTGGTCACCGTGGAACAGGCGCGGATCTGGGATGTGCCCTCCCCACCGCCGCCCTTGATTGCACCGGCCATCAGCGTGGAAACGGCCCGCCGGGCCGCCGGGTGGGCTGACGGCCTGGTGACGGTGAACCAGCCGGCCGAAAAGCTGACGGAAATGCTGGCGGCGTACCGGTCCGAGGGCGGCAGGGGGAAGGCCGTGCTGCAGATCCACCTGTCCTGGGCTCCCCGCGAGGAGGACGCCGCCGCCATTGCCATGGACCAGTGGCGTTCGAACGTTTTCACCCCGCCCATCCCCTGGGACCTGCCGACGGCGGCGCACTTCGACGGCGTCAGCACCGACGTCGGGGAAGCCCAGGTCAGGAAATCGGTGAACGTCTCCGCCAGCCTGGACCGCCACGTGCAGTGGCTGGGCGAGTACCTGGACCTCGGCTTCGACGAGCTGTACCTGCACTTCGTGGGGCAGGATCAGGCGCCGTTTATCGACGCCTTCGCGCAGAGCGTCCTGCCGCAGCTGCGCAAGGTTCCCGTGGCATGAACATCGCGGAGACATCGGACCTGTGGTGGAAGACCGCCGTCGTCTACTGCCTCGACGTTGAGACGTTCTTTGACCAGGACGGCGACGGCACCGGTGATTTCGGCGGCCTGACCCAGCGCGTGGACTACCTGGCGGCGCTGGGCGTGAACTGCATCTGGCTCATGCCCTTCTATCCGTCACCGGACCGCGACGACGGCTACGACGTGACGGACTTCTTCGACGTCGACCGCCGGCTGGGTACGCTGGGCGATTTCGTGGAGTTCATCCGCACCGCGAAGGACCGCGGCATCCGGGTAATCGCGGACTTCGTGGTCAACCACACCTCCAACCAGCACCCCTGGTTCGTCGAGGCCCGCAAATCCGTGGACAACCCGTACCGGGACTACTACGTCTGGCGGAGCGATCCGCCGCCGGACACGTCCTCCGAGGTGGTGTTCCCGGGCGAACAGACCTCCATCTGGACCCAGGACGATGCCACCGGCGAGTGGTATCTGCACATGTTCATGGAGCACCAGCCGGACCTCAACGTCACCAACCCCAAGGTCCGCAACGAGATCGCCAAGGCCATGGGCCTCTGGCTGGAGCTCGGGCTGGACGGATTCCGGCTGGATGCGGTGCCGTTTTTTCTGGAGACCCGGGGCGCGCCCAAGGACGAGGCGGCCAACATCGACCCGCACGACTACCTCAGCGCCCTGCGCAGCTTCGTTAACCGGCGCAACGGCGGTGCGGTGCTGCTGGGCGAGGTGAATCTGCCGTATAAGGACCAGCTGGAGTATTTCGGCGGCGGCGAAGGCAACGAGCTGAACATGCAGTTCGACTTCATGTCCATGCAGCACATCTACCTGTCGCTCGCCAGGCAGGACGCCCGTCCGCTGGCCGAAACGCTGAAAACGCGTCCGCGGCTGCATCCCGACAACCACTGGGCGATGTTCGTGCGCAACCATGACGAGCTCACGCTGGACAAGCTCAGCGACGGAGAGCGGGAAGAGGTCTTCGCCGCGTTCGGGCCGGACAAGAACATGCAGCTCTACGGGCGGGGACTGCGGCGCCGGCTGCCGCCGATGCTGGACGGCGACGCCGACCGGATCCGGATGGCCTACTCGCTGATGTTCTCCCTGCCCGGCACACCGGTCCTCTTCTACGGCGAGGAGATCGGCATGGGCGAGGACCTGCGGCAGAAGGGCCGCGCCGCGGTCCGCACGCCCATGCAGTGGAACGACGAAAAGAACGGCGGCTTCTCCAGCGCCAAGGTGTCCGAGCTGGTGGTCCCGTTGCCCCGCGGGGAGTACGGCCCGGAAAAGGTCAACGCGGCCAGCGCCAAAAGGGACCCCGGGTCGCTGTGGAACTTCATGGCCACGCTCATCCAGCGGTACCGCGAGTCACCGGAGCTGGGCTGGGGCGAGTTCGCCGTCCTCGAACAGCCCGAGCGGGCCGTGTTTGCGCACCGCTGCAGCTCGGCGGAGGCCACCGTGGTCCTGCTGCACAACTTCGGCGACGCGCCGGTGAAGGTCACCGCGAAGGTCGGGTCCGAGGACGGTGCGCCGCGGGGCTTCAGGGACGCCATGCTGCTGGATCTGTTCGACGGCGGGAATGTTCCGTTGGAGGCCGACGGCGGGTTCAGCGTTGAGCTGGGGCGGTACGGCTACCGCTGGTTCCGCGTCCACCGGCCCGGCGACCGCCTGGCGCCCTAAGCTGCGCTACACGTTCCGGCGGAAGACCTTCACTTCCCAAGGGCGCAGGTCGAAGGGTTGCACCTCGCCGGCGTCCGGCGGATAGTTGCCCAGCACCAGCTCGGCGCCCGCGTCAGACCAGGTGCCGCCGTTAATCCCGGCTGTCCGGTTGGTCCCCGAAAAATTGCCAAGGACCAGGAGCTCCGCATCCGGAAGCGAGCGCCTGAACGCGTAGACGTGTTCGTCGTCGGGCAGCAGCATGCTGAAATCCCCGTACGCGACCACGGGATCCGAGTGCCGCAAGGCGATCACCTTGCGGTAGAAGCTGAAGACCGAACCGGGGTTGTCAACCTGGGCCGCGGCGTTGATCGTGTTCGCGTTGGGGTTCACGGCAATCCAGGGCGCCCCGGTGGTGAAGCCGCCATGCCGGCTGGCGTCCCACTGCACGGGCGTGCGGGCGTTGTCCCGGTTCAGCGGTGCCAGGGCCGCGAGGACCTCGGCGTCGGTGTGGCCCAGGTGCGTGGTGGCTTCGCGGTGGTGGTTGAGGACTTCGATGTCCCGGTAGTCGCTGATGGCGCCGAACGCCATGTTGGTCATGCCCAGCTCTTCGCCCTGGTAGACGTACGGCGTGCCGCGGTGCAGGTGCAGGACGGCGGCCAGCATCTTCGCCGACAACTCCCGGTACGGGCCGTCGTCGCCGAACCGGGAAACGGCGCGGGCCTGGTCGTGGTTTCCCCAGTAGAGGCTGTTCCAGCCGCTCTCGGCGAGCCCTTCCTGCCAGCGGCCCAGTGACTTTTTGAGGTCGGTGAGCAGCAGTTTCTTGGGCCGCCACTTGTTGCCGCCCTCCTGGTCGAGTGCCACGTGCTCGAACTGGAACACCATGTCCACCTCCCGCCGGCCGGGATCTGTGAATAAGGCGGCGTCCTCGACGGTGACGCCAGGCATCTCGCCCACGGTCAGCAGGTCCTTGTCCCGCCCCGCGAAAACCTCCTGGTGCATCTCCTGCAGGAACTCGTGGATGCGCGGCCCGCAGATGAAGTACGGTCCGCCATCGCCATAAAGCATGCCGTCGGCCTGCGGACCGTCCGGCAGCGACTGGTCCTTGGAGATGAAGTTGATGACATCCATCCGGAACCCGTCCACGCCCCGGTCCAGCCACCAGTTCATCATGTCGTACACGGCGGCCCGCACCTCCGGGTTTTCCCAGTTGAGGTCCGGCTGCTTCCTGGAGAACAGGTGCAGGTAGTACTCCCCTGTCTCCGCGTCGTACTCCCAGGCCGGCCCCGAGAAGGCAGAGCCCCAGTTGTTGGGCTCGGCGCCGGGCGTGCCTGGCTCCGCTGTTCCCGGCCCGGCGCCTTCACGCGGCGGCCGCCACCAGTACCAGTCACGCTTCGGGTTGTCCTTGCTGGAGCGGGATTCCACGAACCACGGGTGCTCATCCGAGGTGTGGTTGACCACGAGGTCCATCACCAGTTTCATGTCCCGCGAGTGCAGGCCGTCCAGCAGTTCGTCGAGGGTTGCCAGGTCGCCGAACACGGGGTCGATGTCGCGGTAGTCGCTGATGTCGTAGCCGTTGTCATCCTGCGGTGACCGGTACACGGGTGAAAGCCAGACGACGTCGACCCCCAGTTTTTGCAGGTAGTCCAGCTTGCCGATGATCCCGCGGAGGTCACCGATGCCGTCGCCGTCGGAGTCCGCGAAGCTGCGCGGATAGATCTGGTACACCACCGCGCTCTTGAACCATTCCCGGCCGGCCCGGTAGGCCGCTTCTGCCTCGGTTTCCTGGGTGGTCATCGCTGGCTCCTCCTGGTCGACGGTGGCGGGCTGCTGGCCCACTGAAAGTCTTGTTCCAGAAGAATCGCCGGTCAATGGCTTGTCCGCATAGGCTGCCCCCACAGGCCGGCCGCAGCCCCCCGCCCGCCGATGGTACGCGGAAACCGTTACGGCTCCGGAAACTAACCGGGCGCTAACTGGCAGGAAACGCGTGCGCAACAATACCGCGCCACACTGGTTGTGCCGGCAATTGCAGGCACCAGCTCCAGCTCAGGAGGCCACGCCATGTTGAAGGAAGCCAAACCCCACATCACCCGGGTCCGTGCCCTGGACCAGCTGCATCGCGGCGACGAGATCGAGGCCCGCCTGTCGGTGGGCCCGAGCTATGACGACGTCATCATCCGCCGCGGCAGCGTCCAGGAGACAGCCCCGGGCATCGGCGTCGTGTGGATCATGGATCATCACACGGGCATGCGCAAGGCCATCAATACCGACGAGTGCAGCGTTTGGCGCGTCGCCTGAGCCACCTAGCCGCCGGCCACCGACTGAATAATCAGCACTTCCTGGCCGGCAGAAACTTCCGTTTCCAGGCCGCGGAGACGCCGGACCTCCTCACCGTTCACGTAAATATTCACGTAGCGGCGGAGGGCACCCGTTTCGTCCCGCAGCCGCCTGGCGAGTACCGGGTAGGTCCCGGTCACGGAATCCAGCAACCTTCCCACGGTCACCGCCCCGTCGGCGGGTGCAGTCAGTATGGACTGCCCGCCGGCGAGCGGCTGGAGGACGCTGGGAAGGACCACGCTGATCTCAGCCACTGCACAGCCTCACGCAGATGCCGCCGCAGTAACCGGGGCCCCGGCCACAACAGCAGCGCGGACGCACAACACATCCGGCAGGTGGGACGCCACCTCCGCAAAGGTTTCACCTTCGTCAGCGCTGGCATATACCGCGCCCCCGCGCGTTCCGAAGTACACGCCAGCGGGTTCAGCGGAATCCACGCTGGCCGCGTCACGAAGCACGGCATTGAATTCTGACTGCGGCAGCCCAGAGTCCAGGCGCTTCCACGTGGCGCCGGCGTCGTCGGTACGGTGCACGGCGAGCTTTCCGCCCGGCGGAATGCGTTCGCCGTCGGCCTTTAAGGGGACAACCCAAGCCGTGCCTGCACGCCTGGGGTGCGTCAGCATGACGAACCCGAAGTCGGCCGGAAGGCCCTCCGCTATCGATTCCCAGTTCTCGGCGTTGTCATCGGTGCGGTACACGCCGTGGTGGTTCTGCGCGTAAAGGCGGCCTTCGACGGCGGCGTCCGCCGCAATCTTGTGCACGCACTGGCCGAATTCCGGGTTGGGATCGGGCATGAAGTAGGCGGAGATGCCTTTGTTCCGCGGCTCCCAGGACGTCCCGCCGTCGAGCGAGCGGTACACGCCTCCGGTGCTCATGGCCACGTGCACGTTGTCTCCGGCGGGGTTGACCACGATCGAGTGGGCGGCCGCGCCGCCATAACCAGCACCCCATTCACTGCGGTGCGGGTGGTCCCACAGGCCGCGGTTCAGCTCGAAGTGCTCACCGCCGTCGGTCGATTTCCACACCGAAATCGGCTCCGCGCCGGCCCACACCACCCCCGGGCGGGATTCCGCGTCGGGGTAGATCTGCCAGATCCGTTCCACGGCGGCGTCGGTGCCTTCGGGGAACTTGATGGCACCCTGCTCGGGCTCGGTCCAGCTGGCCCCCAGATCATCCGAGTGGGCAACGTACGGGCCCCAGTGTTCCGACCGCACGCCCACCATGATGCGTGTGCGGCCGTCCCGCGTGTCGATTCCGATGCTCGGTATCTCGCTCATTAGGAAGTGCGGGCCGGAAAAGGACCACTGCTTCCGGTCTTGGCTGGTGGCCACCCAGAGGCCTTTTTTGGTCCCGATTGCTAAAACGAAACTCTCTGAGGCATTCATGCACCCCATGCAACCACTCGGGCGGAGGGGCTGCAATGGTTTTGGCCCCCACGGGTTTGCCCGGACACGTTGCCAGGGCCGGCCCTACGACCCGATTTTCGCGGCTTTCGCCGTGCCGGCTTTCGCGGCACGGCGGTTTCGCCACCACCGGCGGAGCAGATCGGCGGCGGCCAGGATTCCGGCCAGGGGCGTCAGGACGGCGGCGGCGTAAACGAACAGCAGCCAAGTGAGCGTGGCGATCGGGGGCTGGCTCCGGCTCAGCAGGGACAGGCCGCCGAACAGGCCCGCAACCCAGAAGAGCACCACCAGCGTCAGCACGGCTGCTGCCGGAAAGTACTCGTTCCGCACCACCCTTTTCAAGGTTTCCACCACTGATCCTCCTGCGCCTTGCATCCCCATGAGACCAGTATGCGACGCAGACCCGCTGCGACGGAGACGGCGCGACGAACGTGTGATGAACACAACCGCTGCCCGGCCTTGCTGCATTCTGTCAGCCACGGGGACTACACTGAACTATCGAACATATATTCGAAAAAAGGTGTGTTGTGGGCGTGATCATTGGTCCCCGCGTGATAGAGGCGGGACTTTCCCTGCGGCTGGTGCTGATCTCCCCCGTGGCTGTAGCGGCGGGCTTCCCGTCCCCCGCCCAGGACTACTTTGACGGGCGGATCGACCTGAACGAGCACCTGATCAAGGACATCACCAGCACTTACATCGTGCGGGTGTCCGGTGACTCCATGGAACGGGCCGGCATCAGTGATGGCGACGAACTGATCGTCAACCGTGCACTGGAACCGCGGGACGGATCCGTGGTGGTCGCAGTGCTGGACGGCGAACTCACCATCAAGCGCCTGAAGATCACCGCGGCCGGTGTGGTGCTCCAGGCGGCCAACCCCCTGTATCCGGACATCAGCGTCCCCGCCCTGGCAGACCTCACCATCTGGGGCGTGGCCACGAGGTGCCTGCACCATGTCTGAGACACGGCAACAAATAGCGCTGGTGGACGTGAACTGCTTCTACGCCAGCGCGGAGCGTGCGTTCGACCCCTCCCTCGAAGGCAAACCGCTGGTGGTGCTTTCCAACAACGACGGCTGCGCCGTGACCCGCAGTCCGGAGGCCAAGGCCCTGGGGATCAGCACGGGCGAACCGTGGTTCAAGATCGCCCCCCGGGCCAGGGAGTGGGGCCTCGTTGCCCGGTCCAGCAACTATGAACTGTACGGCGACATCAGCGCCCGCGTCATGGAACTGCTGGGACGGTACTCGGCCTGGCTCGAGGTGTACAGCATCGACGAGGCCTTCCTGGGCATCAAGGGTAGCCCGGAACAGGTGGTGGTTCTCGGCCAGACCATCAAGGCGGCGGTCCAGCGCAACATCGGGGTGCCCGTGTGCGTCGGCATCGCTGCCACCAAGACGCTCGCCAAACTCGCGAACCGGTGGGCCAAGAACAACCTCGCGCTCGGAGGGGTGTGCCGCTGGGAGTCGATGGATCCGGAGGCACGTGAACTGCTCATGGCCCGGTTGCCGGTCTCGGAGGCCTGGGGCGTGGCGGGCCGGCTGGAAAAACGGCTAAATGCCATGGGGAGGAAATCAGCCGGAAGTACGGCAGGGGCGCGATCGGGCTAGGGTTCGCAGGCCTGAGGAGCGGCCTGGACTGGAGCATGAAACGTGGAATGCGATCGCCGCGCTACACCACGCACTGGGACGAGTTACCGGTGGTGCGCGCGGCCTGACCGGCCGCACGGGACTGACCGGCCCGCGCGTCCGCGGGCCGGTCAGTCTGGGAAATCCTCAGTCCACAAACTCAGACTGCGTCTCGATGAAATCCCACTCGGCTTCGGTGAGGACTGCCTGCGGCGTGTCCGGGTGCGGACCTCCCGCTTCGGCGATGCCCTGCATCACGAACAGCGGAACGTCGCCGGCCCGCAGGTTCTCGCGAAGCCACTCCTTGCTTTTCAGGTCCAGATCAAGCCACCACATGTAAATCTGCATGGATGCCGCCTTTCTACGTCTCCACGCTAGGCTCGCGGCGCCCGGGATTCAAGGGAAAATCGCCACCCCGTCCCGCAGGGCAGCAGCCGGACCGCAGGATTGAAAACGGCCGCTGAGCTGGGGCGAAGGCCGGGATTGCTCTGGTGTTTCCTGACGCCGAGGGCACACAATTGACTATGGATGCAGAGCACTTCAGCGGCCCGCCTCCCCTCCTCGTGGGCATGGTTCCCGGCCAGCATCCGGAGGTCCTCAAAACCGCCGTCACCCTCGCCCAGAAGCTGTCAGCCCCCTTGCTCTGCGCCTATGTGGACGAGGCAAGCTATCTCGTTGAGTGGGATCCGGCGCGCTCCGCGCACCGCCTTTCCCTGCATCCAGACAGGGACGACGACGATATCCGTTCCGTAACCACAGAACTGAAGTCGGTCATCACGTCGGCCATCCAGGAGGGCGGACCGGCGTGGACCTTGCGCACGCTGGCCGGAGACCCCGCCCGCGCCCTCGGCAGGCTGGCATCGGAAGTAAATGCTCCGATGATCGTCGTGGGTACGCCGGAACGCGGCTTCGGGCACCGCGTAACGGAGCTCCTGAACGGTTCCGTGGCCGCCTGGCTCACCCACCACCAGAGCCGGCCCGTGCTGGTGGTCCCGTTCCGGATGGCAGCGCATCAGGACACGGCGGAGTAGCAGGATGGCAGCTTTGCCGGCGCCTTTATGTGGCCAGGGAAAGTAAAGCGAAAGTAGTTATTCGATGCGGTGGCCAACTTGGCTACCGGCAAGTAAGCTAATCAGGCAGGCTGATCCAGAGCCCGCCCAAAGACTGCTCCGGAGTGCGTATCCCCCAATAACGCGCTCCGGAGCTTTTTTGTTGCCCAAAACCTCCGGGCGTCAGTCCTCCCTTTCGCATCCTCACTTTCGCACTATCGCTGCCTTCCCCAATCCTCCTTGACTGATACCCCCTAGGGGTATAACTTGGGGGCATGGAGACTTCCGAAGGACGGACGCCCACGGCGCCCAACGGAGAAGCTGTTACTGAACCCCTGCCGCACGGCTACACGGCGGACAAGGACGCGTACCTGCGCCGGCTCCGGCGGATCGAGGGGCAGGTCCGCGGAATCGCCAGGATGGTCGAGGAGGACAAGTACTGCATCGACATCCTGACGCAGGTCGCGGCCGTGACCAAGGCCCTGCACGCCGTCAGCCTGGGCCTCGTGGAAGAACACATCGGCCACTGCGTTGTCGGGGCAGCCTCTGAACCTGATCCGGACCTGCGGGCTGAAGCCATAGACGTCAAGGTCAAGGAGGCGGCGGGTGCCATCGGGCGCCTGCTGCGCTAGCGGAGAAACCACCACCCACCCAGCTGGCCAGCCCAGTCAGCGCACCAACGAGGAGTCAGCAATGAGCACCATCTCCACAAAAGTCCACGTCTCCGGGATGACCTGCGGGCACTGTGTGTCCGCCGTCAGCGAGGAACTCGAGGCACTGGCCGGCGTCGAGGAAATCGACATCAACCTCAATGCCGGCGGCGTTTCGACTGTCACCATCACCTCCACGCAGAAGCTCTCCCCCTCGGAAATCGGCGAGGCAGTGGCCGAGGCGGGCTACCTCGTGGTAGCCAACGAGGCCTAACGCCCCGCCCCGCCCGCACACCGAGCATCACAAGAGCACCACCACAGAAGGACCAGCCATGGGCACCGAATACCTTCCCGCAGGCTCCGGCCGCCGGGTGATCGAACTCGACGTCGAGGGTATGACCTGTGCGTCGTGCGTGAACAGGGTGGAAAAGAAGCTCGCCAAGCTCGACGGCGTCCAGGCCACGGTCAATCTCCCCCTGGAAACGGCCCGGGTAACAGTCCCGGCAGGCATCACGGACCAGCAGATCACAGACCAAGTAGCCTCAGCCGGCTACAAGGCCCGGATCAAGAAGCCCCTCCCGGAGCACCACGAAGACCACATGAACCACGGCGGCACGGCACCCGAATTGAAGCCGCGCCTGCTCGTCGCGGCCGTTCTGGCCGTGCCGGTGTTCCTGATCTCGATGTTCCCCGCCTTCCAGTTCCCCAACTGGGGCTGGGTGGTGGGCGCCCTGGCGCTGCCCGTGGTCAGCTGGGCGGCGTGGCCGTTCCACAAGGCGGCCGCCGTCAACGCCCGCCACTTCGCCTCCACCATGGACACCCTGGTATCGCTCGGCGTCATCGCCGCCTACCTGTTTTCCGCCTGGCAGCTCCTGGCCAGCCCCCGCCTGACCGAACACCCCGGCATGGAACAGATGGGTGCGGGTTCCGGCGGCCTGTACTTCGAGGTGGCCAGCGTGGTCACCACATTCCTCCTGCTGGGCCGGTTCCTGGAGGCGAACGCCAAGTCGAAGGCCGGGGACGCCCTGCGCGCCCTCCTGGACTTGGGCGCCAAGGACGCCACTATCCTGAAAGACGGGACCGAAGCGAAAATCCCCGCAAGCCGGCTGGCGGTCGGGGACCTGATCCTGGTCCGCCCCGGTGAGAAGATCGCCACCGACGGGGTGGTGGTGGACGGCGCCTCGGCAGTGGATGCCTCGCTGGTCACCGGCGAATCGGTTCCCGTGGACGTTGGCCCGGGCAGCCTTGTCACAGGTGCCACCATCAACACGTCCGGCCGTGTGCTGGTCCGGGCCACGCGCGTCGGCGCCGAAACCACCCTTGCCCAGATGGGGCGGCTCGTTTCCCAGGCGCAGACCGGAAAGGCGCCCATCGCCCGGCTTGCTGACCGAATCAGCGCGGTATTCGTGCCGGTGGTCCTGGCCATCGCCGTCCTCACGTTCGCTGGCTGGCTGCTTGCCGCCGGGCCGGACATCACGGGGCCGGAGCTTCGCGCGGCGTTCACGGCCGCGGTGGCCGTGCTGGTTATCGCCTGCCCCTGCGCCCTTGGCCTGGCTACCCCCGTGGGCCTCCTGACCGGGACGGGTCGCGGCGCGCAACTGGGCATCCTCATCAAGGGTCCGCAGGTTCTGGAAGACACCCGAACGGTGGATACCATCCTGCTGGACAAAACCGGAACCGTCACCAGCGGCCAGCTGTCGGTCGTCGCTTCCGCGGCATTCGCCCCGTTCAGCGAGGCGGAAGTCGTGCGGCTGGCCGGTGCGGTCGAGTCAGCGTCGGAGCATCCGATTGCCGCCGCGATCGCTGCGGCCGCGAGGTCCGCAGTGCCCGCGACGGGCCGGCGGCACACCGGCCATGGCGGCAGTGAAGCGGACGACGGCGCTGGCCTGCCCGCCGTCGTCGGCTTCCATTCCGCGCCGGGCGGCGGAGTGGTGGGAACCGTTGAAGGCCGGCTCGTGGTGGCCGGGCGCAGCGGTTGGCTCCGGGACAACGGCGTTGAGACCACGCCCGCGCAGGGTCAGGCGCTCCGCGCCGCTGAAGAGTCCGGCGCCACGGCAATCTGGGTGGCCGTGGACGGCGAGGCTGCCGGCCTCATCGAGCTGCGGGACACCGTCAAAGCGGGATCGAAGGCGGCCGTCGCACGCTTCAAGGCTCTGGGCCTGCGGCCCCTGCTGCTCACGGGCGACAACGCCGCGGTCGCGGCCCAGGTGGCTGCCGCCGTCGGAATCGACGCGGACGATGTCTTCGCCGGCGTGCTGCCCGAAGGCAAGGTGGAAGCCGTCCGGCGGCTGCAGGCCGGCGGCGCGACCGTGGCCATGGCCGGTGACGGCGTGAACGACGCCGCGGCCCTGGCGCAGGCCGACCTTGGCATCGCAATGGGCTCCGGCACGGACGTGGCGATCGAAGCCGCCGACCTGACCGTAATGGGCAACGACCTCGGGCAGGTTGCCACCGCAATCGAGCTGTCCCGGCGCACGCTCGCCACCATCAAGACCAACCTGTTCTGGGCCTTCTTCTACAACGCGGTGGGCATTCCGGTGGCGGCCCTCGGCCTGCTCAATCCCATGGTGGCCGGCGTGGCCATGGCGGCGAGTTCGGTGCTGGTGGTGGCCAACTCGCTCAGGCTGCGCCGCTTCGGCAGGTAGTACCCAACTAGGTCGCAGCAGAGGGCGTTCCCAGCCGTGGGAACGCCCTCTGCTGCTACTCACTTGGGCCGGCGGGACCCAAACCCTAAGCCGTCCCGAAGCGCACGGCCGACCGCGCCTTCGCCTTGGCCGCTTCCTCGTCGCGGTCCTTGGCGGGAGCGTGCGTCACAAGGGATTCGAGCAGGTGCTGGGTCACGTGCGCTATCTCGTGCACGGCGCGCTCGAACGCCTCCTCGTTGGCCTTCGAGGGCTTGGTGCTGCCGCTGATTTTGCGGACGTACTGCAGCGCCGCGGCGTGCACCTCTTCGGACGTCGCGTGGGGTTCGTAGTTGTGGAGGGTTCGGATATTCCGGCACATACCCCCATGCTAGGCTCTGGAACGCCGAGGATCGACCCTTCCGGGCCCCCTTCTGGAGGGGCTTCTGCCCATGGGGAGGACTCCATGGGGAGCACTGCCCATCGACACACTTTTGGACCGGAGGATAGTTTTTAGGCAATGGATCTTCCGGACGAGCCGGAGGCCGCTGGGGATGCCGACTGGATCGGGTCCGTTGATTAAAGGAGATATCTAATGGCTATTTGGGGTGCGGACATTGCGCAGCTGAAGAACTTGGGCACCAAGCTTCAGGCTGGTTCGAACGAAATCGAGAAGCAGAAGTCCCTGCTGACCAAGGTGCTCGAGGGCACCGACTGGAAGGGCCCGGACGCTGACAAGTTCCGCAGCGAGTGGCACGGCCAGCACGCAGCAGCCCTCGCCAAGGTGGCGCAGGCACTGGACGAGGCCGGCAAGCAGGCCAGCCGCAACGCTTCCCAGCAGGAGGAAGCCTCCCGCTAAACCGGGAACGCACCGGAGGGCCGGACGCACCATGCGTCCGGCCCTCCGGCATTTAAGCGCTGCGTCACTAAAGACTGGCCCGTCACTAAAGACGGGTCCGTCATTGAAGACTTAGGGGACGGGTTCGACGTCGTTCGCGTGGTCGAGCGGTCCAGTCACCGCTGCCTGGGCCCCCGGTTTGGCTCCCCGGAGCTCATCCAGCCGGACGCACAGCACCCCGCCCACGATCAGCATTCCGCCCGCGAGCTGGATGGCACCGGGCAGTTCGCCAAGCAGCAGCCAGGCCCAGATCACGGCAAACAGTACCTCGGTGAGGGACACGAACGAGGCCACCTTGGTGCCGAGAGCACGGGCAGCCATGATCCCGGAAACGTAAGCCAGGACGGTCGCCAGCACCACAAGACCGCCCAGCGGAACCCACCACGGCGTGGTCCATGGGCCGAGTTTGGTATCGGCGGTGCTCATGGCCATCGGCAGGAGGCCGGTGGCCGCCGTCAGCCACATGACAGCCGCACCCATCAGAAGCCCGCCCGACGCGAGGACGATGGGCGGCAGAGTGTCGTTCTCCTTGGCCGTGAGGAAGAAATAGATGGCAAGGCACACAGCGGCGGCTAGGCCCCAAAGCACGCCGACGGCGTCAACCTTCACTGCCCCTGTGAGGTCCAGGACGAGGACCAGCCCGCCCAGGGACAGCAGCGTCCCTGCGATGGTGAGGGGGCGCGGCCGCTTCCGGCTGGCCACCCAGAGCCACAGCACAATCAATACCGGGCCGAGGTACTCGAGCAGCAGTGCCACGCCAACAGACAGCCTAGCCACCGCATTGAAGTAGAACAGCTGGCAGCCTGCGACGCCGATCAGGCCAAACAGGACAATGGTCAGCCAGTTCGACCGCAGCTGGTGCCACCGGCCCCGGAGTGCCGGAACTGCAGGGATTGCCAGGATGAGCGCGGCCCCCGTCAGCCGGGCAGTGACGGCAGCACCGGGCGTCCAGCCGGTTTCCAGCAGCGCCTTGGCGAAGGAGCCGGAAAGCCCGAAGATCGCGGAGGAAAAAAGGGCGACACCCAGTCCTGACGCAAGGAAGCCGGACGCTTTTGCCGGCGCCACCGCAGAAGTAAGCGACATTTCGGCACGGTTGTTCGATGCGGGCACGGATGCCTCCCGTCAGGAGTAAAGTGGGGTATTGGTCCTGACACTACGCCTCCACATTGTAAGGAGTCAAGATGGTTTTTGCCCCTGACACGGAACTCTCCCTGCGCTTCGTGGTGAAGCTCATCAATTCGGCCGCCAATGGCGAGGAAAACCTGGCCACGGTGGAGGATCTGGACGAGTTCCTGCGGCAGGAGGGCTTTACCGGTTCCCGCACCCACGACGCCGCCGAGCTGTCCAGCATCCACGCACTGCGGACGGAACTGGCAGCCCTGTGGACAGCGGATGAGGATACGGCCGTGGCTGGCGTGAACCGGCTCCTGCGCGAGGCCCAAGCACTCCCCCAGCTCCTCAAGCACGACCAGTGGGACTGGCACCTGCACGCCACCACGCACGATGCCCCCCTGGCGGACAGGATGGGCACGGAAGCAGCGATGGCGCTGGTGGACGTGATCCGCAGCAAGGAGATGGACCGCATGCTCGTGTGCGCTGCCGATGACTGCGACGCGGCGGTGCTCGACCTCAGCCGGAACCGGTCCAAGCGGTACTGCGACACCGGAAACTGCGCCAACCGCGCGCATGTGGCGGCTTACCGGGCGCGCCGCGCCAGCGGAGAGTAATCAGCGCCAGCGGAAAGCAATCAGCTCCAGCGGAGAGTAATCAGCTCCAGCGGAAAGCAATCTGCGCGTACAGAGACTATGCCGCGCCGGCGGCGACTAACTGTCGTGCGTTAGGAGGCTTCGCCGTTGGGCCCGGATTCGCCGGTTCCGGCCGAACCAGCAGCGCCCGGGGCATCCGGGCGGCGCTGGGTTCCCTCATTTTGGGTTCCCTGGGTCCCATGGCCGCCGTGTCCTTGCGAGGACTTCCGGGCCGAGCTCAGGTTCACGCCGGAGCCTTTGCCCAGGTGGGCGGCGTTGTCCTTGTAGCTCATGGACAGCATCGCGGCGATGACGAGCGTGACAATGAAGGCGATGCCGGCGGCGGTGAAGGCAAGGTCGAACCGCGGCGACCGGGCGCTGCCGCCGGAAGCAAAAATCAGCACTGCGACGAACGCCACCACAGCCCAGAAGGCGGAGAACATCAGGGGTCCCTTCACCGAGGTCCGCAGATTGCGCGGTTCTCCTGGTTTCTGGTGTGCCAAGGTGATTCCTCCCGTGCGGGCGGCGCGATGCGGCCTGCCCTCTGTGATGTGTGCTGGTCCTGAAGGGGTACTGGTTTGCCGAAGGCTGTTCTACAACGAGTAGAAGCCCTGGTACTAGTTTACGGCCTTTGACGCGTCCGCCCGCGCATCATGCCGGAGGGAGAGGCCTGCCAGGATCCAGAGCACGCCCGAGATTATGGCCCCGCCGCCGGCAACCCCCAGCAGCGCATGCGGGCCAAGGCCCACAAAGAACGGCAGGGTGCCGGCCGTGCCCAGCCCGATGACTCCGGAGGCGAGCCAGTCGCGGGCCAGGACATGCCGTCCGCGCAATTTAATGCCCAGCCACAGTTCGGCCGCCGACGCCGCGGCCAACCCCAACGCGCCAATCACGGCGAACACCAGGCTGCCGTGCAGGAACAGCAGGGCCACTCCGGCACCCGTCAGGGCTGCGCCGGCAGCGGACAGCATGCGGCCGGCAGGCGCCTCCCTGCGGAAGCCGGTCAGCGGAACGCCCCACAGCAGGATCAGGCCGGTGGCCAGCAGATACGCCCCGCCCGCCAGCGACATTCCGGTCACGGAAGGAGCCGCCCAGAACACTGTCACGGCGCCGAACACCAGCGCGGCGGCGGCCCGCAGCAGGGCGGGTTTCCACAGCTCCGCCGAGGGGGCAGGCACGTCGGATTCAGCAGGGTTAACGGGGGAACTCACCGCTCCAGTTTAGTGCGCCAACCTGGGCCCGCGAATCCCGGGCCGCGAGCTAGGAGCCGAGCACCATCCAGCGGTCTGTCCTGGCCCGCAGTCCCAGGGTCAAGGCCCGGGCGCACATGTAGCCCAGTGAAAAGGCCACCCACACCCAAACCAGCGCCGCCGCGCCGTCGGCCCCGGCCAGCGGCACCGCCAGCAGCAGCGGAAGGTACACCGCGAGATTTACGACGCCGGCAATCGCCAGATACTTCGCGTCGCCGGCCCCGATCAGCACCCCGTCGAGGACGAACACGTATCCGGCGAGCGGCTGGCCCGCGGCCAGGACCCACAGTGCCGCGGTCAGCGCCGACTGGACGCCGGCGTCGGGGGTGAAGAGCGCACCGGCGAACGGGGCCGCCAGGGCGAGCAGCACGCCGGTGGCCACACCGAAGCCGGCGCCCCAGCGGATCATGGTCCGGGTCAGGATCCGGGCTTTGCCGGGGTTGTAGGCCCCCAGCTCCTTGCCGATCAGCGCCTGCGCGGCGATGGCCAGGGCGTCCAGTGCGAAGGCGAGGAAGGTGAAGACCGTCATGGCCAGCTGGTGGGCAGCCAGGTTCACGGCCCCCTGGGCCGTCACCACGAGGACGGTGGCGAGAATGGCGGTGCGCAGGCTAAGGGTCCGCAGCATGAGCCAGGAGCCCACCTTGGTCATGGCCCGGATGCCGTGCCAGTCGGGCAGCAGGCTGACGCCGTGGTGACGGGCGTTCCGCTGCACCATCACCAGATACACCGCAGCCATAGCCCACTGCGCGATGCTGGTTCCCACCGCAGAACCGACCACAGACAGCCCGAGACCGTAAACCAGCACCAGGTTCAGCACGACGTTCAGCGAGAATCCCGCCGTGGCCACCACCAGGGGCGTCCGGGTGTCCTGCAGCCCCCTCAGCACGCCCGTGCCCGCGAAGATCAGCAGCATCGCGACCAGCCCGGGCATGGACCAGCGCAGATAGTCCACGGCGAACGTGCGGATCTCCGGGCTCGGCCCCATGAGCCCGATCAGCGGATCCGCGGCGAGGAACCCTGCCAGCGCCAGCGCGGTTCCGAGCAGCAGGGCGAGCCAGACGCCGTCGCGCCCGGCGGCCAGCGCCCTGCCCAGTTGGCCGTCCCCTACCGCCCGCGCCACGGCAGGCGTGGTGGAGTAGGCCAGGAAAACCATCAGCCCCACCGCGGTATGCAGCACCGCCGAGGCCAGTCCAACGCCGGCCAGCTGAGCCACGCCCAGGTGCCCCACGATGGCCGAATCGGCAAGCAAAAAGAGCGGTTCGGCGATCAGCGCGCCAAAGGCGGGAACGGCGAGCCGGAGGATCTCGCGGCCATGGCTCTCGGGTTTTGGGGTGGAAACGGCGGCGGAAGGCGGTTGGGGCACGCGTTCAGCCTAGCTGCCGCAGAAAGGATAACTGCGACACATTAGTTGACTCTTCAACGAAATTTCGGGAGAGTGGAAGGGAAGCTTCACCCGACGCGCTCCACACCGCGTTCCCAATAGAGACAAACCCCCAATCGATCCGAACGGTGAGAATCTCCATGAACCAGTCCACCCAGACCACCACAGCCCTGACGATCCTGCGAGTGATCGCGGGATTCCTCTTCGCCGCGCACGGCTGGCAGAAGTTCAACGAATTCACCATCGCCGGCACGCAGGCATCCTTCGCCAAGATGGGGGTCCCGGCCGCTGAGGTCGCTGCCCCGATCGTCGCCACGCTGGAACTGGTGGGCGGCATCGCCCTCATCCTTGGCGTACTGACCCGCGTCTTCGCCGCACTGCTCGCCCTGGACATGCTTGGGGCCCTCTTCCTGGTCCACGCCTCGGCCGGAGTATTCGTCGCCACCGGCGGCTACGAGCTGGTTCTCCTGCTTGCAGCCGGGGCAGCCGCCATCGCCCTTGCCGGAGCCGGCCGCCTCTCTGCGGACGCAGCCCTGTTCGGCCGCAGCAATTCAAAGCTCAAGGTTCTCGCGTAACAATTCCCGGCCATGCAGCGCCGCTCCAGAGCGCTGACTGTCCAGGAAATAACGACGGCGGCTGCTCGCCTGGCGCTTCGGTGCCCGGTGGGCGGCCGCCGTCGTTTTGATGTTTTTCCATTGTTTCGGCCGGTTTGTTGTCAGCCCGGCCGGTCAGTGATGCCGTCTGCTCAGCCGGTGACGCCCGTCAGTTCATCCGGTGTGTGGGCCAACGTTGCTGTGCGGACGGCCTTTCCCGCCTTCAGGTCGACGGCGTGGAGTTTCCGCGTGGCCGGTTCGGTGACGTAGGCCATGGCGCCCTGAACGTACAGGGTGGGCCGCGGGTCCTGCCACGCCTCTGGCTCCTCCCAGGCCGGCACGACGGGGATCGTGGACACGGTGGCGCCGGTAAGCGGGTTGAGAACACGCAGCTTGCCGTCGGTGCCGAGGACCAGCGCCTCCCCGGCCGGTCCGCGCCCCAGCGACCGGAAGGAATAGCTGGCCCCGAGTTCCACCAGCCTCAGGGCCTTGGTGTCCGTGTTCACCAGGGAAATCCTGGTGGGCCGCTCCAGGACCGCTTCCCTGTCCACTTTGTAGTCTCCCAGCACCACAGGCGACGCCGGCGAGCCGGCCTGGTTGCCGATCCTGCCATAGGCGGCAGGGCTGGCGACCTTGGCGAACTTGCCGTCCTTGAACACCAGCATCCCGTCTTCACAGCCGAAGATCACGGTGTTTTCGCCGGCCACCGCCTCTCCGTGGACGCCCGGGCAGTTCTGGCTCCGGAGGATCTCCTTGCGGCCCCGGCCCGCGGCCTGCCCCAGGAGGGCCACGGCGTTGCGGGCATTCTCGTCCCCCACCGTCACCAGCAGCTTGCCGTCATCCAGTTCCACAGCCACGCCGTGGTGGGCCTCGGGCGCGGTGTAGGTCGTCGTCTCCGGAAGCCTGCCGTCCGCCAGCGCCCCGAGGGCGGCCGATTCAAAGGACTCCACCTTGCCGGACCCGTCACTGAACAGGACGGTCCTGCCGGCGTGCCGCACCACATGGCCAGGCTTGCTCGCCGCGAACGCGTGATCGGTCAGTGTTGGCCGGGTGGCATAGGAATGGCCATGGTCGCCATGCCGCTCGGTCCAGGCGCCGGCATCAAAGACGCGGAACGAGTCGCCCGCTGCCACCAGGACGTGGCGGCCGTCCCCCGCAGGGCTGATGCGGTTGTAGCCGTCCACCGCAACGTCCCCCGCAGGCTCAAGGGTTGCTGCGTTCAGAACTCCGACGCCGCCAGCGTAGGTGTAGACCAGGCGCGGCTCAGGTGCACGAAGCTCGGCAGGTTGCGCGACCTCTGCGTGCGGGGAAGGGCTGGTGGAACGTTCGGCGGCACTCTGCGCGGGGCCGGCGCAGCCTGACAGCAGCAGGACAGCTCCGCAGGCGGCGGCCGCCGGCGCGGCCAGCGGCGCTGCGAGCGGTCCTTTGGAAGGCGCCCTGAACGATCGTCTGGACGATCTTGTTAGCGGATCCCCTGGGCGGCCGCGGCGGCGGGTGGCGGTCGGGGCAGGAAAAGTGAATCGTCTCGTCAACATGTGACTAATAATAATCATTATCATTAGCGATTTCAGCCACTCCGCGTCTCGCATGACGCGGGATTCGGGGCCAGCGCGCCTTATGGCGCCGATGAGCGCGTTTGTGAAGGCCTGGATCTGCCCCAAGGACAGCTGTCAGTAAACTGCGACCATGAGCGAGACTGCCGCCAACTCAGTAACCCTCCGCTTCCTTGCCGCCCCCATGGACGTGGGCCACAGCGGATCCGTTGACGCCGGAACGGTGCTCGAGTGGGTGGACAAGGCGGCATATGCGGCCGCCGTCGGCTGGGCCAAGTCCTACTGCGTCACCGCCTATGTGGGGAACATTCACTTTGCAGACCCGGTGAACATCGGCGATATGGTCGAGGTCACCGCCACCATCGTCTACACCGGCCGTTCCTCCATGCATATCCGAACGGTAGTTTCCTCGGGGGACCCCAAGGGCGGGCCGGCTACCATGCGCAGCCAGTGCATGGTGATCTTTGTGGCGGTCGGCGAGGACGGGAAACCCGTCCCGGTGAAGCAGTTCGAGCCGGTAACGGCGGAGGAACTGGAACAGCGGGACCACGCCCTGGCACGGATCGGGATCCGCGAGCAGATCGTCAAAGCCATGAGCGCCCAGGAATATACAGATGCCGGCACCGCCGAGCGCGTCGTCCTGCGGTTCATGGCAGCCCCCACCGACGTGAACTGGGGCGGAAAAGTCCATGGCGGCATCGTCATGAAATGGATCGACGAGGCCGCATATGTTTGCGCCTCACGCTACTGCGGCCGGGACACGGTGGCCGTCTTCTCCGGCGGCGTGCGCTTCTACCGGCCGCTGCTGATCGGCCACGTGGTGGAGGTGGAGGCCCGGCTCGTCTACACAGGCACCAAGGGCATGCACATTGCCGTACATGTCCGGTCCGGGGACCCCAAGGGCCGTGAACTGAACCTGACCACGTACTGCCTCACCGTGATGGTTGCCCGCGACGCCGAGGGCAACTCGGTCGCCATCCCTGCATGGACCCCGGCGTCCGGAGAGGACAAGCGGCTGCACGCCCACGCGCGGGAGCTCCTGGAAATCAGGGCAGCAGCCCCGGGAAACAGGCTGCCCAACCACCTGCTGCAGTCACAACCGCACTAGCAGCCTAGAAGCCTCCGCCTCCGCCGGCATCTCCAGCCATGTTGGCGAACCGCGAGTAATGGCCCTGGAAGGCAACCACGATGTCCTTGGTGGGGCCGTTACGGTGTTTCGCCACGAGGATGTCTGCCTCACCGGCACGCGGGGACTCCTTGTCATAGACGTCCTCGCGGTGCAGCAGGATCACCATGTCGGCGTCCTGCTCGATGGACCCCGATTCACGCAGGTCCGAGACCATAGGGCGCTTGTCCTGTCGCTGCTCTGAACCACGGTTCAGCTGCGACAGCGCGATGACGGGGACCTGGAGTTCCTTGGCGAGCAGCTTCAGCGCACGGGAGAACTCGGAGACTTCCTGCTGGCGGGACTCCACCTTCTTGCCCGAACTCATGAGCTGCAGGTAGTCGAGGATCACGAGTTTGAGGTCATGCTGCTGCTTAAGGCGGCGGCACTTGGCCCGAATCTCCATGAGGGACATGTTGGGGCTGTCATCGATGAACAGCGGGGCATCGTTCATACGCCCCATGGTGGTGGCGATCTTGGACCACTGCTCATCCTTGATAGTGCCCTTGCGAAGGTCCTGCAGGCCGATGGTGGCCTCGGCCGACAGTAGACGCATGGCGATCTCGTTGCGGCCCATTTCCAGGGAGAACATCACCGTGCTTAGGTTGTTCTTGATGGCGGCCGAGCGGGCAAAGTCCAGCGCGAAGGTGGACTTACCCACGGCGGGCCGGGCGGCAATGACGATCATCTGGCCCGGATGCAGCCCGTGCGTCAGCTCGTCCAGCTCGTAGAAGCCGGTGGGAACACCCACCATGCCTTCGCCGCGGTGGCCGGAGGCCTCGATCTCATCCACCGTGGACTCCATGACGTCCTTCAGGACGACGTAGTCTTCCGCCGTGCGGCGCTCGGCGACCGCGTAGACCTCGGCCTGGGCCTGGTTGACCAGGTCTTCCACCTCGCCGTCCTGCCCGTACCCGAGCTGGACGATCTTGGTGCCGGCATTGACCAGCCGCCGGAGCACGGCGCGCTCGGCCACGATCTCGGCGTAGTAGCCTGCATTCGCGGCCGTGGGTACCGTCTGAATGAGCTCATGGAGGTAGGCCGGTCCGCCGATCCGGTTGATCTCGCCGCGTTTGGTCAGCTCATCGGACACCGTGACGGCGTCCGCGGGTTCGCCGCGGCCATAGAGGTCGATGACGGCCTCATAAATGGTTTCGTGGGCAGGGCGGTAGAAGTCCTGCCCACGCAGGATCTCAACCACATCCGCAATGGCGTCCTTGGAGAGCATCATGCCGCCCAGGACGGACTGTTCGGCGGGGATGTCCTGGGGAGGTTTACGGCTGCCTTCGGATTCGCGGGTACCTTCGATTGAGTCCAGGTGCGTAACTGACAAAGCTGCCGTCCTCCATTGTGTCCGCGGTCCGTGCAGGAGGACTGCGGCGCGTGTGCCGTGTGCCGTGGGTGGGTCGGGCAGCAAAATCTGCTGCCCGGGCTAATGCAACTACACCAGCAGGCCCTGACATTTTCGGTCCGGGCCGTTGAACCCCGGCGACGCCTCATCCACAGGTTTTCCACAGCGCAGCACGAATCTCCCGGAGTCCGGCTGTTCGCCGGCCCCGGTCTTCGAGTCTGAAGGGAAAACCCACCCGAATGGGGTGTCTCCGCTACGTTAGCGCCCGGCGGGCCACTCACAAAGCCCGCAGTTTCGCACCTCTGTGGATAACGTGTGCACAAGATACTCCTGCTTGTGCACAGCCTGTGGGCGAAGCTGTGGATAGAAATTTTATTTTTGGTATATATGCGGTCTGACGTGCGGAAACGTCCAAAATTCGCTGTGGACAAGTTTAAATTTTGCGTCAACCTTCATCCACAGCCTTAACCCGCCTGCTGGGGATACCGGCCGGTAAGTCCGCCACAGGAGGGCCTTTTTGCCGGCTACATTCCCACTTTGTGATACGGATCACCGGCATATGTCCGGACCGTCCACGCATGCATGCCGTCTGGACGAATCTTCCCGTCAGGGGTCATCACCGAAGGGCCGCACTATGCGCGGCCGGGCATATGCTGTGGATAACGCGGATCTGGCGTTAAGCTCTAGGTATGGGCGACGTTCTGACAGTCTTGGTTCCTGCCCTTGTCCTCGCCGCAGCCCTTTGGGCTTTCGCTACGGCACTGAAGCCGCGCGACGGGGGCATGTCCGACGCGGACCGCTACCAGCTGGATCTGGCCCGGCGTTCCCAGGCCCACTACGCAGCCCAGGTTCAGGCGGCCATGGCGGCCCGGGCACGCATAGAGGCTGCAGCCCTGCCAAGCCAGAACCGGCAGCAGCAGATCCAGCAGCAGAACCAGCATCCTGCGGCACTTGCGCCCGGGGCCGCCCTTGACCCGCAGCTGGCGCTGCAGCTGCAGACATTGGTGCGCAGCGGGCAGAAGCTCCAGGCCATCAGGCTCGTGCGCCAGGCTACCCATTCCAACCTTTTGACCGCCAAGCAATATGTAGATCGGCTGTAACCATGGAATCGCTCCTGATCCCCTTCCTGATCCTCGTGGCCGTCGCCGTCGCCGTGGCCCTCGCGGCACGCGCGTTGAGCCACCGCCGGCGGACAGTCAGGGAGCCGGCCAAACCGCCGGCGGAGTCCGCGGAGCTGGCCAGGGAAGCCGCAGCCAAGCTGTCGGAGGATGAACACAGGCGGCTGTATGCGCTCATCGCCCAGGGCCAGGCCATGGCGGCGATCAAGCTGTACTACGAGGTGTCGGGACAGGGCCTGCGCGCATCGCGGGACGCGGTGGCCGCGCTGGCAGCCCACCCGCAGCCTTTCCGCTCACCCGCCCAGGAGCCCAGCGAACCCGAAGACGACGAGGAGCCACCGCAGCGGTTCCCGTACCGGTATCGGGCCATTGCCAGTAAAGGCGATGTCACCCGGGAGGTCAGCAGCAACATGCTCAATGACGAGATTTACGGCCGCATCCGCACGCTCGCCAAGAGCGGCAATATCGAGGCAGCCGCCACCGCACTGACCCGGCACTCGGACATCACCATGAAGCAGGCGCGCGAATTCATCGCCCTGCTGGACGAGTAGCCGCGGCCGGGTGGCCGCGGGCATCTAGAAGCAGCCACCTAGAAGTCGAACAGGTCCCCCAGCCAGCCTTCCTTCTTCTTGTGGCGGCGGCTGTCATAGTCGCGGTCGTATCCCTTGCCGTGGCTGCGGTCGTCGTAGCGCGGCTGGTCACGCCGCGGTTCGACGTTGCGGTACAACGGGGGAGGAACCATGCCGGGGGCGGGTGACGCCGGAGCAGGGGGAACGGGCGCCGGAGGTGCCGCCGGCGCCCCCGCGTTGACCCGGTCGATGATCTTGTCCAGTTCGCCGCGGTCCAGCCACACGCCCCGGCACTGCGGGCAGTAGTCGATTTCCACCCCGCTGCGTTCGCTCATGACCAGGTCTGAAGAATCAATGGGACATTTCATGCCCGGCACAACGAGCGGGTGCTGCGATTAGTTCGCCTTACTGCCCGCCTGCGATCCCGGCCAGCAGCTGTTCAAAGGGCAGAGACTCCAGCACGGCCGGCCTGCGGCCCGGCTGGTCCCCCTCCAGGAGGCGGCTGAACTCTGCCGCCGCCCGGTCGATCCGCACCGAAAGGGGGTTTCCGCCGTCGTCCGTGTTTCCCCAGTCCTGCGGGCCTGCGAAGACGGCCGTGGCGGCCGTCCGTGTGCGCAAGTAGCTGAACAACGGGCGCATGGCGTGGTCGAGCACCATCTGGTGGCGGTCCGTTCCGCCGGTGGCCCCCAGGAGGGCCGCCTTGCCGTCCAGGGACTTGGGGTCGAGGACATCAATGAAGGACTTAAACAGCCCGCTGTAGGACGCGCTGAACACCGGTGAGACCGCGATGATGCCGTCGGAGGCCTCGACGCCGGCGATCACCTCTGCCAGCCGGGGCGGGGCAAAACCCGTGACGAAGTTGTTGGCAATGTCCACGGCCAGTTCGCGGAGTTCCACGACGTCCGTGGTCACCTCGTAGCCGGCGGCCGTCAGCTCCCGTGTGGCAGCGGCGGCCAGCTGGTCGGCCAGCAGGCGGGTCGACGACGGCACTCCCAGGCCGGCGGACAGAACGGTAAGGCGGCGGGTCTCCATGGCGGTCTCCTCTGGTTGGCTCTGTATATGCATTTGCATCTACTCCGTCAACCCGGGGCTGCCGGCCTTTATTCCGGTATCCACCGGACGGCCCACTACACTGCGTCCATGGCGGATAACAAGACACAGGTGACAGGGGTTTCGGCAGACGACTTCATCGCGGCGCTGGCGCATCCGGTGCGCCGGCAGGACGGCCTGCGCCTTCGCGCCCTCATGGCGGAGCTGACGGGCCAGGAACCGGAGATGTGGGGTCCCACCATCGTCGGTTTCGGCAGGGTGCACTATAAGTACGCCACCGGGCGCGAAGGGGACACTGCAGCGGTGGGGTTCTCTCCCCGCAAAGCCAGCCTCTCGCTGTATGGCCTTACGAACGCGCCGGAGTCGGCTGCGCTCCTCGACCGCCTGGGAAAACACAAAACGGGCGCCGGCTGCCTCTACATCAACAAGCTGGCCGATATCGATGAAGCCGTGCTGGCCGAGCTGATCAGCATCGGCTACCGCCACGGGACCACAGTCCTGCACAGCCGGTAGGCGGCCGGACGACGGCCGTGGGAACGACGAAGCCCCCGCCGTCGGCTTCCCGGAGGAATCCGACGGCGGGGGCCGTCAGCAGTTCAAGACTGCGGAGTTGATCCGGCAAATGCCGGATCGACTACTTGCCTGCGACTACGTCGAGTTCGATCACAGCGGCAACGTCGTCGTGCAGACGGACGTTGGCCTGGTAGGAACCGACCGACTTGATGTGAGCCGGCAGTTCCACCTTGCGCTTGTCGATGCGGCCGAGGCCAGCGGCCTCAACAGCGTCGGCCACGTCGCCCTGCTTGACGGTGCCGAACAGGCGTCCGGTCTCGCCAGCCTTGACAACGAGCTTGACCGGCTTAGCGGAGAGTGCAGCAGCCTGCTTCTGAGCGTCTTCCAGGGAAGCGTGCTCGCGGGCAACGCGGGCAGCCTTGATGGACTCAACCTGCTTCTCGCCACCCTTGGACCAGGTCAGGGCGAAACCGCGGGGCAGCAGGAAGTTACGTGCGTAACCGTCCTTGACCTCGACAACGTCGCCAGCAGCACCGAGACCGGTTACTTCGTGGGTCAGAATGAGCTTTGCCATGTTAGTTAATCCCTTCCTTAGCCGCGGCCAGCGCCGGAGTAAGGCAGCAGAGCAACTTCGCGGGCGTTCTTGATTGCCTGGGCGATCTTGCGCTGTTCCTGCACCGTGACGCCAGTGACGCGACGGGCGCGGATCTTTCCGCGGTCGGAGATGAACTTGCGCAGCAATGCTACGTCCTTGTAGTCGATGACAGTGATGTCAGCGGCCTTCAAGGGGTTGGACTTTGGTTTGGGCTTACGGAGTTCAGCCTTAGCCATCGTGGAGCTCCTATTCTATGGAGCCCGTGAATCGTGATCCACGGGATGGTGGTGGTCCGATCGCGGCCTGCCCAGGGCGTGCCGTGTGGAACGCTCTGGCGGAAGCTGCGCCGGACCTTTGTTTTGTTGTTTAGAAGGGAGGTTCGGAATCCGGGCCGTTGCCCCAGCCGCCGCCCGCATTGCTGACTCCGGGCGTGGCCCATGGGTCATCCTGCGCTGCTGCGGGCTGGTTGCCGCCCCAGTTTCCTCCGGTGTTGCCGCCCTGGTTTCCACCCTGGCCGCCACCGAATCCACCGCCACCGAAACCGCCGCTATTGCCGCCGCCGAAGCCGCCCTGGCCGCCGGAGCGCTGGGTGCGGTTGACCTTGGCATTGGCGTAACGCAGGCTCGGGCCGATTTCGTCGACTTCGAGCTCGATAACGGTGCGCTTTTCGCCTTCTTTTGTTTCGTAGGAACGGCTCTTCAGGCGGCCGGAAACAATCACGCGGGTGCCCTTGGTGAGGGACTCGGCGACGTTCTCTGCTGCCTCGCGCCAGACCGAAGCGCGGAGGAACAGGGTTTCCCCGTCCTTCCACTCGTTGGACTGGCGGTCGAAGGTGCGAGGCGTGGACGCGATGGTGAAGTTCGCTACTGCCGAACCTGACGGTGTGAACCTCAGTTCGGGGTCATTGGTGAGATTACCGATGACCGTAATAGTGGTTTCGCCTGCCATCTACTGCCTCCTTGTTCGTTCCTGCGGGGTAAAGAATGAAAGTTGTGAGCTGAAGTTACTCAGCAACAACCTTCTGCTCTTCGGGGCGGATGATCTTGGTACGCATGATGGTCTCGTTGAGACCCAGCTGGCGGTCAAGTTCCTTGGCGGTAGCCGGCGTCGCGGTGAAGTTCACCACGGCGTAGATACCTTCGGACTTCTTCTTGATGTCGTAAGCCAGACGGCGACGGCCCCAGATGTCAACCTTTTCGATGGTTCCACCATCGTTGGTGATGACGTTCAGGAACTTCTGAAGCGACGGCTCTACGGTACGCTCTTCGACCTCGGGGTCGATTATTACCATCAATTCGTAAGGACGCATATGTGAACCCACCTCCTTTGGGCTAAGCGGTTACGGTATTTCCGTAACAGGAGGTTCATTTGCGATGCCGTGCACGCCCGCATCCAAAAATGGACCAGGGCGCAGCACAGACTTCACTATCTTAGTGCATCGGGGCGGAATTCCCGATTCGGACAGCTCCAAGGCTACTGGCCCCGATGGCGGGCCGGAAGCGGCGGGCCGGCTATGTGGAAAACCGCGCATGCGGGAAGCCGCGGCGTCAGAACCTTGAAAGGCTCACCAGTACCTTGCCTGACCCGACCGAGACGTTGCCCCTGACGTGGAACTGGACCTGGTCCGTCTCCTTTTCCCACTCGGGGTTCGCCTTGCTGAAGGAGGCATTTCGCTCGTAGGACACCGTGGCCTCGCCGGCTTTTCCGCCACTGAGCCGCCATGTCCCGTCGAACGACCGGTCGATCGCGTAGTCAGGATCGGCGGTAACCGACCACTTGACGTTCCGGACATCGCCGAAGGCAAACCAGGAGAACGGGCATCCCTCCGGTTCAAGTTCGGTGGATTTCTCGCAGGCGGCGAGGGCGGCGGCCACCTGCCGGGACGTTTCGGACACCAGCGCATCCGAGGCCTTGACGGTGAGCCTGGCCACCTCGGGCGCCTGCGGCAGGGACTCGCCAGAGACCACCACCTGCTGGTCGTCGGCTGCAACGTATTTCTCGTCGTCGGGGAGGCCCACGGAGTAGGTACCGGGAAACGCCGGAAGGCTGATGTTTGTGCCAAAAGCAGTGGCCTCATTTTGACCCGCGGTGACAGTTACACCGTTGACCGCGACAGCAGCCAGGGGAGCATCGGCGGACACGGTGACGTGCTGCAGAGGGAACGCCTCAAGCTTCCAGTGGTCGTCCAAAAGCGCGGGCTGGTTCTTGGCGAGGGCGAACGTCTGCTCGTACTTGCGCCCGCCCTGCCTCAGTTCGGCACGGACCTGCGCAGACTCACCGGAAATCCTGGTGGAAATAATCGAGAAGCCGTCGATGCGGTTCGCTGCGGCACCGAGAACCTCATTCGTCAGGAGGGTCCGCTCCTCATTGGGCACGTCAGGATCCAGAATTTCCAGTGCTTTCCGCGCATCGCCGTCAACGAGTGCCTGGGCGTAGTCCTTCACCGGCTGGTCCGGACCGGGTTTGACAGCATTGACCGTCACCACGGAACCGACGGCCAGCACCATGACGGCGGCTGCCACCAGCAGGCGCTTCCTGCCCTTGGGCGTAAGCTGCCGTTCAGCAGGGGCGGTCGCCGCAGGACCGGCTACACCCGGCCGGCTTTCCCCGGCCGGCTGATTCGCCACCCCGCCGCCGGCTGCCGCGCCCGGCTGGGTGACTGCACGGCGGGCAGGGAGGACACGGGCCAGCCGCTGCAGCCGGTCCGGCACCACCGGCACCAGGTAAGGCGCCAGGAAGCGTGCCGCAACTTCGACCAGCAGCCCCCAGCCGAGGAAGACGGCCGGCGACCACCACGCCGGTGCCAGGACATATTGCCCGGCAGCGAGTCCCGGTGCGTCAAAGTCTGCGCGGACGGTCAGGAGCGGCAACAGAAGCAGTCCCAGCAGGAGGAACCCGGCGGGCACGGGCACCCATGACCGGAGGTCACCGTGTGGAACCGGTCCCCTACGCAGCAGAACGCAAAAGCCCGAAATGACCGTGCAGACCAATACCAGTGCCAGCGCCCCCCAGGCAGCGCCAGCGGTGTCCGTGCCTGCTGCGTCAGCACCGAAGCCGTAAATGGTCTGGTCCTCGTTCAGGCTCGGCTGCGCCCCGAAAATCTGCGTCGTTTCTGACAGCACGCGGAGGCCTCCGAGGTGGCCGGCTACCAGGCCGTAACCCGCCGCGTTGCCGATCAGCAGCGGACCGGACAGCAGGGCAGCCCAGCCGCCGGAGACGGCGGCAGTGATCCATGCCGCAGGTACGGCGATAGCCGAAAAAACTGCCGTGTGTACAGCGACGACGGCCAGCGGCAGGTTCAGCCTTCCGCGAAGGAGGGACGCACCGGCGTACGCCGCGCGCCGCGAATATGCAGCGTTACGGGACAGCGCAGAGAGCCCTGCAGCAAGAAGAAAGGCGACAAAAACAGGCCATCCGCCGGCTGCTGAAATGGGATCGACGCTGAATCCGCCCCCGGCGGGGAAACGGACGGCAGCGGCCGCAGCCACGCCGTTGACCAGCAGCGCGAAGACCGTACCGCTGACTGCGGACTGCAGCAGGAGCTGCGGGCGGCCAGCAGAAGGAAACCGCAGTTCCGCCAGGCGGCTGGCCAGATAGATGCCCGCAGCACTGACCAGCAGCACAGCCAGCGGGACTGCGTAGATGTGGCCCTCGCCCCGGACGGACCCAAGAAAGGGCACCACACCTGCCACGGCGGTGCCCGCACTGCCCAAATGCGCCATGGCCACCAGCTGGGCGGTCAGTTGGCCCAGCTGGGACCAGGCGTCCGGTGCCTGCTCCGCGGCAATTGCGGCGCCCAGTGCGGGAATCTGGTTGCCCTGGCTGGCGGCAATACCTGCCAGTGACAGGACCACGGTTGCGAGGCTGAACATGTACACCGCGACGTAGGAAGCAGCCGCAGCGGCAGAGCCGGTCCAAAGCAGGCGGAAATCGAAGAATGAAATGCCCGGTCGTGCGGCGGGAGGTGTTCCAGGTTGATGCGCCGGAAGATCGGGCACGGCGGGCGCGGAAACAGGTGGTTGTTGCGACATTTTCCCCAGATTTCTGTCGGACTCTCACTGATGCTGTGAATCTAGGGGGAATCCGGCGCCGGCGCCAGTCATACGGCCCGAGGCTGTGGACAACTCCCGGCGCGGAATACTGGAGCCATGACGATTGCGAAATCCGTGCTCCTTTTCACCCTGGCTGCCGTGGCGGAGATCGGCGGAGCCTGGCTGATCTGGCAGGCCGTGCGGGAGGACAAGGCGTGGTGGTGGGCCGGACTCGGGATCGTGGCGCTGGGGTTTTACGGCTTCGTGGCCGCTTTCCAGCCGGACGCGCACTTTGGCCGTGTCCTTGCAGCGTACGGCGGGGTCTTCATCGTCGGGTCCCTGGCCTGGGGCATGCTTCTTGACGGGTTCCGGCCCGACCGCTGGGACCTTATTGGTGCTGCCGTGTGCCTGGTTGGTGTTGCCGTGATCATGTTCGCCCCACGGCAGGGCTAGCGCCCCGCACGGAAAACCGTCCGTCCAACAGAAAACCATCCGCCCGCCAGCCGGGAGGCCGTGCGGACGGATGGTTCCAAAAGAGCTGCCGAGGCGTGGTTACGACGCCGGGCCGGACCCCACGCCTGCATCCGCGGTTTTCGGCGACGTTTCGGAGCCGGCCGGCACCTCAGCCCGGCCCGGACCGCCCTTGCGGTAGCGCCACACGCCGATGCCGACCACCACGACGGCCAGGGCCACGGAAAGCAGGAGCGACTCGCGGGTGGAATCCAGGATCACCATGCCGATGATGAGCGCCACGATGCTGCCGATCGCCAGCCAGGTGAGGTAGGGGAAGAACCACATCTTCAGCGACAGATCCTTCGCGGCCGCCCCCATCCGGCGGCGCAGCACCATCTGGGACGCTGCAATGACCAGCCAGACAAAGAGCGCGATGGCGCCGGAGGTGTTCACCAGGAACAGGAAGACCGTGTCCGGGGCGATGTAGTTCAGTCCCACGGTGATGAAGCCCACCACAGTGGATGCCAGCACTGCTGCGGCGGGCACGCCCCGCTTGGAGATGCGGGTCCAGGACTTCGGGGCGTCCCCGCGCAGCGAGAGCGAGAAGAGCATGCGGCTGGCCGTGTAGAGGCCCGAGTTCAGGCAGGACAGTACCGAGGTAAGCACCACGACGTCCATGATGGTGCCCGCGCCGGGGATACCGAACAGTTCAATGACCGCGACATACGGGCTCTTGGCAACGTTGGCGGAGTTCCAGGGGAGCAGCGTGACAACGATCGCGATCGAGCCGATGTAGAAGACAAGGATGCGCCAGACGGTGGACTTCACGGCCTTCTTGACTGCTTCAACCGGGTTTTCGGATTCACCGGCCGCGATGGTGGCGATTTCAGCGCCGAAGAACGCGAAGACCACCACGAGGATTCCGGCCAGGACGGCTCCAGGGCCGTTGGGGAGGAAGCCGCCGTTGCCCGTCAGGTTGCTCAGGCCCGGCGCAGGGACGCCCGGAACCAGGCCCAGGATCGCCGCCACACCGAAAAGGAGGAACAGGATAATGGCCGTGACCTTGATGGAAGCGAACCAGAACTCGAACTCTCCGTAGGACTTCACGGAGCCCAGGTTGGTCAGCGTGAGCAGGACCATGAGCGCCAGCGCCCAGACCCACTGGTCGATGCCGGGCACCCACCGGTGCATGATGGCCGCGCCGGCCGTGGCTTCGATGCCCAGCACAATGATCCAGAACCACGCATAGAGCCAGCCGATGCTGAAGCCCGCCCAGCGGCCCAGCGCCTTGTCTGCGTAGGTGGAGAAGGAACCGGTTTCGGGGTTCGCGGCCGCCATCTCGCCAAGCATCCGCATGACGAGGATGACCACGATGCCGGCGGCCATGTAGGCCAGCAGGATACCGGGACCGGCCTGCTGGATGGCCGCGCCGGAGCCGACGAACAGGCCGGCGCCGATGACGCCCGCAATGGCAATCATCGACAGGTGCCGGGGTTTTAGGGATTTCGACAGTTGTTGGTCAGCGTGCATGGCTGCGCCATCCTCGTTTTGATTGCAGGTTTTGGGCAGTGGCCGGGCGGCAGAGTCTGTGCCGGGGACCACACTGTGCGTTTCACACTAAGGGAGCCGGGGGCAGGTCCGGGCTGTGCAAAGACACAGTTTACGGCAATCGGAAACGGGCACATTTCCAGCCACGCACCCATGGAAGCAACAAATGTTGCCTATAAGGCACTTCTGTAACCGCGTGGAAATCTGTCCCGTGCGTACTAGGCGTGCGCTGCGGCTCCAAAGAACAGCTCAGTCACCCTGGCAAGGCGGTGCGGATCCTCCACGCCACAAAGCTCCCGGGCCGAGTGCATCGACAGCAGGGGAACACCCACGTCCACTGTCCTGATGCCCAGCCGGGTGGCCGTCAGCGGGCCGATCGTGGAACCGCACGGCATGGTGTTGTTGGAGACAAACTCCTGGAAGGGAACTCCGGCCTCGCCGCACAGCCGCGCCCAGAGTGCAGCCCCGGCGGCGTCGGTGGCGTACCGCTGGTTGGCGTTGATCTTGAGCAGCGGCCCGCCGTTGAGGACGGGGCGGTTGACGGGGTCATGCCGTTCGGCATAGTTGGGGTGGACGGCGTGGCCGGCGTCGGCAGAAACACAGAACGACGCCGCGAACGCCTGCCGCCGCTGGCTCGCCGAGGCGCCCAGCCCGTCTGAGATCCGGACCAGAATGTCTTCCACGACCGGCCCGCAAGCCCCGGACCGGGACGCCGACCCGATTTCTTCGTGGTCGAAGGCGGCAAGCACCGCAATCGGTGCCGTTGCCCGGGAAGCCTCCCGGCCGCCGTCGGAAGCGTCAGCGTGCGCGATGAGCGCCGTTATCCCGGCGTGCGTGGCGGACAGATTGTCCAGGCGCCCGGAGGCGAAGAATTCACTTCTGACCCCGAAAACCGCAGGCGGCTGCGTGTCCGCGATGACGACGTCGTACCCGCCGATCCGGGCCGGGTCAACGGGCGTGCTCGCGCCGGACACCCGGCCGGCCAGCAACGCCAGCAGGTCCTCCCCGCCAGGATCGCCGAGCCCGAACACCGGGTTCATGTGCTGCTGTTTGTCGAGGGTGAGGCCTTCGTTCACGGCCCGGTCAAGGTGGATCGCCAGCTGCGGAAAGCGCAGCAGCGGACCGGTGGCGGTCAGGTGCTGCGTGCCGTCGAGCATCACGAGGCGCCCGGCCAGCTGCAGTTCCCGGTCCAGCCAGGAGTTCAGCAGCGGGCCGCCGTAGACCTCCACGCCGGCCTGGAGCCACCCGAAACGGCCCGTGGTCGGCTTGGGCTTGAGCTTGAACGACGGCGAATCCGTGTGGGCGCCCAGGATATTGAAGCCGGTGGTGGGTCCGGCACCGTCGGGCGTGACCCAGGCGATGAGCGCACCGTCCCGAACCACGTAGAACCTGCCTGCCGCGGCGTCCCAGGGCTGCAGCTCGTCCAGGCCGGTGAAGCCGGCCTCCGCCAGCCGCCGGGCGCCCTCGTGGGCGGCGTGAAAGCTCGACGGCGAGGCGCTGACGTAGTCGCCCAGGTCCCGGATGTGCTCTGCGGGGGAGGAATGGAGAGGCATGGCTCCGAGTCTAGCGTTGGCCTAGATGGTGACGTTGAGCCCTGCCGTGTAGCCGCCGGAGACGGAACCGGACATGGTGGCCAGCTGGTAGATGCCACCGTCCTCACCGAACACGTTGTCCGACTGCAGCGTGGTGTTGGGGAAATTCCGGGCGCTGGTTTCGTAGCCCGCAGAGGCGTAGACCTCCCGGCAGGCGGCGTCGGTCAGGGCTACCTGCGAGACAGCAAGGACCTGCCCTGCCGCCGTGGCGTTGTTCATGGACTCGAACACTTCGAAGTGGATATGAGGCCAACGGCCGTTGTAGGCGCCAGGGTAGATGGTCTTGAAGGTGACCTGGCCGTTGGCGTCCGCTTCCTGCACGCCGCGCAGGAAGTTCTCGTTCTCCAGCCCCGAATCGTAGAGCGAGTACCGTCCCTCCTTGTCGCAGTGCCAGGCGTAGACCGCTGCGCCTGCCAGCGGGACGCAGCCGCTGGCGTTGTCGAGCAGGGTAAGCGTGACGGTCAGCGGCACACCGTCCGCCATCGTGGTGGACGTACCGAAGCTTGAGGTGATGTCCTGCCGGACCACCCCGGAGGCTTCAAGGACGTTCGGTCCATTGGAGCCGTCGCCAGGGTACGGCCCGGCCGTCTCCTGCGGGATCTCCACGCCGCATTCGGCGATCGCCCGGGTGACGGTGGGGGACGACGTGGCGGAAGCGGACGGCGCCGTCGTCGTTGTGGTGGCGGAAGAAGTGGCGGTGGCCGTTGCGCCGGTAGAAGCCGACGACGGCGATCCTGGGGGTGCCGATGATGACCCGCCGGGCGTGCACGCCGCCAGTGCGGCCGCCGTGCCGGCGCCGAGGAACAGTCCCAGCGAGCGTCGGGACATCAGCGTGGAGAGATCGAACTCGAGCCCGCGGTCATGGTTGGGATGCGGCTCGTGCCGGGGCTGCTGACCTTCGGGTGCGCGGGGTGCAGTTGTCATGGCACCATCCAACTCCAGCCTGCTATGGCGTGCATAGGGCCCGGGTGTGTGGAAGCTGTGGAGCCTGTTTCAGTAGATTGCCGGTTCAGCAGTCCAGTTCAGTAGTCCGGGTTGCTCGGGGTCACCAGACCGGTTTCGTAGGCGTACACCACGGCCTGGACGCGGTCACGGAGGTGCAGCTTGGTCAGGATCCGCCGCACATGCGTCTTCACGGTGGCCTCCGACAGGAAATAGCGGTGCGCGATCTCCGCATTGGAAAGCCCCTCGGACATCGCTTCCAGCATCTCGGTTTCCCGGGGAGTGAGGTCCTCCAGCAGCGGGTCGCGGGGAGCAGGTGCCGCGGCCGGCGGGGACGCCATGCCCGGACCGTCCGGCGCGGACGCGGGTCCGGCACCGCGGACGTACGTCTCCAGAAGCCGCTGGGTCACGCGGGGCGCCACCACGGCGTCCCCGCTGGCCACCACCCGCACCGCCTGGACAAGTTCGGCGGGTGCCACATCCTTCAGCAAAAAGGCCGAGGCCCCGGCCTGGAGCCCGGCAAAGGCGTACTCGTCCAGGTCGAAGGTGGTCAGGATGATGATCCTGGCACGCGACCCTGAACTCGTGATGGCCCGGGTGGCCTCGATCCCGTCGAGCGTAGGCATCCGGACATCCATGAGCACCACGTCGGGGTCGAGGCGGCCCACCTGGCGGACGGCGTCGGCCCCGTCGGAGGCCTCGCCCACCACCTCAAGGCCTTCCTCGCCCTCCAGAATGAGCCGGAAACCCATCCGCAGCAGCGGCTGGTCATCCGCCAGCAGGACCCGGAGGCGTCCGGACTCGTTCATTCGTTCCCCCATTTGCCGTTCTCCAAGTTGCCGTCCCGCATTCTGCCGTTCAGTGCCAGGACCGCCCGCACACGCCAGCCGCCGCCGGCGGCCGGGCCTGCCTCCACCGTACCGCCGTAGATTCGGGCCCGTTCCTTCATCCCGGTCAGGCCCTGTCCTGTTCCGACGGAAATGACGGCATCAACGGTGCCCCGGCCGTCGTCGAGCACGTCAATGGCGACGGTGGAATCGTCGCGCACCACCAGCACGTCAACCCGGCTCAGGGCGCGGCCGTGGCGCAGCACGTTGGTCAGCGACTCCTGCACGATCCGGTACACGGTCAGCTGGAGAGCCACGTCCTCCGGCAGCGCCGGACCCGTGTGCGAGTAATGGACCGGAAGGCCTGCAGTCCGGAAGCCGTCCAGCAGCTTCCCGAGGCTGGCGCCGTCCGCGAGGGGCTCACGGGGCGCCTGGCCGGCGGACGCATCGTCCCGCAGGACGCCGAGTACCCGGCGCATGTCCGCCAGGGCGGCGCGGCCGGTCCTGGACAGTTCTGCGAGGACCTCCGCGGCCCGTTCCGGATCCCTGCGGACCACGACGGCGGCCCCGTCGGACAGGGCGACCATCACGGTCAGCGAGTGGGCAACGACGTCATGCATTTCGCGGGCGATCCTGTTGCGTTCGTTGACTGAACCCAGTCGGCCGGCCTGCGCGGCCCACGCAGCAATCTCCTGCTCGTGCTCACGGCGCTGGCGGACGGAAATACCGATTCCGGTGGCGATGATATTGGAGAACGCGATGCTGGTGCCGGCGGCAATGCTCGTCACGAGGTGGAACTCCTCGGGCGAGACGGGACGGTTCGGCAGCTCCCGCTCCAGGGGTCCCACCGCAGCCAGGAAATAGAGCAATGCCACCGGCGCGGTGGCCACGGCCATCGTGACCAGGGCAAAACGGCGGGTGTGCACCACGGCCACGGCGTAAAGCGAGAACCACAGCCCTGCCGACACGTTGGATCCCCACGGATGGAGCAGAGTCACGGCAACCTCGGCCACCGCGACGAACACCACCACGCCCAGCGGACGCCGGCGCCGCAGGAACAGTGACAGCGCGACCGCGGCGAGCAGCCCCACAGCGGCCCACCTGCCCGCATTCACAGCGTCGATCACTGTGGGCACCACCAGCACCGCATAGCAGGCCACGACCACGGCATCCATGACCCGCGGCCGCCGGTGCAGGTAGCGCCGGAGCAGGCCCCGCCGTCGGGCAGCGAGCTCGGCGAAGGACGCGTCAGCCGGCGTCGCTGGCGCGTCCTTCACGGAAACAGCATCAATCATGGGTTTGTCTACGGGTGCGGCTAGACGTCCCGTTTCTTCAGCAGGATCATGGCCAGGACCACCGGCACCACTACCCAGGCGCCGAGCACCAGCGCCGCCTGCCAGGCCTCGAGTGTGTCCGGTACGTGTTCGACGGCGGTCATCGGGTTGATTGTGTTTCCGGGGAGGTACTTGCGGGCCTCCTCGAAGAAGTCTCCGGGGATGAGCTGGAACGCGATCGGTGCCACGAAGAACAGGCCCACGAGGGTCATGATGCCGCCGGCTGAATTCCGGAGCAGCGTGCCGAGCGCCATGCCGATGGCGGCCACGGCGGCCACATAGGCGCTGGTGACGAGGAGCAGCTTGACCGACTGCGCGCTGGCGAGGTCGAGCTTGAGTCCGTAATTGTCCAGGATCGGCACAGCCACCAGGCCCGCGATGTAGGTGGACAGCGCCGTCAGGACAAAGGCGCCGACGATGACCACCACGAGCTTGGCAATGAACGCGGGGAGCCGCTTGGGCACCGCCGCGAACGTCGAGCGGGCCATCCCGGTGGTGAACTCCGAACTCATGAGCAGGACGCCCAGTGAGCCCAGGATCAGCTGCGCGAAGGATGCGCCGGAGGTGGGGACAGTGACGGCGAGGTCACCGCCCTGCGCCGCAATCTGTGCTGCCGCCTCGGGGTCGGAGGCGGCCTGGTCCGCGAACTGTCCTGTTGCCCAGGCGGACAGCGCGCCGAAGCCAACCATCACGACGGCCGTCGAGGCGAGCAGGATCAGAGTGGATAAGAGCGTGCGGAACTTGATGAATTCCGAGTTCAGGACCCGGAGGAAACTTGGACCGGGCCCCGGGCTGGCCGGAGTTCCGGTGACGTTGCGGGCGGCGGCGCGGCCGGGACCGGCGGCGGGCTGGGTGGAAGTCGATGTGCTCATGGCGTCAGTTGCCTCCGGACTGGGCGGGAGCCGGGGCTCCCGTGGTGATCAGCGAGTGGTATTCGACCTCGTCCTTCGTCAGCTCCATGTAGGCCTCTTCGAGGCTCGCCTGGAGCGGGGTGAGTTCGTAGATCAGAACCTGGTTGTCCAGGGCGCTGCGGGCGATCTGTCGGGGGTCCAGGCCCGCGACCTCAAGGAGTTCGTGGTCCTGCAGCTCCACCGAGACACCTGTTCCGGCGAGAACGTGCATAAGCCGGTCAGGCTGGTCGGAGCGCACCCGGGTCCGGCTCTGGCCCTTGCCGGTGATGATGTCCTTGATGGGTGCGTCGGCAATGATCTTTCCGCGGCCGATCACGATCAGGTGGTCGGCGGTCAGGGCCATCTCGCTCATGAGGTGGCTGGAGAGAAACACCGTGCGCCCCTCGGAGGCCAGGTACTTCACGAGGTTCCGCACCCAGACCACGCCTTCCGGATCGAGCCCGTTGACGGGTTCGTCCAGGATGATGGTCTGCGGATCGCCGAGGAGCGCGGCGGCGATGCCCAGGCGCTGGCCCATGCCAAGGGAGAACCCCTTGACCTTTTTCCGGGCCACGTCCGCGAGGCCCGTCATGTCGATGACCTCGTGCACCCGCTTCCGCGGGATGCTGTGCGTGGCGGCCATGGCCAGCAGGTGGTTGTACGCGGAGCGGCTCGTGTGAACGGCCTTGGCATCCAGCAGCGCCCCGATTTCGCGCAGCGGTGCCGTGTGCCGGGCGAACGGAACGCCGTTGACCGTGACCGTTCCCGCCGTCGGGGTGTCCAGTCCCATGATCATGCGCATGGTGGTCGACTTGCCGGCCCCGTTGGGTCCCAGGAAGCCTGTGACCTGGCCGGCTTGGACGGTGAAACTGACGCCGCCGACGGCGGTTTTGTCGCCGTAGACCTTCGTCAGGCCTTCTGCCTCAATCATGGAAGGTTTCCTTTGCGTAGCTGCGGGGTGCTCTCTGGTGTGCACGTTCCACGCTACCGACGCCGACCGCCGAATTCGCCGGTCTCAGGGATGATTCAGGGGCGATTCAGGGTACCGGGCGTCATCCGGTGGGATGACTGACGCTTCAGCTGCCTTCCGCCGGTGAGTAGTAGCGCAGCGCTGCACGTTTCAGGGTGAACTCGACGGCCCGGACGCCGGGCACGGTTTCGCCGTCCACGGCCAGCACCATGGGGGCGGTGCCACACTCCACGCGGACACGGGTGGCTTCGGTGAGGTGGGTGATCCTGGAGGTCGCCACCGTGCCGGTCAGGACGGACCAGAGCATGCGCAGCCGGGCGAACGACTCGTCGGCGGTCATCATCCTGACGTCCAGCACACCGTCGTCCAGTACCGGCCGGAAGAGCGGAGCGTGGTCCCGCGGGTAGTAGCGGCCGCGGCCCAGATACATGATCCACAGCCTGTGCCGGACGCCGTTGACGATCAGCGTGATCGGCTTCTCCACGGCGAAGGTCCGGAACATCGCCACGACGCCGGCGAGCGGCTTGCCCAGCGCGGGCTGCAGATGTTCGCGGCGCCGCACAAGGTTCGGATACAGCCCGATGCTCGCGGTATTGAGCATGATCAGCTCCACCTTTTCGGGGTCGTCCGCGAGGCCGCGTTCAACAGCCACGGCGCCCACGTCCGCAAGCGCCGCTTCGCCGCGCTCCGCCGCGGCCACCGCCTCCACCAGGGAGGGCGTTCCGGCGTCCCGGGCGAAGTGGTTGAGGGTTCCGCCGGCCAGCACCAGCAAGGGAAGATCATGTGCGACGGCGGCAGCCGCGGCAGTGCCCACCGTGCCGTCGCCGCCCCACACGCCGAGAGCGACGATGCCGGGCAGGGTGGCTGCCTCCTCCATCCGCTGGGCAACATCGTCCTCGGGTGCCATGAGCGTTAGATGCGCGAGAGGGAATACTTCCTTAAGGGCGGCAGCCGTTTCCTCGGTGAAAGACCCGCCCAGCGTGTTCACAGCGATGCTCAGGCCCTCGCCCTGCGGTAGCGGGGCCACTTCCACCCGTCGCCTGGACGTGGCAGGCATGGGCGGCCGGACAGGCCACCACTTCCTGGTCACGAGGGCTGCGCCAGCCCCGATCGCGGAACCGAACAGCACATCCGAGGGCCAGTGCGCGCCTGTGTGCACTCTGGAATATGCAACGCCGGCGGCCACAGGAGCGACGACTGCTCCGAGCACCGGCTGCACCAGTCCCGTCCCGAGGGCGAACGCCACCGCGGAGGCCGAGTGCCCCGACGGCATGGACGAACTGGTGGGCTGGGGATGGACGAACCGGAACACCGGAAGATGCTCAGGCAGGGGCCGGGCGCGGGGCAGCAGGGTCTTGAAAACAAGGTTCGTCACGGCCGACGCCACGCCCTGGGCCAGAAGCCCGTGGACCGCCGCGCGCCGGGTGCGTCCCGGGATGGCGGCAGCCACGGCAGCCACACCAAACCAAAGCTTTCCCTTGTTGGCCGACGCGGAGAGGCGCCTGAAAAGGGTGTCATGGTGCCCGCCCGGAAAGCCGGAGACGGCCCGCATCAACGTGCGGTCAAGGGCGGCAACCCAGCCGGGTCCGCGGCGCAGCATTCGTCGCATTTCCCCACCCTACCGCCCGGTACAGGCGTGTGTTCCCGCTACGGCAGAATTCTGTCCCGGGCGAATCTGTGCGGGCGGATCATTCCCTGACAGGAAGAGGTTTGGCGGCGCCCGCGAGCACCAGCGCGACCAGGATCGGCACACCGATGGCCAGCAGTGCCAGGTGGATTCCGGTCAGGTCCCCCAGGTAGCCAAGCAGCGGGGGACCGGCCAGGAAGGCGACGTAGCCGATCGTGGAAACCACCGACACCCTGGCTGCCGCGTGCCGCGGATCGTCTGCCGCGGCCGACATTCCCATGGGGAACGCCAGGGCCGCCCCCACACCCCACAGCGCCGCTCCAACAGCAGCCAGCCAGAGGTTTCCGGCGAACACGAACAGGCCGAGGCCGGCCGCAGCGGCAGCCATGCTTCCCCGGAGCACTGCCACCCTGCCGTACTTGTCGATGACGGGGCCGCCGAAGAACCGCATGGCGGTCATGGCCAGCACGAAGAGCGCGAAGAGCAGGGCACCGGTGGCCTCGGAGGTTCCCAGCCCGTCCACTGACGCCTTGGCGATCCAGTCGTTGCCTGCACCCTCTGTCAGTGTCGCCCCAAGGACCACGACACCGATCAGCAGGGTGCGGCCATCGCGCCATGCAGAGGGTCCGCGGGCCATTTTGACTTCACCGTCGGCCGGCTGCTCGGGTGCGGTGTGGGGGAGGAAATAGCGAGGGACCACGAACGTCAGCACGGCCACCGAGGCGGCGATGACCAGCAGGTGCTGCGGCAGGCCAACGCCCAACCCGGACAGGCCTGCCCCGATCAGCGCACCCACGAACGCGCCGCCGCTGAAGGCCGCATGGAACTTGGGCATCACGGTCTTCCGGAGCCGGTGCTCGACGTCGGCCCCCTCAACATTCTGGGACACGTCCCAGAGCCCCACGCCCATGCCAAAGAAGAAGAGCGAGGCAGCGGTGCCGGGCACTGATTCGGCCAACAGCGACGCCGAGATGCCCGCACTGGCCAGCGCGGCGAGGAGGCCGCTCGCCCGGACACTGTTGGCGGTGCCGATCCGGGTGATGACGCGGCCGGCGGTGGGAAGCGCGATCAGCGATCCGACGGCGGTGCACAGCAGCAGGGTTCCCATCTGCCCGGACGAGATTCCCAGGATCTCCGTGACAGCCGGAATGCGGGCCGCCCAGCTCGCAAAGACCAGGCCGTTGGCGCCGAAGATGATGAAGGTGGCCAAGGCGGCGGCGGAGACCTGCCGGCCGGCAAGCTGCTGGGTTGAGGTCATTCGACAACTCTAGTCAGTCACGGCGCCGCCCGCTGGTTGAGCCCGCCGAAACCATCAGCGGGTGCGTTCCACCCGTTTCTCGTCCCAGACCGGCTCGGCGGACTCGTACACCCTGCCGTCGGAGCCAAAGACCAGGAAGCGGTCAAAGGTGCGGGCGAACCAGCGGTCGTGCGTGACGGCGAGGACGGTGCCTTCGAAGTGATCGATGGCCCGCTCCAGGGCCTCGGCCGAGTGCAGGTCGAGGTTGTCGGTGGGCTCGTCCAGCAGCAGCAGCGTCGCCCCGGACAGCTGCAGCAGCAGGATCTGGAACCGTGCCTGCTGTCCGCCGGACAGCGACTCGTACTTCTGTTCCGACTGCCCCGCCAGCCCATAGCCGTCGAGTGCTCCGGCAGCGGCCTCCCGGCCCAGGCCGGAACGGTGTTCGTCGCCGCGGTGCAGGATCTCCAGCAGTGTCTTGCCAAGCAGGTCGGGCCGGACGTGGGTCTGCGCAAAGAACCCAGGGCGGATACGGGCGCCGAGTTTCACGGTGCCTTCGTGGGGCACTTCGGCGATTTCGACGTCGGACACCGGAAGGTGTTCCCGCTCCGGATCAGTGCCCCCGGTGGCGAGCAGCCGCAGGAAGTGCGACTTGCCGGAGCCGTTCGAGCCCAGCACACCCACCCGGTCCCCGAACCAGATCTCCGTGGAGAAGGCCTTCATCAGGCCGGTCAGTTCCAGCTTTTCGGCCACAATGGCGCGCTTAGCGGTGCGGCCGCCTTTGAGCCGCATCTGCACGTTCTGCTCGATCGGCAGCGCCTCGGGCGGCCCGGCCTCGAGGAATTTGGCCAGCCTGGTCTGGGCGGCGTGGTACCGGTTGGCCATGTCGGAGCGGAACGCGGCCTTGTTCTTGTACATGTTCACGAGTTCCTTGAGCTTCGCGTGCTCCTCGTCCCAGCGCTTGCGAAGCTCCTCGAAGCGGGCATTCCGGTCCGCCCGCGCCTCCACATAGGACCCGAAGCCCCCGCCGTGGATCCAGGCACCGGCCCCGTTGATGCCCGGCTCGAGCGTGACGATGCGGCCGGCAGCGTTGTTCAGCAGCTCCCGGTCGTGGCTGATGAAGAAGACCGTCTTCCTCGATTCGTTGAGCTTGTCCTCGAGCCAGCGCTTGCCCGGGACGTCGAGGTAGTTGTCCGGTTCGTCGAGGAGCAGCAGCTCGTCGGGACCGGCAAAGAGGGCCTCCAGCACCAGCCGCTTCTGCTCGCCGCCGGACAGCGTGGACGCGCGGCGGTGCTGGGCGCGGTCAAAGGGCAGTCCCAGCGCTGCCATGCAGACCTCGTCCCAGACGGTCTCGACGTCGTACCCGCCGGCATCTCCCCAGTCGACGATTGCCTGCGCGTACCGCATCTGGGTGGGCTCGTCGTCGTGCTCCATCATGGCCAGCTCAGCCTCATCCACGGCACGGGCGGCGTCAGCCAGCGCCGGAGGTGCGGCGGACACCAAAAGGTCGCGGACCGTCGACTCGTCACGGACCTGCCCCACGAACTGGCGCATGATTCCCATGTTTCCGGAGCGGCCGATCACGCCTTCGTCCGGGGTGAGGTCTCCGGCGATGATCCGGAACAGGGTGGTCTTGCCCGTTCCGTTGGGTCCGATGAGCGCCGTTTTGGTGCCGTCCGGGACCTTGAAGGTCACCCCGTTGAGCAGCTGGGTGCCGTCGGAGAGGAAGTAGTCGATGCCGGAAACGTCAATATGGGCCACCGGGCAATTCTCCCACGCCCCGCACGCCGGAGTTTTTGTCCAGATATCGTGCCCAAAGGCGCCCTAAAGTCGCGACAAGTGGACAAAAACTCCGGCTGGGGGTCGGGGTGGGAGTGCGGCGGGCGTCAGCCGGCGGCGGTCAGGAATTTCTTCAGGAGCGGGCCGGAGGTCGTGGCGCCGAGCCCGCCGTCCTCGACGAACACGGCCACAGCCAGGTCCCCGTGCACGGCAATGATCCATGCGTGGGTCTTGGGCGGGTTGGCGTTGCCAAACTCGGCCGTTCCCGTCTTCGCACCAACAGGTTCGCCAGGGACCTCGGCCAGGAATCCGGCGTGGCCGGACGTCACCACCGCACGCATCATGTCCGTGAGGGCCGCCGCTTCCGCCTTGGTGACGGGTGTTTGGGCGGTCTTCGCGGGGGCTTCCGCTGTGACGGTCGACGACGGTGCGGAACCTTCCGTGGTCGGCGTAGGACTGGCCGAAGCCGACGCGGACGGAGCGGCCTCCTCCACCAGGACCGGGGACACGGGGGCGCCCTTCGCCACCGAGCCCGCCATCACGGCGGCGGACAGCGGGGACATCAGCACCCTGCCCTGGCCGATCATGGCGGCCGCGTGTTCGGTGCCCTCGGCCTCACCGGGAACGGAGCCAAGGAAAGCCTCGGCTCCAAGCTTCGGGGCCTCCACGGCCACGCCGAGGGAAGTGGCGGCGGACTCCAGCTGGGCCTGGGTGACCTTGTCCCGGGCGGCAATGAACGCGGTGTTGCAGGAGTGGGCGAAGGCCTCACGCAGGGTCACGGATCCGAGGGAGTCCTTGGGATAGCCCTCGGCGTTTTTGAATTTCCTGCCGTCGACGGTGAGCGTGGGCGTGCATTCGACGGTGGAATCGGGGGTGAATCCGTTGCGCATCATGGCGAGGGAGTCCACCACCTTGAAAGTGGATCCCGGCGCGTATTGGCCGAGCATCGCCGTGTTGTAGCCGTTGCTTCCGGGACCCGACGCGGCGGCGAGGACCGCTCCCGTGGACGGCCGGAGCGCCACGATGGCTGACGCCGGCTTGATGTCGGCAAGGGTGTCCTCGGCAAGCTGCTGCAGCTTCGTGTCAAGGGTGGTCTGCAACGGCGTGCCGGGAACCGCCTGCACCTCAAAGACGGTGCGCCGCGGGTCGGTGGGTGCGGCCTGGATCTCCTCCCGGGTCAGATCGGCGCGCTGCACGCGGACCACGGTGCCGTCTGTTCCGCGGAGCTGTGCATCGTACTGCTCCTGAAGCCCGCCCGTGCCGATGACGTCGCCGGCCGTCAGGGTGCCGTTGGACTTTTCAATCTGCTCTGCGCTGGCTTCGCCAACGGTGCCAAGGACCGCCCGGGCGAAGTTCCGCGTCGGTGCCAGCGGCAGTTCGCCCGGGATGGACCGGCCACCCGGGATGGCCTCGATCTCGGCATCGGTCACGGCACGGTCGCTGGTGTTACGCAAGGTGATGGCGGGAACGAATGCCTCAGCCCCGGACGCCTCCACCTGCTGCACGTAGGCCGCGGGGTCCACGCCCACGAGCTTGGCGAGCCTGGTGGCGGAATCTGCTGCATCGGCGCCGCCCAGCTGCGGCTTGTCGATTCCCACGTTGACCACCGGGCGCAACGTCACGAGCTTCTGGTTGCCGGCACCGAGGATGTCTGCCCGCGGTGATGACCGCGTGGCCTTGCTGAGGATCTCCCCCTCGGCCAGGTTCGGGACCAGCAGCCCGGGCGACCAGACGGTAAGCCACTTGTCGCCGGATTTCCGCAAGCCGGCCTCGACGGTGTACTTCCACTCGCCGGTGGAAATCTTCCAGCTGTAGTTCAGCGGGATCCTGGCAGTGTCGCCGTCGAGCGTCAGCTCGCCCGCTTCGACGGAGGGCTTGGCCGGCGCCAGCGCCTTGAAGACCTGGTTGAGCTGGTCGTTGGCCACCGTCGAATCGCGCCCGTCGAAGGCCACCGGGCGAAGGTCCAGGCCAGCGACCGCGGATGCCAGCTGCTTCGCAGCGGCTTCCGCGCCGCCGCGACCGTCGTCGCAGGCCACCAGTGAGCCGCTGAGTATGAGACCGGCAAGGACAAGTGAAAGTTTTTTAGTGTTCCCCACGGCGTTATTATCCCCCGGCGGATGCGGGGCGCGAGCCACAACACAGCCACGCCGCAACCCTGACGCGCTCCGGCCCCGCTCGGCTATCCGCCGAGTGCAGGGACGTCCAACCCAAACATGTCCTTGAGAGCATATTTGGCGGCGCGGAACCCCGGCATGCCCGTGACGCCGGGTCCGGGCGGCGTCGAGGAGGAGCAGAGGTAGACCCCGCGCGCGGGGGTGCGCCATGGAACGGGAGAGACGACCGGCCGCTGGATCAGGCCCCGGGCGTCCAGGAGTCCGGCGCTGAAGTCTCCGCCGACGTAGTTCTCGTTGTAGGCGGCCAGTTCGGCCGCCGTCGTGACCTTGTGCCGCAGCACGAGGTCGCGGAATCCGGGCGCGAAGCGCTCCAGTTGGTCCATGACGGCCCGCCCCATGTCCACCGTGGACCCCGCCGGCACATGGCAGTAGGTCCAGAGGATATGCCTGTCCGCCGGTGCCCGGCCCGGATCGACCACGGACGGCTGCGAAACCAGGACATAAGGACGCTCCGGGTGCCGGCCCCGGGACACGGCGTTCTCCGCCTCGGCCATTTCCTCGCGCGTGCCGCCAACATGTACTGTTCCGGCCCCTGCCAGTCCTGCAGCGGTCCACGGCACGGGACCGGACAGGATGAAGTCCACCTTGCACGCGCCGTTGCCGAACCGGAAGGACTCCAGCGCGCGGCGGTAGGAGGCGGGCAGGCGGCTGCCGGCGATGCGTGCAAGGGCAGGAGGCGCAACGTCCAGCAGCACCGCCTTCGCCGGTTCCAGCTCCGCCAGTGACGTGACACGGAACCCTGTCTGCAGCACGCCGCCGTGGGCTTCGATGTCCTTGGCCATTGCTTCGGCGATCGCGGACGATCCGCCCACCGGGATGGGCCAGCCTCCGCTGTGCGCCAAGGCGTTGAGCAACAGGCCAGCTCCCGCCCCGGACATTGAGGGCAGGCGCCCCACGACGTGGGCTGCGACGCCGCTGATCAGCGCGGGCGCCAGGTCCTGCCGGAAACGCAGGTTCCAGATTGGCGATCCCTGCTCAACGGTCCGCAGTCCCAGAACGGCCGCGGCCAGCGGGTCGCCGGGAATGCGCAGCAGCTGATCGGATGTGGTTTGCACTATGCCGTCGATGTGCCGCACCAGCGGAGCGAGGAGCCGGCGGTAGGCGCGGCCGTCCCGGCCCAGCTCGTCGGCGGTCCGGTCGAGCGACCGGTACGCCAAGGCCGACCGGCCACCATCCAGCGGGGAGCCGAACTGTACCGGCGGAAGCTGCAGGTCCACCCGCCGCGCTAGCTCGAACGCCCGGAAAAAGGGCGAGGCTAGCGCCATGGGGTGCACGGCCGAGCAGATGTCGTGCCAGTGCCCTTCCTCGATGACCTCGGACGTCCGGGATCCCCCGCCAAGCTGGTCCGCGGCCTCATACACGTGCACCTTGAGCCCCGCACGCGCCATGACGACGGCGGCGGCGAGTCCGTTCGGTCCGGAACCAACGACGGCGACGTCAGGCATCGCGGGCGGCCGTTCGCCATGGGAGCAGGGAAGCGGAGGGACGGAGCAGGTCGATCCGCAGCCTGTCCGGGACGTTGTTGAAGGGACCGCCATGTGGATCGTCCATGGCATGCCGTCGGATGGGATCGTAGCGGGGGTCCCAGATGTCCCACGCGACCCGCAGCATGAGATATGCAGTTGCAAGCATATGGGCGGCGACGGCCAGGACGTAGTACGGCATGTCGATGTTGTGCTGTGAGACGCCGCCGCTGGTCACTTGGCCAAGATACATCCAGATGGCCGCCCAGTGCAGCCCCTCGATGCCCTGCCAGATCAGGAAATCACGCCACTTCGGCCGGGCAATGGCCAGCAGAGGCACGAGCCACAGGACAAACTGGGGTGAGTAGACCTTGTTGGTGAGGATGAAGGCCGCCACGATCAGGAAGGTCAGCTGCGCAATCCGCGGCCGCTGCGGAGCGGTCAGGGCCAGGACCGCAATGAGGACGCACGCAAGCAGGAACACGTTCAGGGCGAGCGTGTTGATGGCCTCCGGGGTGAGAAGTGTCCAGTGCACCCGCCCGGCCACCAGGTTGTATGCGAACCAGGGCGAGCTGTAGCCGGCAGGGCGGTCCTGCGTGAACTCGAAGAAGTACTTCCAGCCGGCCGGGTCCCGCGCGGCAATGGGCACGTTGACGGCAAGCCAGGCCGCGGCGGCGGATGCCGCCAGAACCAGGAAGGCACGGATCCTGCCGGTGCGCAGGGCCAGCAAGAAGATGGCTCCGAACACCAGGACGGGGTAGAGCTTGGTGGCAGTCCCCAGCCCGATCATGACGCCCGCCAGGACCAGCCGCTCCCGCGACAGGAAATACATACCGAGGGCCAGCATGGCTACGGCCCACATGTCCCAGTTGATCACTCCGGCGAGGACGATGCCGGGCGCCAGGGCCACCATGGCTGCGTCCCAGGGCCGCCGCCGGGTCATGCGGGCCGTGGCCAGCACGGTGACGATCCACACGGCCGCGATCAGGGTCGCGTTGACGTCGAAGTACCCGAGGATCCGGGCGTCGGTGACTCCTTCGCCGGGCACCAGGCGGGCCGTGATGCCGGCAATCAGCCCCATCAGGACCGGATACTCGAAGAGGGCACCCGGCGTGAAGAACGGAAAGGCCCCGTCGCCCAGGCCCCGGTTGCGGAACAGCTCAGGGAAATCCGAGTAGCAGGTCGCGTAGAACTGCGACGGCGTCTCCCAGCCGTTCACCCGGCAGTAGTCCTTGATGGCGATGGCAGCGAGGGCGGCGAACACCGTCAGGATGATCAGCACGCGTTCCACTGTGAAGAAGCCAGGCGCGACCACCCCCGGCACAGACCGCTGACCAAGGGGCCCGCCGATGAGCTCGGTGAAGTTCCGCAGGAGCCGGTCGCTGCGGCTTGGCACCACCAGGCGCGCGAGCTTTCGATCGGGCGGCGGCTGTGTCTCCTGCATGGTCTCGAGCTTACCGGTGGGTCCCTGCTGAAAAGGCGAGAACTCAGCGCAGGCTGCTCATCTGCTGATGCATGAGCGTGTAGACGTCCTCCCGTTTCCGGTCCAGCAGCCGGCCATCGAACTGTGGCTGCCGGGCCGGTGCGGAATCGAGGCCGGAAAGGCCGGCATCGCCGCTGGAATCACGGCCGGAAAGGATCTCTTGGAGTTTGCGCAACATGGTTTTTCACCTCCTCTCAGGAAATGGCGGAAAGAATCCGGGCATGGCAATTAGAGCCATTCGAGCATGTGAAGAAATGGCCGTAAAAAGGCAAAGAAATGCCCGGGAAGTAAATGGAATCCGCGAAAAAGCGGCAATTGGCCCGCGAAACGGCAGCGCGGCGACCCCAACAAGAAGCAGAGTTCCGAGTTATGGGGTAGCTGCGCAAAACCACGAGGTTCCGCTACGTCAGACCGCCGGGATCAGAGTTTCTGAGAATGTGGCAGAATCATCTGCCGGTGTCCCGATTGCTCTCCCGCTAGGTGTGGGAGAACGGCTGGGGAGTCAGAATTAGGCTCGGGCGAGTCCGTGAAGAGGGCGCGGGTCAGCAGCGAAGGCCGGAAACGCGGTGATGGTCATCTTCCATCCGCTAGTCAAAGTAATCATTTTCCCAACCTCCTTTTCTGCTATGCCGTTGCAGGCTGACTGGCCGGACAACGTGCGCCATGACCCTGGCAGGTCGCTCTGGGGTCAGGAATAAAAGTACACCAGGAATGATGTACTTGACTACTTTATTCCCAGGAAATTCTGGAAATAAATCCAGAAGGTGCTATTTACAGACCCCAGCGGACAATGGCAGGCGTCCTTTTGTCCCAGCCAAGGGTGCAGACTTTGGCTGTTCCCAGGATGAAATGCCGGCCCTCTTCAGGCTCGAGTTCGAGCCAGCGGGCGGTAAGGATGCGGGAAAAGTGGCCGTGGGCCACGATCAGGACGTTGTCCAGCCCGGACTCCAGGACCCGGGCCACGATCTTGTCTGCCCGCGCAGCCACATCATGGAGCTTCTCGCCGTTGGGAACGCCGTGCGTCCAGATGAGGTAGTCAGGGTTGTCCTTACGGATCAGGTCGGAGCTGATGCCCTCGTAGTCGCCGTAGTCCCATTCCACAGCCAGCGGTTCGTGGACGGCATCGGGGAAACCGGCGAGTTCCGCGGTCCGCCGGGCACGGCGCAGCGGAGAAGTCAGGACCAGGTCGAAATCGACGGTGTCCAGGATCCTGCGCGCCTCGACTGCCTGCTGCTCGCCCTCCACCGTCAGGGGAAGATCCGTTAGTCCGGTGTACTGGCCGCTCTTGGACCATTCGGTTTCGCCGTGCCGCAGGATCCAGAGCTGGGGGCGGGCGATGTTGGCGGCGTTCACTTGGACTCCTCGGTTGGGGAAGATTCGACGTCGGCGGGAGAAGCAGGAGGAACAGAAGAGTCGGGAGAGGGAGCAACTGACTCAGGCTGCTCCGCCCACCAGGCGCGAAGCCGGGACGCGGCGTCGGCAGGATCGAGCGGGCCGTTTTCCATCCGTTCCTCCAACAGGAACTTGTACGCCCTGCCCACGACGGGTCCGGGCTTTAGGTCCAGCAGGGCCATGATCTCGGCGCCGTTAAGGTCCGGCCGGACCGCGTCCAGGGATTCCTGTTCGCGGAGGGTCGCAATCCGGGATTCGAGGTCGTCGTAGGCGAAGGACAGCCGGTCGGCCTTGCGCTGGTTGCGTGTGGTGACGTCGGAGCGGGTCAGGCGGTGCAGCCGTTCCAGCAGGGGACCGGCGTCGGTGACGTAACGGCGCACTGCGGAATCGGTCCAGCCGGCGTCTCCGTAGCCGTAGAAGCGCATGTGCAGTTCCACGAGGCGGGCCACGGCCTTGATGGTGTCGTTGTCGAAGCGCAGATTCTTCATCCGCTTCGCCGTCAGTTTGGCCCCCACCATGTCGTGGTGGCGGAAGCTGACCGCGCCGCCCGGTTCGAACCGGCGCGTAGCCGGCTTCCCGACGTCGTGCATCAGCGCCGCAAACCGCAGGACAAAGTCCGGGCCGGGGACGGCGCCGTCGGAATCCGTCTCCAGGGCGGCCGCCTGCTCGAGGACCTGGAGGGAGTGCTGGTAGACGTCCTTGTGGCGGTGGTGCTCGTCAGATTCCAGCCTGAGCGCGGACACCTCGGGCAGCACGAACTCGGCGAGGCCGGTGTCCACCAGCAGGTCGATGCCCACGCGGGGGTGCCGCCCGCAGACGAGTTTGACCAACTCATCGCGGACGCGTTCAGCCGAGATGATGCTGATGCGCTCGGCCATCCGGGTCATGGCAACCCGGACGTCGTCCCGCACAGCCACCCCCAGCTGGGAGGCAAACCTCGCTGCCCTCATCATCCGGAGGGGATCGTCGGAAAAAGATGCCTCGGGAGCGCCCGGAGTGGCCAGCACGGAGGCGTGCAGGTCGCGGACTCCGCCGAAGGGATCCACCAGTTCCATCGAGGGCAGCCGCAGGGCCATGGCATTGATGGTGAAGTCGCGGCGCAGCAGGTCGTCCGTGAGCGAGGAACCAAAGGCCACCACGGGCTTCCGGGACTCGGGGTCGTAGGCTTCGGCGCGGTAGGTGGTGATTTCTATCTGGAAGCCGGCCTTGCGCATGCCGATTGTTCCGAAGGCGCGGCCGATCTCCCAGAAGTTGTCCGCCCACTTCTTGATCAGCGCCACGGTCTGGTCCGGCGTCGCGTCCGTTGTGAAATCGAGGTCGGGGGAGGTGCGGCCCAGGAAGAGGTCCCGGACCGGGCCGCCGACGAGCGACAGCTCATGACCGGCATCCACGAACCGCTGGCCGAGCTCCAGGACCACCGGGTCCACCTGGAAGTCAACGGTGTGAAGATCAGTCTTTTGATGTGCGTGCGCCATAGTTACTTAAGCTTGTCAGAAAACCAAGCCCCACCGCACCAAATCCCGTCATTGTGCGACGGCGCCGGCGAAGCCCGTTACATGCAGTCCATCTGCAAGCCATGTCCCGGTCATCACGGCGGGGCAAGAGTCGTTAGAGTGGACTGCATGGCCCATCCAGTACCGAGCGCTCCCGGCAGGAGGACGAACCCACCGTTGCCGTCGGCAATTGGTGCCCACGTCGCGCCTGCACCGCACTCGGCCCCGGCCTCGCTCCCCACCGTTGAGGAGATCTCCGCCGGGGGCGTCGTGGTGGACACGTCCGACGACGAACTGAGGGTTGCCATTATTGCCCGCCTTAACAGGGGCGGACGGCTGGAGTGGTGCCTGCCCAAGGGTCATCCGGAGGGCCGGGAGAACAACGAGGAAGCCGCCGTCCGTGAGATTGCGGAAGAAACCGGCATCGACGGCAAGATTCTGGCCCCGCTGGGCAGCATCGATTACTGGTTTACCGTCAGCGGGCACCGCGTCCACAAGACAGTGCACCACTACCTGCTGCGCGCCACCGGCGGTGAACTCACCATCGAAAACGATCCTGACAAGGAAGCGGTTGATGTTGCCTGGGTTCCCATCCACGAGCTTGCCCGCAAGCTTTCGTTCCCCAATGAACGCCGCATCGCCGACCTGGCACGCGAAGTCCTTCCCGAGCACCTCTGACCGTCCGGCAATGCCTGCCGGATACCGTCTTGCGTGCCGCAATATCAGCACCCGGGTGAGACGATGAAGACGATGTCAGCAGCCAATCCGTCTTCCGACCAGCCCGCGCAGCCGGGCGAAACACCGCCCGGTGTGACGCCCGCCAGCGAGGCCGCCTCCAGTGCCGCGCAGCCCGGTGAGGCCCGTTCCAGCGCCATCATGGCAGCGGGAACCCTCGTTTCGCGCTTTCTGGGCTTCGGCAAGACCTGGATGCTGGCCGCCGCCCTCGGCCTGGGCTCCACCGTCACTGACACATTCATCAATGCCAACAACCTGCCCAACCTGATCTTCCTGCTGGTGGCCGGCGGCGTCTTCAATGCCGTGCTGGTCCCGCAGATCATCAAAGCGAGCAAGGCCCCGGACAGGGGAGCGGACTACATCAGCAGGCTGCTCACGCTGGCCGTCCTGGTGCTGATGTCCCTGACCCTGCTGGTCACCCTGTTTGCACCGGCCGTCATTGAACTCACCACGCAGGGCTACTCGCCGCAGCAAAAGTCGCTGGCCGTTGCCTTCGCTTTCTGGTGCCTGCCGCAGATTTTCTTCTACGGCCTGTATGCCCTGCTCACCCAGGTCCTCAATGCCAATGGCGCGTTTGGACCTGCCATGTGGGCGCCCATTATGAACAACGTCGTAGCCATCGCGGGCCTCGGCATGTTCATCTGGATCTTCGGCGCCAACGAGGCCAATCCGCATTCGCTGGACAACTGGGGTGCGTCCCAGACGTTTTTTGTCGCCGGTTTCTCCACGATCGGCGTGGTTGCCCAGACCGCCATTCTGCTGATTCCCGTATTCCGCCTGAAGCTGGGACTGCGTCCGCGGTTCGGCTGGCGCGGCGTGGGACTCGGCCATGCCGCACGACTGAGCGTGTGGACGCTCCTGACGGCCGCCGTCGGGCAGCTGGCGTTCCTTTATGTCATGCGCATCGCCACGATTCCCGGTACCGAGCGGCTTCGCCTCGAGAAGGCGGGCGACGACGGCGCCGCCGCCATGCTGCCCGGCAACGCTGTGCTTGAGGTGGCCAGCCAGCTGTACCTGCTGCCACACTCGATCATCGCGCTCTCCCTGGCCACGGTGCTGTTCAACCGGATGACCAGGGCCTCCCAGGATGGGAACCGCGCAGAACTCCGCGAAGCCCTGTCCCACGGGCTGCGGACCATGGCCGTGGCCACCGTTTTCGGAGCCTTGGCGCTTTTCGCCCTGGCGGGTCCGCTGGGCATGTTTTTCTCCGGCGGGCACCCCACGGACGGTATCCTGCTGGCGCAGACCCTGACCATCCTGGCGCTCAGCACCCCGTTCATGAGCGCCAACTTCATGATGTCCCGGGTCTTTTACGCCAACGAGGACGCACGCACCCCGTTCTACATCCAGCTGGTGCTGGCGCTGGTTAATGTCGTGGCCGCCTTCTTCATCCAGTTCCTGCCGTTCGACCGGATCATTTTCGCCATCGCCGTTCTTTACACCGCAGGGAACATCCTCTCGGTGGTTGTCTCCGCCATCTTCCTCCGCCGGTTGCTGGGACACCTGGACGGTCCGCGGATCATCAACTCGTACATCCGCATGGGCTACGCCGCCCTCGGCTCGGCCGTTGCCGGCGTCGGGGCACTGTGGCTCATGGGCAGCTACAGCCCGGTCGGCTTCGCCTGGAGCAGCCGGCCGGCCGCCCTGGTGACCATCGTCGTCGTCGGCCCCGTCATGCTGGCCGCGTACCTGGTTCTGCTGAAGCTGTTCCGGGTCACCGAGCTGCGCGACCTGCTTCGGCCCCTGCTGGGGCGGCTGGGCCGCGGTTCCGGCGCACCGGCGGCTCCTCCGTCTGCCCCTGCAACCGCCGGGGCTCCGACTGCCGGAGCATCCGCCGGCACTGCATCGCGGCGGCGTACGACGCCGGAACGCGCCACGGTCTCTTCGGATACTGGCCTGATTCCCCGGATTTCCGGCGAGTTCGATTCTGCCTCCTTCCGTGCCGGGCCTGCACCCCAGCCGGAACCGGAAGATTACGACGGCGCCACGTACCTTCCTGAGGAGGACGTCCCCGGGACAGCTCGAGGGAACGCTCTGCGCGGGGAAATCCCGCTCCCTGGCCGACGGACCTATCAGGGGACCCCCGGCCAGAACCCGCATTTCCCGTCGCGGCGGCGGAAGAAAAAGTAGCCCGGGCGGGAGCCGGCCAGCCCCGTCTTCCGCGGCCGTTGCACAGCATCGGCTAGGATCGAGGGGAACAAGGGCAGTTGCAGACCAAGGGTCCGCCGGCACGCCGGAGGCCTTCCCTGGCGATGCATCGCCAGGGCCAGAAGCAATTCCCGGACAGGCTAGGAGGAACACGTGTCCCACCCGATCGATGTCGGATCAGTACTTGGCGGCCGCTACAAGGTCACGGCCACAGTGCTGAGTTCGCATGACCAGGATCTGGTGCTGGACGGTGTGGACCAGGTGCTGAACCGTCCGGTCAGCATCCTGGTGGCCGGCCCGTACAACGCCGACCAGGTGGCCCAGAGCGCCCGCGAAGTGGCTACGGGGGAGCGCCCCGGGAACGTGCAGATCCTGGACCTTGGAGTCAGCGACGCCACGACGTATCTGATCACCAACCACACCTCGGCCGCTGACCTGCTGGACCTTGTGGTTGCCTCCAACCCGCCCTATGTGGAGCCGTTCTTCACGGACACCCTGGGCAGCGAGATCTTCGGCCAGGCCCGCTCCCGCGAACCCGAAGCCTACGACGAAGACGACGAGGTCGAAGCCGGGTACATCAACTACAACGAAGGCCAGTCGGGCGGGCAGTACCCCGCCACCGCGCCGGCGCCCGCCGCCAGCCGCTCCAGCCACGGGGCAGCGGCTCCGCAGGGGCGCGGGCAGCAGGCTCCCGCGCAGGCACCCACTGCGCCGGTCCGGAAGGCTCCTGTCGTGCCGCCGCTTCCAGCGGCCCGTCCCGCCGCAGGTGCCGGTGCCGCTGGGGCAGCCGCTGCTGGTGCGGCTGCAGGTGCCGCCGCGGCTGGTTCGCGGGGCAACAGGCAGGGCGTCCCGGAGACCACTGCACCGCAGCCGATTCAGCCGGATAAGGGCTATGAGCAGGACGCCGTGCAGCACGACAACGTTGAGCAGGCACTTCTGCAGCGTGACAGCAACCGCTCCGGAAACGCCGCACGGGGTGCCTCCGGTGCAGGCGCGGGCGCGGCGGCCGCCGGTGCCGCTTCCGGTGACGGCCACAACTCTTCCAAGGTGTCGCTGTGGTCTGAAAACGACTATGACTACGCCCCCGAAGACGAGTACGACGACGAGGGCAGCAACGCGCAAGAACAGGACCGCCGGGCTGGCAATTTCCCTGCCGCCGGCCGCGCTGGCGCCGCTCCGGCTGCCAATTATTACGACGATGAAGACGACGAGCCGCAGAAGGAACCGCGTTCCATGCGGTGGCTTGTCGGTGGCCTTCTCGCGGCCGTCCTGATCGTCGGACTCATCTTCGCCGTGACCAACCTCGGCAGCCTCTTCAAGAGTGCACCGCAAACGGAAGCCACCCCCGGAGCCACCGCACCGCCGTCGGCTGCCACCCAGCCGAGTAGCGGAACCCCAACCAAGAGCACCGCTCCGGCGGCAGGGCCGCCGGCCATCGAGGGGATCAGCCGGCAGGGCAACTTTGATTTCGCTGCGACGTACGACGACGACCTTGGCAAGGCGTTCGACGGAAATGCGGCCAGCTACTGGTCGGACATGGAGTTTGCCACCGAGGACTGGGGCGGCCTTGCTCCCGAGGGTGTCCCGCTGGTGGTCAAGCTCAAGAGCCCTTCCCAGGTCTCCTCGATCACCCTGAACCAGTTGGGTGCCTCGGGCGGAAGCATCACGGTCTACACCAACGACCGCCCGGCGCTGGACGGTGCAAAGCAGGTGGGTACCAACAGCTTCACCTCGCCTGATCTCACCATGCCGCTGGCCGAACCGGTGACTGCCCAGTACGTCATTATTTCGATCAAGAACCTGCCTAAGCTCGCAGCTCCGAAGACCCGCTTTGGGTACGGCCTGCGGCTCGCAGAGGTCAAGGTCCAGTAGGGACGCAGCCGTTCGGCAGTCACGTTGCTCGCGGTCGTAACCGGCATGCCCTGAGGTTGCCGGAGGCGGTACCCTTGTGGAAAGTCCCGTGGCGGTGTTTCCGTGCAGGCACGGGTGTTTTCGCCTGCCTCCAAGCACGTTTGGAATATTCCACACTGCCAATCAGTTGTGCCATGTGGCCGGCCGGAAGGCTGGCGCATCGACAAAGGAAGAGGTTCACCGTTCAGTGAGCACCGCAGAAAACAGCGCGTCAGAAGTACGTGATGTCATCATCGTCGGCTCCGGCCCCGCAGGCTACACGGCCGCCGTGTACACGGCCCGCGCAAACCTGAAGCCGCTGCTGCTGGCTGGCTCGGTTACTGCGGGCGGTGAGCTCATGAACACCACGGATGTCGAGAACTACCCGGGCTTCCCCGAGGGCATCATGGGTCCGGACCTGATGGAGAACTTCGAAAAGCAGGCTGCCCGCTTCGGCACCGAGATCCAGTTCGAGGACGTCACCGCCCTTGGTCTCGACGGCGACATCAAGACTGTCACGATCGCAACGGGGGAGACCTTCCGCGCCCGTGCCATCATCCTTTCCACCGGCTCCGCGTATCGCGAGCTCGGCCTGGCCAACGAAAAGCGGCTCTCCGGCCACGGTGTCAGCTGGTGTGCAACCTGCGACGGTTTCTTCTTCAAGGACCAGGACATCGCAGTGATCGGTGGCGGTGACTCTGCCATGGAGGAAGCACTCTTCCTCACCAAGTTCGCCAAGTCGGTCACTGTGGTGCACCGCCGCGACACGCTGAAGGCGTCCAAGATCATGGGTGAGCGTGCGCAGGCCCACGAGAAGATCAACTTCGTGTGGAACACCGCCGTCGAGGACGTCCTGGGTGGAGACAAGGTCACTGGCCTGAAGCTGAAGAACCTGGTCGACGGCACCGAGTCCGAACTGGCCGTGACCGGCGTCTTCGTCGCGATCGGCAACGATCCGCGTACCGAGCTCATCAAGGACAGCCTGGAGATCACGGACGCCGGGACCATCGCCGTCGAAGGCCGTAGCTCACGCACCAGCATCAAGGGCGTCTTCGCCGCCGGCGACGTCGTGGACCCAACCTACCGCCAGGCGATCACGGCATCCGGCTCCGGCTGTGTTGCAGCCATCGACGTCGAGCACTACCTCGCAGACCTTCACGCCTGACCGGCGCTGAAAATCATTCGAAGAGAGAGACAAGGGTTATGAGCAACGCAAAAGATGTAACTGACGCAAGCTTCAGCACTGACGTACTCGCCGCTGACAAGCCGGTAATCGTTGACTTCTGGGCCGAATGGTGCGGTCCCTGCCGGAAGCTAGGCCCCATCCTGGATGAGATCTCGGTGGAGTACGGCGAGAAGGTCAACGTCGTCAAGGTAAATGTCGATGACAACCCGGCCATCGCCGCGGAGTACGGCATCACCTCCATTCCCGCCGTCTACCTGTTCCAGGGCGGCGAAGTGAAGAGCACTGTCATCGGTGCCAAGCCGAAGCAGTTCTTCGAGAAGGAATTCGCGGACGTTCTGTCCTAGTCGCAGCGGGCCTGGACGGGAAACCTGATAGGCAACGCCGCCGACGGGCATGCAAAGGTGGCCATCACTCCCAGGGGAGTGGTGGCCACCTTTTTGTCTATCAGCTGGTTGTTCCTCAGCTGGATCTCGCCCACTATGGAACAGCTGCAGCCCGGCAACGACGCCGTCGTCCTGGGTACAGCGGCCCAGCCACTCCTGCCGTCCGGCCGTCCGGCCGTCCCATCCCGTTCCGCCGTCCAGCTCAGGCCGATACCCCGTGCTGCAGACAAGATCCCGAGGAGAGTCGGAGCCCCGGCGCAGCCAGCCTCTCTAATTGACCTAGACCCGGGCGCTGTTCCCCCAAAGGAACCTCTCTGGGTTTCATTCCGCGCGTATATTCGCCAGGATCATCTGGACAGCGACTGGTAGTGGCGCACGCTGCTCTCTGACCTGCACACCCTCTGGAATCGTCAGATGGGCGTCAGGGAGTCATGACCTCTTCAGAGCGGGTACATTCGCCTTGGTGCGCCTTAGCCGAGAAACTGCTCATTCGTGCAGCGCGCCCAAGGCCGATGTTTCACGTGAAACCAGCGGCCTGACCGGTTGGGGCTAGTGACAAAGTTTCCTTCTTGCCCACATGGCCTAGTTCTTGCGTCCGCCCATGTGCTGGCTATTCATGGGCTCCCAAGTAGCCCGAGGCTGGCGCATTCGCTGCCCCATACTGCACGATGGGCATTTCCATGCAAACGCGCGAAACAGCAAAATCGACCTTCTACACGACAGGCCATGATCGCGCCGAAACTGGCACATGCCGTACATCCTCGCAGAGCATTGGCCACGAATGGGCCCGCAGCAGCGCATCTACGCGGTCTTCTTCTTGCTGCCTCCCAGTCCCTGCCGGGGGGCAGCACGTAAAGGAGACCAGACCATACCGGGGAATCACTAGCAACGCCGGCTAGCTTCCCCTGAGACAGGCGCGCATCACGTGGTCCATTCAGGATTCCAAGCGTTCAATCAGCCCAGCCGCCCTTGCAGCGGAGTCCATCTTGACCCATCTCTCCGGACCGCGGCACCTGGCGGCGGCTCCCCACGCGCGGCTGAGTGCTCTCCCTGAGACTCAGAATCGCCGGGCGGGGAACTCCGCTGAAGACCTATTGGACCGTAGTGTTTCACGTGAAACACGACTGCCCCACCACCGTAGTCACACGGCCCACCACCGACTGCCTCCTTCATTATGGGAAAGGTCATGTACACATCCCCAAGTTCCTCTCCTCTCGCCCAGGCGGCCCACTCCGACATCCACCACGTACAAGGCCGTACAGACGGAGTCTGCCCCCTTCTCTGCTCTCATCAGCTCGGAAACATGCCGGCTCTCAGCGCACGCCCTTATCGCGGTGTTGCGTCGCCCAAACCCTGACTTCCGAGTCATGCCCTTTGGGGAGTGAGAAGTCGCTGTCACCGCTTGACGCGCCTAGACCCGAGTGACACGGAACAAGACATGTCGCGAAACAACAAGACCAACGACATTTCGCTAGTCTCCGATGTCCCGCATTTCCGGATTAGATGATCTTGAACAGCGACCTCTGGCCACCAGAAGCGTCCACCGGAGGCGGTATCCAACGTATAAAAGTGGCTAACTGAGCAAACGCCTCGCATGCTCACACCCGACTGCTCCGGGAAACTCGAAGTTCCTCTGCATGACCCATCTTCGAGGAACCTAAATTCGCCATACTGTGCACCGATGACACCGATTCAATTGGGCTGCACTCACTGCGCCCTCAAATGACTAGGGCACTTACCGGAACATACACTCGTACTTGGTGGCGTTCGGTCAATGAAAAGCACACCGCACAGCGCCACAGTCGCCTGCCAAGAAGCATGCAAGCAGCCCCATCGCACGCGTGTACCAACGAATGCGGCCCGGAACAATGCAGCTCTTGCCGGAACCCGTCGAGATGCTTCGAGTCGTCGTCGACGGACACTGGCACTCGAATGCTGCACTCCAAGGTCAGCGTGGACAATGAATGCACGACGCTCCATCGATATTCCGTTGGCAGCGTACGCGTGGTGCTCGCTCCGGTAGGGTTTCAGGCAGCGAGAACGACGCTGGCTTCCTGGCACGAGATCGAACCCTCGCGGGCGTTTCACGTGAAACACTGCAGCCGGGGTCGTGCCGCTCGAAGTTGGGCAGAACACAGACAAGTCGCCATGCCCCTCAAGGCGTTCGCAAAGCAGCCTCGCTGGCATCATCAACGCTCTTCCGCCCCACAAGCTTGATGCCTACTTCCACCCGCTCGTACAAGCGTAGGTGCAACCCGCATTCGTATTCCGCGGTGCGCCTTCCACGGCACGCCCTCCGCGGAGCGCGAACCTCTCCGATGCCATCTGGCGCATTCAGCCAAAATGCGTCCCGCCGACCACGGAGGGCACTGCCTGCTGTGAAGCTTCAATCAGCGCAAATGACGCTTCGTTCAGTACAGCAGCCAGTGACATCCGAAATTGACTCTGAGTTGGAAAGGTTCAGGGCCTGGTGCGCACCAATGTTTCACGTGAAACGCGCCGACAGGAATGAGAGGCCCTTGAGCCAGCAATCCACAGGACAAGCCCCCGGCCCGACTTGAGGTACTCAAGCCCTCGGATGGGCTCACCGCGCACTGGACGCCCCCAGCAGATGCTGTGAACACGACGCCTCAGTCACGTTGTCCCCTCGGGTCACCAGGATCGCGGCCCAGAGGACCGAACATTGCGCTGCAGGTTTCCTTACACTCGACGACTTCGATTCGATCACCGCACGTCCATTCAAAGAAGTCTCCTACCGCGTCCTCTAACGACCGCTGGGCCTTCCACGTCAGCAACAGACGGCCGAATTCATAGTCATCAGCCGGCCGCGGTCCTGTGAGACGGGCGACTTCATAGCCATCAGTCGGTGCCGCACTGACAGGAGGCGGATACCGACAGAGCCACTGCTCACCACACACGAAGGAATGCGAATCAAACTGATCATCTGACGCCGGCTCGGTACGCGGCCTCGAACGCAAAAGGAAGATTGCCCGCATACCTCGACGATGCCCGGCTCCTCGCAACCGCACCATCGAAACAAGATAGAAGTGGACGAGTCGGGGATAGGGCAAGAGCGTCAACAGACGCACATTTGTGACACGCCGTACCGTTCTCGTTGCCAGAGCAGAACCGGCCCAGGGCGACAGACCAATCAACGGACCACGGCGCCAACGCCGGGGCGGTCGGACTACATGAAGGTACCGTATCGATTGCAGCATAGAGAACACCCGGCGCCGCATCACAAGCAGGATTTCTTCCCGACGGCGTTCAGGCCAAGGCATGCGCCGGATGGCGCGCTGTGCACGTGGAAGACTTGGGGCGCCTGCTGCCGCCCGAATGTAAGGCACCCGAGCATGGCGCTCTTCTCCGGCAGAGCCGCTGCCCACACCGTCGAATTTCACGTCCTAGTACTGTGGCTAACGCGCCACTGGACGGCCCTAAGGTTCACGGCGACCGTACGAATACCATCAGCCTATCCAGCAAGAATCGGCAGGTGTGCCACGACCTGGTTACGCGGCAGCTCTATCAACGTCATTGGTCGAGACCTCGCCACCCGGCGCCGGGGCTTGAATGGCTATTCCGGAGTCGTGCCTTCTCGTTCGGTCAGGCATCAACGAGGGATCGGTCGGGATCGGAGACCTCCGGTGTGGCCGCTCCCAAAACTGATCCGAAGGGCCACTCGGGGACCGAGGAATGACAGATCAAGAGGCGTGCCAAGCGCCCGTCATGTGGCTATGTAGTGAGACTCACCATGACATTATTCACAGTCTTATCCACAGCGGAATCCACACGGTTATCCACAGCCGGTCGCTCACTCCTGTGGAGAAGCAGGAGCGTACCGTGAGGAGTATCACAGCGCGTCCTGTTACGGACGCCCGCACGGCAGAGTTGCGCCGCAGTATTTGGTGTGGAAGTGCGGATGCAGATCCCACGGAGTTGTGCTGCTAGTCACCGAGTAAGAAACCCATTTAATTCGATGATGGTCCTCTGTTACGCCCCAAAATGCAGGAGCACACCAGCAGGCTAGTGCTGATGCAGCGTTTCACGTGAAACACTCCCATAGGACGGCGACGCGACTCGACGCGACTGGGCCCGACTGAATCCACCGACGCGAGCGGTGGGCGCCGGGAGCTGTGTCATATCCCCAGCCTTATCCACATAGTTATCCACAGCTTTATCCACCGGCTTATCACCAGCGGCAAGAGTCAGAAAACCGGGTCTGTGGTCCGTGATTCTGCAGCATTCGGACGGCACGCTCTAGCATCACGGCACTCGACCAGCACCTAAAATATTGGATTCACTAGCTGGCGGACGACACCGGTTGGCGCGATGGGACAGCGACTGTGGAGTACCCGAATTGAGAACGAGTGCGGCCCCTGGGCGGGGAGAGAGGGGTCAGTTACATCGGCAGCCTGGCACCCGGATCCATCATTTCGGGCCCGGCTCTATTTCCTTAGAGCCTGGGGCGAATGCCCAGCGCGTTGGTGACGACTTCCCATCCGCGAGGGCGGACGCAGGCCGGCTCCGATTCCATGAACGGGCCATCATTCACGCCGGGAACAAGCTGGCGATTGCAGCCTGGCCGTACTGCTGTCCATCGGCGGACGCGCGCCGGGGGATTGGGCCCGAGGAACATACGTGCGGCGCGTCCGACTCGCTGGCACGACGCCGAACATGCGGCCAACGTGTTTCACGTGAAACGCGGCCTTGGCCCAGCAACGCTAAAGGAACGATGTGGCGCTCACAATGTACGCGACCCCTTCAGCAGGCAGCGGCCGCTTGATCACGCGGAAAGTATGCTTGGAGGAGGCATGTTCGAAATGACCGGGGGCCGTCAAGCGGGTCTCGCGGTAGCCGCAGATATGGGGAGGCAGAAAGGCAAGCGGCGGAGCTGGCACGAAGACCTTGAAGCGACCGAACGCGAGCCTGCCGATACGCCACGATCGCCCAAACGAGGAAGGCAGACCGTAGCAGTACCGGACCCCAAGCCCAACTTGTCCTGGAGCATCCCGGATATCAAAACTTCCAGCTACGAAACGCGCACAAGTCAACGAACTGCGAGCCCACCCGCAGCAGCTCCGTCCGTCCCTCTAGCTCGCTGTCAGCCCAGCAGCACCGATATTCGGGACGTCGGCCTCCGCGCCCTTTGCCGGGCCCACGCCTGCGTCTCCTCTCAGACGCCCCTGGGAGGTGGACCATGCCATGGCGCGCCTGCGCACTGCACGACCAGCTCCACTCCATGCGTGTATTGGCTTAGCGGCAACGTTTGGAGGCTCAGGAGGGCCGAGCTCACAGGCTTGCGGCGCTTGTTTCACGTGAAACACGCGTCGCGCGAGGACGGGCCGCACGGTCCTGTCGTCCTAGGTGCCAATGACGGCACCTGACGTTTCACGTGAAACGAAGGAGACGCGAAGCCGAAGCACCTGCACGTGACGGCGACGCAGAAGAGGTTTCCCGCTCCACCAGACACGGAACCAGTACGCAGCGAGCTGTACGGTTTGCAGCCCCTGCAGCTACGGATTGCGCGCTGGAGACTCGCAGACTACAGGCGATGTGAAGCGCTTCCCCGACGAGACGAGTGGCAGCCGCGCAAAGGACTGGACGTTGGAGGCCAAACGTGAGCAGGATGCAGGGACGCAGCCCAAGCTGCAGCGACGCCGCTGCAGCGTGGGACACGCGATGCCCGAGAGCTCGCCTGCGCCTAGAGCGTCAGTTACTGCAACATGAGCAGCGAATCAGAGGCAGAATCACCGCGAAATCACTCAAAATCTGGAGCCGATCAGGCCGCTGGCGCACAGGTCTTATCCTGTTTCACGTGAAACAGGATGAGACCATTGGTGCACCACACCCAAAAAGTCCACTTTGCGGCGCAGCACAGCAGCGTGCCGCATCGAGAATCGTGGATTTCCACATCATGACGATATGGCACGCACGATTCCGTCTTCGATCTTCCCTCAACGCCAGACTCCAAGCCCATCCAACCGCTGGATGAACCGCAAAGCGCCTGGCCATCCAGCACCGCGGTGAGCACGGAAGCGAGCTGCGCGACGTCAGGGCGGCTCCAGCGAACCACTGAGGGCTTTAGGGACGAGTCGACCGGACGAAAGTCGGTCGACCTCCAGTCCCGACGTATGGAGGGCGCATAAGACGGGCTACGGTCCAAGGATGGGCAACTCGCGGGCTGCCTGCAAACCCCACTAATAGGCGCCGAAAGCGGTCGAGAGCCCCGCCGGGGTCGTCGGGAAGCCTCGGACATCGACCTGAACGCGAACAGCCCTGGCACAGTGAATGCCCCAGCGCACTCCGGTTCTCTCCGTACGGCACCCCCGGGGCTTCCACGGACCCTCTATGCAGTGGAGCTATCCGTCCGGGGAGGCCATCATCCGGCGGACTCTACATGTAAAGCGGGTTGAAGAGGACCGCATCGGCGCTAAGGTACCAAACTTTTGCTTCGGCACACCGGCAGCCATTAGATGTTCCGCGCTCGAAAGAGGAGCAACTTCCATGGATGCCCGTTGAGCGCTTTATCCACCGTAGGTTGGCTTCACCGACGGCTTTATGCAACCAACACACGAGGACTGACCACCCGGAGGAGCAGACCAGTAGCCCGCTAGCCGGCTTGCAATCCATCCTGGCGCCACGATCATTGGCAGAGCTGCGATCACCGATTAAGGGGCGCCAACCCCCGTCGTCAGGATCGGTACAAAGGAATTGAAAAGGGCCCGTTCATATGAACGGACCCTGATCTTCGACGAATACCTTAGTTCTCGCCCCCCGGAGCGAGGACGTCCATGATGCGGTTGAGGTCTTCAACACTCGCGAACTCGATACTCACGCGGCCCTTGCGCGCGCCGAGCGAGATCTTCACGTTGGTGTCGAGCCTGTCGGAGAGCGAGGAGGCCAGGTAATCCAGCCGCTCGTGTCTTGCGCCCGGGCGGGGGATGTTGTTCTTCGCGGGCGTCGCGGGTTCACGATGGAGCGTGACGGCTTCCTCGGTTGCACGGACCGACATGCCTTCAGCCACGATCTTCTGGGCCAGACGTTCCATGGACGCTGCGTCAGGAAGCGCGAGGAGAGCCCGGGCGTGGCCGGCCGAGAGAACATTGGCTGCTACACGACGCTGGACCAGCGGGGGGAGCTTCAACAGCCGCAGAGTGTTGGAGACCTGTGGGCGCGAACGTCCGATCCGGTCAGCCAGCTGCTCGTGTGTCGTACCAAAGTCCTCCAGCAGCTGCTGGTACGCGGCGGCCTCTTCGAGCGGATTCAGCTGGCTGCGGTGCAGGTTCTCCAAAAGCGCGTCACGAAGCAGGTCATCATCCGTCGTGTCACGGACAATAGCCGGGATCGTGGGGAGTCCGGCGGCCTGAACTGCACGCCACCGACGCTCACCCATCACCAGTTCGTACGGTTCTCCACCCTCTTCGGTTGAAGTACGCACCACAATTGGCTGGAGGACGCCTATTTCCCGAACAGAGTGAACAAGCTCCGCCATGTCGTCCTCATCGAAGACGGTACGCGGCTGTTTGCGGTTGGGATGGATATCAGTGACCGGGATTTCGGCGAACCGGACGCCTGGCACCTCGACGAGTTCGACGTCGTCGTCCAGGACAGCAGCGGCGTCTGCCTTCTGCCCGCCGGCGGCAACCTGGGCTGAAGCAACATCGTCCTGAGGCTCGTCCGCTGCGGATGTGTCCGGACGAACGGCCTCGGACTTCTCAGCATCCTTGCCGCCCTTGGCCGCACCCCGGGAAGCGGCGGTCTTCGCCGCAGACTTGGCAGGAGTTGCATCCTTCGCATCCGCGTCGGCCGACTCGGCAGCTTCAACCGGAGCCTTCCGGCCGGACCGGCTTGCCGGCGCTTCGTCGAGGACAGACTTGTCCGGCTCTGCGGCAGGGACGGGTTCAGCCGTCTTGCGCGCCTCCGGGAAGAAGAGATCCACAGGGCGCGACGGAGCTGCTCCGTTACCCGAAGCGCCTGCGGAAGCGGAACTTGGAATGAGTGCGCCAAGACCGCGACCGAGCCCGCGTCGCTTATCGCTCATGGATGATTCCCTCCATCGGAAGAGCCCGGCTATGCCGGGCTCCGGCTGTTGCTGTGTTTGGAAAATTCTAACGCTCAGCGATTTCCGCTGCGGCTTCCAGGTAGGACAACGCGCCGCTGGAGGATGGATCGTAGGTCATGACAGTCTGCTGGTAGCTCGGCGCTTCGGAGATCCGCACGGAGCGCGGGACGACGGCGTCAAGGACCTGCTCCGGGAAGTGCTGCCGGACTTCGGCTGCGACCTGGGCGGCCAGGTTGGTCCGCCCGTCGTACATGGTCAGCAGGATGGTGGAGACTTCCAGATCCGCATTCAGGTGCTTCTGGATCATCTCAATGTTCTTCAGCAGCTGGCTCAGGCCCTCGAGTGCGTAGTACTCGCACTGGATGGGAATGAGTACCTCGCCGGCCGCACAGAAGGCGTTGACCGTCAGCAGTCCCAGGCTGGGCGGGCAGTCAATGAAGATGTAGTCCAGCCGCTGCTCGCCCTTCTTCTGCCGGGCTTTGGCGTAAACGTCGATGGCGCGGCGCAGGCGCTGTTCCCGCGCCACCAGCGAGACCAGTTCGATCTCGGCGCCGGCCAGGTGGATGGTTGCCGGCGCGCAGATGAGGTTGCTGATGTCCGGGCACTGGGCCACCACATCCTCAAGCGCCATGTCGTTGATCAGCACATCGTAGATGCTGTCGACGTCGGCATGGTGCTCAATGCCCAGAGCTGTGGACGCGTTGCCCTGCGGGTCGATGTCGATGACCAGCACGTTCAGGCCGGCCGCCGCCAGGGCCGCAGCGATGTTGACCGTGGTAGTGGTTTTACCCACTCCACCCTTTTGGTTTGAAACCGTGAAGATTCGTGTCTTCTCCGGTTTAGGCAGGTTGCGGCCGAGGAGCCGCTCCCGCCGGCGGTTCTCGTGCGCGAGTTCCCGGGCGATGGGGCTCGAGTCGTCGAGCGTGTCCAGGACGTTGCCACGGGCCGCAGTTTCACGTGAAACCTTGGCAACACCCGTGCCTGCAACCGGATTGAATTGATTTGCCGTTGTAGCGACCGGTGATACGCCAAAGGCACGCGCCGACCCCAGGGACACGAACGGGGGGATCCGCTGCGTGGAGGTTTCGCTACTGGTCACTGGGACACACTCACTCTCGTTCGGCTTTCACTGCCGTTCTCTAGCCTAACCGCTACACCCAAAGGACCCGCGGCACCTTGCGGGGCTAGGCGCTCTTTTGGGTCTTCTTAACTACGATCCGGACCACCGTCGTGGGTTCCTCGAGCAGGTCCTGGCCAACGGTGACCACCGAAGTCTCCACGCCGCCAAGCTTGCGGATGGCCTTGGCTGCTTTCTCGATCTCCTCGGCGGCACTGCGGCCCTTGATGGCCACGACTTCACCCTCACCGCCGAGCAGCGGAATGGTGAGGCCTGCAAGGTTACTCAGCGCGGACACTGCCCGGGCGGTCACGACGTCGGCCGTCACCATCCCCACGGCAAGTTCGGCACGTGTGCGCATAACCGTGACGTTACTCAAACCCAGGTCGTCAACCACTTCCTGCAGCCAGATCACCCGGCGTTCCAGCGGTTCGATGAGGGTCAGTTCCAGGTCAGGACGGGCAATGGCCAGGCAGAGGCCCGGAAGTCCGGCGCCGCTTCCGACGTCGGCCACGTGGCTGCCCTGGGCAATTTCACTTTCGATCACCGCACAGTTAAGGACATGGCGTCCCCAGAGCCTGGGGATTTCCCGCGGACCAATCAGTCCGCGCTCGGTCCCGGACGTCGCCAGGTGTTCGACATACCGTTCAGCCAAGCCCAGGCGGTCGCCGAAGATCTTCTCCGCCGCCTGGCGCTCGGCAGCCGTAAGTTCAACCATCAGTACGTCAGCCAACGGCTCAGTCGGCGGAAACGACGATGTGCCGGCCTGCACCCTCGCCCTCGGACTCGCTGACGAATCCAAGGTCGGCGACGGCGTCGTGGACGATCTTCCGCTCGTAGGCGCTCATGGGCTCCAGCGCAACGGCCTCGCCGGTTTCCTTGACGCTGGCGACGGCGTCCTCGGCGATCTTCTGCAGGTGGCCCGCACGTTCCTTGCGGTAGCCGTTGATGTCAAGCACCAGGCGCGAGCGGTTTTCCGTTGCGGAAAGAACGGAGAGCCGGGTCAGTTCCTGAAGGGCTTCCAGCACCTCACCGTCGCGACCCACGAGGCTCTCGAGCCCGGCGGACTCTTCCTCGGTCACGATCGAGATGTAGGTGCGTCCGTTCCGGACCTCAATGTCAATGTCGCCGTCGATGTCGGCAATGTCGAGCAGTTCCTCAAGGTAGTCGGCGGCGACGTCGCCCTCTTCTTCCAGGCGGCTTGCCGACGTGCCCTTGCCCGCGTTCACGGTGCCGGCAACGGAGTCCTGGTCTTCGCTGGCCTCAGCGGAAAGTGCGTGTTCAGAGCTCTCAACAGACATTACTTCTTCTTCCTGTTCTTACGTTGTGGCTGAGTGCGCTGCGTCCGGGCCTGCGCAACCGCAGCGGCGGCAGCTGCTTCGGTTTCGGCGTCGGCCTTCTTGCCGCCCAGGATGGGAAGGGCCGGAAGGCCCTTGGCGGCACGGCGCTCGGCGAGGGCCTTAGCGGCGGGGGATCCCGGCGTCGGCATGCGGCGGATGACAAAGAACTGCTGGCCCATGGTCCACAGGTTGGTGGTAGTCCAGTAGATCAGGACACCGATGGGGAAGTTGATGCCGCCCACACCGAAGACGATGGGCAGGATGTACAGCATCATCTTCTGCTGGCGCATGAAGGGGCTGGCCATGGCCTCTTCGGACATGTTCTTCGCCATGATCTGCTTTTGCGTGATGAACTGCGACGCCGTCATGGCCAGGATCATCACGATGGAGAGGATCCACACCGCAACCACGTTGCCGCCCGGGGGCGTGCCGTGAAGGAGGGTCGCTGACAGCGGGGCCCCGAAGATGCTGGACTTGTCGAACTGAACCACCTGATCATGGCTCATGGCGCCGATGCCCTCTCCGCTGTTGGCGGCACCGGTGATGCCGGAGAGCACCTGGAACAGCGCAAAGAAGAACGGCATCTGGATGAGCATCGGGAGGCAGGCCGAGAACGGGTTGGTGCCGTGCTTCTTGTACAGGGCCATCTGCTCCTGCGCCATGGCCTGGCGGGAAAGCTGATCGGTCTTGCCCTTGTACTTGTCCTGCATCTTCTTCAGGTCGGGCTGCAGCAGCTGCATCCCGCGCTGGGCCTTGATCTGCTTGACGAACACAGGGATCAGGGCGGCACGGATGACCAACACCAGGCCGATGATGGACAGCGTCCAGGTCCAGCCGTTCGCGGCCGGCAGGCCGATGAAGCTCAATCCGTCATGGAAGCCGACCATAATGACTGAGACCAGCCACTTGAACGGGGCCATGATTGTTCCAAAGAAGTCCATACGATTTCCCTATTCGTCAGGCCGCAGCGCGGCCTTCTTCATCAGTCTGAGCAGCCAGGTACTTGTCCGGGTTATTCAGCACAACAATTGTGGGGGTCTGGTTTTCAGGCCATTCCCGGTGGCCGGCGGGGACATGGTCCACGCCACCGGCGTTCCACGGGTGGCAGCGTGCCAGGCGCCTGGCTGCGAGCCAACTGCCCTTGACGGCGCCGTGGACTGTGACTGCTTCAAGCGCGTAGGCCGAGCAGGAGGGAAAGAAACGGCAGACCTGGCCGTACAAGGGCGAAACCACCTTGCGGTAGGCCAGAAGCAGAAGAATGAGGATGTTGCGGGGCAGGTTCCAGATGAAGCTGCCCGCGGCCGCTGCCGCGGACTTGAGGGAACGGACGACGGCGGCAGTCGGGTCAAGCACGCTGTGTCCCTTCCTGTGTTGTTGCGTCCGGTGGCGTTCCAGCTGGCCGTTTTCCGGTCACCGCCGGAAGGCGGCCAGCCAGCCGCCTCATGGTGTTTTCCAAGGCGGCGTTGTAATCCGCCAGGAGTTCATCCCAGCTGGCTGTTGCGGAGGCGGGCAGAGCACGCACCACAATAGCGAATCCGGTGCCGTACTCGTGCAACGAGACCGCGCCGGCTTCTCTAAGTCTCCTCTTAACGAGGTTCCTGGCAACAGCGTTCCCGACAGCTTTGGAAACGATGAACCCGATGCGGCTGGGTTCGCCGGCTCCAATAGTTGCCGTATATAACACTACGTTCCGGCGTCCATTGCGGACGCCGGAACGTACAGTTGTTGAAAAATCGGTTGAAGTCCTCAGGCGGTTCCGGGTGGCAAGCACCGCTAATCTCGCAGAAGGAAGAAGACCGACAAGTCAGTATTTAGGCCGACAGTTCGGTGCGGCCCTTGCCACGGCGGGCGGCCAGAATGGCACGGCCGGCACGGGTGCGCATACGAAGGCGGAAGCCGTGCTTCTTGGCCCGACGGCGGTTATTCGGCTGAAAAGTCCGCTTGCTCACGTTAGTTACTCCAGTGGATCAAAGGTGCGCCCACCCGATCAGTAAAGGGGAAGAACTGGCCGACGCTAAGTTTTGTATGTGTCTGCTTCCCCTGGATTTCCCGGAACACGCTGAGCGTCCGGAAGTCCAAAATGGGTTCAGAAAGCAGGCACAAAGGACTCCACAACGGTAGGGCAAAACGCCGCCGGGAGTCAAACCAGCAGGCCATCCGGCGTGTTTCCCCAGCTGTGGCTAACGGGGTGCCGAACCTGTGGATGAAGTGGCTCACCACCGCCGTTTTCGAACCACAACGGTGTAATTATCCACAAGGCACTTCCCAGCTATCTTCTAGGCTTTTCATCCCCTAGAGTGTCCCAGTAGCCGATTATCCACGGACTGTGCATAACCCTGTGGATTAAGCCGGGCCAGCACCCTGGTTTCCGGGCTTGCGGCTGCATGTAATGCAGGCAGCAAGCTTTGAGGAACCAAATTTGATGACAGTAGACGAAGCCAACCACGCCAACACTGTCGGAAGTTCCTGGCGGCGCGTGGTGAATCTTCTCGAACAGGACGACCGCGTTTCGCCCCGGCAACGCGGCTTTGTCATCCTCGCGCAGGCCCAGGGCCTCATCGGTTCCACCCTTCTCGTCGCGGTGCCGAACGAACTGACCCGGGAAGTGCTCCAGACGCAGGTCAAGGACGCTCTCGACGACGCGCTCCGCAACGTCTTCTCGGATGACATCCGTTGCGCGATCGATGTCGACACCGACCTGGTGCCCATCCATGAGGAGCCGGAACCCGCCGTCGAGCTTTCCCTCGCGAACGATCCCTCCATCGAGCAGAAGCCGCAGCCCATGCTGCCGAGCACCTCGCACGAATTCGGCCGCCTCAATCCCAAGTACGTTTTCGACACCTTCGTGATCGGCTCCTCCAACCGGTTTGCCCATGCCGCCGCCGTTGCCGTGGCAGAAGCCCCCGCCAAGGCCTACAACCCGCTGTTCATTTACGGTGACTCGGGTCTGGGCAAGACACACCTGCTGCACGCCATCGGCCACTACGCCCGGCGCCTCTACAGCGGGATCCGCGTCAGGTACGTCAACTCCGAGGAATTCACCAACGACTTCATCAACTCGATCCGTGACGATGAAGGCGCCAGCTTCAAGACGACGTACCGCAACGTCGACGTCCTGCTGATCGACGACATCCAGTTCCTGGCCGGCAAGGACCGGACGCTGGAGGAGTTCTTCCACACGTTCAACTCGCTGCACAACAACAACAAGCAGGTTGTCATCACCTCGGATCAGCCGCCCAAGCTGCTGGCAGGGTTTGAGGACCGGATGAAATCCCGCTTCGAGTGGGGCCTGCTGACGGACATCCAGCCGCCCGAACTGGAAACCCGCATCGCCATCCTCCGGAAGAAGGCCCTCAGCGAAGGCCTTTCCGCCCCGGACGACGCCCTGGAGTACATCGCTTCGAAGATCGCCAGCAACATCCGCGAACTCGAAGGCGCCCTCATCCGGGTGACGGCGTTCGCCAGCCTCAACCGCCAGCCGGTGGACGTGGCCCTCGCGGAGATGGTGCTCAAGGACCTCATCACCGACGACGGCGCCCAGGAAATCACGTCGGGCCAGATCCTGCAGCAGACGGCTGACTACTTCAAGCTCAGCATGGAAGAGCTCTGCAGCAAGTCCCGGACCCGGACGCTGGTGACCGCACGGCAGATCGCCATGTACCTGTGCCGCGAGCTGACCGACATGTCGCTGCCCAAGATCGGCCAGGAGCTCGGCGGCCGCGACCACACCACCGTGATCCACGCCGACCGCAAGATCCGTGAGCTCATGGCTGAGCGGCGTGTGATTTACAACCAGGTCACCGAGCTCACCAACCGGATCAAGCAGCAGCAGCGCGACTCCTGATCCGCGGTTCTTAACCTTATTAACAGGTGCGTGTGGATAACCCTGTGGACAGTTAAGGGGACAACCGCGGTTAATGGGCTTAAAACCCTTAAGCCGTCTGTGGATCACCGAAACAGGCACAAAACGTTGTCCCCATCCACAGCCTGTTTAAAACGTGCCGAACCCACAGTCCATGAACAGGGCTTAACCGCGGATCCGAGCCGTGAAACCGGGTTATCCACAGTTTCCACAGCAGTTATTAACACTACTAATCCCAAAAAATTGAAATCCCTCAAACAACAATCTCCTTCCCCGACCTCCACGCACCGGCCAAAGCATCGGCCACTTGGCCGCCGGCGGAGCCGGCGTCACTGACGGGGATGGGGAAATCCTTGTAGTTCCGGCTAAGCTGTCTGCAGCGCTCCCATCCCTGGGTTTGTTTGCGGTCGGCCATGCGCGGACCATGCAGGTTCAGGGACTTGGGGGCAACGGTCTTGTGGGCTCCTTGAGAGTTCCCGTTCAAAAAATGGCAGCAGCAATGAAAGGCGGCACCCTTCCGTGAAGTTCAGAGTCGAACGGGACGTCCTGGCAGAAGCCGTCACATGGACAGCCCGGTCGTTGTCTCCGCGGCCGCCCGTACCCGTGCTCTCCGGCCTTCTTCTCAAGGCCGAATCCGGTACCGTCAGCCTGTCCAGCTTCGATTACGAGACCTCCGCAAGGCTTGAAATTCCTGCCGACATCCGGGAGGAAGGCACCATCCTGGTCTCCGGCCGCCTCCTGGCGGACATCTGCCGCAGCCTGCCCTCGGCGCCGGTGGACATCGAAACCGACGGCAACAAAGTGACTCTCACCTGCCGGCGAAGCAGCTTCCACCTGGCCACCATGCCCGAGGCTGAATACCCGCCGCTGCCTGCGCTGCCCACCATCACCGGGACTGTCGCCGGTGATGCGTTTGCCCAGGCTGTGTCCCAGGTGATCATCGCCGCGAGCAAGGACGACACTCTTCCCATCCTCACGGGCGTGCGGATGGAGATCGAGGACGACCTCATCACCCTCCTGGCCACGGACCGTTACCGGCTCGCCATGCGGGAAGTCCCCTGGAAGCCAGTTACCCCGGGCATCTCCACCAGTGCACTGGTCAAGGCCAAGACGCTGAACGAGGTTGCCAAGACTTTGGGCGGCAGCGGTGACATCAACCTCGCCATCGCCGACGACGACAGCCGACTCATCGGCTTTGAAAGCGGCGGCCGCACCACCACGTCGTTGCTGGTCGACGGCGATTATCCCAAGATCCGCTCGCTGTTCCCGGATTCCACGCCGATTCACGCCACCGTGCAGACCCAGGAGCTGGTGGAGGCCGTCCGGCGCGTCTCGCTCGTGGCCGAACGCAATACCCCGGTCCGGCTCGCGTTCACGCAGGGCCAGCTGCACCTCGACGCCGGCACCGGCGAGGACGCCCAGGCCTCCGAAGAGCTCGAAGCACAGCTGTCCGGCGATGACATCACTGTTGCCTTCAACCCGCATTACCTGGTTGAAGGCCTCAGCGTGATTGAGACCAAGTTTGTGCGCTTCTCCTTCACCACGGCACCGAAGCCCGCCATGATCACAGCGCAGAACGACGTCGACGGCGAGGACCAGGACGACTACCGCTACCTCGTGATGCCGGTGCGCCTGCCCAACTAAGCCACACCCAACCAGGTAGCAGCTGAGGGGCTTCTCAGCCTTCAGAACGCCCCGAGCTGCTACCCAGTTGGGTGGACCGCCATCCCTAACCATCCGCGCAGAAAAGAGTTCACGGTGCATATCGGACTGATCGGCCTTGGAAAAATGGGTTTCAACATGCGCGAACGGCTGCGCAAGGGCGGGATCGAGGTCACTGGCTTCGACCGCAACCCCGAGGTCACCGATGTGGCCACCACAGACGAACTCATCGCCGCACTTCCTGCGCCCCGCCTCATCTGGGTCATGGTTCCGGCCGGCGAAATCACAGACGCTGTCATCACCGAGCTCGGCGCCAAGCTGCAGCCCGGCGACATGGTGATCGACGGAGGCAACTCCCGCTTCACTGAGGACCAAAAGCATGCCGCCGCCCTGGCCGAAAAGGGCATCCGCTTCGCAGACTGCGGCGTCTCCGGCGGAGTCTGGGGCCTTCAGAACGGTTACGGGCTCATGGCCGGCGGCGACGCCGAGGACATCGAGCGTGCCCTTCCAGTCTTTGATGCGCTCCGTCCCGAAGGCGACCGCGCGGACAGCTTCGTCCATGTGGGCGGCGTCGGCGCAGGCCACTACGCCAAGATGGTGCACAACGGCATCGAGTACGGCCTGATGCAGGCTTACGCGGAAGGCTACGAACTACTCGCTGCCAAGGAAATCGTTACGGACCTCCCTGGAACCTTCCGCGCCTGGCAGAAGGGAACCGTTGTCCGGTCCTGGCTGCTGGACCTCATGGTGAAGGCCCTGGACGAGGATCCCGGACTGGCCTCGATCGACGACTACGTCGAGGACTCCGGTGAAGGCCGCTGGACCGTGGAGGAGGCCATCGCCAATGCGGTGCCGGCCCCCGCCATTACCGCAGCACTTTTTGCGCGTTTCGCCTCCCGCGAGGACAACTCGCCGGCGATGAAGATGGTGTCCGCGCTGCGCCACCAGTTCGGCGGACATGCCACCCGTCCGGCAAAGTAAAACCGTTTCCGGGTTCCGGCCGGCGTCCGGACCGGCGGTTCCCGAGAATTTGAAGATCGCGTGTACCTAGAACACCTGTCCCTGACCGACTTCCGCAGTTACGCCCAGGTGGATCTCCGGTTTGACCCGGGCGTCACGGTCCTGGTCGGTTCCAACGGAATCGGCAAGACCAACCTGATGGAAGCCATCGGATACCTGGCAACCCTCAGTTCGCACCGGGTCAGTGCCGACGGCCCGTTGCTCCGTTTTGGAACCGACCGTGCCCTGATCCGGGCAAAGCTGGTCCGGGGTGAACAATCCACCATCCTGGAGCTGGAAATCAACGGCGGCCGGGCCAACCGGGGACGCATCAACCGCAGCAACCCGGTCCGTGCGCGCGACCTGCTGGGCATCTGCCAAACGGTCCTGTTCGCTCCGGAGGACCTGGCGCTTGTCAAGGGTGATCCGTCGAACCGCCGCCGCTTCCTGGACGAGCTCCTGGTGAGCCTGATTCCCCGGCATGCCGCCACCCGCAGCGACTATGACCGCGTACTCAAACAGCGCAACGCACTGCTGAAGTCGGCACGGGCCGGAAAGTTCACCCCCGGCCATGAAGCTACCCTCGATGTCTGGGACCAGCACATGGCGCGCGCCGGAGCGGAGCTGCTCCACGCCAGGCTGGAACTCGTCGAGCGCCTGCGGCCGCACCTCAACAGTGCCTACGCTCAGCTCACCGATGGCTCCAAGGCCGCGGATGCGGTCTACCGCTCAACTTTGCAGAACATGATGGACGACGACGGCGAGCCGGCCAGCGCTTCGGCGGCACCGTCCGAGTCGGGAAACCCGGCGGAGGATCTCCGCTTGCTGTCCGTGGATGAACTTGCCGAACGCTACGTGCAGGCCTTCGCGGCGTCCCGCCGCAAAGAACTCGAACGGGGCATCTCGCTGGTGGGTCCGCACCGGGACGAGCTGGAACTCGTGCTGGGGCAGGCCCCGGCCAAGGGCTACGCCTCGCACGGTGAAACGTGGTCTATGTGCCTGTCCCTGCGGCTGGCGTCCTACTACGTCATGCTCGACGACGCCCGCACCGGAGGCTCAGCGCCGATCCTCATCCTGGACGACGTTTTCGCTGAACTTGATGTCCAGCGGCGGCGTAAACTGGCCGCAATAGTTGCCGGCGCCGAGCAGGTGCTGGTGACCGCCGCCGTCGACGCCGATATTCCGGACGAGCTTGCGGGCCGGCGGGTGAAGGTAATCCCGGGAGGAATCGATGAACAGGGATAAGGACGGCGGCCTGCAGCCAGGCCGCGATCCCGATGAAATCGATGCCGCCCAGGCGGCGCTGAACAGGATGCGTGAGGCAGCGGCAGCACGTGGGGAAGTCCGCCGGAAGGCGCCGCGTGCAGGCGCCGGTCAAAAACCGCGTACTGCAGCCCAGGGAACGCGGGGCTTCAGCCAGTTCCACTCCACCGGACGCGACCCCTTGGGACTGGGAAAAGTCGTGGGACGGCTGGTCGCCGAGCGCGGCTGGACCTCCCCGGTGGCCGTCGGCTCGGTCATGGCCGAGTGGCCGGCGCTTGTGGGGCCAGAAATCTCTGCCCACTGCACCCCGGAAAGCTTCACCGACACCACGCTTCATGTCAGGTGCGACTCCACGGCCTGGGCGACGCAGCTCCGGCTGCTCAGCATGAGCCTGCTCGAGAAGTTCCGCAGCGAACTCGGTGACGGCGTGGTCACCAGCATCCAGGTGCTGGGCCCGGCGGCACCTAACTGGCGCAAAGGCGGACGCACCGTCAACGGACGCGGACCCAGGGACACCTACGGATAACGGCACAACTGCGAACAGCCGGGGCTGAATCCGTCGGGTGCGGCTCCTTCCTATTGCGCCTTCCGGGGACAAAGCCCAAACGGCGTGCAGGGCGCTCAAACCGCCGTCGGCCGTATAGGAGTCCAAAAAGGGGACTGCTGGAGCCTTGCAGGCGGAGCCAATGGCCAGCGAGAGGCACATTGAGCCGCGTCGGTGCCCCGCCAATGCAGGGATCAACCATGTTTCACGATAGAATTCCTCTAGATAACTGGGCGCCGGTGAAACGTTGACTGAGTCCGTTTTCCCGCGCTTTTCCGTGCGGGAACGGTTCCGCGTGTCAACATAGCAGCTGGCGCTGTCAGTGACGTGCCTTTTGGCGGACGCCCTTTCCCCGGCGGACGGCGGAGGCCGGCCATCATCGAACATAAGAGGAGTCGAAAGCGCCTGTGGCTAACGACAATGCAGATATCGAGGCAGTGGAGCCTGTAACGGAGGTTGCCCGTACGTCCGGTACCCCCGCTGAGGCTGCCACACCGCGGGAGTACGGCGCCAGCGACATCACCGTTCTTGAGGGCCTCGAGGCCGTACGGAAACGGCCGGGCATGTACATCGGTTCCACCGGTCTGCGCGGCCTGCACCACCTGGTTTACGAAGTGGTGGATAACTCCGTGGATGAGGCCCTGGCGGGGTACTGCACGCATATCGAAGTTGTTCTGCAGGCAGATGGCGGTGTCAAGGTATCCGACGACGGCCGCGGCATCCCGGTGGATATCCACCCCACAGAGGGCAAGCCCACGGTCGAGGTGGTCATGACCATCCTGCACGCCGGCGGCAAGTTCGGCGGCGGCGGTTACGCCGTGTCCGGTGGCCTCCACGGCGTGGGCATTTCCGTGGTCAACGCCCTCTCCACCCGTGTGAACACGGAAGTCCGGAGGCAGGGCCACGTTTGGCGCATGTCCTTTGCCGACGGGGGCAAGCCGCAGGGTGCCCTGGTCCAGGGCGAGGAGACGGCCGAGACCGGAACCACCCAGACCTTCTACCCGGATCCGAGCATCTTCGAATCCACCGAGTTCGACTTTGAGACGCTTCGCGCGCGTTTCCAGCAGATGGCCTTCCTGAACAAGGGGCTGAAAATCACCCTGACGGACGAGCGCCAAACCGCGGCCGGCACGGACGACGCCGGCGACCTGGACCTGGACGGCGTGCTGACCGAGGGCGAGGTCCTCGCCGAGCACCGCACGGTGGTCTACCAGTACAACGACGGCCTCCTCGACTACGTCAAGCACTTGAACTCCAGCAAGAAGGTGGATGTTGTCCACGAGGACGTCATCGCCTTCGAAACTGAGGACACCGAGCGGCATATCGCGGTCGAGATGGCGATGCAGTGGACAACGGCCTACTCCGAAAGCGTCCACACCTACGCCAACACCATCAACACCCACGAAGGCGGCACCCACGAAGAGGGGTTCCGCGCCGCGATGACGTCGCTCATCAACCGCTATGCGCGCGAGAAGACCATCATCAAGGAAAAGGACGAGAACCTTACCGGCGATGACATCCGCGAGGGCCTGACGGCCGTCATCTCCGTGAAGCTGTCCGAGCCGCAGTTCGAGGGCCAGACCAAAACCAAGCTCGGCAACTCCGAGGTCAAGGGCTTCGTGCAGCGCGTGGTCACCGACCAGCTCGGCGACTGGCTGGAGCGCAACCCCGGCCCCGCCAAGGACGTCATCCGCAAAGCCATTTCAGCCGCGCAGGCCCGCATGGCCGCGCGCAAGGCCCGTGACAATGCGCGCCGGAAGAGTCCGCTGGAGTCCTTCGGCATGCCGGGCAAGCTCTCCGACTGCTCCTCGAAGGACCCCTCCAAGTGCGAGGTCTACCTGGTGGAGGGTGATTCGGCAGGCGGTTCGGCCAAGCGCGGGCGCAACCCCGAAACGCAGGCCATCCTTCCGCTCCGCGGCAAGATCCTGAACGTGGAGCGGGCCCGCCTGGACAAAGCGCTTGGCAACAACGAAGTCCAGTCCATGATCACCGCATTCGGCACGGGCATTGGCGAGGACTTCGACCTCAGCAAGCTGCGCTACCACAAGATCGTGCTGATGGCCGATGCCGACGTCGACGGCCAGCACATCACCACGCTGCTGATGACGCTGCTGTTCCGTTACATGCGACCCCTGATCGAGAACGGCTACGTCTACCTCGCGCAGCCGCCGCTGTACCGGATCAAGTGGTCCAACGCACCGCACGACTACGTCTTCAGCGACCGTGAGCGCGACGCCGTCCTGGTTTCCGGCCAGGCAGCGGGCCGCCGCATTCCGAAGGAAAACGGCATCCAGCGCTACAAGGGCCTCGGCGAGATGGACTACACCGAACTCTGGGACACCACCATGGACCCGGACCGGCGCACCCTCCTGCAGGTGACCATGGAGGACGCAGCCGCCGCAGACCAGATCTTCGCCGTGCTGATGGGCGAGGACGTCGAGTCCCGCCGAAACTTCATTCAGCAGAACGCCAAGGACGTCAGGTTCCTCGATATCTAGAGGTTTCCGCCTTTGATATTCCAGAACTGACATATACCTGAAACGGAAAATACAGACTATGAGCGACGAAACACCCGAGGTCCCGGCCGAGTCTCCGGACGGCACGGAGCCGGTGCTGGAGGGCGACGTGCTGGTCGACCGCGTGGAGCAGGTGGACCTGCAGACGGAGATGCAGCGCTCCTACCTCGACTACGCGATGGCCGTTATTGTCGGCCGTGCCCTGCCGGATGTGCGTGACGGGCTGAAGCCCGTCCACCGCCGGGTGCTGTATGCGATGTTCGACGGTGGCTACCGCCCGGATCGCGCCTTCAACAAGTGTGCCCGTGTGGTGGGCGAGGTCATGGGCCAGTACCACCCGCACGGCGACACGGCGATCTACGATGCCCTGGTGCGCCTGATCCAGGACTGGACCATGCGGTACCCGCTGGCGCTGGGCCAGGGCAACTTCGGCTCACCGGGCAACGACGGCGCCGCGGCGCCGCGGTACACGGAAACGAAGATGGCACCGCTCGCCATGGAGATGGTCCGTGACATCGACGAGGAGACCGTCGATTTCCAGGACAACTACGACGGCAAGAACCAGGAACCCACCATCCTCCCGGCGCGGTTCCCCAACCTGCTGGTCAACGGCTCCTCGGGCATCGCCGTCGGCATGGCCACCAACATCCCGCCGCACAACCTCCGCGAGGTGGCCGACGGTGTCCAGTGGTACCTGTCCAACCCGACCGCCAGCCGCGAGCAGCTCCTCGAAGAACTGCTCAAGCGCATCAAGGGACCCGATTTCCCCACTGGCGCCACCATTTTGGGCCACAAGGGCATTGAAGACGCCTATCGCACCGGCCGCGGCTCCATCACCATGCGCGCCGTGGTGAATGTCGAGGAGCTGCAGGGACGGACCTGCCTCGTGGTCACCGAGCTGCCCTACCAGGCGAACCCGGACAACCTGGCCATCAAGATCGCCGAACTGGTCAAGGACGGCAAGGTCCAGGGCATCGCCGACCTCCGCGACGAGACGTCCGGACGCACCGGGCAGCGCCTGGTCATCGTCCTGAAGCGCGACGCCGTCGCCAAGGTGGTGCTGAACAACCTCTACAAGCACACCCAGCTGCAGGAGAACTTCGGCGCGAACATGCTGGCGATCGTGGACGGAGTGCCGCGCACGCTCAGCCTCGATGCCTTCATCCGGCACTGGGTGACCCACCAGCTGGATGTCATCGCCCGGCGCACCCGCTACCGCTTACGCAAGGCCGAGGAAGAAGCGCACATCCTGCGTGCCCTCCTCAAGGCCCTGGACATGCTGGACGAGGTCATCGCCCTGATCCGCGCCTCGAACACCACCGAGGCAGCACGCGACGGCCTGATGCAGCTGCTGGACATCGACGAGATCCAGGCGCGCGCCATCCTGGACATGCAGCTCCGCCGGCTCGCCGCCCTGGAACGCCAGAAGATCCAGGACCGCCACGCCGAGCTCGAAGCGATGATCGCCGAATACAACGCGATCCTGGCCTCGGAGGAACGCCAGCGCTCGATCATCAGCGAGGAACTCGCCGAGATCGTGGCCAAGCACGGGGACGACCGCCGCACGCAGATTCTAATGGGCTACGACGGCGACATGTCCATGGAGGACCTCATTCCTGAAGAGGAAGTGGTGGTCACCATCACCCGCGGCGGCTACGTCAAGCGCACGCGGAGCGACAACTACCGTTCGCAGCAGCGCGGCGGCAAGGGCATCAAGGGTGCCCAGCTGCGCGGCGATGACGTAGTGGAACATTTCTTCGTCACCACCACCCACCACTGGCTGCTCTTCTTCACCAACTTCGGTCGTGTGTACCGGGCCAAGGCCTACGAACTTGCCGAGGGCGGCCGCGACACCAAGGGACAGCATGTGGCAAACCTGCTGGCCTTCCAGCCGGACGAGCACATCGCCCAGGTGCTGGACCTGAAGGACTACCAGCACGCGCCGTACCTGGTGCTGGCCACCAAGCGCGGCCTGGTCAAGAAGACCCGGCTGGAGGACTACGACACCAACCGGTCCGCCGGCGTCATCGCCATCAACCTCCGGGACGAGGACGAACTGGTCTCCGCGCAGCTGGTTTCCGAGACAGATGACCTCATGCTGGTGTCCCGCAAGGGCCAGTCGATCCGGTTCACGGCCACCGACGATGCGCTGCGCCCCATGGGCCGCGCCACGTCCGGCGTGACGGGCATGAAGTTCCGCGAGGACGACGAACTGCTCGCCATGAACGTGGTGGCCGAGGGCTCCTATGTGTTCGTCGTGACGGAAGGCGGCTACGCCAAGCGCACCGCCGTCGAGGAATACCGACTGCAGGGCCGCGGCGGTCTGGGCATCAAGGTTGCCAAGCTCGCCGAGGAGCGCGGGGATCTTGTTGGCGCCCTGGTGGTCCAGGAGGAAGACGAGGTCCTGGTGGTCATGGGCGGCGGCAAGGTGGTCCGGTCATCCGTGGCCGGCGTCCCTGCCAAGGGCCGCGACACCATGGGCGTCATCTTCGCCAAGCCGGACAAGAACGACCGCATCATTGAGGTTGCCCGCAACACCGAACGCGGCCTCGAAGATGAAGTTGAAGCCAGCGCCGAACGCGAGGCCGAAGCCGACCACACTGATGAACCCACTGCGTCAGAAATCTTGGCTATCGCCGCTGATGACGTAACGTTGGCTGAAGATGCCGGACCAGACGAGGAATCCGCAGAGGCGGCTTCAGGACTGGCCGATGAAGCAGAAGGAACGTCCGGCGATGCTGAGGCGAACGAAGACAACACCGGAGGTAACGAGTGAGCAATTCCGACTCATTTCCCAAGCCGAGCAGTAATGGTCCCGGCGGGATGCGTCAGCCGGCATCCGCTCCCCGGGTGAATGCCCCGGTGCGTCCACAGCAAAGCCCGGCCGCGCCGTCGGGCGTTCCGGGACAGCGTCCTGCAGGTGCGGGACAGCGCCCGGCGCCCGCAGGACAGCCCCCGCAGGGCCAGAGGCCGGCCGCGCCGGCACAGCGCCCGGCAGCCCCCGGGCAGCGGCCCCAGGCCGCGCAGGGTGCGCCCGGGCTGGTCAAGCCCGCTCCCAAGGCCAAGGTGCGCCGCGCCCGGCTCCTGGTCAGTAAGGTTGACCCCTGGTCCGTCCTGAAAATGGCGTTCCTGCTGTCCGTTGCACTGGGCATCGTCACGGTAGTGGCCGCCATTGTGCTGTGGACCGTGCTGGACCTAACCGGCATCTTCGACCAGGTGGACAGCCTGCTGGGAACACTCGCTGGTTCCGAGGGCGGCGGCTTCGAACTGAAGAAGGTCGCCTCGCTCGGCCAGGTGGCATCGTTCGCTACGATCATTGCCGTTGTGAATGTGGTGCTGCTGACCGCCCTGTCCATGCTGTCAGCCGTGCTGTACAACATTTCGGCAACCCTTGTTGGCGGCATCGGCGTGACCCTGACAGACGACTAAAACCCTGTATTTCCGCGGAAAATCCCGCTGGAATGCCTCGATTTGAGATCGGGCCGGGATGTGCTGTAGAGTCTTGTCTCGGCCCGATGAGGCATCGGGGCGTATAGCTCAGGCGGTTAGAGCGCTTCGCTGATAACGAAGAGGTCCCAGGTTCAAGTCCTGGTACGCCCACGGAACCTGCACAGGTTCAACTAGAGGTTTAGGTCGGATCCCATTGGGATCCAGCCGGAACGGGGTGCGTGTGAAGAAGTTGCTGGTTATTGCAGCTGCGGTCGCAGGCGTCCTCTTCTACAAGAAAAAGGTGCAGGAATCCGAAGCCCGGAAAACAGTCTGGAGCGAATCAACCGACAAGGTTGAATAGCCCGGAGTCCCGGTACGGAGGCTGGTCAGCCAGCATCCGGAACTAGGGTATGATGGACGGGTTGCTTCTTATGGGGGCATGGCGCAATTGGTAGCGCACCTGCTTTGCAAGCAGGGGGTTCGGGGTTCGAGTCCCCGTGCCTCCACCATAAGAAAGGTCCCGGCCGGAAACGGCCGGGACCTTTTGCTTTGCCCGGCCCACTGTTCCCGGCCCAGTACTGTGGGAGCGTGAATCTCTTCATTGCAGCCTTGGGCGTCCTGGGCGTGGCCTCGTCAGGACCGCTCATTGCCGCCACCCTCGGCGCCACCACTGTCACGGCCCTCGCCATTGCCTTCTGGCGCAATGCCATCGCCGCTGCCGTCATGGCCACCCCCACCCTGATCCGGGAGCCGCGCCAGTTCGGCCGCGTCGGGCGTTATGAGTTCCGCTGGTCGCTCGTTGCGGCCGTGGCCCTGGCCCTGCACTTCGCCTGTTTCATTACATCCCTGCAGCTGACTTCCGTGGCTGCCGCCACGGCCCTCGTCTGCCTGCAGTCCGCGTGGATTGCCATCATTCAGCTGTTCCGCGGCGTGCGGCACCGCTGGCAGGTCCTGGTGGGCCTGGGTATCTCCTTCGGCGGCGTAGTGGCCATCACGGGTTTCGACATGGGCACCTCCCCCGACGCCCTGCTGGGTGACCTCCTGGCCATGGCCGGCGGACTCCTGGCGGGAATCTACACTCTGGCCGGGGGCCGGGCCCGGCAGAGCATGACCACCGGGACCTACACGGCCCTCTGCTACGGCATGTGTGCCGTCCTGGTAGCGGTATTGGCAATCTTCGCCCGCCAGCCACTTACCGGGTTCGACGCCGGCGGCTGGCTGGGGATTCTGGCCATCACCGTGTGCGCCCAGCTCGTGGGACATACAGCATTCAACCACCTGCTGGCCACCATGAGCCCGCTGCTGGTGTCCATGATCATCCTGCTTGAAATACCGGGTGCGGCCTTGCTGGCGGCCGTGTTCCTGAACGAGACATTGCCGGCAGGGACCTACGCCGGACTGGCGCTCATCCTCGTGGGCCTCGCCGTCGTGGTGGCCGGACAGCGGAACGGTAAAGGCGGGCGAAGCAAGCCGCCCGAGGAACGCCCCTTGGCGGAGCTGGGGACTGACTGACGACGGCGGCCGCCCTGCGGGGCTACTGGCCTCCGCGGCGGACCGGCTGGCTGGTGTTAACGGTGTGGATCGCGCGGAGGAGCTTGGCGGGGAAATACACCGAGAAGAACACCACCATGGGTGCTTTGAGGGCCATCTTCTTTACGTTGTGGGCCTTGTAGGTGCGGTCGAAGCGCGTCACGTAGTACCTGTAGTCGCGGGGTGAGTCCTCAAGCCGGCGGGCCGACATCCCGGAGACCATCTGTGGCCAGTACTGGACCTTGAGGTCGTGGTCCGCGAGATGCAGGGACAGGTCGATGTCTTCGTGCATCTCGTCCTTTTCGTCCCGGCAGGCTTCGCTGCGGATGGTTTCCCACGCTGACCGGCGGAGCGCCATGTTCGAGCCGAACAGGAAGTGGTACTGGTGCTTGGCCAGCTTGAGCATCAGCTGGCGCATTTTGTCATCTGCCTTGAGGCCGAAGCGCCGCATCGGCATGTCGTAGTAGACCACGGGCCCGGTGGCTGCCGAGGTGGACAGGTCCTCGAAGGCTTTCTGCACCTGCTCCACCCAGTCAGGTTCAACTACGGAGTCGGCGTCGATCCGGCCCAGGATGTCCCCGGTGGCGTTGTCCAGGCCGAAATTGCGGGTAGGGATTAGTCCCTGCTCCCTGTCCTGGCGGAGCAGGATGATGGGGCTCTCCGGATACTCCTGCTGCATCTGCCTGACGATCGACGCCGTGCGGTCCTTGGACATGTTGTCCACCACGATGATCTCGTGTGCCGGAACCGACTGGTACACCGCCGCGATGAGGCACTGGCGGATGACACTTTCCTCGTTGTAGGCCGGAATAACAATTGATACGCGCGGCTCAGTGTCAGTCAAGGCATCCTCCGCGGATCTATCGGGCGACATCCCCTCAAACTTAGCATCGCACAGACGGCAGGAGGGGCCCCGCCGAAGCGGAACCCCTCCCGGTATCAGCCCTGACGGGCCCTACTTAAGCCTTCTTGTCGGCATCGTTCTCGATATCGGCCGCGATTTTCTTGGCGGCGGGGTCAGCATCGGTTGCGACCGTGCCTGCATCGGAATCCGCGTCCTCGGCTACGTGCTTTGCCTTGTCGGAGCCTTCGGCGTTGTCCTCTTCCAAGGAAGCCAGCTCTTCCAAGGACGTCGACGTGGTTGCTGCCGGAACCGGGGCTGGCGTCGCGGCGGCCGATCCAACACCGGTGGCGGACGCTGCCGGTGTGGTTGCAGCCGGGGTCGACGGTGCGGGCGTCACAGGCGCGGGGGTCTTCCACGGGTCCTCGACCGGCTTTGAAGCCTTCCACGCGGCAACACCGGCGGCCACGGCCGCGGTGATCACACCGAGAATGAGGAGTCCGCGCTTCTTCGGCTTCTGGGGCTCCACCACCAGCGCCTTGCCCGTCACTGCACGGCTGGCCTCGTTCGCAGCTGACTTCAGGTGGCCGCCGGCCACCTGAGCCTGTTCCTGGATGGTGTGGATGATGCCGACGTCGCCGAGCTTCTGGGCCACGGCGTCAACGCGGGCAGGAGCGCCCTCCAGCGTGCGGTGCACTACCTCGGAGGCGGTTCCGATCTGGTCCGAGAGGCGGGGCAGGTATTCGACCACCACACGGTCGCGGGCCTGGGCAATGACGGGAGTTGCCTTGTCCAGGGCGTCGTGCAGCCGCGGCGGGGCGCCCTCCACGACGTCGTGGATTTTGGGGGCAAGCTGCGCCAGTCCGTCCTGGAGCCGCGGCGTGACCGTCGCTACGCCGTCGGCAAGGTTGTGGGCCGCCACCTTGAGCCCCTCCTGGATCCTGGGGGAGGCGGTATCAATGCCGTGCTGCAGGCGGGGAACTGCCCAGTCCACCGCTGCTTCCACACGGTCTTTTGCATTCTCGACTGCAGAACTGACCGACAACTCCAGTTCGCGGGCAATACGATCCGATTTCTTCACAACTACCTCCCGATTAATGTGACGGTTCTGTTGTTAGCCTACGTGTACGAATAGCCGGGCTGCTATCGTTCCGGCGGATTCACGGTGGATTTCACCGAGCGCGGAACTGTCTTTTCCGCCCGCGTTCGCGTTGACCCGCCGTGAAAGAATGGCCCTATGACTGCCTCAGCAACTGCAAAAGCGACCATCCACACCAGCCTCGGCGACATCGTTGTGAACCTCTTCGGCAACCACGCGCCCAAGACTGTTAAGAACTTCGTCGGACTCGCCACGGGCGAACAGGCCTGGACCCACCCGGAGACCGGCGAGGACAAGACCGGTACACCGCTCTACAACGGGACCATCTTCCACCGCATCATCAAAGACTTTATGATCCAGGCCGGCGACCCGCTGGGCCGCGGCACCGGCGGACCGGGCTACCGCTTCGATGACGAGATCCACCCCGAACTGAGCTTCAGCGCTCCGTACAAGCTGGCCATGGCCAACGCCGGCATCCAGATGGGCAAGGGAACCAACGGTTCACAGTTCTTCATCACCACCATCCCCACCGACTGGCTGCAGGGCAAGCACAGCATCTTCGGCGAAGTTGCCGATGAGGAATCGAAGAAGGTTGTGGACGCCATTGAAGGTGTCCGCACTGGCATGGGCGACCGCCCGGTTGAAGATGTGACCATCAACAGCATCGACATCGAGCAGCTCTAGCCGTATGAGCTACGGAACTCCGGCGGCGGAGCCGTCAGCGCAGGCACCGGTGTGCCCCAGGCACCCGGACCGGCCCTCGTATGTCAGCTGCCAGCGCTGCGGGCGGCCGGCATGTCCCGAGTGCCAGCGCGCGGCCGCCGTCGGGTTCCAGTGCGTTGACTGTGTCAACGAAGCAAGGCGTACGACGCCGACAGCACGGACCGTTTACGGCGGTGCCGTTGCGTCCGGCAAGCCTGTGGTGACGTATGCAATCATCGCCGTGTGTGCCCTGCTGTTTGTTCTGCAGTGGGTGCTTCCGGGCAACGCGGTGTTCCGGACCCTCGCCTATGCGTCGGTTTACGCAACGCCCGAGTACGGGGTGTTCCAGCCGTGGCGCATGCTCACCTCGGCCTTTTTGCACTCCCAGGGCTTCCTGCTCCACATCGTCCTGAACATGTACACGCTGTGGATTTTCGGCCAGGCGCTCGAACCGCTGCTGGGCCGGCTCCGCTTCCTTGCCGTGTACCTGCTGTCCGCCATCGGCGGGTCGGTGGGATACCTGCTTCTGACACCGATCCTGCCCGAGGGCGGCCCCGTGGGCCTGGTTGGTGCTTCCGGCGCGATTTTCGGGCTGTTCGGTGCCATGCTCGTGGTGCAGCGGCACCGTGGCGGTGAGACGAGGCAGCTCTGGGTACTCATCGCAATCAACGGCGTCATCGGCTTTATGGTGCCGCAGATAGCCTGGCAGGCCCACCTGGGCGGTTTCATCACAGGTGCTCTGTGTGCAGCTGCCATTGCCTACGCCCCCCGCGGCCCGCGGCGCAACATCCTGCAGGCCGGAGGGCTGGCGCTCGTTCTGGCCCTGCTGGTGGCTGCTTCCTGGTACCGGGTGCTCGTGGCGTCCTAAGGCCGGTTCAGTAGCTCACTGGCCCCCGCTCCTCTCCCCCGCAGTGCCCCCGCTTTCCGAAGCGGGGGCATTTTCGTGTCAGCAGCACGCAGCTGCCATGTACCACCCGTTCCGTTTCAGCCACGGCTTCGCACCGCACACGGTCCAGCGGGTTTTCCACAGCGGTTATCCACACTGTTAATAACTTACACAGGTGTAAGTCACAGGTCAGGCCCCGGAATACGGGGATGATGGGCGACTCCCGCTCAATGTTCACGCCTCCGTCCACATCTGTGGATAACTTTAGCGACTGCAGCTGTGGTTAAGTGGACAACTTCACCTAAATTTCACCGTGGCCAGGTGTTCCAGGCGTAAACAGACACTTGACCGCGAATGACGGGGTTCTGAGGGCGCCCTGTCAACAGGGTTATTCACACTGTTAATAACTCACAGCGGTGTCATTCCACCGTTCAAAGGCCCCGTAACGCCTAGATTCTGCTGTTTATACCGACAATGCCCACAAGTTTTCCCCACCTGTGGATAACTTGTGGGTAGTCGCCTGTTGCTAAGTGGATAACCCGCCATCTATCCACAGCGTCCCCGTGTAGTCTCTGACTGACAGCCACGAGGTGAACCCGTCCGACCCCCGAGGAGCAATGACGTGAGTACCCACAGCCACATCTTCCTGGACAAGCACCACCCCGCAGCGTGGCGGGCCCTGAACGGGCTGGGGCTAAAGGCCAAGGAAGCGGTGATTGGGGCCGGCCTGGACGAGAAGCTCATTGAACTGCTCAACGTCCGGATATCGCAGATCAACGGCTGCGCCTACTGCCTCGACATGCACGTCACGGATGCAGTCAAGGGCGGGGAATCCACACAGCGCCTGGCCGTCCTGCCAGCCTGGCGGGACACTGCGGTGTTCGAGGACCACGAGCGGGCCGCGCTGGCCCTGGCCGAGAGCGTCACGGTTCTTCCGGAGGCCCGCACGCGCGACCTGGAAGAGGCTTATGCACGTCAGCACCTTACCGACGAGCAGTACTCAGCGGTGAGTTGGCTGGCCATTGCGATGAATGCCTTCAACCGCGTCTCGATTACCAGCCAGCATCCCGTCCGGCGTGAAAAGGGCTGAACGCCGAGGTTTTCCACAGTCATTTCCACAACTGTTAATAACTTGGAAGATGCAAGTTTCAGCCGTCCGGGGCGCCAGCCGGGCACGCAGTGCCTTTTCGGCGGCCGGCAACCAGCGCAGTTATCAACAGTGTGGATATCTTTACCAACACGTGTGGACCGGTGGGTAGGGGGCCGCAGGGTCCCCGGCCACGGTCAGGCCCAGACGCCTGAGGTTCCCCGGCGGTGGCTGTCCACAAGATGTGTGTCCACCATGCCGATGGCTTCCATAAGGGCGAACATGGTGGTCGGCCCCACGAAGGCGAAGCCCTTCTTCCTCAATGCCTTGGACAGGGCGATGGACTCAGGGGACGTGGTGGGCACGTCAGCGTAAGTGGCGGGGGCAGGGGTGGACGTCGGCTGGAACTTCCAGACAAAGTCAACGAGGCCGCCCTCGTCCCGCAACGCGATGGTGGCCCGGGCATTGGTGACCGCGGCACGGATCTTGAGGCGGTTGCGCACGATGCCGGGATCCTGAAGGAGGCGCTCGACGTCGGCCTCGGTAAAGGTGGCCACGGTTTCGGGATGGAAGTTCTCGAAGGCCGCGCGGAAGGCCGGGCGTTTGCGCAGGATCGTTGCCCACGACAGGCCCGCCTGGAACGCCTCGAGGCTGATTCGTTCGTAAAGGCCCTGCTCGTCCCTGACGGGCAGGCCCCACTCTGTGTCGTAATACTCGCGCAGAAGAGGATCCGTGGAAGCCCACAGCGGACGGGCCAGGCCATCCTCGCCGATGATGATGCCTTCTGCACTCACGAGAGTCGGCTCAGGAGCGCCAGCGCGTGGTCATCAGGAAGCCGACGATCGCAATGCCAAACCCGGCCAGGATGTTCCAGGACTCCCATGCCTGGACAGGGAGCTGGCCCTCGCTGATGTAGAACGTGATGATCCAGAGCAGGCCGATGATCATCAGGCCGAACATGACGGGCTTGAACCAGACGGGGTTCGGCTTGTAAGCCTCGGTGGAAACGGGCTCGGCCGGGCGGGCAGGCTTCTTACGTGGCTTTGACTCGGGCACATGTCCTCCTTGGCGGCTGAATCAAGAAGAGGGACCGGGGCTTGATATCCTGCTGTGAGGGGATAGCCGGCGGTCTGCACACTCTTGGTCAGGTCTGAAGTCTTACTAGCAGCCAATTCTAGCTGTAGTTCAGCCCGCACCGGTGCCCCGCAACGGCCTTGGAGGAGATCGCGTGGTAGTGCAGGAGAAGGTGGCGGCCACCGCCAAACCGGCGACCGGCGTCGTAACCCTGCGGAAAGCCGTCCAGATCCTCGGCGAGCTGCTCATCACCGCCGGCATAGTGCTGCTCTTGTTTGTCGCTTGGCAGCTCTGGTGGACCAACGTCGAGTCCGATGCCAAGCAAAGCGCCGCGGTCAAGGACTTTGCCCGGGAATTGGGCGGACCCGTGACACCCGGGCCCGCGCCCACTACGACAGGCGGCACGGCCGCTGCCGGCCCCAAGGACTACGGAGCGCCAGTTGTGGGAGAGGCTCCCGGGCATGGCGGCACCATCGGGATCATGTACATTCCCCGGTTCGGCGAGAACTACACCCGGCCCATCGTCGAAGGCACCAGCGCGGACGTCCTGGACACCTTGGGCCTCGGCCACTACGGCAACACCTCCATGCCCGGGGCCGTGGGCAACTTCGCCGTGGCAGGCCACCGGCAGACGCACGGGGCCGTCCTGGACAATATCCACACGCTGGTCCCCGGGGACAAGATCTACGTCCAGACGCGGGACGGCTACTACGTCTACGTCTTCCGCAACAACCGGATCGTTCTGCCGACCGAAGCCGATGTCCTCCTGCCGGTGCCCAACCAGCCCGGAGTGCGCCCCACCGAAAGACTTCTCACCATGACCAGCTGCAATCCACGCTTCGGCTCCGAGGAACGGATCATCGCGTACTCGGTGCTGGACCACTGGCAGCCGGCCTCGGCGGGGCCCCCGGCCGAGATCGCAGCCCAGGTGGCCCGCGCACGAGGGGAAGGCTAGGCATGTACGGCTGGATATTCCGTCATCTCCCCGGCCCGCTCTGGCTTCGGGTCCTCACGTCGCTGGTGCTGGTTGCCGGTGCCCTGTTCCTGATGGTCGAGTTCCTTTTCCCCTGGATGTCCCAGTTCACCCAATTCACCGACTCAACGATTGGTGCGCCAAAAAACCCATGAGCACAGCAAAGATTCTCGTCGTGGACAACTACGACAGCTTCGTCTACACCCTGGTGGGCTACCTCCAGGAGCTGGGCGCCGAGACAACAGTGGTCCGCAACGATGACGTCACCCTCGCCGAAGCGATCGAAATGGCGGAAACGCGCGACGGCGTACTCATCTCGCCCGGCCCGGGCTCGCCGTCCGAAGCGGGAGTCTGCATCGAACTGATCCGTTGGTGCGGCGAGAAGACCAAGCCGATGTTCGGCGTCTGCCTCGGGCACCAGGCCCTGGCTGAGGCGTACGGCGGAACGGTGACCCACGCCCCGGAGCTCATGCACGGCAAGACCTCCCTTGTCCAGCATGACGGGACCAGCGTTTTTGCCGGCCTGCCCTCCCCCGTGACGGCCACTCGCTACCATTCCCTGGCGGCTGTCCGCGACACGATTCCGGAGGTCCTCGAGGTGACGGCGGAAACCGCCAGCGGCGTCGTCATGGGGCTGCAGCACCGCACAGCGCCGCTGTGCGGCGTCCAGTTCCACCCCGAATCGGTGCTGACCGAGGGCGGCTACCAGATGCTGGGCAACTGGCTCGAGTCGCTGGGCATGAAGGGTGCGGCCGAGCGGGCCGCCAAGCTCAGCCCGCTCATCCAGCACTAGCCTCGTTCGGTCGACGGGCTCTACTTGCCCTTGGTGGGGCTCGGCGTCGGCGTCGGGGTGGGTGTGGGCTCCGGAGCCGGAGCCGGCGCAGTGGCCACTGTCACGATGATGGCCTTGCCCTGTTCCACCAGTGAATTCAGCGGATCGCTCTGGCCGGTCACCTTGCCGGGCTGGACCTGGGAGTTCTCGACCTCACGGATGACGGCTAGCAGACCGAGTGCCTTGAGCGCCGCCTCGGCCTCGGCACGGGTCATGCCACGAAGCTCCGGCATGGCCACCTTGCCCGTGGACACCAGGATCTCGACGGTGCTGCCTACCGCCACCTGCTGGCCCGGGGCGGGCTTGGTGGTGATCACCAGGCCGGCCGGAACAGTGGCGCTGTTGGCCATGGTGGTGGACGGCGCGCCCACCAGTCCCGCCTGCCGCAGGATGTCGCGGGCTGCCGCCTCCGTCCGTCCCGGCAGCGTCTCCGGGATTTTCACGGCACTGGGGCCCGCCGAGATGTTCAGGACCACCTCCGAGTTCGGTTCCAGCGACGATCCCGCCGGTGGCGCGGTGCCAATGGCGGTGCCCTTGGCGATCGAGTCGTGCTGCACCCGCTTGATCTGTGGCCGCAGCTTGGCGTCGTAGAGCGTCTGCAGCGCCTCAGTTTCGGAAAGCTTCTCCACCGAGGGAATGGCGACGCGTGCCGGTTCGGCAGGCGGCTGGTTGAGGAAGTTGTAGAACCACAGGCCGCCACCGGCCAGCACCAGGAGGGTAAAGATCACGAACGTCGTGATCCAGGCCCGACGGCGGGACTTCTGTAAGCCCGACCGCTCCCGTTCGCGGGGAAGCCCCAGCGGAAGTTCATCGTGCTCGGCCGTCTGGTAGACGGCGGCGGCCTCGGCCGGCAGCACGGATTCATCATCGTCAGTGTTCCGGGTGCGGCGCAGCCGGCCAGCGGGAGCGTCGTCGAGGAAGCTGGCTCCGGTCATGGAGAACGCTTCCGTGGCCGGCGTGCGGTGCGGCTCAGGAATGTCATTCGGGTCCGTCGGCGCTTCGCTGGGCGACAACGCCGGAACAGCGATCCCGTTCTTCGCAGCCCGCAGCGCGCGGCGGAAAGCCGCAGCGTCCTGGAAACGGTCCGCACGGTTCTTCTGCAGCGCCTTTTCCAGCACGCTGTCCAGCGCCTCGGAGATATCCGGATTGAAAGTGCTGGGTGGTTCGGGCTTCTCGCGGACATGCTGGTACGCCACGGATACGGGGCTCTCACCCACGAACGGCGGACGGCCGGTCAGCGTTTCGTACAGCAGGCAACCTGCCGAGTACAGGTCGCTGCGGGCATCAACGGCCTCGCCGCGGGCCTGCTCCGGCGAGAGGTACTGGGCGGTGCCCACCACGGCCTGGGTCTGGGTCATCGTCGCGGACGAATCGGCAACCGCGCGGGCAATGCCGAAGTCCATGACCTTGACCATGTCCGAGTTCTCGCAGTACATCACGTTCGCCGGCTTGATGTCGCGGTGCACGATTCCGGCCTTGTGGCTGTATTCCAATGCAGAGAGGACACCCAGCGTGTAGTCCACCGCCTGGTCAATGGTGATGTCACTGGCCCTGATCAGGTCGCGGAGGGTCTTGCCGGCCACGAACTCCATGACGATGTAGGGAACGCGGACCTGGTCGTGCCCGTCGCCCGGCACGGTGTGCTCGCCCGTGTCGTAAATGGCCACGATTGACGGATGGTTCAAGGCCGCGACGGCCTGGGCCTCGCGCTTGAACCTGGCCTGTAACTGGGGGTCCCGGGCCAAATCGGGGCGGAGCAGCTTGATCGCGACCGTCCGGCCCAGGCGGCTGTCAAGGCCGCGGTGCACATCGGCCATGCCCCCGCGGCCGATGACTTCGCCAAGTTCATAGCGTCCGCTGAGGACGCGCTGACTTGTCACCGGGATGCTGTCTTCCCGGTGTGACGGAGTTCGTGGCGTGGTCACGGCTTACCTTCCAGTCGGCGAGCCGCTTGGAGTTGGCGTGGCTGACGGGGTGGGGATCAGCGCCTGGGACAGGTGGTAGGTCACGACCGACCCGGCGTCGACTTCCCGGCCGCTGTCGGGCTCGGAACGGACAAACGTTCCGGCGTCCTGGCCGGGTTCGCCGGCCTCGTCGGCGCCCTTTTGCCAGCGCAGCCCTGCCTTCTCGATGGCTGACTGGACCTCGGCCTCACTGCTGCCCGTGCTGATGTCCGGGACCTTGATCTGTTCCGGGCCCTTGGAGTACGTGACCGTGACGGTGTCGCCGGCCTGCAGCGGACCCGACGGGTTGAGGTCCGTCACCGTGCCGGGAGTGGCAGGGTTGGACACTTCCTTGCCGTCAACCTTGAGGCCGAGGGCGATCAGTTCGGTGCGGACCTCGCTGAACTGCTTGCCGAGGTACGCCTCCGGAATCACGTTGATGGCCTCGGGGGTCGACTGCGTGGGCGTCGGTGTGGGGGTCGGCGTCGGTGTCTGCGAGGTCTGGGTCGGCGTGGGCGTGGAACTGGTGCTCACGCTGCGGCTGGGTGTGCTCGACGTGGTGGCGGCAGGGCTCTGGCCCGGGAACAGGAAACCCGCCTGGCTCAGGAGGATACCGGCGACGGCGAACAGCACCAGCAGGATCAGGGCGATCAGCGGCCACGTCCACGGGCTGCGTTTCCGCCGCTCGGGCTCATCGGCGGGTTCGCCGTCGTACGGCTCCACGTACTGGTCCTCTTCCTGGTCCCAGCTGCGCTCGGCGGCCAGGGCATCGGCACGCGACAGTGCGCTCCCCGCCCGCGTGGGGGCGGCATCCTGGTCTCCGGCGGCTGCAGCCGCGGCCCCGCCGGCAGCAGCACCCGCAGCCGCTGCGCCAAGCACAGGCAGAGCGGAGGTTGCCGTCGTCGAACTCTTCTCAGAGCCGATTACGCCGGTTGGTGCGGTGGCGATATTCACCGGGGCCGTCATGGCGCCGGTGCCGCCTTCGTACAGGAGCATGCCCGGGACGGCGGCGTGGGCTGCGGAGATGTCACCGTTGCGGATCGCCTCTGCTGCCTCGGACAGCTTGATGGCGTTGGCCGGACGGTTCTTCGGATCCTTGGCCAGCATGGACATCAGGAGAGCACGGACCGGCTTGGGCAGCGACTCCGGCAGGGGCGGCGGCGCGTCGTTGACCTGGGCCAGGGCAATTGCGATCTGCGATTCGCCGGAGAACGGCCGGTGTCCGGTGAGGCACTCGTAGCCGATCACGCCGAGCGAGTAGATGTCCGAGGCGCCGGTGGCGGTCTGGCCGGTGGCCTGTTCAGGGGCCAGGTATTGGGCCGTGCCCATGACCTGCCCGGTCTGGGTCAGCGGCACCTGGTCCGCCAGGCGGGCGATGCCGAAGTCGGTGACCTTGACCCGCCCGTCCGGCATGATCAGCAGGTTTCCGGGCTTGATGTCGCGGTGTACCAGTCCCTGGGCGTGGGCCACGGACAGTGCGCGCGCCGTTTGCGCCATGATGGACAGCGTGCGGTCCGGTGAGAGAACCTGCTCGTGCTCGATGATGCTGCTCAGCGGCTGGCCGGGGACCAGCTCCATGACCAGGTAGGCGGAGCCTTCCTCCTCGCCATAGTCGAAGACGTTGGCGATGCCCACGTGGTTGAGGAGAGCGGTGTGGCGGGCTTCAGCGCGGAACCGCTGGAGGAAACCGGGGTCGCCCGTGTACTCCTCTTTGAGTACCTTGATGGCCACAATCCGGCCCAGGATTTGGTCCTTGGCCTTCCAGACTTCACCCATGCCGCCGATCGCAATACGCGTGGTCAACTGGAATCTGCCGCCGAGGGTGATTCCCGATGTAGGCCTCACTTATTCAACACCGCCTCAAAAATCTTCTTTGCGTTCGGACTGGTTAGCTGTGCTCCGGTGGTGATGTCCACGCCCTGCATAACAACGGTGACGGACACTTGCGGATCGTTAGCCGGGGCGAACCCCGTAAACCAAGAGTTGTTCAGGCCGTCCCCGAGCTCGGCGGTGCCGGTCTTGCCGGCAACCTGGACACCGGGAACGCCGGCCCCCGAGGCGATGCCCTCGCTGACCACGCTGGTCATCCACTCGGTGATCTGTCCGGCGATCTCCGGCGTCGTCGAGGTCCGCAAAGCCACCGGCTTCGGTTCGTCGATGACCCTCAGGTCCGGGGAACGGACTGCCTTGATGAGGTTCGGAGCCATCTGTACTCCGCTGTTGGCAATGGCCGAGGTCATCAGTGCGATCTGGAGCGGCGTCGCACGGACGTCGCGCTGGCCGATGGCGGACTGTGCCAGTCCGGCCGCGTCGAGGTCCGACGGGAAGACGCTCTTGGCGTAGTCCAGCTTGAGCTGGTCGCCGAGCTCCTGGCCGAAGCCGAACTTGCTGGCCTGCTGGGCGATCGCATTTTCCCCGAGGTCGCGGGCAATACTGGCGAAGGGCGTGTTGCAGGACTGCTGCAGCGCGAACGCGAAGCTGGCCGTGTTCCGTGTGTAGCAGTTGCCGCCGGCGTAGTTGGGCAGCTGGTACTGGATGCCCGGGAAGCTCATCTGGGCCGGGTTGGGCAGCACGCTGTCGGCGTTGTACTTGCCGGAGTTCAGTGCCGCTGCCGTGTCCACCAGCTTGAACACCGAACCCGGTGCCAGCAGGGCGCCCGTGGGGCCGCTGACAGAGGGGTTCAGGTTGACGCCTGGGATCTTGATGGCGTCGTTGTAGGCAGCCTGTTCCTTGGCGACGTCCTGGGTGGCGATGAGGTTGGGATCATAGGACGGCTTGCTGACCATGGCCAGGATGTTGCCCGTCTTGGGATCGGTCACCACGATCGAGCCGCGCTGGCCGTCCGGGATGAGGTCGTACGCCAGCTTCTGGATCTTGGGGTCAATGGTCAGCTCAACAGAGGCACCCTTGGGCTGGTTGCCCAGGAAGAGCTGCCCGATCCGGTCGAAGAACAACTGGTCCGAACTTCCGGCCAGCTGGGCATCCATGGCGCCTTCGAGGCCGGTGACCCCGTAGCTCCGGGAGAAGTATCCGGTCAGCCCGGCATAGAGCTCGGGCTGGTTGTACTTGCGCTGGAACTTGCAGGATTCATTGCCCGGCACGGATTCGGCGATGGCGGAGCCGCCCACGAGGATCGCACCGCGGTCATTGCAGTAGTTCTGCAGGATGGCCCGCCTGTTCCACGGGTTGGCCTTGAGCTCGTCCGCGCCTACCACCTGGACGTAGCTGATCGCACCGAAAATCAGGGCGAACATGGCGATCGCGGCGATCCATGAATGTCGAATGGCCTGGTTCACAGGTGTTTCACCGCCTCGGTGGGAGCGTCTGGGAGAGTCTGGGTGGCGTTCCGGTCCTGCCGGCTTCCTGCGGCGGGCGCCGGCTTCTGGGCCTCCGGTGTCCGGCCGGGCTGCATCGGTGAGGTGTCCACCGGGCCGCGGGCCGTGTGCGAGATCATCAGCAGCAGGCCCACGATGATCCAGTTGGCCAGCAAGGAGGAGCCACCCGCCGCCAGGAACGGCGTGGTGAGGCCGGTCAGCGGGATCAGCCGCGTGACGCCGCCGATCACCACGAAGCACTGCAGCGCCACCGCGAAGGACAGGCCGCAGGCCAGGAGTTTTCCGAAGGCGTCGCGGGTGCCGAGCGCCGCGCGGAAACCGCGGGTGAACAGCAGCAGGTACATCATGACGATGGCGAAGAGGCCGATCAGGCCCAGTTCCTCGCCGAAGGAGGCGATGATCATGTCGCTGTTGGCGAACGGGACCAGGTTGGGCCGGCCCTGTCCGAGGCCGGTGCCCACGAGTCCGCCGCTGGCCATGCCGAACAGGCCTTCCACGATCTGGCCGCTGCCGCCGGGGGAGCGCCCGAACACTTCCTCGGTGAAGGCATTGAGCCAGCTGTCGATGCGCAGGGCAACGTGCGAGAAGACCTTGGACGCGACGAAGCCGCCGCCGAGGATCAGGGTGAGGCCGATGACCACCCAGCTGATGCGGCTGGTGGCCACGTAGATCATCACGATGAACAGACCGAAGAACAGCACGGACGATCCGAGGTCGCGCTGGAAGATCAACACGCCGATGCTCACGAGCCAGGCGGTGATCATGGGTCCCATGTCCTTGAAGCGCGGAAACTGCATGGGGCCGATCTTGCGTCCGGCCAGCATGATGAGGTCGCGGTTCGAGGACAGATACCCGGCAAAGAATATGGCGAGGGTAATCTTGGCGACCTCACCCGGCTGGAACGTCATTGGACCGAGCCGGATCCAGACCCGGGCGCCGAGGATTTCGCCGGCGGAGATTCCGGGGACCAGCGGCAGGATCAGGAGCAGGGCGCTGACGGCCAGGGAAATGTAAGTGAAGCGCCGCAGGACGCGGTGGTCCTTGAGGAACCAGATCACGGCGATGGCCACGGCCATGGCGATGACCGTCCAGCGCAGCTGGTTGTTGCCGGTGTCGTCGCCCGGGGCATCGAGGCGGTGGATCATCGCCAGGCCGAGGCCGTTGAGGGCAACCACCAGGGGAAGTATTACCGGATCGGCATATTTGGCCCGGAGCCGCAGGACCATGTGGAACACGAGGGATGCCGCGGCGAGCAGGCTGGACTGGAACCAGAAGTCGGTGTCCAGTGACGTCTGCTCATCAATGCTGATCAGTGCGTTGGCGCCGATGCTGACCGACAGGGCGAGCACGAGCAACAGCAGTTCCACGTTGCGCCGGGGTTTGGGCATGGTGTCGGCGTGGCTCATTGGCCCCCCTCACAGGTTGCGGTTGGGGTGGGTACGGCCGAGGCTCCGGCTGTTGCGGTCGGTGAAGCCGTCGGTTTGGCGGTTGAGGTCGCCTTCGGGGAGGCCGTGGCCGTTGGCTTCGGGGTGGCAGTGGCCTTGGCCGTGGCTGTCGCCTTCTGCGTGGCCGAAGCCGTTGCCGTGGGCGATGGTGTCAGGCACTCATCCGAAGGCGCGGTGCTTCCCGTGCGCTCGAGGTTCTTGACGATCCGCTGGGCATCGTAGAGATCCCGCGCGGGGACCGTCTGGCGGACCCGCTGCTGCGAGAACTGGGGCAGCGTGTCCATCTTGATGTCGGTGACCGCTTCCAGGGTGGAGAGCTGTATGGGCCCGAGGCGCTGGGATACCCCGTTGAAGATGGCCACCCGCTGGTCGAACTCGCCAATGTAGTAGCGCGTCTGGGTCCAGGCATAACCGAGCCAGAGACCGACGGCGAGAACCAGGAGCGCGGCGCCGGCGATGCCCAGGGTGAGCCAGCGGCGGGGACGCCCCGCCGTCGTGAACTCCTCTGCTTCCTCGCGGGCCTGGTCCGACTTGTGGGTCAGCACTGTGGCCGCGCGGCGCGCGACGGTCCGGCCGGCAATGGTGGGGATGGAGCCGGTCTCGGCTGCAGCGACGGCTGCACCGACGAGGATGTGCGGCCGGGAGGAAAGCTCCTCGCGCAGCACCTCCGCGGAAAGATGTTCGCCCAGATGGGGATCGGTGCTGGTCGTCGGTTCCTTAGACGGCTTGCCGGCATCCTCTCCTGCCGCCTCCGGCCCGGATGCCAGGTCAGGCAGGGAGCCGGCAGACGCGGGTGCTGCGGCCGGCGGGGCGGGTGGGGGCGTGGAGCCGGGCATTGAATCAGCCGGCCCCGAAGCTGTTGGCCCCGAAGCTGTTGGCACGGCGCCCGGCGCAGCACCCGGTGCCCCGGTGGCGGGCTTGGCGGCATCGGAAGATTCAGCCGGAGCCGCAGCCTTTGTCCCGGTGATCGCCTCCGTCTGTCCGGCGTCAGGCACGATGTCGACGGCGGCGGTACTGACGTCGTCGGGCGTTTCCTCCACGATTTCCACCATGACAACGGTGACGTTGTCCGGCGCGCCTGCCTGCAGGGTGAGGTCAACGAGTGTCTCGACGCATTCGCGGAGATCGGGCGTTTCCCGCACGGTGCGTTCCACTACGTGGCCAGCGACGTAGTTCAGACCGTCGGAGCAGAGCAGCCAGCGCTCTCCGGGCCGCACATCGATCGTGGCGAGGTCCAGTTCGGGGCTGGCATCGACGTCACCGAGGACGCGCATCAGGACGTTCTTGTGCGGATGGGTTTCCGCTTCTTCGGGGCGCAGCCGGCCCTCGTCGATGAGGCGCTGAACGAACGTGTGGTCAATGCTGATCTGTTCGAACTCGCCGTCGCGCAGGCGGTAGGCGCGGGAATCGCCAATGTGGGCGAAATGCAGCTTGCCCCCGGCCAGCAGCAGGGCGGTCACGGTGGTGCCCATACCGGCCAGCTTGGGATTAATGTGGACGAGTTCCGAGAGCAGGGAGTTGGCGGTCTGGATTTCGTCGGCCAGCACGGTGCCGGCGTCGTCGTCGTATTCGTCGGTGTCCAGGTGGATCATGTCCAGGACGGTGGCGGCGGAAGCAACATCGCCGCCGGCGTGGCCGCCCATGCCGTCCGCCACGACGGCAAGGTGCCGGCCCACGTAGGCGGAGTCGTCGTTCTTGGCGCGGATGCGGCCAACGTCGGAGCGCGCCGCATAGCGCAGGATGAGGGGCCGAGGCGAGGCTGGTACCTCGCCCGCGGGCATGTCCGGAGCGGCCATGGCTACGGCCTCAATTCAATGACCGTCTTGCCGATTCTCACGGGTACACCAAGGTCCACGGGCAGGGCCCTGGTGAGCTGCTGGTCGGCCAGATAGGTGCCGTTGGTGGAGCCGAGGTCCTCGATGAACCAGCGGCTTCCCTGTGGAAAGAGCCGGGCGTGCCTGCCGGAAGCGTAGTCATCTTCGAGTACCAGCGTGGCCTCCTGCGCGCGCCCCAGCAGGATTGGGCTGGCGGCGAGGGGGACCGTTCGGCCCTTGAGCGGGCCTTCGGTGACCACCAGTTGGCGGGCCTGCTGCTTGGCCGGCGCGGGGGCCGGTTCGGCGAGTTCGGGATTCTTCCGCACCTGCCGTGCCGTGGGGGCCCCGGTGGCGGCCTTGCGGCCGATCATGAGGTCGCGCCGCATGGCGGAGACGATGCTGAAGATGAGGACCCAGAGAAGAAGCAGGAAGCCGAAGCGCAGGGCCGTGATGGTCAGTTCGCTCATGGGCGGCCGCCATTGTTGGCGGGCAGGAGGCGGAAGATGATTTTGGTCCGTCCCATCGTGATGGTGGAGCCGTCGGTGAGCTCCATGCTGCCGGCCACTTTGTGTCCGTTGACGTAGCTGCCGTTGGTAGAGCCCAGATCGACGGCGGTGGTGGTTCCGCCGTGGGTCTGGATTTCCAGATGCCGGCGGGAGACTCCGGTGTCGTCCACCAGGATGTCAGCCTCTGATGAACGGCCAAGGACGACTGAGGGCGCATTGAGTGAATACCGCTGTCCGTCGATGTCCAGGACAGGCTGCAGCCGGACTGGTTGGCGGCTCGGCGCTGCGGGCACGTTTGACCGTGGGGCGGCCGGCGCCGAACCGGAGGACTTTTCGGTCTTTGAGGTGATCTCGAAGTCGCCGGCCCGGTGGGATTCGTCCCGGCGGAAGGAAATGCGGACCGGCCCCTGGAGGATGTACCCCTGGCTGCGGACATGGTTGATCACGACGTCGCAGAGTTCCTCGGCCAGCGGCGTTCCCCATTCCTGGGCGCGCTGGAAATCCTCGTCACTCAGGAGGACATCGAAAACGTTGGGCACCAGGGTGCGGCCGGCAGCGATGGTGATGGCCTTGTGGTCCACTTCGCGGCGGAGGCGGCTCGCGATTTCCACGGGCTCAACCTGGGCTTTGGAGCCGGTGGAGAAGACGCCGCGGACGGCCTTTTCAATGCCGCGTTCGACCTTGTCAAGCAAACCCATGGTCTTCTCCTTTCCTTGCTGCTGAGGGACAGCACGTCCCGTGGAAGTCATTCTGGCAACGCAGTCACAACGAATCACCGTGCCCGCCGGAAGCGGGCCCCTATGTATCCGATACTACTTGCCACGTCTGCGAAAGACCTTAATCCACAACGCGCCGGAAACCCGATTCGTTCACGTTCCCCCAGTGAATGTGGGCGCGATCACAGCCCGGAAACTGCGCCCTGCCGTGTCTTTGGGGATCTTGGCATCTGTGGCCGCGGCGGGGAAAATCACGCGGCAAAGTGCCTGCGATGCCTCGATTAGGAATTTGCGGCGAGTGTCCGTTATGCTTGATCTCGCTGCTTTTACAAGGTCGCAAACCGGATTCCGGTAGGGCCAAGTGGAAGAAGTTGCGCGCGAGTGGCGGAACGGCAGACGCGCTGGCTTCAGGTGCCAGTGTCCGAAAGGGCGTGGGGGTTCAAATCCCCCCTCGCGCACGCATCAGAACCCCGGGAAATCGATGATTTCCCGGGGTTCTTTCTTGTTTCAACGACTATGTGCGATCAGCCGGGCTCGTGGGGCCAGAGCGTCAGCCGGCGGCCAGCGCGGCGTTGACGAGCTTGGCGAGTTCCGGCGCCGCACTTGCGGTGACGGCCCCGGCGGCTCCGGTTTTCACCACGGTGGCTGCCAGCGTGCCCTTAACTCCCGTAACGGTGAGCACTGCTTGCTTCTGGCCCGTCGGAAGGGTTTGGGTTTGCAGGGCGCTTACCGACTTGTCAGCTTCCACCGCGACGTCGACCGGCTTCATTGCACTCGTGATTTTCTGCCCCTTCAATTCGAACGTATAAGTTGAGCAGCCGCGGACCGCTGCCGCGCTCTTGTCGAACTGGGTTGTCATGAGGGCGGGATCCTTGACCGCGAATACCGTCACGATCGTTGCAGTTTTGGCTTCTGCCGCCAGGCTTGCACCCGCGGCGTAGGTGCTGCCTTCGGGAACCTGGGTGTTGTTGTCCGCCAGCACCCCACAGGCCTTCGGCGTGATGACGGCGTTCTTGAGCAGTTCCCGGGCGACGATGAGCCCCTGGTCCACCTGGGCGGCGGGAACCACGGTCAGGGCCTGTCCCTGCGCGTCCTTGAGCTCTGTAACGATCGCGGTGAGGTCCTCGTTGGTGTAGGTCTTCGCCGCTGACGTCGGTGCGGCGGACGCGGAGGAGGGATCCGCCGTCGTACTTGCTTCGGGTGAGGCGCTGGAGGGCGCCGCGTCGCCCGGAGCGGATGTGCTGCCCGACGGCGCCGCCGTGCCTGAGGGTGCCGGCCCGCTGCAGCCCGCGAGGAAGATGGCCGCTGCCGCGGCGAGGGAGATTGGCGCGATGCTTCGGTGCATGAGTGGATCCCCGTTCCCTGTGCCGGCTGACCCGCGGGTTGTGGCGGGCTTATCCCGGAAACCGCCAGTCAGGGGACCGGTGACGAGAAAGTTGGCCGTGCCGATTCCCCCAGCCGCACGGTTGCTTCGAGCGTACGACGGCGGGCCGGTCAACACCAGAGCCCCGCAGCATCGTCAGACTACTTCGCCGTTGATGGTTCCATCCGCGGTGCGGCTGGCGCGGAGGCCTTCTCTGCCACGCCCGATGCCGGCTTCCGCTCCTTGAGGAAGTACACCAGGATGGCAGCGACCGTCGACGCTGCGGCCAGGGCGAACAGGCCGGGCACCACGCTTCCGGTCTGCTCCTTGATGATGCCGAAGCCGAACGGTGCCACGAAGCCGCCGAGGTTGCCCAGGGAGTTGATGATGGCGATCGCTGGAGCCAGGACCAGAGGGTGCAGTGCCGACTGCGGGATGGTCCAGAACAGCGGTGATGCACTCTTGAACCCCATGGCCGCGATGGCCAGGAATACCAGGGCAAGGACCGGAGTGGCGACGGCCGCCGCGAGGGTGCCGACGGCGGCCACGAGGAGTGCCGCGACCAGCAGCGGGCGCTTGGACTTTGCCTTGTCCTGCCATTTGGCCGCGAAGTACATGGCGAAGACGGCGCACACCCAGGGGATGGAAGAGAGGAAGCCGACGCTCAGGTCGGTGGTGCCGGGGATCTGCTTAACGATGGTCGGCAGCCAGAACGTGTTCGCGTAGATGGAGAGCTGCACCGAGAAGTAGATGCCGCACAGCAGGAGAATCTGCGGGTTCAGGAGCATCTTCCAGCGGTTGACCTTGCCGTCGCCGGCCTTGGTGTGCTGCGCGTCTTCCTGGTCGATTGTTGCGGTCAGAGCCGACTTCTCGCCGGCCGTGAGCCACTTGGCGTCCTGGATCTTTGCGTCGAGGAAGAAGAACACGGTGATGCCGACGACGACGGAGAGCACGCCTTCGAACCCGAACAGCCACTGCCATCCGCGCAGGCCGAGGACGTCGTGCAGGCTCAGGAGCAGGCCCGCGATGGGGCCGGACAGGGCAGCAGCCACCGAGGATCCGGCAATGAAGACAGCGGTCGCCTTGCCACGCTGGCCGGCGGGCACCCAGCGGGCGAAGTAGAAGATGACGGCGGGGAAGAATCCGGCTTCGGCAGCACCCAGCAGGAACCGCAGAACGTAGAACATCATCTCGTTCTGAACGAAGGCCATCAGGAAGGACACGATGCCCCAGCTGACCATGATCCGGGTCAGCCAGATCTTGGCGCCGTATTTTTCCATCATGACGTTGCTCGGAAGCTCGAAAATGGCGTAGGCGATGAAGAACAGCCCGGCGCCGAAGCCGTAGGCTGCGGCACCGATGCCGACGTCAGCCTGCAGATGGTCCTGGGCGTAGCCGATGTTGGACCGGTTCAGCTGGTTGCACACGAGCATGACCAGCATGACGGGCAGCACGCGCCGGAAAAACTTCTTCGTGGCCGAAGCCAGATCCGTGACAGCGGTGTCTACAGACTGCATGGGGGAATCCTCTTTGATAGAGCAGCAAGATCACGCTGTGGGGACTACGGGGAGGCCGTTGTGGTCCTCGCCACAGCACGTATTAACTGTAAACACTGTGATTCATGCCCGTCCAACACGCATATTGCATGGCGTGATACCCGCAGGGAACCACTGCCGGGCGCTTATTCGCGTCCGGCCCGGAGCCTGCGTCGCGAGTTGGCCAAGTGGTTGCGCATCGCTGCGGACGCCGCGGCGCTGTCGCTGTCCGCGATGGCGGCAAAGATGGAGCCGTGTTCGTGCACCACCTGTTCGAAGTGGTCCCGGGCATAATGCTCGACGCCGGTCATCAGCCGGGTGCGCGGCATCGCGATCATCGTCTGGCCCAGCGAGGTTAGGCAGTCCGTGTAAAACGGGTTTCCGGAAGCTGCGGCGATGCTTTTATGGAACTCAAAGTCCGCCTTCATCGCGTGTGCGGGGTGCTCGCCGCTGTCCGTGAATTCCGCCAGCGCCTGCCGCATGGCGTTCAGTTGCCGCTCTGTCCGGTTCCCGGCGGCAAGCGCTGCCGCTTCGGTTTCGACGCCGATCCGGAATTCCAGCAGGTGCAGCCTGTCCTCGGCGGTGACCACAGCCCTGGTGGGCTGGCCCGACGTCGGACTTCCAGTGGGCGGGGTCAGCGCAAAGCTGCCCCGCCCGCGTTCGGTTTCCACGAGTCCCTCGGCCTGGAGCCGGGTGAGCGCGGACCGGACCACCGTCCGGCTGACGCCGAACTCGCCGATGAGGGTGTTTTCGCTCGGAAGCTTCTCACCGGGCTGGATGACGCCGTCGACAATGCGGGTGCGAAGGTCGGCGGCGAGGTCCGCGGTCAGGTTCCGGCTCATGGATTCAAGGTTACGCGCCGAATTCCGCCGTTTCGGTGGTCCACGCGCGGGCCTGGTCACTGAGGCTGACGCCTAGGCCCGGGCGGTCCGGAACGATCATGCGCCCGTCCTTGGTTTCGAGGCGCTCGTTGAACAGCGGGTCCAGCCAGTCGAAGTGCTCCACCCACGGTTCGCGGGGGTAGGCGGCGGCCAGGTGCAGGTGGATTTCCATCGCGAAGTGCGGGGCCAGGCCCAGGCCGCGTTCGTCGGCGAGGGCTGCCAGGCGGAGGAACTGGGTGATGCCGCCAACGCGCGGGGCGTCGGGCTGGATGATGTCGCAGCCGTTGGCGGCCATGAGGCCCTTGTGCTCGGCCACGGAGGCCAGCATTTCGCCGGTGGCGATGGGGGTGTCCAGGACCTGGGCGAGGTGGGCGTGGCCCTCGAAGTCGTAGGCGTCCAGCGGCTCTTCGATCCAGATGAGGTTGAATTCCTCGAGCTGACGGCCCATCCGCAGTGCCGTGGCGCGGTCCCACTGCTGGTTGGCGTCCACCATGAGCGGCACATCCCAGCCGATGTGCTCGCGGATGCCGGCCACGCGGCGCAGGTCTTCCTTGCTGTCCGGAAGGCCGACCTTGATTTTGATGCCGCCGATGCCCTCTTGGACGGACTGCGTGGCGCGGGCCTTCACCTCGTCCAGGGTGGCGTTCAGGAAGCCGCCGGAGGTGTTGTAGGTCTGGACGGAGTCGCGGTAGGAGCCCAGGAGCTTGGCCAGGGGGAGGCCGGCCCGCTTGGCCTTGAGGTCGTACAGGGCGATGTCGATGGCGGCAAGGGCCTGGGTGGCGACGCCGGAGCGTCCCACGGAGGCACCGGCCCAGAGCAGCTTGGTGTAGAGCTTGCCGATGTCGTTGGGGTCCTCGCCGATGATGCCTTCGGCAACTTCCTTGGCGTGCGCGTACTGGGCGGGGCCGCCTGCGCGCTTGGAGTAGCTGAAGCCGAGGCCGGTGTGCCCCTGCTCAGTGGTGATCTCGGCGAAGAGGAAGACGACCTCCGTCATCGGCTTCTGGCGGCCCGTGAACACCTTGGCGTCGCTGATCGGGACGGCCAGCGGAAGGCGGGCGGTGGACAGTTTGACGTGCCGGATGAGGTCGACGGTACTCATAGGTTCTCCTTGGAAGTAGGGGCAACATCGCCCGCCCACCTAGGATACAAGTTAGCAACTTATAGTACAAGTAGTGCGCCCTGGGTGTGCTCTCGAGTGTCAGAGCTGGCTCTTAGGCCTCGACCACTGCAAGTTCCTGAGTTACTTCTGAAACCGTCGAATTACGGGAAAGGCGCTGAGGAGTGCTTCGGGTTGCCGGTTTGGTGTTAGCGCGCGGGTAGCGTGCTGGATCGCGCTTGTCCGGGTTCGAACGGCCCCTTGAGGGGTCCTGCCCTGTCAACGAACGAAGTAGCTACTCGCTGGGAAGCAACGGTACGCCCGGCCAGCAGGTCCAGAAGTCCCTGGACCCCTAGCCGCCCGATGGCGGCAGCATCGTTGCGGACCCCGCTGACGGCGGGAACGGCAAACTCGAACCAATCGAGATCGTCAAAAGAGACGATGTCAATATGTGATGCCTGTTCTGGCCCGAGCCTCCGCCTCAGCGCCCGCATCGCGCCAAGTGTTGTGGGTCCGTTCGTACCGAAAACTGCTGTCGGGCGGACACCCCGATCCAGAATTCGATACATGGCCGCCTCAGAACCATCAGCAAGGAAGTCGCCGGCATCAAGCAATCGGTCATCCAAGCTGATGCCATGCGCCTCACGGCCAGCCAGATACGCGGCCCTTCGTTCGGAACCGGTCGAGAACCCCTGCGGCCCACCAACGAATGCCACGTCACGATGCCCCCTGGCTTGGAGCCAATTCAAGACGCTAGCAACGCCTCCGGCATTGTCTGTGGCAAAAAGCGGCGCGTCCACCCCCTCCATTTCTCTGTTGAGCAGAACAACCGGAAGACCCGAGGCTAAGAGGACATCCAGCTGCCCGGACCGACCTCCCTGCGGGGCCAAGAGAAGCCCGTCAATGCGTTGAGCGGCAAAGATTCGAAGGTACTCGTCGGCTTGGGCAGCATCTTCATTGGCATTCGCGAGAAGCACTGTGTAGCCACGCTTCCGCGCCTCCTGCTCAGCGGCGTGGGCAAGCTCAGAGAAAAACGGATTGCGAATGTCGGACACAAGAAGGCCGATGACGTCCGTCTTCGAGCGACGCAAGGACCTGGCCGGCCCATTAGCTATGTACTTGAGTTCAGCAGCTGCTGCCAGGACCCGCGTGCGGGAATCCTGCGAAGTCTGGCTACTGCCGCTCAACACGCGCGAAGCCGTGCCCAAGGCAACACCTGCGCGCTCTGCGACGTCTTTGATGGTAGCTACTTGGCTCACCTCCTGTGGAAACGTTTCAACCCTAATGGGAGCGCGGTAACCAAGGCAAGGAGCCGAGAGGGGGTTGGCCGCGTCAAAAAGGTTGCAGGCAAGACGGCACCGTTGACATTCAGAATACGTGTCTGCATACTCATGGAAACCTTTCCATGGAAACCTTTCCATCAGCAACGACCATCCTCCAAGGCTGTTGGTCGTAAATCGCCTGAAGCCAGCAAGGAGCAAAGCTATGAACACGGTCTTCGTGGTCGGAAGCCTGAACATCGACCAGACCATCCGGGTCCCGTCCTTTCCGCGGGCCGGTGAAACAATCCGAGGATCGGACGCAACGTTCAGCCCGGGCGGCAAGGGAGCCAACCAGGCCGTGGCGGCCTCCCGGGCGGGGGCCGCCGTAAGGCTGGTGGGACGTGTTGGTCAGGATGCCCACGGGGTGGCCATCCTGCAGGTGCTGGCCGAGTCCAACATCGACAGCAGCCACGTGAAGCTGACAGATTCCGCTTCCACTGGCACTGCAGTCATCGCCGTAGATGACCAGGGTGAAAACCAGATCATCCTCAGCCCCGGTGCGAACGCGGCACTGTCGTTCGCCGATATAGACGCGGGGCTGGCGACTTTGACCCCCAATGATGTGCTGGTTCTCCAACTGGAAATTCCCCGGGACATCGTTCGGCACGCCGCGCGTGCAGCCAAGCTTTGCGGCGCCTTTGTCATTCTCAACGCTGCCCCCTCTCCACTGGAGATTGAAGGGCTGTTCGATGACATTGACCTGCTCGTAGTCAATGAGCAGGAGATCCAGGACCTCGCCCGTCTGGCCGATGCATCGGGCGACCTCACCGAGCTGACGGAGACCCTCCCGTCCGTTCTGGGCCCGGCAGTGCTGTGCACAGCGGGAGCGCAAGGCGCCGTCACTTTCCTTGGCCGTAGGCCTGTCCATATATCGGCACCTGAAGTATCCGTCGCGGACACGACCGCCGCGGGCGACACGTTCGTCGGTTATCTCGCCGCATCGCTGGCTGCTGATCGCGAACTCCCTGCCGCGATGGCCATTGCCGGCCGCGCGGCGTCCATCGCCGTGACCCGTCCCGGGGCCGTGGAATCCATTCCTTGGCGCCATGAACTACCAACCCTGCAAGACCACGACACCCAATCCGCAGCCCCTTTTCTTTCCCACCCTTAGGAGTCACATGAAAATCGCTCTCGGAAATGACCACGCTGGCTTCCCACTGAAGGACTTTGTTCGCTCAGTCCTGGAAGGCCTCGGCCACGACGTCATTGACCGCGGCGCACCCGACGAGTCGCCCGTCGACTTTCCTGACATCACACGCGCCACCTGCGACCTTGTCCTGACCGGCGAAGCCGACAAAGCCGTCCTGGTTTGCGGAACCGGCGTGGGGGCAGTCATGGCAGCCAACAAGATCCCGGGCATACGTTGCGCGTTGGGACACGACGTCTACTCAGCGCATCAGTCCGTGGAGCACGACGACGCGAACGTCATCGCCATGGGGGCCTGGCTCATCGGCCGCGCCACAGCCAAGGAAGTCCTCGAGGCGTTCCTCGTCGCGAAGTTCGACGACGACGAAGACACCAAACGGCGGGTAGCGAAACTCCGGGAACTCGAACTCCTGGGAGCCAGGAAGCTGGCGCACGAAATCTAACCATGCACACCCCAAACCCAAAAGACACAATGGAAATATCAAAGGAGATATCACGATGACGGCACAACTTTCCGACCGCTCCCAGCAAGCCGCGCATGGGTCCCCAGGTAAATTCAAGACGGCCATCGCGTCCGCCGCCGGCACCTGCGTCGAGAACTACGACTTCGTCGCGTACGGCACCGCTGCCGCACTGTACTTCGGCAAGGTTTTCTTCCCCAACACCGACCCCGTCGTCGGGACACTGCTCGCCTTCGCCACTCTCGCAGTGGGCTTCTTCATGCGACCCCTGGGCGGCGCCATCGGCGGCTACCTCGGTGACAAGCACGGACGCAAACCCGTGCTCGTAGGAGCGCTCCTGACTATGGGCATCGCCACCGTGCTCATTGGCTGCCTTCCCACCTACGACCAAGTCGGCGTTCTCGCTCCCATCCTGCTCATCATCATTCGAATGATCCAGGGGCTGGCCTTCGGCGCCGAGTGGGGCGGAGCAGTCATGATGACGTTCGAGCACGCGCCTTGGAAGAAGAGGGGGCGCTTCGCCGCGATCCCTCAAGCCGGAAATCCGCTCGGCATCACGTTGGCCAATGCAGCCTTCCTGCTCTCCGCATCCCTGCAAACCGACTGGGCGTGGCGGCTGCCCTTCCTGGCAAGTGCCGTCCTCATCGTCGTCGGGCTCGTCGTACGGATGAAACTCGAAGAATCCCCGGAATTCGTCAACGCCAAGCACCACGGCGCGATCGTGAAGAATCCCTTGGCAACAGTATTCAAGAACGACTGGCGCAACATCCTGCGCGTGATCTCACTGCGCATCGTCGAGAGCTGCGCCTACTACGTCACCGCAACGTTCCTGCTTTCCTACATCACCCAAAACAACCCAGCTGACCGCGCCGTAGGCCTCACGGGCATCGTGGTCGCCAGCCTCATCGCGATCCCCGTAACCCTGCTCGCAGGCAGCCTGACCGACCACATCGGCCGCCGCAAGCTCTACCTGGGCGGCGCAATCGCCGTGATCATCTTCGGCTTCCCGATGTTCATGCTTAGCAACACCGGCAACCCCGTTCTCATAGTGCTCGCCTTCGTCATAGGCATCGGCCTTATCCACGCCACCTTCACTGGAACGCAAGGAGCCTGGTTCGCAGAACTCTTCCGGACCAACACACGGACCTCCGGCGCCTCCATCGGCTATCAGGTAGCAGCCTCAATCTCAGGGCTTGCCCCCTTCCTCGCAGTACTCCTGGCAGCAAACTTCGGATGGGCCGGCGGCGCCTCCCTGTACGTCCTCGTGGGTGTCATCGGGCTGCTCGGCGTACTGACCACGCGCGAAACATGGGGCTCCAATGAAAAAGTTGAAGTGGACTCGATCATCGCAGGCCCCGCCAATAACGAAGCAACAGAGGCTTCCAACCAGAACGTCGAACAATTCCACACCAACCACAGCTAGGGCGTTGGTTAGCCAATAAGGTGAGAGCCAGCGGACGACCCAGGACGAAGTCAGTCCGCTGGCTCCCCAGTGCAACCTGCGGGATATGAAGAAGCAGCGAGAAGCTCCTTCTCCCGCCCTTTACTGCATGCACGGGTGTTCATGCAGAACTAATAGCCCCGCCGGCCCCTGTTGAAGGAGCTATAGGCAGCACCCGCCCTACGCGCATTTCACTTTGAGGAAGAGCAATGGTTCACGCGATTCACACCATCCTCCATGTAGCAGCGACAGACGCCGCCGAGATTGACGATTTACTGAGTTCAACAGTTGAAAGCCTCATCCCTGACGCCCTTGCAATAATCACGGCATCAGAGTGACCCGAATCGGGCCCGGAGAATACACCGTCGAAACCGCCGGGACTGTAAGAAAAACGGTGTGTGAGGGTCCGGCCTGATCCGAAAGGAGACGGCCGTGTCAGAGTCCACGACCGAGATGACAGGGGTGATGATCGATCCTGTGACGGGAGAGATCATCGA
>NZ_JCAQPC010000007.1:0-211641 GCF_059568005.1 Arthrobacter sp. BGA-UO-ETr-C19
CCCAGGAAGCCCTCGCCACCGGCCGCGGCGTAGCCGAACTCGTCCTCGAACACGGCCTGCTCACCGAAACCCAACTCCAGGAACTCCTCAGCCCCGAACGCCTGGCAAACCTCAGCAAGTAATCCCCGACCGCCCCCTAACCTCGCAAGCTCGGTTAGGGAACCCGGCGGTCGTGGGCCCAGCCACCCGCCGGTCCCGACAAGCTCGACCGGCGGGAACCACCGCACGCAATTACTCTCCCCCACAGCGGCGAGGGGCACGCCGTCGTGCTCTTAAACACTGCTCTCCCTGGACCTATCCGAAGGATTAATCTTGAAAAACAAATCAACGATGTGGATTCTGGCTGCGCTTCTGATCGGAATCATCGGAGGACTGGTGTGCCATTGGCTGCTCGCCGATGCCGCCCGCGAATCTCTCGTGGCGGTCTTGGACACCGTGACCCACATGTTCCTGAACCTGATCAAGATGATCATCGCCCCGCTGATCTTCGCCACCCTGGTCTCCGGCATTGCAGGGGCCGCGAAATCCGCGGGTGTGGGAAAACTCTTCGGCCGCTCGATGATCTGGTTCCTGTCAGCCTCCGTCCTGGTGGGCGCCTTCGGATTCATCACCGCCCATGTGCTGAATGTCGGTGACGGGCTCAACCTGGTGCCGGGAGGTGACGCCGGGATGGAAACGAAGCCTCTCGACTACCAGGAGTTCATCACCCACATCATCCCAACCAGCGTCTTTGCCGCCCTCACAGCCAACAACCCCCTCCAGATCCTCGTCTTCGGCGCGCTCTTCGGCATCGCCCTGCTGAACCTTCGGAAGAAGGGTCACTCCTCCATAGCCAACGCCATCGACGAACTGATGGGCGTCATGCTCAAGGTCACCGGGTACGTGATGCTGGCAGCACCGGTAGGCGTTTTTGCGGGCATCGCGGCGGCCTTCACCTCCCAGGGGCTCGACGCGTTTGCCACCTACGCTTCCTTCATCGGCGGCTTCTACGTCTCCCTCTCCGCACTCTGGGCGATCATGATCGCCGTCGCCGTCGCCTTCCTCGGGCGGGCAGCATTCCGCCTCGTCAGGATTGTGCGTGAACCCATGGTCATCGCGTTCGCCACCTCCAGCAGTGAAGCCGCCCTGCCCAAGCTCATTGAAGGCCTGACCAGGTTCGGCATCGAGAAGCGCACCACCGGTTTCGTGCTGCCCCTGGGCTACTCCTTCAACGTCGACGGCTCGATGATGTACATGACCTTCGCGTCGGTCTTCCTGATCAACGCCTACGGCATCGACATGGACCTTGGCCAGCAGATCGCCATGACGGCAATGCTCCTGCTCAGCAGCAAAGGCATGGCCGGCGTGCCGCGCGGGTCGCTCGTCGTCGTCGCCGCCGTGGTCCCTGCCTTCGGGATCCCCGCCGCCGGAATCGGTGTCCTGCTGGTGATCGACCAGCTCCTGGACATGGGACGCACCGCCACCAACATCCTGGGAAATGCCATCGCCACCGCGGTGATCGGCCGGAACCACGACAAAGCCGCTCCCCGCGAGGCCTCGCTCGCGGAGGGGGATGCAGAAGAGGCCAAAGAGCTGCAAACCTCGATCCACTGACCAGATCACACGCGGTCAGCGATAGCACTGGCCCGAGGGTGGCCCCTCCGAGGAGAAAACACCCACAAACAGCGCGGTTAGGTGCGCCGAGTGAAAGGCAGTTGAATTGACCGAAATAATTAGCGTCTTGGGCCGCCGGGTGGCCATTCACGGAAGTACCCGGTCAGCCAGCAACAAGATCAGGTCGGAAATCGTGGAATTTCTGGGGCACAACGGGGCGAGCAGGGTATCCGACATCAAGAGGGCACTTGGTGCCTCCCAGGAAATCGTCCGGTACCACCTGGCTGCGCTTGAGACCGCATCGATAGTGACGTCCAACATTCCTCCCGGAAACCGGGCCAGGTTCACTCCCTTTTACTCGCTCACCCGAGTTGACGATTCCAGAGAAAGAGGCCGCGGAGGCGTTGACATGTGACCAAATGGTCACCTATTCTGAGCCTGTGGACGCCGTATTCAAGGCCCTCGCCGATCCCATCCGCAGGGACCTGCTGGATGCTCTCTTTCTCGAGGACGGCCAGACCCTCAGCGCACTGGAGTCACGGTTCGAGATCACCCGATTCGGCGTCATGAAGCACCTGAAGATCCTGGAGGACGCAGGCCTCGTGGTGACCCGGCGCCGCGGCCGCGAGAAACTGCACTTCCTCAATCCGGTGCCCATCAGGCTCGTCCACGACCGGTGGGTGAGTAAGTATGCAGAACCATGGGCCGCTGCGCTTAGCGACCTCAAGACCCGATTGGAAAGTCCCATGGAAAAGATCTTCGAAATCTACATCAAGACCACACCGGAGCGGCTCTGGGAAGCCATCACGGACAGCGACATCCGCAGCAAGTACCAGTTCGGGAACACGCTGAAGTCGGACTGGACGCCGGGCTCCCGGTTCGAGATGGGCAACCCCAAGGCCGGGGCACTCCTGGGCGAGGGCGAAAACCTGGAGGTCGATCCCCCGCGTCGGCTGGTGCAGACCATGCAGGCGCTCTGGGGCGAGGACGTCAAAGCCGAGGGGACTTCCCGCGTCACCTGGGAAATCGAGCCTGTCGGGGACGACTCCTGCCACCTCACCGTCACGCATGACCAGCTCCGCGACGGCGCCAACGAACAGCTCTACGGCGGCTGGCCGATGATCCTTTCCGGCCTGAAGACCTGGCTCGAGACCGGGGAAAAGCTCACCACGCCGGGCTCGCTGATGTACGGCTGAGCCCACGGTTGGGCCCCTCCGGCCCAACTGACTGGCAATACTTGTCGTTCTGAGGGCTGAGAACGGCAACAACTGCCAGTCAGTTGGGAAGGCTGGGTAGGGTTGATTCCAAGCGCTCCGCCCGAATCGCATTCAGGAAAGAGGCAGCATGGAAGTCCCCGCTACAGTCTGGATCCTCACGATCGCCGGGATCATCGCGCTCCTGGCCTTCGATTTCTTCTTCCACGTCCGCAAGGCCCACACCCCGTCCCTGAAGGAATCCGGCACCTGGTCCGCCATCTACGTGGGTATGGCCCTCGTGTTCGGCCTCGGCATCTGGCTCTTCGGCGGCTCCAAGATGGGCACCGAGTACTTCGCCGGCTACGTGACGGAGAAGGCGCTGTCCGTGGACAACCTCTTCGTCTTCCTGATCATCATGTCCAGCTTCAAGGTGCCGCGCGCCGACCAGCAGAAGGTGCTCCTGTTCGGCATCGTCTTCTCGCTGCTCGCCCGGACCGGCTTCATCTTCCTCGGCGCCGCGCTGATCAACAGCTTCGCCTGGGTGTTCTACATCTTCGGGCTAATCCTGCTCATCACCGCCGGCAACCTGCTCAAGCCGGACAACCACGACGACGACAGCGAAACCCTCGTGGTCCGGCTGGCCAAGAAGTTCCTGCCGGCCTCCGAGCATTTCGACGGCGACAAGCTCTTCACCGAGGTGGACGGCAAGAGGGTCCTCACCCCGATGCTCCTGGTGATGGTGGCCATCGGCGCCACGGACATTCTCTTTGCGCTGGACTCCATCCCGGCCATCTTCGGCCTGACGCAGAACGTGTTCATCGTCTTCACCGCCACCGCGTTCTCGCTCATGGGCCTGCGGCAGCTGTTCTTCCTGATCGATGAGCTCCTCGACCGGCTCATCTACCTCTCCTACGGCCTCGCCGCCATCCTCGGCTTCATCGGCGTGAAGCTGATCCTGCACGCCCTGCACGAGAACAACCTGCCGTTCATCAACGACGGCGAACACGTGAACGTCCTCGAAATCAGCACCGGCACGTCCCTCGGCGTGATCCTCGGCGTACTCGCGATCACTATCATCGGCTCCGTGCTCAGCCCCAAGGGCAAGGCCAAGACCATGGTCTCGGGCGCCAAGCGGCACGCCACCACGTATGTGGACCTCAACTACGAGACGGACATTGCCGAGCGCGAGCGGATCTTCGACAAGCTGGTCCACGAGGAGCAGGAACTCAAGAAGCTCCCGGAGAAGTACAAGCGGCTCATCCGCAACCAGACCGAGTTCATGAACCTGATCCGCCAGGCCCACGCCGAGCACGACCAGGCACTCGAGCGCGCCGGCGAGAAGTAGTCAGCTTCCCGGGGTTCCCGCGGCTCCCGCCAGCTCCGCCAGCTCCGTCAGAAGACGGAAGCCGTGACGGTCCACGGGTGCCGCCGTCGCGGTCAGAAGTACGACGGCGGCCCCCGCCTTCCGGTCCAGGCCCACCCAGGAACGGAAACCGCCCGTGCCTCCGTTGTGCCAGGTGACCTCGCGGCCCTTCGCATCCAGGGTCATCCAGCCGGCGCCGATGCGTGCGGCCGGCCCGGCGTAGTTCGCCACCGGGTCCAGCGCGGCCAGGCCCGGCACTGATCCGTCCAGCATGGCCCGCACCAGCCGGGCCATGTCACTGATGGAGGCACGGATTCCGCCGGCCGGGGCAAGCGCCTCGCCGGTCCACGGCTGCATCACCTTGCCCGAGCGGCTCCGGCCGGTGACCGCCGTCGGACGCACCTCAGCGGCAGTGGCTGGTGCGTAAACAGAGCTGAGCCCCAGCGGACCTGTGAGCCGCTCGCGGAGGAACTCCTGGAAGCTCAGCCCGGCACCGGCGGCGACGGCGTGGCCCAGGAGCTCGAAGCCGAAGTTGGAGTAGCGCGGCCGCGGGGCTCCCAGCCGCCGCACAAATCGGGCCTGCTGGAGCAGTTCCGCCAGGGTTTCGCCGTACGGATTGGTGCCGCGCAGCATCAGGGCAGGCGTGCGCCGAAGGGTGCCCGCCTGCCGGGGCAGCCCCGGCAACCCTGAGGAGTGCCGGCTCAGGGAAGCCAGCGTCACGCCCGCCGCGGGGCCGTCGCCGAGCGGCAGCAGCTCCCCCAGCGTGGTGCCCGGGCCGAGCTCGCCACGGCTCAGGGCGTCCGCATAGAGTACCCCGGTGAGGCCCTTGGAGACCGACCCGATCTCGAAATCAGCAGCAAGGGAGGCGCCGCGGCTCGCCACGGCAACCTCCCCTGCGGAAACAGTGGCCGCGGCAAAAACCGGATGGCTGCGGCCAAGGACTTGTTGTAGTTGTTCTGACAGCCGTGCGTCGCCGTGGACGTCAGGAACCGGCAGGCGCTCCAGTGTCAGTGCCTGTGAAGCATGTGGCGGATCTTGTCTCCGAGTCCTCCGGCGGTGCGCCCGCGACCCATGGAAGAGGTCCGTCCCGCGGTGTAGGGCCTGGTGCCCCGGGTGTATCCCCTCGTGTATCCACCGGTTGTTCCGTGCGTGGTCCGTCCGGAAATACGTCCTGCGGCATTCCTGATCATGTTGCCCAAGTTCATGATGAACTCCTTAGGTTGTGCGTCTGTTCAGGCTGCGACCGGGTCTTAGGACCGGTCTTTCCCGACTCTACGCGCGTCCCGGAGGCAGATCTACGGTCAAGTAGATCCCGGGCAACTTTCATCGGCCCAGGGCTGCCGCTTCCCGGGCCAGTTCGGTGATCTGCTGCCAGTCCCCGCTTTCGACGGCGGCGCGCGGCGTCAGCCAGCTTCCTCCGACGCAGCTGACGTTCGCCAGTTTGAGGTAGTCCGGCGCCGTGGCCAGGCTGATGCCGCCGGTCGGGCAGAACGTCACATGAGGGACGGGTGCCCCGATCGCCGCCACGTACGACGGTCCACCGGCAGGACCAGCCGGGAAGAACTTCATGGTGTCCAGCCCGCGCTCCAGCACAGCCATCATCTCGCCCACCGTGGCCACGCCCGGAAGCAGCGGCACCTCCAGGGAGAGCATGTGGGCCAGCAGGGACGGGGTCACGCCGGGGCTGACCAGGAACTGCGCGCCGGCGGCCACGGCGGCGTCGGCCTGGCCGGGAGTGAGGATCGTGCCGGCGCCCACGAGGATGTCCGGCACCTCGTTGGCGATGGCCTTCAGCGAGGTGAGCGCCGTGTCAGTCCGCAGGGTCAGCTCGATGATCCGGACGCCGCCGTCGGCCAGGGCCCGGGCAACCGGAACCGCGTGCTGCGGGTCCTCGATGGTCACCACGGGGATGACCGGGGAGACGTTCAGAACGCTGGTGGCGTCAGCCATGGTTGATCTCTTTTCTCAGGCCTTCGAGCCCGTGCGTGTCGATGATGCTGTACCAGTGCATGAGGAGGTCCGCGAACCCCTGATGCCGGGCCAGTTCGGCGTCGAAAATGCTGCGGCAGCCCAGCAGCGCGGGAACTACGTCAGCCGCGGTCCGCGACGCCGGCAGGGCGGCGTGGAGTTCGGCGGCCAGCGGATCGTTTAGCTCGTCCACGGGCGTGGTGGCCACGTGCCTCATCCAGGCAGCGACGGCGAGCGCCGCCCACCGGGGTTCGCGGCCGCCGTCGAGGTTTCCGCGGACGGTGCTGAGCAGGCGCAGGCCGATCTTCTGCGAACCGTCGCTGCCCACCTTGGCCGTGGTGTGGCCCAGGGCTGGGTTGGCGAACCGGGTCAGCACCTGGGCGCAGTACTCGTCCGCGTCGAGCCCCTCGGGGAGCGTGATGGTGGGCAGGACGTCCTCGGTCATCATGCGCCGGGCGGCAGTGAAGAACGCTCCCTCGGCCACGGCGTCGCTGATGGTCTCCCTGCCGGCTGCGAGGCCAAGATAGGCCAGCAGCGAGTGACTCGCGTTCAGCAGCCGCAGCTTCGCCGCCTCCCAGGCCGCGACGTCGGTGCTGAACAGCGCTCCGGCATCCTCCCACCGCGGGCGGCCCGCGGCGAAGTTGTCCTCGATGACCCACTGCATGAACGGCTCGGCCACCACGGCTGCCTCGTCCCGGAGTCCCAGTTCATGTTCGACGGCGTCCAGGTCATCCGCCGTCGTGGCCGGCACCATCCGGTCCACCATGGTGCTGGGGAACGTGACGTAGGCGTTCAGGAAGGCCTGCAGCGGTTCCGACTCCTCGGGCGGCAGTGCGGCGGCGAAGGCGTTCACCAGCTTGCCCGTCAGTTCGCCGTTGCCGGGAAGGTTGTCGCATGAGACCACCGTCAGCGGACCGGCACCGGTGCGCGCACGCTGCTGCAGGCCCCGGGCGATCTGGCCGATGGCCGTGAGCGGCGCACGGGCATCGAGGTCCGCCCGGACCTCCGCATCCTCCAGGTTCAGGGATCCCGTTTGTGGGTCGATCCGGTAGCCCTTCTCGGTGATGGTCAGCGTGACCACCAGCGTCTGCGGCGCGGCGATCCTGTCCACGACGGCGGCCGGGTTGTCCCGTCCGGAGATGGCGTTCACGACGCTCGAAACCACCCGGAGCGGTGCCGCGCCCTCGCCCCGTTCGGCCACGGTGAAGAGTCCGTCCTGTGGAGCGAGCTGCCGGGCCACGGTGTCCGAGCGCTGGGTCACGCCGGTGATCCCCCAGCCGGTTTCTCCGTTGGCCAGCATGGCGTTCTCGGTGAAGACGGCGGTGTGGGCGCGGGCGAAGGCGCCGAGGCCCAGGTGCACGATGCCGGGCTTCAGGCCGTTGGCCCGCAGCGCGGCGCCCGGGAACTCCGCTGCCGCTCCAACGTTGGCACTGCTCAAATTGGCACTGCTCAGGCGTGCGATGACAGCTCTCCTTCGGGTGTCCCGAGGGTCTGTGTCCCCAGGGCGTGGGCGCGGGTCTGCTCGAAGCTCGGAATGAAGCCGGTGCCGCCCTTCCCGCCCACCACGAGGGACGCCGCCGCTGCCCCGTACCGGACAGCTTCGGGGAGGCTATCGCCGAGCACCAGCCGCGCAGCCAGCGTGCCCACGAAGGCGTCACCCGCTCCGGTCTGGTCCACCACGGCAGGTGCGGGAATGGCTTCGATCCAGGCCGAGTCGATGTCGCTCTCCAGCTGGATTCCCTTCGCCCCGCACGTAACGGCGACGTTGGCCGTGCCCAGCGAGCGCAGCTTCGCGGCTGCCTCCTGCGGCGAGGACGTGCCCAGCAGGGCCGACGTCTCCCCCGGGAAGGAGGGCGTCACCAGGAAGGCCTTCGGCGCCAGTTCGGCGAGAGCCGCCGTCGCGTCCTCCGCGGAGGTGAGCCGCGGGCGGTAGTTGGGATCGAGGACGAAGCGGCTGGCAACCTCGGCGGCCTTGAAGACGGCGGCGCGGGAGGAAGCCGAGATGGCGCAGGCGATGCCGCCGGCGATCACGGCGCCGGCCGCGGCAAACACCTCCGGATCGACGTCGTCGGGCCCCAGCGTGGAGCCGACGCTGCCGCTGCGCGCGTAGGAGAACTCGCGCTGCCCGTCCGGGTCGCAGTGCACCAGGTAGACGCCCTGCTGGCCGGGACGGAACTTCAGGAGCTCGGTGGAAATGCCGAGTTCAGCGATCCGGGCGGCGACCGCCTGGCCGAGGTCGTCGTCGGGCAGTACTGCCAGCAGCGCAGTGCGGGCACCGGCCGCGGCGGCAGCCGCCGCGACGTTCAGGGCGTCGCCGGAGATGCCGAGCTGTGCCGGAACACCGTGCCCGAACGGGACGTCGGTGGCCACCTCGAGGAGGATCTCCCCCATCGCGACGACGCCGAACGGCTGTGCTTCTGTGGGATTACTCACCAGTCATGCACCGACCCGTCGAGCCGGCGGTTGATGGGCAGGTACTTGGGGTCGAACGGGAACGCGGCAGCTGCCTCCTCGTTGAACTCGACGCCGAGGCCCGGTGCGTCGCCGGGGTGCATGTAGCCGTCCGCGAAGGTGTAGGACGTCTTGAACACCTCGTTCGCGGGGTCGCGGTGGCCCATGTATTCCTGGACCCCGAAGTTGGGGATGCTCATGTCCACGTGCAGCGCTGCGGCGAAGGACACCGGGGAGAGGTCGCCCGCGCCGTGCGAGCCGGACCGGACGCCGTACAGGTCCGCCAGGGAGAAGATGCGGCGCAGGTGCGTGATGCCGCCGGCGTGCGAGACCGAGGTGCGGATGTAGTCGATCAGGCGTTCGGTGATGAGCTGCTGGCAGTCCCAGATCGAGTTGAACACCTCGCCGACGGCGATCGGCGTGGTGGTGTGCTGGCGGATCAGGCGGAACGCGGACTGGTCCTCGGCCGGCGTCGGGTCCTCGATCCAGAACGGGCGGAACGGTTCCAGCGAGGCACCCAGCCGGCCGGCTTCGATCGGGGTCAGCCGGTGGTGGACGTCGTGCAGGACGTGCACGCCGTAGCCGAACTGTTCCCGCACGTGCGCCATCATCTTCGGCGCGAAGTCCAGGTACGCCGTCGTTTCCCACAGGTCCTCCTGCGGGATGTTGCCGCTGGCCGGCTCGTAGGTTTTGCCGTCGACCGGCGCGATCCCGTAGGTCTTCTCCAGCCCCGGCACCGCGGCCTGCGCGCGGATGGCCTTGTAGCCGAGGTCCAGGTGGTGCTGGAAGTCAGCACTGAGGTCCTCCAGCGCGGAACCGCTGGCGTGGCCGTAGACCATGACGCCCTCGCGGGCGGCGCCGCCCAGCAGCTCGTACACCGGCATGCCGGCGGCCTTGCCCTTGATGTCCCAAAGTGCGACGTCGATCGCAGCGATCGCGGTCATGGTCACCGGGCCGCGGCGCCAGTAGGCACCCTTGTAGAAGTACTGCCACGTGTCCTCGATGCGGCGGGCATCGCGGCCGATCAGCAGCGGGCAGAGGTGCTCGGACAGGTAGGACGCCACGGCCAGTTCACGTCCGTTGAGGGTGGCGTCGCCGATGCCGGTAATCCCGTCCTCGGTTTCGATAACGAGCGTGACGTAATTCCGTCCTGGCGACGAAACCACTACGCGTGCGTCGGTGATCTTCACTGGTGGGGTCCTTTTGTGTGTCGGGTATTGCAAGTAGGTCGCAGCAGATGGCGTTTTGAGCCCTCAGAACGCCATCTGCTGCTACTTAGTTGGGTCAGGAGAGCCGGAGCATGACCTTGCTGCTGCCGGCGGCCGGGTCCGCGGAGACCCGCATCGCCTCCGCGGCCTGGTCGATGCCGAACTTGTGGGTGATGACCGGTGAAACGTCCAGGCCTTCGGACATCGCCTTGAGCGCGTCGGTGATCTCGTCCGCGAACCGGTAGGAGCCGATCCACGTGATTTCCCTTGTCACGAGGTCCCCGAGTGCGGCCGGGGCGGGGGCACCGGGCAGGTTGCCCACCTGGACGATGGTGCCTCCCCGGGCGGTGGCGCGGAGGATGCCGCCCAGCACGGCGGGGATCCCGGTCGCCTCGAACACGAGCTCCACGTCCTCCGGCAGCGTTGCTCCGTCAAATAGGTTGCGGACCTCGTCCGCGCCCATGGCCTTGGCGGTCCGGAGTGAGGCGTCGTTGATGTCCGTGGCGATGACGGTCCGTGCGCCGGCGTACTTGGCGGCCGCGATCACCAGGGATCCGATCGGCCCGGCGCCGTTGACCAGCACGTCGCGGCCGGCCAGCGAACCCGTCCGGCCCACCGCGTGAAGTGCGACGGCGAGCGGTTCAGCAAGTGCCCCGCGAAGGGTGTCCACGCCGTCGGGAAGCGGACGGATCTGCGACGCGCGGACCAGCTTCCGTTCGCTGAAACCGCCATCCGTGTGCGGATCGAAGGCTGCCGATCCGAAGTACCGGATCTGGGGGTACAGGTTGGTCCGCCCGCTGAGCCGCTCCGGCATGATCCCGTCCCCCACGAGTTCCGCGGGGTGGACGGTGACCGGCTGGCCGACGTCGAGGTTTTCGACGCCGTCGCCCAGCTGGGCGATCCGGCCGGCCACCTCGTGGCCGAGGACGAGCGGGGACTTCAGCTGCGCGGTCCCGGAGACGCCGTGGCGCCAGTAGGAAAGGTCGGAGCCGCAGATCCCGCCCCATTCGACGTCGAGGACAACCTCCCCCGGACCGGCGACGGGCTCGGGGCGTTCATCGATGCGGAGGTCGTTGGCGCCGTGGACGACTACTGCTTTCACGCGGCGTCTTCCAAGCGGACCAGGTCGCGGCCGCGCACCTCGGGGCCGACAACCGCAGAGACCAGCGTGATCAGCGAGTAGCCGATGAGCATGGCGGCCAGCGGCCACCAGTGTCCGGTGACGGCGGTCAGCGTGGCGGCGAGGAGCGGGCCGATGGCCGTGGCGAGGATGCCGCCGATTTCCTTGGCCAGGGCGAGCTGGGTGAAGCGGGTGCGGGCTCCGAAGAACTCGGCCATGGTGACGCTCTCCATCGAGAAGAGGCTCAGCACACCCAGGTTCAGGCCGGCCACGATGGCGATGGTGACGAGAGTGGGGTTGCCGCTGGTGACCATGAGCATCATGGGAATTGCGAAGACGGCGGTGATGGCGCTCAGGATGATGTACAGGGGCCGGCGGCCGAAGCGGTCGCCCAGGATGCCGATCAGCGGGATGGTGGCGAAGCCGATGATCGAGCCGATCATGATGGCCGTGGTGCCAACGGACTTGTTCATGAGCAGGACCGTAGCCAGGTAGCCGATGAGGAAGGTCTGGATGAGGCCGGAGTTGCCGGCCTGTCCGAAGCGAAGGCCGAGGGCGATCAGGAAGGACTTGCCCTTGCGCTGGTGCAGCGCGGCTTCGATCGTGCTGGTGGACTGGGTCTTGTGCTTGGGCTGGACTGCTTCGTTTGCAGCGGACGTGGTTGCTTCAGCGGCGAGGTCGCGCTTGGCTAGTGCGACGCCGTCGACGACGTCCTCACGCTGTTCGAAGACGGGGCTCTCCTTGAGGGAGCGGCGGATCCAGACGGCGAAGATCATCAGCAGGAAACTCGCCAGGAACGGCAGGCGCCAGCCCCACGTCAGCAGCTGATCCTCGGAGAGTACCGCCACCAGGATGGCCCAGAGCGCGGAGGCGGCGAGGGTGCCGGAGTTGGTGCCGAGGCAGACGAGCGAGGAAATCAGGCCGCGGCGGCGGGCCGGGGCGTATTCCGCCAGCATCACGGTGGCGCCGGCGATTTCCGCGCCTGCACCGAAGCCCTGGATCAGTCGCAATGCCACGAGGAGGATGGGGGCCCAGATCCCGACCATGGCGTAGGTGGGCAGGACACCGATGAGCGTGGTGGACGCACCCATCAGCGCGATGGTGATAAAGAGGACCTTCTTGCGGCCGATCCTGTCGCCCATGCGGCCGAAGTAGACGGCACCGACCAGGCGGGCCACGTAGCCGACGCCGTAGGTTGCCATCGCTGCGATGAGGCCGATGACCGGGCTGACGTCGGGGAAGAAGATCTTGTTGAAGACGATGGCCGCGGCCAGCGAGTAGAGCTGGAAATCCATGAATTCCATGGCCGTTCCCAGCCAGCCGGAGACCGCGACCTTTGCGAGGTCCTTAGTGGTCCTCGTTTCGGTCTTGGCGGTGGGCGGTGCGATGCTCTCGGTCATCAGTTGCTCCTTTGCAGGCGATGAAGAAGGGGAGGTGGAGAGTTCTGCCTGGATGTGGCCGGTTTGGAGGACAGGAGAGCTGTCCTGCGGCCGCTTACTGACTACCATACAAGCACTACCATTCTAGTTTGTCAACGATGGCTACACTGGATGCATGGCAACCGGCAAACCCGAAAAAGGGCAGTCTCCGCGGCTTTCCGTGCGGGACCAGACACTGGATACGCTCCGGCGTCGCATCATCTCCCTGCAGCTCCCCCCCGGTGAGCCGCTGTCCGAGAACGAGCTCGCCCAGGAACTCGGTGTCAGCCGGACGCCCGTGCGCGAAAGCCTCATCCTGCTGCGCGAAGAAGGGCTGGTGCAGGTCTTCCCGCAGATCGGCTCGTTCGTCTCACTCGTGGACCTGGGCCGGGTCGCCGAGGCCCAGTTTGTGCGCGAGGCCATCGAGTGCGCCTCCCTGAAGGATGCCGTCGTTGACGCCGCGGGGCTCGCCGGGCTGCGGGAGATTTTGGCTGCCCAGCGGGACGCGGAATCCGCCGGGGACGTCGAGGAGTTCTTCCGGCTCGACGAGGACTTCCACCGCGAGCTCCTCCGCCTGGCGGGACACGAGTCGGCCTGGACAGCGGTCAACTCCGCCAAGGCCCACCTGGACCGCGCCCGGCGGCTCAGCCTGATCGACACACGGCCCGTGTCGACGCTGATTGAGCAGCACACCGCCGTGGTGGACGCGCTCGAGGCCAACAACCGCCCCGAAGCGGACAGCTCCCTGCGGGTCCACCTGCGCGGCGTCTTCGAGGACGTCAAGCGCATCCAGGCATCGTCGCCCGAGCTCTTCTCGGACGGCACGGCATCACGCCCAGTCCGCCGCAGCATTGCCCGGCTTTCCTAGTCCCCACTGTCTCCCTAACCTCGCAAGCTCGGCCAGGGAACCCTGACGGCGTGGGCCCATCCGGGAGCGTCATGTCCGCTCAGCGGGCGTCCACGCGACCGAGCACGCGGAGGATGTCAGCCCCGACGGATCGAAGTCCTACTGCTGCTTCACCAGGGCGGCCTCGAGGTTGATCTTCACCTTGTCGCTGACCAGGAGGCCGCCGGCTTCCAGCGCGGCGTTCCAGGTCAGGCCGAACTCCTTGCGGCTAATGTCGGCCTCGGCCGAGAAGCCTGCGCGGGTGGCACCGAAGGGGTCGACGGCGATGCCGGTGAACTCGACCTCCAGCTCAACCGGCTTGGTGATGCCCTTGATGGTGAGGTCGCCCGTCAGCGTGTAGTCCTCGCCGTCGCCGTCGATGTGCGTGCCCTTGAAGGTCATCTCCGGGTACTTGGCGACGTCGAAGAAATCCTCCCCCTTCACGTGCGCGTCACGGTTGGCGTCGCCGGAATCGAAGCTTGCGGTACTGACGGTGGCATGCAGCGAGGAATCGGCCAGCGAGTCCCGCACGTGGGCTTCGCCCGTTGCTTCCCGGAACCGCCCGCGGACCTTGCTGATCCCGGCGTGCCGTACGCTGAAGCCGATCTCACTGTGGGACATGTCGAGTGTCCAAACGCCGGGGGTCAGGCCTGCGGGAAGAGTCATGGCGCATCTCCTTAATAGGAAAAACCTGCTGGTCAGTGCGATTTCAACACTGGTTTAGCCCGGCGGTGAAGTCAAGGTCGAGTAGCTTCATCGGAGGGCATACGAGCGGGGCAAGCCAACCAACCGGGAAGGGCACACATTCCTAGCCAATTTTCAGGAAACTTCTCTAGCCTAGAAGCAGGCCCACCGCGTATCCCCCATCCGGGGTGGTCCTGCCGCTAGGAGAAGCCCCGCAAAGCCATCAGGCAGTGCGGGGCTCTCTGCGTTAAGGGCTCCCTGCGTTTAAGTACGTCATCCGCGTGGCACCGCCGGCTCCGTCCCGCCGGCCAGTACGATCGATCGTTGAATCGACAACCAGCGCTACGGGAGTAAACCGCCTTGCACCACGCACCACCCCGCAGAAGGAACTGGTTTGCAGCCGGCGCCCTTGCCGCCGTCATCCTGGCCACCACCGCCTGCGGCGGGGTTATCAGCGCAACCCGGCAGCCGACGTCGGACGCTGTTCCCGGCGGGTCAGCCGCGAACGCACCCGGGTACGCCGTCAAGGCAGCCGACCTCCTCGCCACCCTGCCCGTTAAAGGCCGCGCCCCGAAAACCGGCTACGACCGGGAGCAGTTTGGGCCAGCCTGGTCAGACACGGACCACAACGGCTGCGACACCCGCAACGACATCCTGGCCCGGGACCTCACCAAGACAACCTTCAAGCCGGGAACGAAGAACTGCATCGTCCTGACCGGCACGCTCGCGGATCCGTATACGGCCACCAGCATCGCCTTCACCCGCGGCAGCAAAACCAGCAGCGCGGTCCAGATCGACCACGTGGTCGCCCTTAGTGACGCGTGGCAAAAGGGCGCCCAGCGGCTCAGCAAGGTACAGCGGACCGCCTTCGCCAACGACCCCCTCAACCTGCTCGCCGCTTCCGGCCCCGCCAACCAGCAGAAGTCCGACGGCGACGCCGCCACCTGGCTGCCCGGCAGCCGCGCCTACCGCTGCCCGTATGTCGCGCGGCAGATCTCAGTCAAGGCGAAGTACAAGCTGTGGGTGACCCAGGCCGAACGCACCGCCATGGCCTCAGTCCTCGCCCAGTGCGGCGGCACTGTTGCCGCAGGAGCGGCGGCCGGTGGCAAATAGCCGGACGTCCTAAGCCGGTCGCAGCCCCGGCGCTCGGCCCCTCGCCTTTACTCCGGCTCCACTTCCCCCGCGAACGGGTAGTCGTCCTCGTCGCCGCCAGGCATGCCCGCGGCCTGCTCAATGGCGTCGGCCTCGGCCGCCTCCTCGGCGGAGAGGTCTGGCGCCGTGGGCGGCCCATTGGACCGCAGCGGGGTCCGCTGCTCCAGTGCGTCCGCCTCGGGAACGTCCTCGGGCAGCGGCCGCTGTTCCTCCTCCCCGGATTCCCCGCCCGCCGGCTGGCGCTGCTCAAACGCGTCGGCTTCCGGGACTTCGAGCGGTGTCTCGTCAGGCTGGCTGTTCATGGATCCTCCTGCGGCTGGGTCGGTCGTTCCACGAGTCTGGCCCTACTCTACGACGACGGCAATGGGGGCCGCGTGCAGCCCAACCCTTAAGTGGAAAACTGCATGCGGCCCGCATCGCTGCCCCTGTGTCAGCTGAGGTATCCGTTCGGGTTCAGGACGTACTTGGTGGCGGCACCGGCGTCGAACTCGGCGTACCCCTGCGGTGCGTCCTCCAGCAGGATCGGCTTCGCGTTGACGTTCTTGGCGATCTGCACGCGGTCATTGAGGATGGCCATCATCAGCTGCCGGTTGTACTTCATCACCGGACACTGTCCTGTAGTGAAGCTCAGCGACTTCGCCCAGCCCGTTCCGAGATTCAGGCTCAGCGATCCCTTCTTGGCGGCCTCGTCGATGCCGCCCGGGTCACCTGTGACATACAGTCCCGGAATGCCCAGCGCACCGCCCGCGGCAGTGATCTCCATCAGCGAGTTCAGCACCGTGGCCGGCGCCTCCTTGGCACCCTCGCCATGGCCTTTCGCCTCAAACCCCACAGCGTCCACGGCGCAGTCCACCTCGGGGACCCCCAGGATCTGCTCGATCTGCTCCGCCGGGCCGCCCTTAGTCAGGTCCACGGTTTCGCAGCCGAAGCTGCGGGCCTGCGCCAGACGGTCACTGTTCATGTCACCCACAATTACGACGGCGGCACCCAGCAGATGCGCGCTCGTCGCCGCTGCCAGTCCAACAGGACCCGCCCCCGCGACGTAAACCGTTGAGCCGACGCCGACTCCCGCCGATACGGCGCCGTGATAGCCCGTGGGGAAGATGTCCGAGAGCATGGCGAGGTCCAGGATCTTCTCCATGGCCTTGTCCTTGTCCGGGAACTTGAGCAGGTTCCAGTCTGCGTACGGCACCAGGACATAGTTGGCCTGGCCGCCCACCCAGCCGCCCATGTCCACATAGCCGTAGGCACTGCCCGGCCGGTCCGGGTTCACGTTGAGGCAGATGCCGGTCTTGCGCTCCTTGCAGTTCCGGCACCGGCCGCAGGAAATATTGAACGGCACCGAGCAGATGTCCCCGACCTTGATGAATTCGACGCCGGGCCCGACTTCCACCACTTCACCGGTAATTTCGTGGCCCAGCACCAGGTCCGGTGGCGCCGTGGTCCGGCCGCGGACCATATGCTGGTCCGAACCGCAGATGTTGGTGGCCACTGTTTTGATGATTGCGCCGTGGGGAACCTGGCGCCCCACGTTGGCCGGATTTACGCCCGGCCCGTCCTTGAGTTCAAAAGTGGGGTAGTCGATATCGATGACTTCCACCTTGCCGGGCCCCTTGTAGGCAACGGCTTTGTTCCCTTCCATCTCTTTCCTCCTGGCGTCACGGACCCTTCCCCATGAAGGGTCGGCGGTGAATTCCTGAGTGATGTGATGCGCCCTCCAGGGCATTCCCTTGAAAGGCCGGACGACGCCGTCGTGCCTTAATGGTGGAGGGTCCTGCCAGTCTAGAACGGTGCCCGCAAGGGGTCCATGGGGCTGGTGCTAAGCCATGCCGGGCGACTCCTGCAATTACGATAATTACGCAACACAATTGGGTCTTTTTGATCCGGCCCATCGGGCCTACGTTGGGAACAGCGAGTCGCCCAGCCAGGGCGTCCGGAACGTGGAGGAATCCCATGAGCACGCATGTAGCCGATTGCAGCGTCACCAATTGCTCCTTCAACGACCACTCTGAATGTAACGCCGAGGCCATCACAGTTGGCGGCACCACAGACCATGCTTCGTGCGCCACCTTCATTGACACGGGCACGCACGGCGGCCTTCCGAAAGTCCTTGCCGGCGTCGGAGCATGCCAGCGGGCCGAATGCGTCCACAACGACCACCTGATGTGCAACGCATCGGAAGTCCACGTTGGCCCCGGCCCGGACAACGCCGACTGCCTCACCTACTCCCACAACGGCAAGCAGCCCGTCACCTAACCTGCGCAGGCATGTAGGGTCCCTCATTGGCGCAGTCCCGGGCCGGTGCGGCTTGATTGTCATAGCCTCTTGCTAGATTCAAATCAGCGCACCGGGAACCGTCCCGGAGCGAGGCTGCCAATGGGGAGGCCCCATGTTCCTGCTCGACCCAACCACGCCGGGAGCACCGGCTGATCTGGTGTTTTCAGCCAGCGACCTCGTGGCCGCCAGCGAATGCGAGTACCGCACGCTCCGGATCCTGGACGAGAAGCTGGGCCGCTCCCCCAAAGCCGACTTCCCAGCCGATGAGATGCAGGGACGGGCGGGCAAACTCGGCGACGTCCACGAACATAAGGTGCTTGCTTCACTCATCGACCGCCACGGCCTGTGGGATGCCTCGCGTGGGACCGGGGTCTACTGCATAGAACGTGGAACTCCGGACCGGGCCGACCTGGCGGACAAGGCGCGCGAAACGGCCGCTGTGCTCCGCGCCGGGGCCGACGTCGTGTTCCAGGCCACCTTCTTCGACGGCGAGTTCCTCGGCTACGCGGACTTCCTTGTACGTGAGGAAATCGTGCGCGAGGAATTGGACCTGTCTGGTTCTGACCTGCCCAGCGGAGAGCGCGGTACGCTGCGGTACGCGGTCTGGGACAGCAAGCTGGCACGCCATGCCAAGGTAGGGGCGCTGCTGCAGCTCGCCGCCTACGGCGACCAGCTGATCGGTCTCGGGCTGGTACCTGCCCCGCGCGTCACCCTGGTGCTCGGAAACATGGAACACAGCTCGCACTCACTGGACGATCTGCTGCCGGTCTACCGGGAGCGCCGGGCGCGCTTCCGTCGGCTCACTGCGGCGCACCGTCACGGGGAGGCCCCCGTGGCCTGGCAGCAGCCCGGTGTCAGTTACTGCGGCCGGTGCGACTACTGCGCCGAGCAGGTGGCAGGGCACCGGGACCTGCTGATGGTGGCAGGCATGACCTCCGTCCAGCGGAAGAAGCTTGTCGCGGATGGCATCACTACCATCGACGCCCTCGCCGACCTGCCGCTGCACCTGGCCACGGGTTCGCGGCGGCGCCTGCGTGACCAGGCCAGAATGCAGACCGGGCTCGAGGCAGCCGACGGCTCACGTTCTTTCGTGAAGGAGGGCCAGCCGCACACCGTCGCGTACAAGGTGCTGGCGGACAACGCGCTGGCCGGCCTTCCCGCCCCGAGTGACGGCGACATCTTCTTCGACTTCGAGGGCGACCCGCTCTGGCAGGATCCCACAGGCCAGTGGGGCCTGGAGTACCTCTTCGGCGTGGTTGAGGCCCCGCGGCCGACTGATTCGCCGGGCCAGCAGCCGGTCTTCCGCCCCTTCTGGGCTCACTCCCGAGCCGGCGAACGGCAGGCGTTCCTGGACTTCCTCGCCTACGTGGAGGAGCGCCGCGCACAGTATCCGGACATGCACGTATACCACTACGCGCCCTACGAAAAGACTGCCCTGCGCAACCTGTCGCTGAACCACGTTGCCGGCGAGGATGTGGTGGATTCGTGGCTGCGGGACGGGCTCCTCGTGGACCTTTATGCCACAGTCCGGCATTCACTCCGGATTTCCGAGGCCTCGTACTCCATCAAGAAGCTCGAGCCCCTGTACATGGGAGACAACCTCCGCTCCGGGGACGTCAAGGACGCCGGCGCTTCCGTGGTGGCCTACGCCGCCTACTGCGAGGCGCGCGACGCCGGCCCCGAGACGCACGCTGAGGCTGCCGCCATCCTGGCCTCCATCTCCGACTACAACCAGTACGACTGCCTTTCCACGCTTCGCCTGCGGGACTGGCTGCTGCAGCTGAGTGGCGGTGCGCCTGCCGCTCCTGGCGAGGCTGTCATGGCGGACGCTGGCGCGGGGATTCGCAGTGTGGAGACGGCCAGTGTGGAGACGGCCAGTGTGGGGACCTCTACTGCCGGTCCGGGGACGGCGGCCGACTCCCGAACGCCGCCGGATGCAGTGCCGGACGCGGAACCTTCGCCGGAGGAAGCAAGCCTGCGCGCCTTCCTGGACGCCATTCCGGAGCACCGCGAGCTGCGGCCGGACGAGCAGGCCGTGGCCATGGTCGCGGCGGCCACCGGCTATCACCGGCGGGAGCGCAAGCAGTTCTGGTGGGAGCACTTCGACCGCCTCGAATCCGAGGTCGACAGGTGGCGGGACCATCGCAACGTCTTCATCGTGGAAGCGGCCGAGGTGGTCTCGGACTGGGCGCCGCCCACCTCCCGGGCCCGGACGGAGTCCCGCACTTTGCGGCTCACCGGGATCATGAGCGAGGGCTCGGAATTCAAGCCCGGCTCCACGTGGTTCCGGATGTTCGAGGACCCCCTGCCCGACGGTCTGGGCGAGGTCGACGGCGGGCGTACACCGAGGCGTGCGGCGGCCGGCCAGTCGGCAGGCGCGGCAACAGCACTCCATGAAGCCGCCATGCCGCCCTCCCGCGACGGCATCTTCGGCACGCTCGTGGAGTCTGTTGAGGACCATCCTGGTCAGCCCGGGCGGACCGTCATCACCATCACCGAAAAGTCCACGGGCAAGGTGCCGCCGTACTTCCAGCTGCCTATGGCGCTGACGGACGACCGTCCCATTCCCACCGTCAGCATCGAGGCAGCCCTGGCAGAGCTCGCGCAGCTTGTCGGGTCCACGCTGCCCGAACTTCCCAGGCATCCGGGCGTGGACATCCTGCGGCGCACAGCACCGAGGCTGGCCACCCTCCCGCATCTGCCGGCCGTCCGCAATGATGAAGACGGCCACGCCGACTACGTTTCAGCCATTGTCCAGGCGCTGAAGCACCTGAATCGGTCGTATCTCGCTGTTCAGGGACCTCCGGGGACCGGCAAGACGTTTGTCGGCTCCCACGTCATTGCCCGGCTCGTGGCAGCTGGATGGAAGGTGGGCGTAGTCGCCCAGTCCCACGCCGTCGTCGAGAACATGCTCTGCACGGCGATTTCGAAGGCCGGGGTGGATCCTGCAGTCGTTGCCAAAAGACTGGCCCAACCGCACGACGTTCCGTGGACCTGCGTCGCCGACGAGGACATTGCGAGGCTTCTGGACGCCGACGGCGGTTGCCTGGTTGGCGGAACCGCTTGGACCATGACGGGCAAATGCGTGCGGCCAGGGTCAGTGGATCTGCTGGTCATTGACGAGGCCGGGCAGTATTCGCTGGCCAACACCCTGGCTGTGGCCCGGTCCGCGAAGCGGCTTCTGCTGCTCGGCGACCCGCAGCAGCTTCCGCAGGTCACCCAGGGCTCCCATCCGGAGCCGGTCGACGAGTCGGCGCTGGGCTGGCTGTCGGCCGGCCATGCCACGATGCCTGCCGAGCTGGGCTACTTCCTCGCCGATTCCTGGCGGATGCATCCGGAGCTGTGCCGCAAGGTGTCGGTGCTCAGCTACGACGGCAGGCTGGAGTCCGCGCCGGCGGCGTCCCTGCGCCATCTCGACGGGGTGCCGCCGGGCGTTGAAACCATCCTGGTGCCGCATGCCGGGAACACCACGAGTTCAGCGGAAGAGGCTGCCGCGATCGTCGGACTGGCACGGGAGCATATCGGGCTCAAGTGGACGCCGGGCAAGGACGAGCCGATCCGGCGGCTGGAAGCCAAGGACATCTTGGTGGTGGCTGCGTACAACGCCCAAGTGCAGACCATCCGTCATGCCTTGGATCATGAGGGCCTGCCGGACGCCCGGGTAGGGACCGTGGACAAGTTCCAAGGGCAGGAGGCTCCCGTGGTGCTCGTGTCCATGGCGTGCTCTGCCATTGCCGAGGCACCCCGCGGGGCCGAGTTCCTGCTCAACCGCAACCGGATCAACGTTGCCGTGTCCCGTGGTCAATGGCGGGCCGTGATCGTCCGCTCCCCCGAGCTCACCAACTACATGCCCTCACGCCCGTTCGCGCTCGAGGAACTCGGGGCCTTCCTGGGTCTTAGCCCTGGTGAACTCAACCAAGAGTGAACTCAGCCGACGACCTGGAAGCTCCTGAATCCGCCCTTAGCCGGGGAGACTTTCTCATCGACGTGGGCAACCCTGCCCGGCGCCTGGGATGAGCCCAGCCAACGCCTGAATTCGACGATGTCCGGCTGCGGACCCTCCGCGACGACGGCGACCGAACCGTCGTCGTCGTTCCTGACCGAACCGGTCAGCCCCAGCTCGTCGGCCTTGCGCGCGGTCCAGTAGCGGAAGCCGACACCTTGGACCATTCCCGTGACGCGTGCGGTGAGGCGGACACTGTCCGGGTCTGCTGCCTTCGAGTCAGTCATGGAACCAATGTAGCGCCGGCGGCCTCGGTCTCGACAGGCTCGACCAACGGCACAGGGACCGGCGGCTCCGTGCTCGACAGGCTTGCGAACAGCGAAGCCCCGCGGCAGCGTGGTGCTGCGGCGGGGCTTTGGCCGATGGAGTCAGTTGACGGTGATGTCCCGGGTCCGGTGGTTGTAGCGGATGGTGAGCTGGCCGCCGGAGTGGTGCAGTTCGTGGTTGGCACCATCGAACGCGCCGAACGCGCCGTAGTTCTCATCCCAGGAACGGTTGAGTGCGATCTTGAAGGTGTAGTAGCCCGCCGGGATTTCAGCCGAGAGCTTCCACAGCTGGTCCAGCTCGTCCAGCTTCATCTGTGCTTCGTCATACTGCGGCGCCCAGTTCTCCGGGGCGCCCAGCAGGGTGTTGAAGTCGCCGGCCACGGCCACGGCGGCGGGCTGGTCGATGGTCTCCACGGAGTTTTCGACGGCGGGAGCCTGCGCTTCGGCGTCAGCCTCTGCCTTCTTCCGGACAGCCTTGGCCACCGGAGCGACGGCATCCTCGATCAGCTTGGCCGCCTTGTCGACAACCTTCGCTGCCTTGGACGGAGCCTTCTCGGCCTTTGCGGCGGCGGCCTTAGCGGGCGCCTTCTTGGCTGCAGGCTTGGCAGGTGCGGCCACCGGAAGGGGCGTGCCGGCAGGGACCGGAGTACCGGCGTCGAGCGCAGCCGAGAAGCTGGCCGCGTCCGGGAAAGCGACTGTTGCCCGCTGTCCGTCCTCGGTGATGGTCCAGCCGGAGCGTCCCTTAACCAGCCAGCCGGCCTTGACCAGCTTGGCCGTGGCGGTGGTCAGCGATTTGTGGCCACGCGGAATGCCACCGCTGAGAAGTTCAGCTTCGTAGGCGTTCAGCGGAACCCGAACGAGCGCTTCAGCCAGCACGGCGCCGGCGTTCTGCGACTCACCGGACAACACCCCCTCTGCCAGAACGTCCAGCACGGCCTTAAGGCGGATGTTGGTGTTTTCGGCGGCAGTCTTGCGCATGGTTCCCCTTACAGAGCGATTGTTCCCCCAGTAGTTTGCCAAGTACTGGGGGAATCTGGCGACTTTGTTCGGTAAACATTGTGTGTCGTGACCGACTATGACGGGGATTACACCTGAATTGAGGCCGAAATCTCGGTTTTTGGAGGTTTGCGGCGACCAGCCTACCCTCACATTTTCTGGCCCCGGAAATAGCAAGTAGGCTTACGATACATAACGAGGCACTATTCGGAAGGGATGAGTTCAGTGAGTGAACACAGCAGCAAGGCAGACGGCTTTATCGTTCCGGACCCGTCGAAGATTCGCGACGACGGTCCTGGCGACGCAGGGGATGACGCCAACGCCATCCGGTTCAGCGAAGAGCAGGCGCTCATCGAGGAACAGTCGCACGGCATCCGCCCGGAGCGCTACAACGTCCCATCCGGCGGGCCCACCATGGAGGAAGCCCGCGGCAACATGGACCTGTCCGACGACACCGGTGACGCGGCTTCCGCAGACAGCAGTGACGACGGACTGCACAGCGGCCAGGAACAGTAGCTACCGCACTCCTTACTGCACGTAGCCTTCCACCTCATTGACGGGCCGGGCATCCGCCTCGTTGGGATTTTCGCCGGCCTTCGCCTTCGCCCGCCGCTGGCGCAGCAAATCCCAGCACTGGTCCAGCGCCTCTTCCACCTGCCGCAGCCGGGCGCGGCGTTCACGCTGGGATTCCTCGTCACCACCCGAGCCGTCCCCGCCGGAGCCGCTGGCCGGGCCGGAGCCGCTGGCCGGGCCCGACGCCGCCGGCTCACGGAGCTGGTGCTCTTCGTCAACCAGCGCCTGAATGCGCTGCAGAATGTCCTGGTCGTCCATCGCCTTCACTCCTTGGTTGCCGCGTACTTGTTACCGCGTGCCGGTTTTACTCATGAGGACCGCCGCGGGCGACAGCTCGCCTGGGCTGGGACTGCCAGCCTAATGAGGTGACGCAGCCCGCGGAAGAGGCTGCCGCACGCCCTTCGCAGTCGAATGCCTGCCCTCGCAATTCGAATCGCGGCACCACTGGCGGCACCACCAGCGTCTCGTTAGGGTAGACGGTAAGCATGCTTAGCATTACCCCGATGCCAGCACCGCCAGAGCACGATGATCCTGTCCACGTTCAACACCATCTGGAGGAGAACCATGACCGACCAGTACACGTTCAAGAATCCTGTCACCGCGTACGAGCACATCGAGCCACCCAAGCAGCACCAGCCCGAGCCCGGCCTGGACGCCAAGCTTGAACCCAAGGCCGACCTGGGTGAGGACACCTACCGCGGCACCGGACGCCTCGACGGCAGGAAGGCAATCGTCACGGGCGCCGACTCAGGCATCGGTGCAGCGACGGCGATCGCGTTCGCCCGGGAAGGGGCCGACGTCGTGCTTTCCTACCTTCCCGAGGAGGAGGAAGACGCCGCCAGGATCGCGAATCTGATCGAAAAGGCCGGCCGCAAGGCCGTGAAAGTGCCGGGCGACCTCAAGGACGCCGCAACCTGCCAGAAGCTGGTGGACACCGCACTGCAGGAACTGGGCGGACTGGACCTCCTCGTGAACAACGCCGGCAAGCAGGTGGCACAGGAGGACATCGGCGACATCACCGACGAGCAGTTCGACCACACGCAGAAGACCAACGTGTACGCCATGTTCTGGCTCACCCGGGCCGCGGTTCCGCACCTTCCCGCCGGCTCCACGATCATCAACACCACATCGATCCAGGCCTACAACCCGTCGCCAACGCTCGTGGACTACGCCACCACGAAGGCGAGCATCAACAACTTCACGAAGGGACTGGCACAGCAGCTGGCGCCGAAGGGCATCCGCGTGAACGCCGTGGCTCCCGGGCCGATCTGGACACCCCTTCAGGTCAGCAGCGGACAGCCCAAGGAAGCGCTGCCCGAGTTCGGCAAGGACACTCCCCTGGGCCGTGCAGGACAGCCTGCCGAACTCGCCCCGGCGTACGTGTTCCTGGCTTCGGCGGAGTCGAGCTTCGTGGTCGGCGAGACCCTAAACGTCAACGGCGGCAGCCCGACGCCGTAGCAGTTGCCCACTCCGCGCGTCAGGTTGCAGCGCATTTCTGCACCACTTCAGGAGGCAGCACCGCCGCCAGCCACCGGGAAAACCGCGCCAGCATGCGGGAGACCCGGGGCGGGCGGCGTCTCGGCACCACGAAAGTGGAGCAAAAACGCCGCGAATCGGCTTATAGTGGCGACTACACCGCACCTCCCTGAGCGACTCCCGCAACCTACCTGAGGAGAGCCCCATGGAATCCCGCACACTTGGTTCACTTTCCGTCTCCAGTCTCGGCCTGGGCTGCATGGGCATGAGCGAGTTCTACGGAACCGGCGATGACAGCGAATCCATCGCCACGATCCACGCCTTCCTGGACGCCGGCGGAACCCTGTTGGACACCGCAGACATGTATGGCCCGTTCACGAACGAGTTGCTGGTGGGCAGGGCCATCGCGGGCCGGCGCTCCGATGTGGTCCTGGCAACGAAGTTCGGTAATGAGCGTCGGGAGGACGGGTCCTGGGTGGGCATCAACGGCCGCCCCGACTACGTCCGTGCCGCCTGCGACGCCAGCCTGCAGCGACTCGGCGTGGACCACATCGATCTCTACTACCAGCACCGGGTGGACAAGACCGTCCCGATCGAGGACACCGTCGGAGCGATGGCGGAGCTCGTAGCGGCCGGCAAGGTGCGTTATCTGGGGCTGTCCGAAGCCAGCGCCGACACCATCCGCCGGGCGCACGCCGTCCATCCGATAACCGCATTGCAGACGGAGTATTCCCTCTGGGAGCGGGAGCCGGAGACGAAAGTCTTCCCCGTGCTGGCCGAGCTGGGAATCGGTTTCGTGCCCTACAGCCCCCTGGGCCGTGGCTTCCTCACCGGCCAGCTGCGCAGCCCCGACGACTTTGCTGCGGACGATTTCCGGAGGCACTCTCCCCGTTTCCAGGGCGAAAACTTCACCCGGAACCTGCAGCTTGTGGACCGGGTCAAGGAACTCGCAGATGAGAAGCAGTGCAGTCCGGCACAGCTCGCTCTGGCCTGGCTGCTCGCGCAGGGCGATCACATCGTCCCCATTCCCGGCACCAAGAAGCGCGAACGCCTGGCCGAGAACATGGGCGCGGCCGCCGTCGAGCTTTCAGCCCGCGACCTTGCCCGCCTTGATGAACTTGCCCCGCCGGGAGCCGCCGCAGGGGCGCGCTACCCGCACATGTCCTCTATAGACACCTAGAACGCCCGCCGGGGGCAACAGCACCAACGGAGCAAGAGACGAACAGGAAGGGAGTCCAATGACAGGCATTACCGAGGGCGACGGCGGCACCGCCTCCGCCGGAGCGGCCGGCATCGGCGCCACGGACCAGGACCTCGCACACTGGAGCCAGCGGCTCACCCAGGCGCTGCAGATCCTGGATCTCAAAGTGGACCAGCAACTGGTCGATCGCTTGGCCGACGAGTCTTCCCGCGCGGTGAGCGGACAGGCCGCTCCTGTCACTGCGCTGCTGGTTGGCTACGCAGCCGGACTCCGGGCACACGGCAGCAGCGCGTCACCACAGGAGGCCGTGCAAGCGGCGGCCGACGTCGCCCTGCGGCTGTGTGAGCACGGCACCGAAGGCGGCCCTGACAGCGAAGGCTGGTCAAGCACCGCCCAGTAGCCCCACGCTCTGGGACGGGCGCTCTGGGACGGGCGCTCTGGGACCGGGCCGCCAGGAAGCCCCCGTCAGGAAGCGCCGGGCTCTAGGCAGGCTCCGCGCTGGGCTCCAACCGCACGAGCACAGCTTTGGACGCCGGCGTGTTGCTTCCCTCCGCGACGCTGTCCAGGGGCACCAGCACGTTGGCCTCCGGGTAATACGTGGCCGCGCAGCCGCTGGCCGTGGGATACGAAACGACGCGCAGCTTCCTCATCACCCGCTCCACGTTGTCCTCATACACGCCGTGGATATCCACGAACTGGCCGTCGCTGAGGCCAAGTTCGGCGATGTCCTCGGGGCTGACGAACACCACGTCGCGGCCCTTTTTGATGCCACGGTAGCGGTCATTGTGTCCGTAGATGGTGGTGTTGAACTGGTCGTGCGAGCGGACGGACTGCAGGATCAGCGTGCCGGCCGGCCGATCGATGCTCTCCAGATGATTGACCGTCAGCATGGCCTTGCCGGTGGGCGTGGGGAAGGTCCGCGAATCGCGCGGGCCGTTGGGCAGGACGAAGCCGCCTTCCTGCCGGATCTTGTCGTTGTAGTTCTCGCAGCCAGCCACCACATGGGAAATGTGCTCGCGGATGAGGTCGTAGTTTTTCTCGAACCCTTCCCAGTCCGCGCTGGACTTCCCCGCCACCGTCTCCCGGGCGATCCGGCAGACGATCGCCACCTCGGACAGCAGGTTCGGTGCAACGGGCTCCACCCGCCCGGCCGAGGGATGAACAGCGCAAACAGTGTCCTCCACGGAAACGAACTGCGGACCGGACTCCTGGAGGTCGATTTCCGTGCGACCCATGGTGGGCAGGATGAGGGCTTCCCTGCCCGTCACAGTGTGCGAGCGGTTCAGCTTCGTGGAGATTTGAACGGTGAGGTCGGTGTTCTCCATTGCCGCTTCGGCAGCGTGCGTGTCCGAAATGGCGGCCACCAGGTTTCCGCCCAGTGCCACGAAAACCTTGATCCCGCCGTCGCGCATCCTCCGGATGGTCTCCACGGCGTCAGCCCCGTGCTCGCGCGGCGGGTCGAAGCTGAACTCCTTGCCGAGCGCGTCGAGGAAGGCGGGCGGCATCTGCTCCCAGATGCCCATGGTCCGGTCCCCCTGCACGTTGCTGTGCCCGCGGATCGGCGAGGCGCCGGCGCCCGGCTTACCGATGTTTCCGCGCAGCAGAAGAAGGTTGATGATCTCCTTGATGGTGGCCACACCCTTCTTGTGCTGGGTGATCCCCATGGCCCACGTGATGATGACCCGGTCGGCTCGCAGGTACCGGGCGGCAAGCTCGTCGATTTCGTCGCTGCGGAGCCCGGTCGCGGCCAGGACGGCCTCGTCGTCCAGCCCGTCGAGATGCGCTTTGAGTTCGTCCAGGCCCTCGCAGTGCTCCTCGAGGAATTGGTGGTCCAGCACGGTCCCCGGGTTCTTCGCCTCGGCGTCGAGGACCCGCTTCGAAATGGCCTGCAGCAGCGCCATGTCGCCGCCAACGCGGATCTGCAGGAACTGGTCCGCGAGGTCGGTGCCGTGGCCAATGATGCCCTTGACCTTTTGCGGGTTCTTGTACCGCAGCAGCCCGGCTTCCGGCAACGGGTTGACGGCCACAATCTCGGCGCCCGCCTCCTTGGCCTCCTCGAGCGCGGTGAGCATGCGCGGGTGGTTGGTGCCCGGGTTCTGCCCCATGATGATGATGAGCTGCGCCTTGGCGAAGTCGTCATAGGTGATGGTGGCCTTGCCGATGCCGATGGTCTGGCCCATCGCCCAGCCGGACGATTCGTGGCACATGTTGGAGCAGTCCGGCAGGTTGTTGGTGCCGAAGGCCCGCACGAACAGCTGGTAGATGAAGGCGGCCTCGTTCGACGTCCGGCCGCTCGTGTAGAAGGCGGCCTCGTCCGGGCTGGCCAGTCCGTTAAGCTTTCGGCCCAGAATCCCGAATGCCTCGTCCCAGCTCACGGGACGGTAATGGTCTTCCCCTGCCGGCTTGTACACCGGCTCCGTCAGGCGTCCCTGCATCCCGAGCCAGTACTCGGTTCTCTGGCGCAGCTCGCTGACCGGGTGCTCCGCCCAGAAGTCCGACTCAATCACCACCGGTGTGGCTTCCCAGGTGACCGCCTTGGCCCCGTTTTCGCAGAACTCAAAAGTCTTCCGGTGGTCCGGGTCCGGCCAGGCGCAGCTCATGCAGTCGAAGCCGTGCTTCTGGTTCAGGGCCAGCAGCGTCTTCTCTGACCTGGCCAGGCCCATATGTTTGATGGCTGGCTGCATCGAGTGCAGGACGCCCGGGATGCCGGCGGCCCACTCCTTCGGCTTGCCTACCTCGAGGTCCTTCTCGTCCGCCTCTTCAACGTCTGGGTTCTTGCGCGGCATGCTGCACTCTCCTTGACTCGGCATCGTCCAGGTACTGCTGTCCGCGGCACCATCGCCGCAGTTTTGCCTCCCTCACAGGACTAGCAGTTATGGAAGGCGCCTGCAAGCATTCGACCCCCTGCCGGGCTGGGCGGCCCCGCCTAGGTCCGGCCTAGGTCCTGCCTAGGTCCTGCCTGCTGGCGCATCGACGCCGACGGGGCGGACAATTGGAGCATCTGCAGACCGTTTGGAGCCGCAATGGGCCGTTCAATGGGGTGGCTAAAGCACCACAGGCTTCTGGCTTTCTTTATCCTGGCCTACGCAATTTCCTGGGCCTCGTGGCCGTTCTTCGCGGCCGGGCTGATGCCGCGAATGGAATTCCTGCCGGTGGGCCCGCTTGCCGCGGCAGTCCTCGTGATAGCCCTGACCGAGGGCCGCCCCGGGTTCCGTGCCTGGGGACAGCGGCTGATCCGGTGGCGTGTCGGGTGGATCTGGTACGCCGTTGCACTCCTCCTCCCTGCAGCACTCGTCCTGGTTACCGGCTTGGTCGCCATGGCACTCGGCGCCGCCGCCCCCGGCCTGGGACGGCTGACGTGGGGCGGTCTGTTGACCGTGTTCGCGGTCAGGCTGGTGAATCCGCTGGACGGACCACTGGGCGAAGAGCCCGGGTTCCGCGGCTACGCCCTGCCCCTGCTCCAGGCATCGCGTCCGCCGCTGCTGTCCGCGGCGATCCTCGGTGTGCTCGTGACGCTGTGGCACCTGCCGCTGGTCCTCTTCGGCGGCCTAAGCGCGATCGGTCTGCCGACGACGTTCGCCATCACGTTCCTCTACGTGTGGCTTTTCAACCGCACCGGCGGCAGCGTCCTCCTGACGCTTCTGTTCCACAACAGCCAAGGCACCTTCACCGTTGGTTCCTTCGGCTTCAGCGCCGCCGCCGCTGGCCGCGCCGAGCTGATCTACTTCCTGGTGGTGGTCCTGGCGGTTCTTGCCACCGTGGTGCTGGACCGCCGGGCGTGGCGCAAGGCACCTCGCTCTGCCACCGCCGTCGGGCGTTTTCCGCTCGGCATGCGTCCCATGTGAACGGCGGCGGGTCGTTGGCGCTGGGGCTTGGCACCGTGCGATTGGCACCGTGCGAACGGCGCCCGCGCTCCCATCCAGGAACCGGTAACCCCATACCCCCAGAAGGAACAATGTCCTCACCACTAGCAAGAGCCGCCGGTTCCATAGCCCTGGCGTCGGGCCTTGTCTTCGCCGCAGTGGACGTGGCGCGCCTGCTCGCGGCCGACCGGAGCCTGGACCGGATCGAGATGATGCGGCAGACGCCCTTCCAGGTCACGAACGCCCTGTACTGGGTGGTGTTCATTGGGCTCACCCTCGCGCTGGTGTCCGTCTACTTCAGGCTCGGCGACCGGGCGGGCGGAAGGGGCGCCGTCGGCTTCTGCTTCGCGCTGGTGGGCACCCTGGACATGGCCGGCAACATGTGGTTCGACGGCTTCGCGGCCCCCTGGATCGCCGACGTCGCCCCCGGCGCGATCCTCGCCGGAGGATCCGGCATGCTGGCGGTCGGGGGCCTCTCCAGCTACGTGCTTTTCGCCCTGGGCTGGATGGTCTTCGGCATCACCGGCTGGCGCTCAGGCATGTTCCCCTGGTGGCTTGGTGTGGCGTTCATTGTTGCCGGATTCCTCGGCTACAACGCCGGACTGCCGCCCTACGGGATCCCGATCGGTCTGGTGGTGGCGGCGCTGGGCTGGTGGATCATCCGGACTGGTGCGCCGGCTCCGGCTCTAAGCGGGCCGGCCAACCCGCCCGAGCCTTAGCCCGACAGCGCGGCTTAGCCTGACAGTTCGGCCAGCAGTTCCTGCTTCCGCTCCTCGCTGGCGAAGGACGACCTGATCGAGTTCGCGGCCAGCCTGACCCGGTCGAACTCGGACAGCCCCAGAACCGACTCCAGCTGGGCAAAGTTGTTGTCCACGTAGCCGCCGAAGTACGCCGGGTCGTCCGAGTTCACGCTGACGTTGAGCCCGGCAGCCAGCATCGCCGGCAGCGGATGGGCGGCCAGCATGTCCACGGCGCGGAGCCGGACGTTGGACAGCGGACAGACCGTCAGCGGTACCCGGTCAGTGACCAGACGCTCCACGAGCTCGGGATCCTCCATGCACCGGATCCCGTGATCGATCCGCTCCACCGCCAGGACGTCCAGCGCCTCCACAATGTACGACGGCGGGCCCTCCTCCCCCGCATGCGCAATCTTCCGCAGGCCTGCTTCGCCGGCCCGGGCAAACAGCCGCGTGAATTTCGACGGCGGGTTGCCCACCTCTGCGGAATCCAGGCCGATGCCGGCGATCGGCGCACCCATCGCCAGAAGCCCTTCCAGGACCTCGAGCGCCGAGTCCTCGGAGAGATCGCGGAGGAAGGCGGCGATCAGCAGCGTGGAAATGCCGAACTCCTCCTCGGAGGTGGCGAGCGCCGAGGCCACGCCGTTGACGCACGTTTCCAGGGAGACCCCGCGGGAGAGGTGCGCCTGCGGATCCATCATGATTTCCGCGTGCCGTACCCCGGCCGCCTCGGCCCGTGCCAGGTAGGCCCGGGTCATGTCCGCGAAGTCCTGCTCCGTCCGCAGCACGGCCATGTTGGCGTAGTACAGGTCGAGGAACGACTGCAGGTCGGTGAACTCGTAACGGCTCCGCAGCTCGTCCAGGTTCGCGTACGGCAGCTCGATCCCGTTCCGTTCAGCGAGCGCAAAGATCAGTTCCGGCTCCAGGGTCCCCTCGATGTGAAGGTGGAGCTCCGCCAAAGGCATCCGCGAGGGGGTCGCCGCCAGCTCCTCTTCCTCTGAAAGCGCAGTTTGACCTGAAGGCCCGGTTTGACCTGAAAGAGCAGCGGAATCGACCGGTTCGGCTGCGGCGTCGTAAGTGTTCACCCCGACAGAATAGTCCCCGGACCGGCCATGACCGCTAGAGTCGAACAGATGCGGACTGAAGAGTATGCTGACCCCTTGTCCGATCTGGACTGGAGCCTGGAATCCGGCCCCGGTTCCCATGCCATCGGTGCCCACCATTCCGCGGACGGCTTCGTCCGGGTGCGCGGTGCCCGCGAGAACAACCTTCGCAACGTGGACGTGGCCGTCCCGCGCGACGCCATCGTCGCCTTCACCGGCGTATCGGGATCGGGCAAGTCCTCGCTGGCATTCGGCACGATCTACGCCGAAGCCCAGCGCCGGTACTTCGAATCCGTGGCGCCGTACGCCCGCCGCCTCATCCAGCAGGGCCACAATCCCAAGGTGGAAATGATCACCGGGCTGCCTCCCGCCGTCGCGCTTCAACAGCGCCGCGGGACACCGAGCAGCCGTTCCACGGTGGGAACGGTGACCACGCTGTCCAACTCGCTCCGCATGCTGTTCTCGCGCGCCGGCAGCTACCCTGCCGGTGCCGGCACGCTGGACTCGGACGCCTTCTCGCCCAACACTGCCGCGGGGGCATGCCCCGAGTGCCACGGCCTCGGCGTTGCGCACACAGTCAGCGAAGCCTCCCTGGTCCCGGACCCGTCCCTGAGCATCCGGGACGGGGCCATCGCCGCCTGGCCGACGGCGTGGCAGGGCAAGAACCTGCGGGACATCCTCACCCACCTGGGCTACGACGTCGACACCCCCTGGCACGAGCTGCCCCGGGAGGACCGCGACTGGATCCTTTTCACCGAAGAGCAGCCGGTCGTGGAAATCACCCCTCAGCGCGACCGCGTGGCCAAACCGTACAAGGGCAAGTTCTGGAGCGCCAAGAGCCACGTGCTGCACACGCTCGCGGATTCCAAGAGCAACACGATGCGCGAACGGGTGCTCCGCTTCATGGAAACCGGCCCCTGCCGGCGGTGCAGCGGCAGCGGCCTCACACCGGAGGCCCTGGCCGTGACCTTCGCCGGAAGGACCATCGCCGAACTCAACGCGGTGCCGATGGCCGAACTGGCGGACATCATCCGCCCGACGACCGAGCTAAAGGACGCCGGCACCGCCTCCCGCAAGCTGTCCTCCGGCGAAAGCAACGAGGTGGCCGTGGCCATCACGCGCGACCTCCTGCAGCGGATCACGGTCCTGCTGGATCTGGGCCTCGGCTACCTCGCCCTCGGCCGGTCGACGCCCACCCTCTCCCCTGGCGAAATGCAGCGCCTCCGGATCGCCACCCAGCTCCGCTCGGGGCTGTTCGGCGTCGTTTACGTGCTGGATGAGCCGTCGGCCGGGCTGCACCCCGCCGACGCCGAGCCCCTGCTCGCTGTGCTGGAACAGCTCAAATCATCGGGCAACTCCGTGTTCGTGGTGGAACACAACATGGACATTGTGCGCCGCGCCGACTGGCTTGTGGACGTGGGGCCGAGGGCTGGAGAGGGCGGCGGCGAAGTGCTTTACAGCGGCCCGGTTGCCGGCCTCGCCGCCGTGGAGGCCTCCGTCACGCGTCCGTTCCTCGTGCCGGATAGCTCTGACAGCGGCGCGGGTGACGGCAGCGCGGCTCCCAGTGGCACGCCTGACGGCGGCGAGCCTGACAGCAGCGCGCGAACCGGCCGCCGTCGGGATCCCGGTGCATGGCTGGAACTGAACGACATCACACGCCACAACCTCCGCGGCCTCGACGCGTCCTTCCCGCTGCAGGTCCTGACCGCCGTCACCGGAGTCTCCGGCTCGGGCAAGTCGACGCTGGTCAGCCACGTTCTGGCCGAGATAGTTGGATCGCAACTGCACGGAGACGCGGGCACCGAGGTTCCCGGCACCGGCGAGGACCAGCCCCTGGACGCCGTCGAACCCGGCACCCCGCTGAGCGTCGGAACCGTGACCGGCCTGCAACACGTGGACCGGCTGGTGACGGTGGACCAGAAACCGATCGGCCGCACGCCCCGGTCCAACCTGGCCACCTACACCGGACTGTTCGACGCCGTGCGCAAGGAATTCGCCGCCACGGATCAAGCCCGGGCGCGGGGATACGGCGCCGGACGCTTCTCCTTCAATGTGGCCGGCGGGCGCTGCGAGACCTGCCAGGGCGAGGGATTCGTCGCCGTCGAGCTGCTGTTCCTGCCCGGCAGCTACGGCCCGTGCCCGGAATGCGACGGTTCCCGCTACAACCCGGAAACCCTTGAAGTCGCCTACCGCGGCAAGAACGTGGCCGAGATCCTTGGCATGACCGTGGACGCCGCCGCCGAATTCCTGCAGGACGTTCCCGCAGCCGCCCGCAGCCTGCAGACGCTGCGGGAAGTCGGGCTGGGCTACCTGCGGCTCGGACAGCCCGCCACGGAACTCTCCGGCGGCGAGGCCCAGCGCATCAAACTCGCCACCGAACTGCAGCGTGCCCGCCGCGGCCACACCCTGTACCTGCTGGACGAGCCCACCACAGGGCTGCATCCGGCAGACGTCCGGCTCCTCATGGCCCAGCTGCATCGGCTCGTCGACGCGGGAAACACCGTGGTCGTAGTGGAGCACGAAATGGACGTGGTGGCAGAAGCGGACTGGGTGATCGATCTCGGGCCGGCCGGCGGGGACGCGGGCGGCAAGATCGTAGCCTCCGGAACGCCGGCCGCCGTCGCCGGTTCACCCGACAGCCGAACGGCGCAGTACCTGGCTTCCGCGCTCGGCCGGAGTGCCTCTTAACTGCTTTACTGTCAATAAAGATCTCGATTTGATAACGGCGCGCAACACCTTTAGGGTGGGACACATGCCCGCGCACGCGGGCCCTTGAATGCCCGGTGCCGCCACCACCAGTTACTGCCCGGCCGGCGGACACCGAAATGACCTCTAGTTCGTCAGGGGCGGGCAGTAGCGCGAAAACGTCCGGGGACGGACCGAGCGCGGGTGGCCTCAGGAGCATCCCAAATGAAGAAGTCCACTCTTAGCACTGCCGCGCGCCGTGGAGTCACCCTGGCCGCCGTTTCCGCCGCAACGCTGGCACTATCCGCCACTGCTGCCAACGCTGCAACGCCCACCGCCACCAGCGCGTCCACTTGGGACGCCCTCGCCCAGTGCGAGAGCGGCGGCAACTGGTCCACCAACACCGGCAACGGTTTCTCCGGCGGCCTGCAGTTCACCCCGCAGACCTGGGCCGCTTTCGGCGGAACCGGCTCGCCCCAGAACGCTTCCCGAGCCCAGCAGATCGCCGTGGCCGAAAAGGTCCAGGCCAGCCAGGGTTGGGGCGCATGGCCCGCCTGCTCCGCCAAGCTGGGCCTGAACGGTGGCGGTGGCGCCCCTGCACCGCAGATCCTGCCGCAGAGCGCGCCGGTCCAGGCTGCACCGGTCCAGACCGCTCCCGTCGCCCAGACCCCGGTGGCCGAAGTAGCCCAGGCTCCCGTCCAGGCCCGTCACGCTGCCGCCATCGCGGTGAGCGGCGAGACCTACACCGTCCAGGATGGCGACACCCTGAGCAAGATCGCCGACAAGCTCGGCATCCACGGCGGCTGGCAGCACCTCGCCGACGCCAACGCTGACACCATCAGCAACCCGAACCTGGTGTTCGTGGGCCAGGTTCTGCAGCTCCCTGCCTAACCTGCCTGGTCAGGCCGCGTAGCGGCACTGCCTTAAAGCTCGACGCCGGGCGGTCCCTTTCGAGGGGCCGCCCGGCGTCGTTGTGTCTGTCTTTAGAAACGACAACGCCGGGCGCCCCCTGAGTGGGGACGCCCGGCGTCGTTATTTATTCTCTATAGCGTGACGGCTGGAAGCGTCAGTATTCGGCCTTAGACCGCGGCGGGAAGTTCCCGGACGATGCGCACCTTCCAGGCGGCGTCGTCGCTGGTGTCCAGGAGGGCGACGGTGCCGGACGCGAGGTGCAGGGCAACCCGCTTGGCGTGCAGAAGCTCGAGGTAGAGGTGCTCGTTGACGCGGGCCGGGCTGTCGACGACGAACTTCACGGCGTCGCGCACCTTGCGGTAGTTGTCGCTGCGTTCGCGGTGCAGGTGCAGCTCAAGTTCGTGGCGCTGCTTGACGCGCGGCTCGTGCTTGTTCAGCCAGTTCACGGCGGCGTGGACGCCGATCACCAGGCCCAGCGACACGGCGTAGATCCACCAACCGGTCGACATCAGGAAGAGCGGCAGGTTGGCGACGGCCACCACGGCAATGAAAACGCGCAGTGCCACAAGGCGGCGCAGGGTCAGCGCAACGGAAGCAAGGGCGGTGCGGAAACGGTGCTGGTCCTTGCGCGCAGCAGCCGGGTCCAGAGTAAACTCGTCGAGAACGAGGATCCCGTTCGCGTCGGCGCCCAGCATTTGGCCGTACTTCGGAACGAACAGTTGAGGCTCCTGTGACGCGTGTGATTTCGCCTCCGCGGGGGCGGAGGACAGTGGTGCGGGAGAGGTAAGAGTCATGAGGTGGCTTCCAGACGCTGTTGAGGTTTCGGATATCTTAGTGGATTAATCAACCTTCCGTATGCATGGGTCCACTATGTGAACACCCTGCTGTCCATTTTGGCCGCTGACTGTGCCGTCCGGCACTTCAATTGGCACAGGGCGCCAAGGACGGCAGACTGAAGGGATGCAAACCTTCCTTCCCTATCCCGATTTCCGGCAAAGCGCGGCCGCGCTGGACACACCCCGGCTCGGCAAGCAGCGTGTAGAAGCGCTGCAGACACTCCGTGCGCTGGTCATCCCGGAATACGGGTGGCAGTCACACCCCGCCATCCGCATGTGGATGGGGCACGTTCCTGCGCTCACTATGTACGGCCTGGCGATGGTGGACGAATGGACCAAGCGCGGCTTCGACGACACCACCCGGGACAACATCCGTGAGTTCGCACCCCAGGCCGCGCACCCGGATTACGCCGCTAAGATCGTGCTTCCACCGTGGCTCGGCGATCCCGAATTCCACCTGAGCCACCGCTCCAACCTGATCCGCAAGGACCCGCACTTCTACGAAGACGTGTTCCCCGGCACCGAGCACGGGCTGGAGTACGTCTGGCCGGAGCCCAGGCACGAGTTCCTGCCGGAGGATCCCGAAGGCGAGGTTCTCTGGATTCTTCGCGAGCACGTCGGCCACGGCGACCCCGAGAAACTGGACAAGGTGGGGCTTCCTGCCGTGGGGCGGGCGGCTCAGGGTTCTGCTGTTGCTTCGGGCGGCGGGGCGGCTGGGGCTGGTTCGGGCGCCGCCGGGGATTCCGACGACGACTACCAGTTCGTATATACGCAGGAAACTTCGCGCCGCCCCGCCAAGGTCGCCCGGAAGGCCCCCGCCAAGCCGCTGGTCAAGAAGCCGTCCCGGAAACGGCAGCGCCAGGAGGCAGCCTTCTCAACGCTTCCGGGCAAGTCGCCGGTGGCCGTGCCTTTCGACGGCGGCAGCAGGTTCGCCGTCGGAATGGTCGTGGGCCGTCCTATCACGCTCGACGACGGGCGCTTCGGACGCAACTTCCAGGTCACCGACATCATCGACCGGTCGGAATTCGACTACCCGGCGCTGCTGCAGGACCCCCGGGTCTTCTTCCCGGTGCCGGCGCTCTGAGCCCGGGATGACTATCCTTCTGGCCGGCTGCGGCGATCTGGGAACCGAGGCGGGTCTGCGGTTCGCCGCTGCGGGGCACCGGGTGGTGGGCTGGCGCCGATCGCCGGACAAGCTGCCGGCTGAGATTGAGGGCACCGCTGCGAACCTAAGCACCGCAGAACTGCCGCATGTCCCGGCGGACACCACCGCCGTCGTCATTGCTGTGGCAGCGGATGCGCCTGCTGAGGAGGCATACCGAAGCGCCTACCTGGACGGCGTGGCGCATGTGCTCGACGCCCTTGAACGCGACCGCGTTGCCCCCGAACGCGTCCTTTTCGTCTCGTCCACGGCCGTGTACGGCGACGCCGAAGGCGGATGGATCGATGAAAATACGACGCCGGAACCCGGCGGGTTCTCGGGCCGAGTCATGCGTGAGGCTGAGGAGCTCCTGCTGAAGCGGCTCGATGGAACCGGAACCTCACCTGTCGTGCTCAGGCTTGGCGGAATTTACGGGCCGGGCCGCACCCGGCTCGTCGACCAGGTTCGGACTGGCTCCGCGGTCATTCCAGACCAACCGCGCTACACCAACCGGATCCACCGCGATGACGCCGCGGGTGCCATCGTGCATCTGCTCAGCATGCCTGAGGCGCCGTCACGGGTGTATGTTGGCGTGGACAACGATCCAGCCGAGTTGGGCGACGTGCTGCGTTTCTTGGCGGCTGAGTTGGGGTTGGATGTTCCGCCGACGGGTTCTCTGGGCGACGCGCGTGGCGGCAACAAGCGGTGCAGCAATGCACTGCTTCGGGAAACAGGGTTTTCGTTCAAGTACCCCTCCTTCCGTGAAGGCTACCGCGACATTCTGGCCGGCGTCGGAGTGCGCCACCCCTGAGCAGGTACAGCGCCCTGGATGAGGTGCGGCTGAACTTTCCGGCTCTAAAAGTTTTTCAAACACTTTTCCCTTTTCACCCGCAGTGACCCTCATCACCCGTAAAAATGTCAGAGCCTGTTGAGATAGTTTTCCTGTGGAAGCCTTTGGGGAGGATCGAGCGGATACCGCGGCCGGGACGGACGTCTCCGGTCTAAGTGCGGCTGCTCTGTTGCGGGGCGGCGGGCTTCGCAGCGTTCCCTCGGCTGGTTCCGTGGCTGACAGCTCTATAGGGGACGCGTCCGACGGCGGTGCTGCCGCCGGCTTCGGTGCCGCCAACCGTTTGGGGTCCGGCTCTGCTTTTGCCACCGCACGCGCCGGATCCACCGCACGCCCGGTTTCTTCCACCGCACGCGCCGGGACACCCGCCCTGGCATCAGCCAGCCCGGCGTCCCCGGCCCTGGCAACACCTGACCTGGAGGCGTCCCTGGCGCTGCTGGACTCGGTTACGGATGCGGCGATGGAGGAGCTGGCCGCAGCCAACTTCCTACAGGCGGCCGATTTCGCGGAGCTCACCGAGAAACTCTCCCGACGCCTCGAATACCTCCAGCTGCTCGCCGCCGGCGCGGTGGACCGGACACGGACCGAGGCGATCAACGCCGCCGGAACCGCCAGCCCCGCGGCCGGCTGGACCACCGGCTGGGGCACTGAACCCGAACCCGAACCCGAGCCTGTCTCGGTTCCTGGCGCTCAGCCCTCCGAAGCTGCCGCCCCTGCCTCTGCGTCTGCGGTGGCCTGGTCCCCGACCGATGACGGAGCCCGGAACACCGCCGAGTTCCTCCGCACCCGGCTCCGGATCAGCACCCCCGAAGCCCGACGCCGCCTCGCCCTCGCCAACGCCACCCTCCCCCGCACCGGACTCACCGGCCGGCCCATGCCACCAGAACACGAAGAAACCGCCGCCGCCCTCACCGCCGGAATCATCTCCTCCCGCGCCGGAACCACCATCACCACCGCCCTGGACAAAGTCCGCCACATCCCCGACCCCGCTACCCTGGCCGAGATGGAGCACAACCTCACCCTGACAGCGATCGAAAACGACCACGACTTCCTCACCCGCATCGCCCACCGCTGGATCGACGCCCTCGACCAGGACGGCACCGAACCGTCCGAAGAAAACCTCCGCCACCGCCAAGGCGTCTTCCTCCACCACAAACGCGGCGGCCTCCACCACCTCGAAATCCGAGCCACCACCGACCAATACGAAGTCCTCACCACCGTCATGAACACCGCCACCAACCCCCGCACCACCACCCCGGACACCACCAACTGCGGGAGTGACAGCAGCGATGAGGGAACCAGCCCTGACAGCGGCAGTGACAGTGACAGTGACAGTGACAGTGACAACGCTGCCAACAGTGACAACGCTGCCAACAGTGACAGCGCCGCCGTCGACCTGGACTCCGCATTCAACGCCGCCGCCCCGGAACCGGACCTGGACCGCCGCACCCTCGCCCAGCAACGCCTCGACGGCCTCGTCGGCGCGAGCAAGGCAGCCCTCACCGCCGGCACCCTGCCCACCACCGGCGGACTCCGCCCCCAGGTCATGGTCACCATCAACCACCGGGACCTCCTCAACAGCATCCAAACCACCGCCAGCCGCGGCCCCCGCTACGCTCAGAACCACCCCCGCAACCTCCGGCCAACAGACAGCACCCGGCAGACCAGCGGACCCTGGCCCGAGCCGGGCACCGCCACAGACACCTGGCAGGCCAGCGAACCCGACCCCCTGCCCGCAACCGCACCACCTGACATCCAACCCTTGGGCACACCCGCCGGCAGCGGAACCTTCACCTACACCGGCCCCGTCACCGCCTCCACCATCCGCAAAATCGCCTGCGACGCCGACATCATCCCCGTCCTCCTCGGCACCGAAGGACGCATCCTCGACATCGGCCGCACCACCCGCATCTTCCCGCCCCACATCCGCAAAGCCCTCAACGCCCGCGACCAAGGCTGCGCCTTCCCCAACTGCACCATCCCCGCACCCTGGTGCGAAGCCCACCACATCACCTACTGGTCACAAGGCGGACCCACCAGCACCGACAACGGCGTCCTCCTCTGCACCCACCATCACCACCTCATCCACAAAGAACAGTGGAAAATCCACGTCAAAAACGGAACCCCCTGGTTCATCCCGCCACCCCACATCGACCCCCGCCAACAACCCCGACAAAACCACCACCACAAAACGTGACTCTGCGGACAATGGGGTAGAAGGACCATCAAAAACAGAAGCGCCCGGCCCCCTTAAACCAGGGACCAAGCGCTTCCGGTGAAACGATCCTTGCAACTCCTAGGCGTCCTGCCAGCCACTGCCTTCCGTAAAGGTAGCTACGAGAGTGCCTACACCTGCCTGAAGCGAATTCGAGGGGTCCTCGTACAGGGACGCCTCCGTCGCCCGGCTGTGGGTGATGAGCTGCTCGGCTTCGAGCTTCGCTTCGGGCACGGTGGCACCGATGATGCCGGTACGGGCGGGAAGCTCGGGAGTGTGCACTACGTCGGCATTGGTCTCCGAGAGCGGGATGGTAGTCCCGGGTCGAATCTCGTCGTGCGGAAACTCGAATTCGGCGTCGTCGGGGGCAGCGGGAATCGTGTACTCCAGGAAGTAGTTCATGCCCCCAGCCTTGCAGATAACCGCCACGCCAGAAACCCCGCACCGCGGCCGCGGGCACGAATATTCGCTGCCCCTCAACGTGAACGTGAACGGAAAGAGATTCCGCTCCTACCGGCCCGCCGCGTATCCCTGCGCACCCCGCGGGTTCGCGGCAGCCCGCAGCACACCAGTCCTGGGATCGCGTACGACGGCGGACAGCCGTCCCAGCGTCCAGTCACCTGCCCTGGTGATCCGGTGTCCCCGCCGCTCGAGTCCGGCGATAACGTCGTTGCCCAATCGGTCCTCTACGACGGCACCACCAGGCTCCCATGTGCGCGGCCAGAAAGACCCCGGCATCGACGTGGTGTGGAACGCCGGCGCATCGATGGCCTGTTGCGGCGTGTACCCGCCGACGATGGTCCGCAACAGGTACAGCAACTGCCACTGGTCCTGCTGGTCTCCCCCCGGCGAGCCGAGCGCGGAGACAGCAGCGCCATCGCGCAACACCAGCGTGGGCGTCAGCGTGGTCCGCGGCCGCTTGCCCGGCGTCAGCGTGGACGGCGTTCCGGGCTCAAGCCAGGTCATCTGCAACCGCGTGCCCAGACAGAACCCGAGCTCAGGGATCGCGGGGGACGACTGCAGCCAACCGCCGGACGGCGTGGCCGAAACCATGTTGCCCCACCGGTCCACCACATCGATGTGGCACGTGTCGCCGCGGGTTTCCCCGTTGGACGCCACGCTGGGTTCACCGGGCGTGGATTCACCGATCGTGGGTTCACCAACCCCTGCGGTGGCATTCGCCCCCGCAGCCGGGACATACTCGGTGCGAAGAGTGGGCACGTACGGCTCGCGCCCGGGAACGGAGCCCGGACGAAACTCGAGCGACGCATTTTCCGTGATCAGCTCCCGGCGCGAGGCCGCGTGCTCCTCCGACATCAGGTAGTCGAGCGGGACGTCCGCGTCGCCGTAGTAAGCCTCGCGGTCCGCCAGGGCGAGCTTCTGGGCCTCCAGAATGGTGTGCGCCCCGAGCTCGGTGGACGGGTCGAGGTGGTCGTCATCGAAGCCGGCCAGGATCGCGAGCGTCTGCAGCAGGGCCGGCCCCTGCCCCCACGGCCCGGTTTTGGCGATGGTGTGACCGCGGAACTCGAACGTGGTCGCTTCCTCGTACGACGCCCAGAATCCGGCCATGTCGGCAACCGTCATGACGCCGCGGTGGTTGGTTCCGGACGAGTGCCGGTGCGGTGTGCGGACGCTTTCGGCCACGGCACGGGCCACGAAGCCCTCGCCCCATTCCCTGCGGGCGGCGTCGATGCGCTCCTCGCGTGTATGCGCCGGCTCCGGGGCGAATGCCTCGCCAAGACCGGCGCCGGCCTGGACCAGTTTCTGGAGGGTGCGGGCAAGCGCGGGATTCCGGATCAGCTCGCCCTCCTCCGGGATGCGTCCCTCCGGCATCCACAGCTCGGCCGACGTGGGCCAGTGCTCCCGGAACAGCCCCGCAACTGCCCCGATCGTGCTGCAGACGCGTGCGAGCACCGGGTGGCCGTCGCGAGCATACCGGATGGCGAAGTCCAAGACTTCAGCCAGTTCCCACGTTCCGTAGTCTCGCAGCAGCAAGAGCCAGGCGTCGACGGCGCCGGGAACCGCCGCCGCCAGCGCACCTGAGCCGGGCACCAGTTCCAGGCCCTCGGCGCGGAAGTGTTGGACTGTCGCGCCCGCGGGAGCCGGGCCCTGGCCCATCAGGACCACCGGTTTCCAAGGTTCCTCCGCCGCGCTGAAGACGCCGGTCATGTCACCGCCTGGCCCGTTGAGGTGCGGTTCCACCACATGCAATACGAACGCGGCGGCCGTGGCCGCGTCGAACGCGTTGCCGCCCCGCTCCAGCACTGCCTGCGCAGTGCCGGTAGCGAGCCAATGGGTCGTGGCGGACATGCCGAACGTGCCCTGCAGGGTAGGACGGGTGGTGAAAGACTCCGGCCTCGTAAAACTCATGGGGCTACTGTAGTCACCGGCTTCCGCCGTTCCGGGATCCGGCGCCCGCGACACGGTCTGCCCGGACGGGAGCCTACTTGCCCAGACCGGCCCGGCGCAGGGCTTCGGCCATGGCTGTATCCGCTGGGGCCGGCCGCTGGCCGGACTGCTTCGGCTGTCGCTTAGCGTTGTTGCGCTCTGCCGTAGCTTGGCCTGAGTCATTCCCCTGGCGTGCCCCGGGCTTTCCGCCAGCCTGGCCAGGGGTAGCAGTCCGGTTTCGGCCGCCGCCGCGGTTGTCGTCGCGGTTGCCGGCCGCCGAACGTTCGGCGGTGCGGCCGCCTTCCCGGCCGCGGTCGCTGCCGCGGTCACCACCGCCGCGTCCCCCAGCCGAGCGTCCCCCAGCCGAGCGTCCCGCGGCCGGTCGGTCGCCGGAAGCGGCCGGTTCGTCGTCGAGCCTCAGCGTAAGGGAGATACGCTTCCGCTCCGGATCGGCCTCGAGGACCTTCACGCGAACCACCTGTCCGGACTTCACCACCTCGCGCGGATCGGCGACGAACCGGTTCGCGAGGGCGGACACGTGAACCAGCCCGTCCTGGTGAACCCCCACATCCACGAACGCGCCGAAGGCAGCCACGTTGGTGACGGTTCCTTCGAGGACCATGCCCGGCACCAGGTCCGAGATCTTCTCGATGCCCTCTGAGAACGCCGCGGCCTTGAATGCCGGACGAGGATCGCGGCCCGGCTTCTCCAGTTCGGCGATGATGTCGCGCACGGTGGGGAGCCCGAAGGTGCCATCGACAAAATCGGCAGCGTTCAGCCGTCCGGCATCGGCCAGCGGAGCAAGACCGGCGGTGCCCCCAGAAGTACCGGAAGCGCCGGACCCGCGAGAGGCGCCGGCCGCCGTCAGGATTTTCCGGGCTACCGAGTACGCCTCGGGGTGCACGCTGGAGGCGTCCAGCGGCTCCGCTCCCCCGGTGATCCGCAGGAACCCGGCACACTGTTCGAACGCCTTCGCTCCGAGCCGCGGCACCTTCTTCAGCTCGCTGCGCTTGGCGAACGGTCCATGCTCGTTGCGGTATGCCACGATGTTCTCGCTCAGCAGCGGTCCGACGCCGGCCACCCGGCTCAGCAGCGCCGGTGAAGCCGTGTTCACGTCTACGCCCACAGCGTTTACGCAGTCTTCCACCACGGCATCCAGGCTGCGGTCCAGCTTCGCGGCCGTGACATCGTGCTGGTACTGGCCCACGCCGATCGACTTCGGATCGATCTTCACCAGCTCGGCGAGCGGATCCTGCAGCCTGCGGGCAATGGACACCGCGCCGCGCAGGGACACGTCCATGCCGGGGAGTTCGGCCGCGGCCAGGGCGGACGCCGAGTACACGGACGCGCCCGCCTCGGACACCACCAGCTTCTGCGGCGCCGCGGTACCAGTGCCGGAGCCGGCAGCTGCGGAGAGCTGCTTGATCAGTTCGGCCGCGAGCTTGTCCGTTTCGCGCGAGGCCGTTCCGTTGCCGATGGCCACGAGTTCGACGGCGTGCTGCCGCGCCAGACGCGTCAGCGTCGCCAGGGCTTCGTCCCACTTGCGTGCCGGTGCGTGCGGGTAGACGGTATCCGTGGCCGCCACCTTGCCGGTTTTGTCGACCACAGCCACCTTCACGCCCGTCCGCAGCCCGGGGTCCAAGCCCAGGGTGGAGCGATTTCCGGCAGGCGCGGCCAGCAGCACGTCCCGCAGGTTGGCGGCGAAAACGCGCACAGCTTCGTCTTCCGCGGCGGCGAACATCCGTCCCCGTAGGTCGGCCGTCAGCCGGGCAAGAACCCGGGAGCGCCACGCCACCTGGGCGGTCTGGAGCAGCCACGAGTCGGCGGGCCGGCCGCGGTCGGCGACCCCGAGGAACCTGGCCACCGCTGATTCGTACCGGGCGCGCGCGGCGGCGAGGGCGTCGTCGTCGGCCGGATCCGCCTCGGCGAGGTCGAGCTCCAGGACGCCGTCCTTCTCACCCCGCAGCAGCGCGAGCACCCGGTGCGACGGCATCCCGGACGGCGCCTGCGAAAATTCGAAGTAGTCCGCGAACTTCTGCCCCTCGGATTCCTTGCCCTTCTTTACCCGGGACACCATCCGCCCCTGCGTCCACAGCCGCTCACGCAGCGTCTCGGCGAGGTCGGGATCCTGGGCAACGCGCTCCACGATGATGGCGCGGGCGCCGGCGAGCGCGGAGGTCGGGTCGTCGATTGCGTGCTCGGCGTTCAGGTACTTCGCCGCTTCCCGCTCCGGATCCAGCTCGGGGCGCTTGAGCAGCGCATCCGCGAGCGGCTCCAGTCCGGCCTCGCGGGCGATCTGCGCCTTGGTCCGCCGCTTGGACTTGAAGGGCAGGTAGATGTCCTCAAGCCGCGACTTCGTATCGGCAGCCACGACGGCGGCCTGCAGTTCCGGGGTCAACTTCCCCTGCGCGGCAATCGCCTCCAGGACAGTCCGACGGCGGTCCTCAAGTTCGCGGACGTAGCGCAGGCGCTCGTCGAGCTCGCGGAGTTGGCCGTCGTCGAGCGTCCCGGTGGCTTCTTTGCGGTATCGGGCGATAAAGGGAACCGTCGACCCGCCGTCGAGCAGTTCCACAGCCGCCTTCACCTGCCATGCCTTCACGCCGAGCTCGGCGGCGATCTGTTCCGCGATTCGGGCTGCGACATCGTCCGCGCCTTGGCCGCCGACCGGTGCGGGTGCGGGAGAATCCTTCGGCTTTGTCCCGGCGGCGGAGGCAGGGCTGGGCGCGGGCATGGCGGGGTGCTGCGGCTGTTGGGTCACCAGAACATTTTGCCCTACACACCCGGATCGGGGGCGTTCAGGTGTTTGAGTGTCGACCAAACCGCACTACCCACAACCGCCCTTAAGTGGTGTAGTGACTTTATGCAGAGGGGGTCATCGACTTAGGCGGCGCATCATGCAGGAATTGCTCATCATTCTCCAGGACGGCTTCAACGACGATGAAGTCGCCATCACGGTCAACGGCAAGGAGGCCCGGTACGACCGCGATGTCACCACCCGGGAGCTCTTGGGCATGGCCGAGGAAGTCTCCGTTGAACTGCCGGCAAAAGGCGCGACGGTGGGGGTTGAAGTCACCAGCCGCAACCTCAGTGCGGAAATGAAGCTCCACGGCAGGCCGCGGAGTCTCCTAGTGTCCATTGAGGACGGCGAGCTCGTGCTCAGCGAAGGGACGGGCCGGGAAGCTTTCCTCTAGAGCCCGCCGTCAGGAGCGCTCCGCGCCCGGCAGCGACAGTGCTTCGTCCAGCACTTTTCCGAAGTTCGCGGCTTCGTGCGCGAACCGGCCAAGGAACAGCCCCGACACTCCGTCCAGTGTGGGCAGCAGGCCGGGTTTCGCAGAGCCGCCGTAGATGACCGGCAGCCCCTGCAGACCGTGGGCACCGAGCAGCTCGCGCAGGATCCGCACGACGGCGGACACGTACTCCGCGCTGGCGGGCTCGGTTGCTCCTATGGCCCAGACGGGTTCATAGGCGATGACCAGCCGGGCGGCGAGGTCCCAGTCGCCGCCGACCGCGGCCTCGATCTGTCCGTAGACGAACCGGGCGGCGCCTTCCGCGCCGGCAGTACTGTCGGCGTCGGCAGTGTCGGCGTCGGCACTGTCGGCGTCGGCTGCTCCGGTACTTAGGGTGGTCTCCGTCCCGCGCGACTCCTCCCCCACGCACAGCAGCGGAGTAACGCCGACGTCGTCGGCCGCCCTGACCTTGAGCGCGATCATGGCGTCGTCCTCGCCGAAGTGCCGCCGCCGTTCGGCGTGCCCGATCTCCACGAGTCCCACGCCCAATTCGGCGAGCAGCGACGGCGAGAGCTCACCGGTCCACGGGCCGTCGGCCCAGCCGCAGTTCTGGGCACCCAGCACCAGCGGTGACCCGGCAATGATCTCCCCGGCGGCCGGAAGCATCGGGAAGGATGGAATCACGAACGGAACCACCCGCCCGGCCGCGAGGGCCGGGCGGGCGTCCACCTGCTGGCGCAGTTCATCCAGCCAGCGGAGGCTGTCCCCGTAGCCCAGGTACATCTTGGTGCTGACGCCGACGAAGATCGTGCCGGGGTCTTTGATGGCCTGGCTGAGCTGGGTCACGGGGTTCCTGCCTTTTGCTGGTGTTGCTGCGGTGCGGGCTGCGCCGCTCTGGTTTGCTGCTGACTACTTTTCCAGCAGTGCCTGATCTTGGGCAGTGCCCTTCTGACCGGTGGCGCTGGTTTCGAGCAGGTCGTCGGCCTTGTTCTTGAACTTCCGAGTGCCGATCATCATGACCGCGGCGAGGAACGGCAGCACGCCGAGTGCGTAGACGCCCATCGTGCCGGTGTCCGAGGCGGTGACCTGGTTGACGGTGGTCCGCAGGATCGGGGCCACGAAGCCGCCCAGGTTGCCCAGCGAGTTGATGAGCCCAATGCCCGCCGCGGCGGCAGTTCCGGTGAGGAACGCCGTCGGATACGACCAGGCGATCGGGCCAATGGAGAGGAAGCTGCACACCGCGAGGGTGATGAACACGATGCCCAGCGCGGGCAGGTGGTTGGCGCCGGCCCAGGCGGAGCCGAAGATGCACAGGCCGGTGGAGAGGAACAGGCCGGTGCCCCAGACCCGGCGGCGGACCACGGTGTTGGCGGCCTTGCCGATGAAATAGCAGGCGAAGATGCCGAAGAACCACGGGATGGCAGCCATGAGTCCGACGGCGAGACCCACCTTTTGGCCGGTCAGCTGGGACACCTGCTGGGGCAGGTAGAAGGTCACGCCGTACACGGCGATCTGGAGGCAGAAGTAGATGACCGTGAAGTACCAGACGCGGCCGTTCTTCATGGCTGCGAGGACGCCGCGGGGGCCGGACTCTTCCTTGACGGTGTCCTCAAGGGCCATGACGTCCAGCAGTGCCTTCTTCTCGTCCTTGTTGAGGAACTTGGCGTCCTGCGGGCTGTTGATCAGGAAGAAGAAAGCGGCGATGCCGGCCAGCACGGCGAGCATGCCCTCGACGAAGAACATGACCTGCCAGCCCTGGACGCCGGGAACCTGGTCGCCGATGTTGATCAGCCAGCCGGACAGCGGGGCGCCCATCATCTGGGAGAACGGCTGTGCCAGGTAGAAGATGGCGAACATCTTGACGCGGACCTTGTTCGGGAACCACGCGGCGAGGAACATGATGACGCCGGGGAAGAGGCCGGCCTCGGTCACGCCCAGCAGGAACCTCAGGATCACGAAGGACGTCTCGTCCTGCACGAAGGCAAAGCAGGCGGAGACGATGCCCCACGTGACCGCGATGCGAGCCAGCCACACCTTGGCGCCGAACTTGGTCAGGAGCAGGTTGCTGGGGATTTCGAAGAGGGCGTAGCCGATGAAGAAAATGCCGGCGCCGAGTGCGTAGGCGCCCGCGCTGATGCCTTTGTCCGCTTCGAGTGCAGCCTCGGCGAAGCCCACGTTGGTACGGTCCAGGAAGGCCACGACGTACAGGATGACGAGCATCGGCATGAGCCGGAAGGAGGCTTTGGAAATGGCCGATTTGAGAACCGGCGAGTCCAGCAGCTCCTTGGTGGTGGATGGGGTGGTGACAGTCATTCAAACTCCTCTTTGAGTAAAAGTGAGCAAATCAGGTGTCTAGCGGCAAAAACTTCAGAGCGAGAAGGCGATGAGCAGGACGCCCGCCAGGCTGGCGAGGACGCCGATGGCCAGGTAGATCTTGCGTTCCCTGGTCCACGAACTGATGCCCGCGGGGACGGCTTGTGCAGTTGCCCGCCGGGTGGAATAAGTGTTCCGATTGGAGGCCACGTCGGTCCTTCCTAATGCATGTAGAGGCCGCCATCCACATTCAGCGTCTGGCCGGAGATGTATCCGGCGTCCTCGCTGATGAGGAAAGCGATGGCTGCTGCGATGTCGCGGGTGGAACCAACCCTGTTGACCACGAGGTCCTTGACCAGTTCGTCCTTGCGTTCCTGGCTCAGGGTGCCGCCCATGATGTCGGTGTCGATGGGGCCCGGCGAGATGGCGTTGACCGTGATGTCGTACTCCCCCAGTTCACGGGCCGTGGCGCGGGTCAGGCCGATCACACCGGCCTTCGCCACGGAGTACGGGGTCTTGGAGAACGTCCCGCCGCCGCGCTGCGCGGAGACAGAGGAGATGTTCACGATGCGGCCGATCCGGTGCTTGGCCATGGATTCGGCCACGCGGCGGGTGGCGTAGTGGACGCCGTTGAGGTTGATGTTGAGGACGCGGTCCCATTCGGCGGAGTCGAGTTCCAGGTACGGTACGGGCGAGCTGACTCCGGCAACGTTCGCGAGTGCCACGATCTGGGGCAGCTCCGCCTCGATGGAATCGATCGCCGCGCGGACCGACGCCTCGTCCGCGACGTTCGCGCCCACGCCGTGGGCCCTGACACCGTACTGGCTGGCGATCTCCTTGGCCGTGGCCTGGCAGTGGGCGTCGTCAAGGTCGACGACGCCAATGTTCCAGCCCTGCTCTGCTAGGTAGTTGGCGGTGGCCCGGCCGATGCCGCGCTCCGAGACTGCACCGGTGACGATGGCCGTGCGCTCGGACGGAAAAGTACTCATGGATGTGCTCCTAGGCGTTGGGTTTGGGCATGGCGCAGCGGGACCGTGCCCAGCTGCGGGCACGGTCCGTGCGGGGTGGAGACTAGTTGATCGGGGCCGGGCCGAGTTCCTCGATGAGTTTCTGCATCGCGACGTAGGCCTTGTTGCGGTACGCAATCAGCTCGGGGGTGCGCTCGGCCGGAACGTTCAGGAAGCCCGCGCCGGTCTTGGTGCCGAGCTTGCCCGCCTCCACGAGGTCCGTGAGGATCTTCGGCGTGGCGAAGCGCTCCGGGAAGTCGGTCTGCAGCGACTTGTAGCAGAAGTTGTAGACGTCCAGGCCTGCCATGTCGGCGATGGCGAAGGGGCCGAAGAACGGCAGCCGGAAGCCGAAGGTGGTACGGACCAGCGTGTCCACGTCCTCCGCCGTCGCAATGCCCTGCTCCACCAGCTGTGCGGCCTCGTGGAAGAGGGCGTACTGCAGGCGGTTCAGCACGAAGCCGGTGACGTCCTTAACCACGGCCGTCTGCTTGTTGGCGGAGTGGACCAGGTCGCGGACAGCGGCCACCGTCTCAGGGGAGGTGCCCTCGTGGGGGATGATTTCGACGCCGGGGATGAACGGCGACGGGTTGGAGAAGTGCACGCCGAGGAAGCGCTCCGAGTTGGCGACCGGCTGGGAGAGCTCGGCGATGGAGATCGTGGAGGTGTTGGAGCCGATGATGGCGTCCGGCCGGGCGGCAGCGCTGATGCGGGCCAGGGTCTCGTGCTTGATGGCGATGACCTCGGGCACTGCCTCCTCGATGAAGTCGGCGTCGGCCACGGCTTCCTCGATGTCCTTCGCGGCCCAAAGGTTCTGCTTGAGGATTTCGGTGGATCCTTCGGGGAACAGGCCGTCGGCCACGAACTGGTCGGACTCGGTGAGCAGTCGCTCGTAGTTCTTCTGTGCCACTTCGGCGGACACGTCGGCCAGGGCAACGCGCGCACCGCCGAGGGCCAGGACCTGGGCGATGCCGCCGCCCATGTAGCCGGATCCGACGACGGCGAACTTGCGTGAGCTGGTGGGTGTTTCGGTCATGTTCAGTCGGCCTTCGTGTAGTCGGGTTCGTACGAGCAAATGGCGTCCACCTTGGCGGCGGACGAGGAGTTTTCATCGAAGCGGTGCTCCAGCCATTCGCCCACGAGCTTCTTGGCAAGTTCCAGCCCGATGACGCGCTGGCCCATGGTGAGGACCTGGGCGTTGTTGCTGAGGACGGAGCGTTCCACGGAGTAGCTGTCGTGCGCCGTGACGGCACGAATGCCGGGGACCTTGTTGGCGGCGATGGCCACGCCGAGGCCGGTGCCGCAGATCAGGAGTGCGCGGTCGGCTTCGCCTTCTGCCACTTTGCGGGCGGCTGCCACAGCCAGGTGCGGGTACGCGGTGGAGTCGTTGGCTGCCACGCCAATGTCCTCGACGGAGGCAACGCGGGGGTCCGCCTCCAGCAGGGCCTTCAGTGCTTCCTTGTATTCGACGCCGGCCTCATCGTTGCCGATGACAATGCGCCAGCCTTCTGTGGTGTTCATTCTGTTGCTCCGTTTCCGGCCGTCGAGGCCATGTGGGATGCGGCCGGTGTGGAATCGGCCGCCTCAGATGCCAGGTAGGTGGCCACACGCTCTGCGATCAGTCCAAACGAGACTGCGCCGGGGTCCGGGTGGCCAAGGCTCTTTTCCGCCAGCGGGCGGGCGCGGCCCTTGAGGGGGCGCAGGTCCGCGGTCCGGCGGGCTGCTTCGTTCGCCGTGGCAGCGGCGCTGGTGAGGGCATCGGCCAGGGAGGCCCCGCCGTCGAACGCTTCGTTGAACGCGTCCCGGAACGGCAGGAGGGCGTCAACCATGGTCTTGTCCCCCGGCTCCGCCTTGCCGAGTTCGGTAATGGCGTTACTGAAGGCGGACACGGCGGCCGACGCGTCCCCGGGAGCGTACGAATCCCGGTTGCCGAGCGCGAGGCCGGCGGCCATCACAGCCGTACCCCACAGTGCGCCCGAAGTTCCGCCGGCGCGCTCGCTCCAGGCCTCGCCTGCGGCGGTGAGCACCCGTTCAACCGAGGTTCCAGCTGCTGCGTTCTGCTCGCCGGCAGCGGCAGCCGCATCAACGCCGCGGCGCATGCCGATGCCGTGGTCGCCGTCGCCGGCGATCGCGTCCAGGTCGCCGAGTTCCGCTTCGTGCTCGACGACGACGTCCCGCACCTGGGCGAGGACGGCGGCTGCCAGCCGGCCCAGGTCAGCGGACGCCGCGGTTGCCTTTTCGGTCTCCTCGTCGGCTGTGTCTTCGACGCTGGAGAGTTCGCGGCGGGCGCGCGGCGCGGTGTTGCCCTTGCGGAAGGCAGGGGTATCGGCCGGCGCGGCCCAGAATTGCTCGAGTTCGTCGTCGAGCCACAGCAGGGTGAGCGAGAGTCCGGACATGTCCAGGCTGGTGACGAGTTCGCCGCACTCCGGTTCCACGACGGTCAGGTTGGCGGCGCGGAGGAGCTTTTCGACCTTGCCGAAAAGGAGGAACAGCTCGTCGTACTTGACCGTGCCCAGGCCGTTGACGATGGCAACCACGCGGTCCCCGGCGTCGTCCGGCTTGTCCTCGAGAAGCCGGGAGACCAGCAGCTCGGCGAGCTCGGAGGCGGTGGGCATGGGGTGCTCGGAGATGCCCGGTTCGCCGTGGATGCCCAGGCCCAGCGACATCTGGCCGGCCGGGACGTGGAACAGCGGCTCAGACGCGCCGGGAAGGGTGCAGCCGTCGAAGGCAACGCCCAGCGAACGCGTGCGGTGGTTGGTCTTGATGGCGAGCCGGTCCACCTCGTCAAGGCTCAATCCTGCCTCGGCCGCGGCACCTGCGATCTTGAAGACCGTCAGGTCGCCGGCGATGCCGCGGCGCTTCTCGATCTGGTCCAGCGGGGCGCTGGCGATGTCGTCCGTGACCAGAACGGTGCGCGTCTCGATGCCTTCGGCGTTGAGCCGGAGCTGGGCCTGGCCGAAGTGCAGCACGTCGCCGGCGTAGTTGCCGTAGCTCAGCAGCACACCGCCGCCCGCGTTTGCCGCCTTGGCCACGCGGTAGACCTGTCCCGCGGCCGGCGAGGCGAACATGTTGCCGCACGCGGACCCGGCGGCCAGGCCAGGCCCGACCAGGCCCGCGAAGGCCGGGTAGTGACCGGAGCCGCCACCCACCACGAGGGCCACCTGGCCGGCGGGGATCTCGGTGGAGCGGACGACGCCGCCGTCCACGCGGGCAACGTACCCGCGGTTGGCGGCCACGAAGCCGTCCAGCGCCTCGTCTGCGAAATCAGCGGGATTGTCGAAGATCTGGGTCATGGTTCCTCATTGAATCCGGGTTGGTTGATCGGTTCTGGTGAGCTGTTTTAGCGGGCGACGGCGGCCGGCTGCTGACGGCCCTGCGCCACCTGGCTCTGGCCGAGAGCGTAGCCTTCGTTCTTGGGCAGTACGTGGCGGCGCAGGTAATCCTGGTTGCTGGCCGTCACGGAGAGGCCGTCGCCGCCGTAGTGCTCAGTGCAGAGGATGCCCTGGAAGCCCACGGAGAGGGCAACCTTGAACGCCTCGCGGTAGTTGATGAGGCCGCTTTCCATGGGTGCAGGCATGGCAACATACATGTCGCGTGCCACGTCCTCGTCGCGGATGTAGTTCTTCATGTGCCAATAGTTGGAGTACGGCAGGGTCTTGGCAACCATTTCCCGCCAGTCCTCGATGGGCCGGTGCAGGCGGATCAGGTTGCCCAAATCCGGGTTGAGGCCAACGTTGGACAGGCCGATGTCCTGGACGAACTGCACGGAGGAGTCCGCGGTGCCGATGTAGGTGTCCTCGTACATCTCAAGCGAGAGCAGGACACCCACCTCTGCGGCGTGGCGGCCGAGCTCCTGGAAACGGGCGACGGCGTTGTTCCAGGCTTCCTTGTCGCCGACCGGGTCCTTGTGGCCTTCGACGGTCCAGAACCAGAGCTGCTTCTGCTGTTCCGGGGTGATGGCCTGGTGCAGGCCGAAGGAAACCACTTCGCAGCCAAGTTCAGCGGCGGCGTCGATGGTGCGGTGGCTGTAGGCCAGGTTGTCCTCCCATTTGCCCTCCTCAATCACGCTCTGGCGGATGGCGGAGATGACCGGGATGCCGATGCCGACGCTGTCGGCGGTCTGCTTGAACTCGGCGAGGCGCTGCTTGCTGAGATCGCCAGGGCGGACCCAGCTGTCGGTGAGGTCGGCGTTGGCGAAGCCTGCTTCCTTGACCTCGGTGAAGACCTCCGCCCAGGCAGAGGAGTCAGCGTCGTTGATGTGGGTGCCCTGGGCGTCGACGCCCGGGAACTGCAGCAGTGCCGCGGTGATGGGCCAGTTGTCGGCGGTGTAAGCCATGGTTGTTCACTCCCTCGTGGAATCCTGTTTCCTATAGGATTTACTATCTAGTAGGAGTTGTCAAGGTCACATTCCCCATCCCTGCCGTGATTGACGGCCATCGAAGATCCTATAGGGATGACGTCCGCGTGTGAAGAGCCTCACGTCCGGGGCATTGGGTCATTCCATCTTCCACGCTACGCCCCACCCAACTAGATAGCAGCAGAGGGCGTTCCCACGGCTGGGAACGCCCTCTGCTGCTACTTACTTTCGGGTGCGCCGACGCTGCTGAGCGGGTGCCGCTACTCCTCCGGGGCGTCCGCCATGGCGCGTTCGCGGACCTTCTGAATGTGGGCCGCCATGGCCGCTTCTGCCTTGTTGGGGTCGCCGCCAGACAAGGCGTCCAGGACGGACTGGTGCTCGGCGATGGCATTCTCGGCGTCCGTGATCCCCACTCCCCCGAAAAGCCGGAAGCGTTGGACCTGTCCCCCGAGTGCAGCGTAGGCGCCGACGAGGAACTGGTTGTCCGTCTGCTGGGCGATGAGCTGGTGGAAGCGCTCGTCGGCCTCGAGGTAGTCTTTGTACTCGGCAAAGGACGGGCCGCGCGGCGCGGACTTCAGGTCGGTGACCGTTTGCTCAAGCTCGGCGAGACGGTGCGGGTTCAGGCGCGCGCAGGCAAGCCGGGCGTTGACCGGCTCGATCGCGAGCCGGGCCTCCATGAGGTCCGCAAAGTCCTCCCGGGTGAACACCGGCGCCACGCGGTAACCCTTGAGCGCCACCCTGCGGACCATGCCGGTGTGTTCCAGGCGGGCCAACGCTTCGCGGACGGGCGTCGGGGAAACGTCCAGCTCGCGGGCAGTTCCGTCGATGCTGACGGCCGCCCCTGGTTCCAGCCTGCCGTCCATGAGCGAGGCCAGCAGTTCCTCGTACACGTGGTCTGCCAGGACCTGGCGGCTGACGGTCCGGCCTGCCTTTCGCCCGGTCGGATCCTCGGGCCGGGTGCCGGCGCGGGTGCCGTTGGACGCTTTTTGCATGATCAGATCCTATAGGGGCGCCTCAGGGAAGGCTGGCACGTTCAGGCAGACGTTACGGCGCGCATTTGACCTTCCCACCGTTGGCGACGATGCCCAGGGTCCATTCCGCGGTCGCTTTTTGACCGTCAGGGAAGGTAGCGGTCACGCGGACGGTCATTGGGTTGGCACCGGCGTTGGCAACGACAATGAGCGAGGTCTCGGTTAGCGTGAATGTCTGCGCGTTAAGGTCGGACGCGTACTCGATGGCGAGTGGGCTGTAAGTGCCGTTGGTCTGCCGGGCAATAGTGAGCAGCATGGGCGTCTGCGCGGAAGTTACCGTCAGGGTGGCCGTCTTTTCGTTCGTGCTGGGCGCGCAGGCCAAGGTTATTGTCGGGGAAGCCCAGTTGGCAGCAGCGGAGACCGACATCGTCGCCGTTGCGGACTGTTGCCACAGCGCGACGGCCGCCGTGCCGCCGATGCCCAGCAGCACCGTCAGCATGAAGGCGAAAAGTGCCAGCATGGCGCCGGGGACCTTGGCTTGGACGACGTCGGGGGTCTTCATGCCAGCACACCCGCTTCGCGGCGCCGCCTGCGGACGTGTCGGAAGATGAGCAGGGCGCCGTACCCGATGAGGCCGGCTGCACCCACCGACACCCAGAGGCCGCGGTCTGAGTTCCCCAGTGCGTTGGCGACGTAGCCGACATACGGGACGGCGTAGAAGAGCTTGCCCTTCACTTGAAGCTCACGAACGGGATTGGGATCGGTGATGTCGTTGTTATCACCCTTGGTGATGAGGGTCTTCTCCCCCGATTGCGTGGTTCCAAAGCCAATGACGCGGTGAGACTCAACCGCAGGCTTTCCCGACTCCAGCTGGAACGTGATGACATCCCCGGCCTTCAGTTCGCTGAAAGCCGTGGGCTTGACCACCAGATAGGTGCCCGGCGAGTACTTGGGCGCCATCGAGTTCGTCAGCACAGCATAGGTCTGAGAGCCCGTGGCCTTGGGGACCAGGATGAGCACCAGAGCAGCAAACACCGCGATCATCAGCAGCACGAAGTTGGCGGTTCTGCCTGCCGCCGCGAGCCACCGGACAGCCCGGCGCCCGGCACGGACGCTGCTCGTGGAACCATCTATCGCCGAACCTGCTTCGCCGGAATCCGGACCGCCAGCCAGACCGACAACTGCCAGGTCCGCCGTCGGAAGAATACTAGGCGCAGCCACTGGGCACCCCGCAGAGCTGAGTCGCGGTGAGGGGAATCGTGATGGTCACGGATTGTCCTTTCACGGTGGCTGGAGCGTTGGAGGCGAGCTTGACTTCAAAACACAGCGTTGTGCTGGTCATTTTTGCGACGGCCACTGGTGTTAGTCCGGCAGCAGCGATGTTGGTGTAGGCCGTGGTGCCGCAGGCCGCTGCATTTGCCGCGAACTTGGCGCTGACAGTGAGGTATTGCGCCAAATCACCCGACGCAACATTGGTCTTTGCTGCTGGACCCGTGGCGACGCTGACATTGAACTGGCCTCCGGCGTCGGAATTGTTGGTTATCGAAACGTTGGAGTAGACAGCGCTTCCCGGCGTCAGCGCACCGGACGGATTTACCGACACGACAGCCGACTGTCCCCCCGCCAGTGTCATGCTGGTTAACGGCGTTGCGGGCCCCGAGAGGTTGACGTCGAACGAGGCTGATGTCACGGTTCCGGGTGCCGCGGAAGCAGCAGCAGACCAGAGCGCATAGCTGCCCTCGACGGTCAGGAGGCCCAGGAGCACTGCCGCGGCGACAAGTGCCGCGGCCCGCAGGTGGCGCGGGATGCCCATGGCTCCTCCTGACCCTCATTCGATAACTGCCGACGTTTGAACTTCCGGCCGCCCTGAGCGACGGCCGGAAGCGACTTAGGACAGGCCCGTCTGGGTGATCTGGTTCAGGTTGAAGGCGACGCTGCCGAAGTTGTAGGTCGCGCCGACGTCCGCGCGGCCGGTGGTGCTGGACTTGAATGCGAAGGTGATGGTCGCGGTGACCGTCCTCGACGTTGTCAGGGGGTTGGCGACGACCGCGCTGGGCGTACCGGCAGTGAGAACGGGAGCGCTAACGGTCACGTTGGCGGGAGTGAACCCGTTGTTTGCGCCGGTGCCCGAAGCCGTGATGTTCGCAGCCATCTTGTCGCCCGACAGCGTCACGGTGAGGACCTGCGTGTAGGTCAACGTGTCACCCGGCACAACCCTGTAGGAGGAGATATCCACAGTATTGCCGGAGCCGTCCTTCCAGACGCCGGTAGCGGCCTGGACGTTCAGGTCGCCGGCGATGACGGTGCCGGGGGTTTGGGTGTCGGAAGCATTCCAGGAGGCCAGGGTGCCGCCGCCGCCCAGCAGCAGTGCAGCGCCAACGGCGATGGCGGCGGTTCCCTTGATCAGTGCGCTGTTCTTCATGATGAGACCCTTCGGGGTAAATGCTGAGTGGATTTCCTACTGAAAAGAACAATGCAGGGGCTAACTCAGGACTCCATGCGGCAAAGAGTCAAGATTCACTCAAGAAAAAACGCCCGGTTAAGCCAAAGGAACCGCCCGGCGAACGGGCGGTTCCTTTGGCTGCTTACGGAGGCTCACGATGGAGCGCCGCGAGGGTTAGGCCGGCTGGTACACGGGGTAGTCGGTGTAGCCCTTCGCGCCCTCGCCGTAGAACGTGGACTGGTCCGGTTCGTTCAGCGGCAGGCCGTCGCGCCAGCGGCGGGCGAGGTCCGGGTTGGCGATGGCGGGCCGGCCCACCACGACGGCGTCCGCGTGGCCGTCAGCCACGAGAGCCAGCGCTTCCTCGCGGGTGGTGATGACACCAAAGCCGGTGTTGACCAGGAAGGTGCCGTTGAAGCGTGAGCGCAGGTCCTGCACCAGGTCGCCCGTCGGGTCGGCGTGCAGGATGCTCAGGTAGGCCAGGTCCAGTGGGGCGATGGAGTTGACCAGCACCTCGTAGGTTGCCCGGACGTCGGCGGCGTCGGTCTCTTCGATGCCCTGGACATTGTGTTCGGGCGAGATGCGGATTCCGACGCGGTTGGCGCCGAGCGCCTCCACTACGGCGTTCACCGTCTCAATGACGAAGCGGGCACGGTTCTCGGGCGAGCCGCCGTAGCTGTCGCTGCGGACGTTGGTGTTCGGCGCCAGGAACTCGTGGAGAAGGTAACCGTTGGCGGAGTGCAGCTCAACGCCGTCGAACCCTGCCTCAATGGCGTTGCGCGACGCCGTGACGATCTCCTCCCGGACAATAGGCAGCTCGTCAATGGAGAGCTCGTGCGGGACGGGGTGTGCCTGCTTGCCGTTGTAGGTCCGCGTTTCACCTTCGACGGCGACGGGGCTGGGGGCCACGACGCGGTGGCCGCCGTTGATGTCCTCATGCGAGACGCGGCCGCCGTGCATGATCTGGGCGAAAATGCGGCCGCCCTCGGCATGGACAGCGTCGGTGACCTTCTTCCAGCCGGCGATCTGCTCAGTGGTCACCAGCCCGGGCTGTCCCGGGTAGGAGCGGCCGGCAGGGCTGGGGTAGGTTCCCTCGCTGACGATCAGGCCGAGCGACGCACGCTGGCGGTAATGCTCCGCCACGAGCGGTCCGGGTACACCGTCCTTGCCGTTGCGAAGTCGGGTCAGCGGGGCCATGACGAGGCGGTTGGAAAGTTCGAGCTCGCCGAGTGTCAGCGGGGAAAACAGCATGCGGAGTTCCTTTCAGAATGCATCAGGTTCACCAGCGGTAACTGCCTAGCGCGTGCAACTATTCCGGGTGTGGCGGAGTTCACCCGGTAAGCACCAAGGACGACGGCGGCACCCAAGCTGGGTGCCGCCGTCGGACGCTGCCCTAAGCGTCCAGAACGAGTTTGGCGCATTTGGAGCGGCTGACGCAGATGAACATGGTGTCGTTTTTGGCGCGTTCCTTTGGGGACAGGATGGTGTCGCGGTGGTCGACTTCTCCTTCCAGGACTTTGGTTTCGCAGGTACCGCAGAACCCTTCCTCGCAGGAGGACATGAAGGAGGGGTTCACCTCGAGGACGACGTCCAGGACGGTCTTTTCCGGTGGAACGGTCAGCGTGCAGCCGGATTGGCGCAGCTCGATTTCGAATGGTGCGTCCGCCTCTGTTTCCGCTGCGGCCTCGGTGCGGGCCGGTGGCGTGGCGGCGGCAAACAGTTCCGCGTGGAAGGCGTCGGCACCGAGTGTGGCTGCGGTGATTTCCTGAAGGTCGGTCAGGAGCCGCTCCGGTCCGCACGCGTACACGGCTGTTCCGGCGGGAGCGTTCTTGATTTCGGTGAGCAGGTCGGCACGGCCGCGCTCGTCCCGGGGGTAGAGCGCGAGGGAATCTCCCATGACCTCCTGGAGCTCGTCAATGAACGCCATGGTTTGCCGGCTGGATCCGCAGTAGAGAAGGCGGGTGCTTTTGCCAGCGGCCTTCAGTTCCCGTGCCATGGCCATGATGGGTGTGATGCCGATGCCGCCGGCGACCAGGAGGTAGTGTGTTGCGCCGTCCTCCACTTTGAAATGGTTGCGCGGTCCGCGCGCTGTCAGTTTTGTGCCGAGCCGGGTCTCGGAGTGGAGTTCCTCCGACCCACCGCGGCCGCCGGTCTCGCGGAGGATGGCGAGGCGGTATTTCTGGAGGTTGCGGGGGTCGGAGCACAGGCTGTAGTGCCGCACCATGCCTGACGGGAGGATGACCTCCAGGTGCGCGCCGGGCTGCCATTCGGGGAGCGCGCTGCCGTCGGGCAGGGCGAGTTCGAGGGACATGACGTTGGTGGACTCCTGGCGCAGGCCGCGCACAACGAGGTCGAGGGTGTCGGGGGACATGGTCAGGCTCCGGGGGTGGGGTGTTGGAAGAGTTGGCCGGGAATGGCTTCCCTGGTTCCGCCTTTGAGGACCTCGATGAAATCGCGCGCGAGGTCTGCTTTTCGCACGGTGACGAGCATGTCGAGTTCACGGCGGAGCACTCTCATGGAGGTCGAGCCGGGGGCGGAATCCCAGCCGCCGAGGCCGACCAGGACGCCGGCGAGGAGTGTCCCCTGGTTCCGTCCTGCAGTGGCCATGGCCTCGACGAAATCGTCGGGAATCTCTTCGAGCCGCGATCCGAGGAACACCATCATGTCCGTGCTGGCTGCGAGGTCGCTGACGGTTTCGGTTGTGGGTTCGGTCTCGGGTTCGTCGATCCCGCGCAGGAGTACTCCGTCGGGGTGGCTCGCGGGTGCCGCCACCCGGACCTGCCGCAGCCCGGCGTCGGACATTGACGCGACGAGTGCAGCGCCCGAGGTCCCAAGGGGGACAAGAAGGATCCGGGCCTTGTAGTAGGCGCGCGACGTGAGATGTGTCATGGGCTTTCCTTAGTTTGGGTTGTCGCTGCTCAGAGCGAAGGTCGAACGACGACGTGCGGACTGCTGGGCCCTGTCCGGTCCAGTAGGGTGCGGAAGAGTTCGTCGACGCCGTCGAGCCCGACGTCGATGCTGGGCACGTGTTGCAGGCCGGTGTCTTCGCCGGCAAGGAGTTCGATGCTCCTGGTGAGGGCCTGCGGCGAACGGCCGCGTACGCCGACGACACCGGACGCCCCGCGTACGAGGGTCTTCAGGTTCACTTCTGCGACGGGGGTGTCACCGAGTCCGGCCAGGACCAGACGTCCCAGTTTCCGGAGGTGTTCCGTGGTTTGGAGGGCGGGTCCACCGAGGCCGACGGTGTCTACGATGACATCGAATCCGGTGGTCTTGCCGTGCCGGCCCAGGGCCGCGGACGTTGATGATGCGTCGTCGTTGACGAGGACGGAGGCGCCCATGGCCTCGGCGATCTCCAGACGGTCGCGGCTGGTGCGCGAGTTGCGTCCGAGCACGACGATCTCGTGTGCGCCGGCTGCCCTGGCGGCCGCCACAGCGGCGATGCCGTGGTAGCCCGGTCCGATGATGGCCACGCGCGAGCCACTCATGGCGCCACCGATGTTGATGACCCAATCGACCGCGTTGGCGAAGGGCTGGGTCCAGGCGGCGAGGTTCGAATCCAGGTCCCGGGGCAGCTTGTGCAGCACTGTCTGGGTCGACAGTTCCATGTATTCCGCGTTGCCGCCGTGAAGACCGGAACCTTCATGGAGTCCCAGCATTCCTACCCTACGCTGTCCGCCCCACAGATCCGCGTCCGGGCAGAAACGGTAGATGTCCGGCTGCAGGCAGGCAGCGCAGGTCGCCCGCCCGCAGGGGAGGTACTCCTCCAGGGCCACCCTGTCGCCGACCTCGACGTCCCACGACCACCGCATGACCGGGGTGAGGGAGACGATTTCGCCAATGACGTGGTGGCCCATCACTGTGGGATGGCGAAGGCCCTGCTGGTAGAGGTCCAGGTCGGTCCCGCACAGCGCGGAGGATTCCACTTTTAGCCAGCCTGCGGCGCTTGAGGCCAGTCCCGGGTCAATCGCCTGGACCGTTGTGGTTGAATCTGGCAACGAGACAGCGGCCCTGACAGCGTCGGGAAGGGGCGCTGCCAGTGTCGCGGCCGTGCCTGTCGAGGCGACCGTGGAACCGTGGTCTTTCATGCGGAACTCCTAGCGGGTTCGGGTCTAGATGGAAACGAAGTCGGTTCCGGGGACCACCTGGACGGCCTGGTGGGCACCCTCATGAAACGGGACGTCCTTGGGGAGCAACACGGACGTCGAGCGCACGCGCTGGTCCGCGGTGCTGATGCCGGGCAGGGCCTCGTCCTCCATGGAGTCGAGCGCTGCCAGCAGGCGGCGCCGCGCCAGGATAATGGCGGCGTCGGAGGTGCCCAGCCGCTCCTTCGTGCGGTCGGCGATGTCGCCCATGCTTTCCTGCAGGGAGAAATCCTGCGCGGCGATGCCCTCGATGCCGGAAAAGGTCTTGTTCTGCTTCTGAGCCTCACGGTCCATGAGGTAGTCGTTGTCCTTGTTGGCGAGCGTCCGATAAGTTCCCGGAATGTATTTGGCGTGGATGCCGTCGCCGTTGCGCATCTGTTCCAGTTCGTCTTCGCGCAAGTCGCGGGTCGGGTGGTAGTTCCAGGACCAGGCCCAGCACGTGGTGTCATCGATCGGGACCCAGGCGTGCCCGCCCATGGGGTTGTGGGTGCCGAACGGGGGAATGATCGTGTAGAAGGGCATGATCCACTGGGTGATGCGCCAGTAAAACTCTTCCTCGTTCGCGTTGCGCCGGGCCCCGATCAGCAAGCCGCCGTCGCTTTCGGCGACCTCGAACTTCGGGCGGGTGTCAGCCTTGATGTACTCATTGCCGGCCGTTCCGGAGTGCATGGGGTCATCATCCAGGTTGAAGCGGTGGGCGAAGGACACGTGGCTGGAGTCGATGCCACCCTCCATGGCCTGGAGGTAGTTGGTTTCCTGGAGGCGCTTGGAAATGAAGCGCTGCCCGTCGCCGAGCAGGGCCCATTCGAGTTCCGGAAGATCCGGCATCTGCTCCCCGGGACCCATGTACGCCCAGAGCACACCTCCCCGTTCCACGAGGGGATATGACTTCTGCTTGATGCGGCATTTGAACTTGGAGTCTTCGGGCTCGGACGGCATGTCCGCCAGGTTGCCCTCCACGTCGTACTTCCACCCGTGGTAGGCACACCGGAGGCCGTTTTCCTCGTTGCGTCCGAAGTACAAGGAAGCGGTTCGGTGTGCGCAGAACTCGTCCAACAGGCCAAGCCGGCCCGAAGTGTCCCGGAAGGCGATGAGCTTCTCGCCCAGGAGCTGGACGCGCACCGGGGGGCAGTCCGCCTCGGGAAGTTCCTCGGCGAGGAGAGCAGGGAACCAATAGCGCCGGAACAGGCGCCCCATGGGCGTTTCCGGGCCGGTCTGGGTCAGCAGGACGTTCTGTTCTGAAGTGAGCACTGTGGGGGCCTTCCGAGATGAGTCGAAATTGTCGATATATCCGGTTTGCGCGCATCTGCGCGTCATTCGGTCAATAAAGTGTTGCATGGGTCTCATGGCGCGTCAAGCAATGCGCAGCGGCAGCACTTCTACTGGCCGGACTGGTGATGGTCTAGATTCGAGAGTGTGAATGCATCAATGCCGGCAGCCGCAGAACTCGCGGCCACAGACCCGGACTATGTGGACTCCCTGGAGCGGGGCCTGTCGGTCCTCAGAGCATTCAGTGCGCACGAGGAGGCGCTTTCCGTCGCGGATGTGGCGTCCCTTGTGGGTATTACGCGCACCGCGGCGCGCAGGTTCGCCCTGACATTGGAGTACCTGGGTTACGCAGGCCAGTCGGCGGAGGGGTACACGCTGACGCCAGGGGTGCTCGAGATCGGGGACGCCTACCTTCGCAGCAATCCGCTGCCGGACGCCGCCCACCCCCATCTGGCCGAGCTCGTCCGGGCCGTGGGGGAAACAGCCTCCCTGACCGTGCTTCACAAGCGCCGCGTCTACTACGCCGCACGGGTGGCCGCCGACAGGATCGTCACCGCAAACATCACCGTCGGCACCAGCGTCGCCGCACACAGCACAGCCACCGGCCGCGTCCTGCTGGGCGACCTCACTCCCGACGAACTCGAGGACTACCTTTCATCCACTGAACCCAGCCCTGGTTTCGATCCTGGCTACGTGCGGAAGCGGATCGAGGAAGCCCGCGGGCGTGGGTGGACGATGGCCGACCAGGAGTTGACGCCGGGAATCCGGTCAGTGGCCGTCCCCCTGCACGACCCGGCAGGCCGGATCGTCGCCGCCCTGAATATTGCCGCGCACGCCACGCGTGTGGACGCCCAGGTACTCGAGAACGACTTCGTTCCGCTGCTCCAGTCCGCCGCGCAACGGACCGCGGCCGCCCTCTGGCCGGCTTCCGGGGAAGCTCCGGCCAGGTCCGCGACGGCACCTGCGACCGCCACTCGCCCCAAGGTGCGTCCATCGGATGTAATCCAATCGGTGGAGCGGGGGTTGTGCATCCTCACCGCCTTCGATGAGGGCCACCCGGCCATGAACCTGGCCCAGATATCCGAGCGGTGCCGGCTCCCGCGCTCGGCGGCGCGTCGCTTCGTCCTGACCCTGGCCTCACTTGGCTACCTTGAACAGCGGGGGCGCAGCTACGCCCCGACCCCCCTAGCCCTGGAGCTGGGCTACTCCCTGCTGTCCCGGCTTTCGCTCGCAGACGTGGCCAAACCCCGCCTCGAAGCATTGGCGCGAAAGCTCGGAGCCTCGGTTTCCATCGGCGTTCTGGACGGCATGGACCTGCGCTACGTAGCCAGGGCCAGTGCACCCAGCCCCCTGATCGTGAACATTCGCCCGGGCACCCGGGTTCCAGCAGAGCGCACGGCCATGGGACAGATCCTCCTGTCCCTTCTGCCCCCCGCGGCGCTTAAAGACGCCAAGCGTTCCGCGGGCAGGGGCAGGGCCGCCAATGGCTTGGCAGACCTCGAGGTCACACTGGCGGCCGTCCGAGAGCAGGGCTGGAGCTACGTTGACCAGTTGCTCGAGACCGGTATACGCGCCGTTGCGGTCCCCCTTCGGAACCGCCGGGGTGAGGTTGTAGCGGCCATGAGCGCCTCAGTCCACGAGGCCACTACCCCCAATCGGGACATGACCGAGAATTTCCTGCCGGCCCTAAGGGACGCCGCTGATGAGTTCATGATGGATTTGAGGGATGGCCTGGGCATCTAAATCGTCCGTTTTACGCGCAAAGCGACACTATGCGGACAAAAAAGCTTGATATCCGGCGCGGAGGTGGTTATGTTGATCACACGCAAATTCTTGTTTTCGCGATGTCCCGCGGCAACGACGCCCCTTCAGAATGGGATACACATGACTGCCCTTGACCCTGCCCGCGTCTCCACCGATCTCGATCCGTCCAGGCGCCCCTACCGCTGGCTGGTCCTAGTCCTTTGCTGGCTGGCCTTCACCATGACTTCCGTTGACCGTTCCACCTGGGGTCCGGCGTCCATCTCTATTGGCGACGACCTCGGCGTTCCCCTGGCAAGCCTGGGCCTTTTTGCCACCTTCTACTACATTGGCTACGTCGTTTCGAATGCCGGCAGTGGATTCCTTACGGATAAGCTTGGCGGACGCCTACTCATTTCGGTTTCCCTCGTGGGTGCCGGAGCGTTCATGATGCTCTTCGGGTCCACGACGTCCGCGTGGGTCGGCATGGCTGTCCAGGCGGTCATCGGCCTCTTCGCCGGAGCCGAATATGCCGCCGGCATCAAATTGATTTCCAGCTGGTTCCGTCCCGAGGAACTCGGCAAGGCAATGGGGATCTACACTTCGGCAACATCGCTCGGCGTCGTGGTGGCGAACACCGCCGTGCCCTACCTCATCGAGCACTACTCCTGGCATGCCTCCTATCTGCTTTTCGGAGGCGTGTCCATTGTGGCCGGCATCGCCTGCTACCTCGTGCTCAGGCCCGGACCGGTCGTGGCCAAAAGGGCCAACCGCGCGGAGGGACGGTCCGTCCTTATCGAACTGGGACGCAACAAGAACCTTCTTCTCCTGGCGCTGGCAGGATTCGGCGGCTTCTGGGGGACCTACGGCTTCATCACCTGGTCCAACGCCCTCATGATCAAGGGGCACGGCATCGACCCGACGATCGCCGGTGGCATCGTGGCTGTCTATGGGGCCCTCGGTGTCTTCGGTAAGCCCCTTATCGGCTGGATCGCCGACAAATTCAACGGCGCCCGCAGGGTCCCCGCAATGGTCGTCCTCGGCTGCTTCGCCGTCATGCTCGTCGTCTTCGGCACGCTGGACAACGCTGTGGCCTTCTTCATCGCCGCCCCGCTGCTCGGACTCGGGGCATATTGCTACCTCCCGCTCATCGTGGCCCTCGTACCCCGCCTGGTGAGCAGCCGGGTCCTCGGCGGTGCTGCCGGAATAACAAACGCCATGTGGCAAATCGGAAGCGTCCTGGTTCCCCTGGCAGTGGGCGCCGTCTTCGCCGCAACCGACAACTCCTTCATGGCAGCCCTGATCACGCTCGCCGCCGGCCCCTTCCTCGGCATGATCATCATGTACTTCGTCAACGAACGCCCCGACGACGTCGAAATCGCCGTGACGGACCGGGCAGAGGCGGCCTAGCCGCAGAACCCCCCGGCCGCATGATGGCCCCCCATCCTTCCGGATCGGGGGCCATCATGCATGAAGCCGGACCCGCCAGTCCATGCGCCTACGGGTGAACGATGATTTTGACCGCGGTGTCGTTGTGGTTGATCAGGGTGTCGAATCCCTTGTCCACGAGGTCGTCCAATGCTATTCGTCCAGTGATGAAGGGTTTCAGGTCCACCTTTCCGTCCTGGACCAGCTTGATGGCCGCGGCATGATCCCCCTTGTAAGCGATGGTGCCGCGAAGATCGATTTCCTTGAGCACGACCTTCTGCATGTCGACCGTGGCTGGGCGGCCCCAGATGGAAACGTTGACCACAACACCCGCCGGTTTCACGACATCCAGCATGGTGTCCAGCACCGCGTTGACGCCGGCACACTCGAACGCGGCATCGGCTCCCTCCCCGGCGGTCAGTTCCAGCACGCGCGCCTTCACGTCCTGCTGGCCGGGATCGATGACGTGATCGGCAACTCCGGATGAGACGGCTTTCTCCTTGCGGGCGGCGGACAGCTCCGTGATGATCGTCGTGATCTCAAGGCCTTTCAGGACAGCAGCAGTCAGCAGACCGATGGGCCCCGCGCCGCCGACGACGGCCACGTCCCCGGCAGTCAGGCCGCTCCGGCCAACTGCGTGGTAGGCGACGGCCAAGGGCTCGATCAGCGCAGCCTCGTCCAGTGGGATTGAGCCAATTGGGTGGACCCACCGGGAATCGACGACGATCTTCTCACTGAGTCCTCCCCCGCCTCCTGCCAGGCCGATGAAGCCCATGCGCGTGCACAGGTTGTAGTTGCCGGCCCGGCAGGGCTCACAGTCGTCACAGACGAAGTACGGTTCGACCACGACGTTGTCCCCCACCGAGAGGCCGGCCACCCCGGCGCCCAGTTGCTCGACGGTGCCGGAGAACTCGTGCCCCATGGTGACCGGCGCCTCTTCGCCTGTGAGCGGGTGGCCATGGCCGGGCGACGGGATGAAGATCGGGCCCTCGAGGAATTCGTGGAGGTCGGTTCCGCAGATGCCGCACCAGGCAACCGCGATCTTGACCGTTCCGGGGCGCAGCTCCGGCTCCTGCACGTCCTCAATACGCAGGTCACGCTGGCCGTAAAACCGTGCAGCTTTCATGGCGTGCCCCTTTCAGCGGGTGTGGTGGGATGGCTGCAGCTCGTACACCGGGGTGGGAAGGCCTTCCAACCTGGCCTTGAGCTGCAGCGCCAGGTATGTGGAGTAGTGCCTGCTCTGGTGAAGATTGCCGCCGTGGATCCAGAGGTTCTCCACGTTCGTGGGCTTCCACATGTTGCGCAGTTCCCCTTCCCACGGGCCAGGGTCCTTGGGCGTATCCGAGCCGAATCCCCAGCACTTGCCTACCGCGTCCGCCACCTCGGGCGAGACGAGATCGGCGAGCCAGCCGTTCATCGAGCCGTAGCCGGTGGCGTAAATGATCACGTCGGCTTCCAGCTCAGTGCCGTTATCGAGGACGACGGCGTTGCCCGTGATCTTATCGATCTGGCCGTTGGCGAGTTTCACCCTGCCGTCGATGATCAGCTGCGAAGCGCCGACGTCGATGTAGTAACCGGAACCACGCCGCAGGTACTTCAGGAAGAGCCCGGAACCGTCGACGCCGAAGTCAAGGTCGAAGCCGGCCGCCTCAAGCTGGGAGTAGAAGTCGGCGTCACGCCGCGCCATCTCCTGGTAGACCGGGATCTGTGCATCCGGCAGGATCCGGTACGGCAGCGAAGCGAACAGCAGATCGGCTTTTTCGGTCGTGACGCCGTTGGCCAGGGCCCTTTCCGAATAAAGGTCGCCGAGTGCAAGGTCCATGAGCGACTCGCTGCGGGCGATGTGCGTGGAGGAGCGCTGGACCATGGTGACGTCGGCACCGTGCTCCCAGAGATCGGCGCAGATGTCGTGGGCTGAGTTGTTGGACCCGATAACTACAGCTTTCTTGCCCGTCCAGTCCCCGCCGCCCGGGTGCTTGGACGAGTGGTACTGCTCGCCCAGGAACGACTCGGCGCCGTCGAACTTGGGAACGTTGGGGTAGCCGGAAACGCCCAGCGCGAAGACGAGCTGCTTCGGGCGCAAGGTGACAGGTTCGCCGTCGCGGACCACACTGACTTCCCACTCGCGGGCATCCTCGTCCCAGCGTGCGTTGGTGCATTCGGTGCTGGACCAGTAGTTCAGCTCCATGATCCGGGTGTAGTACTCCAACCAGTCGCCGATCTTGTCCTTGGCGGCGAAGACGGGCCAGTCGTCGGGGAACTTCATGTACGGCAGGTGGTCGTACCAGACGGGGTCGTGCAGGTGCAGGGACTTGTAGCGGTTCCGCCACGAGTCACCCGGCCGCGCGTTCTTCTCGATGATGATGGTTGGAACGCCAAGCCGGCGGAGCCGGGCGCCGAGTCCGATGCCGCCCTGGCCGCCGCCGATGATCACGGTGTAGGGCTGCTCCTCGTAGCCAAGCTTGGCAGCCTGCTCCTCCTTGAGTTCAAGCCAGGACCTTCGGCCTTTCTCGATGCGGTGGGCCACGCCCTGCTCGCGGTTGGGACCTTTCTTCTCGTCGAATCCCTTGAGTTCCTGCATGGTGGTGAGCAGGGTCCAGCACTTGCCGTTGCGAAGGCGCAGGTGGGCGTAGCCGCGGGCCTGCGCGGTTTCGAATGTCACCCAGGCCTCGGTGCTGGCAGCATCGCCGGTGGCGTCCTCGGCGAGCGCCCAGTTATGCGGCCCGACGTCGTTGAGGGTCGCATCGAGCATTCGCCTGATGCTGTCCTTGCCTTCCATGGTCTTGAGGTTCCAGGTGAAGGACACGAAGTCGCGCCAATACGACTCTTCGTCGAACAACTCAATCGCCGCTGCGGTGTCCTTCGTGCGCAGCGCCTCGTCGAACTGCTCCAGCCAGCTGGCGACGATGCCGTTTGGTGTCTCGGGCATGATTCCTCTTTCCTTTGATGACCCGACCGTGTGTTGGCCTGGTGTCACGTTGCCGATGCCGGGGCAGGCACCCCCACCCGCCTCCGTGACCCGCATCACAAGTAAAAGCCGCGGAGGGTTACAATCGGGTTGCACGTTTTCGTCCTGTGATGGGCGGTCGGGGCACGATTCAATGGCGAGTTGGGAGGATGGGTATGCCGAAGTCTGATGCTGCCGCCCAGGCGCGCGACCTCCGCTTCACTTCGCCCCTCGAGTACGCCCGGGCGCTACGACAGGCGCATGAAGCCACCATTTCCGGACGCCCGGATCCGTACATCACCCCGTCACTCATGAGCTCCTGGCAGCGGTCCCTGGCGCTGGGCATTGATCCCGACCGGCACCGTCCCGTCCACCGCCACGACGTCAGCGAAGCCCGTCGGCTGGGCGCCGACCACCGCCTGGCAGCGGTGATGCCGGCACTGACCCAGCTGATTGCCGACGAGACGACGGGTGGGCGGCACCTTCTCATTGTCACGGACCACCTCGGCGAGGTTCTTTGGCGGATTGGGAGCAGGCATGCGCTGCGGCAGGCGGATTCCTTGGAGTTCGTGGAGGGCGCCGACTGGTCCGAGTCCGGGGTGGGGACCAACGCCATCAGCGAGGCCCTGGTCACCGGCACCCCGGCTCAGCTGTTCTCCGCGGAGCACCTCGTCCGCACGCACCATGACTGGGCCTGCACCGCGGCACCGATCCGGGATCCGTTCACGGGCGACATCCTGGGCGTCCTGGATGTCTCCGGCCCGATCGAATCCGTGACGCCGGACAGCCTGCGGATGGTGCGGTGCGGTGTCCGGCTGGCCGAGGAACTGCTAAAGTCCGCTGGCGCGCCAACGATCGGCGCAGTGCCCGGGCGGCCACCCGCGACTCCGGCAGCACGGACCAGCCGCTCGGCCCATACGTTGACCCTGCGGATATTGGGTGACAGGCCCACTGCAGAGATCGACGGCGGTGCGCCGCTTGCGCTCACCCTGCGCCGTGCCGAAATCCTGGCGCTGCTCGCCTCCCGGTCCAGTGGCTGGAGCGGGGAGGAACTGGCGTTCGAGCTGTACGGTGAGGACGGCGCCGCCGCATCCGTCCGGACTGAGATGCACCGGATTCGCGGGCTACTTGGAACCGTTGTGGAACCCAATCCGTACCGGTTCACCGCTGGGGTGAAGGTCGAGACCGACGCGTCCAAGGTGGCCACCCACCTGCGCGCGGGGCGCGTGGCCGACGCGCTGACGTTATATCCCGCGAAGCTCCTGACCCGTTCGGCCAACTTCGCCATTGAACTCATGCGGGATGAACTCAACGAGGCCGTGGGTGCATCGGTGCGCGCCAGCGGTGAGGCTGATCTGGTCCTGCGGTGGTGCTCCACGGAAATGGGCGCGACCGATTCCGCTGCTGCTGCCGTGGTTGAGCGAGTGGTCGGGGCGGCTGACCCACGCTTTCAATTGCTGCGGGCCAGGATGGCGCGGATGGATCGCGAGCTGCGGGCGTAAGCTCACCGGACCTGTTCTAGGATTCTAGGGAGCCGCGCCAGGGCAGCCTTCGCCGCGCGGGTTTGTGTTGCAGTCGTCGGCATAATTGCGGGTGACCGAGCGCCACACGCTCACAGTCTGGGGCGCAGAACTGAACTGACCCTGATTGGGGATTGGCAGGTCCGGCCCGCCGTTCACCGAGTAGGTTCCCTGGAAGTACGTGGTGAGGACGACATTGAAGTCGCCGGTCGCGGCGTAGGCGTGGCTGGTCCGGGTCTTCTCACCCCACCGGTCCTGCGGGAGCGGGCCGCCCATGGTGGTCGTGGGGCCGAGCGACGTGCCGTCACCGTAGTCCCAACGGTATTGGACAGGTTTAGCGATGATGTGAATTTTTTGGGCCAGGATGGTGATGTCGAATGGCTGCTCTGTGGCTTTGCCGTAGAAGTTGGTCTCGGCACCCCGGAGAGTGTGCGGGCTAGGTTGAGCGGTCAACTTTCCGGGGGCGACTGGAAGGCTATCGAATGCCCTCTGGATAAGAGCGGCGATTCGGGGCAGAAGGTCTTCGGGGTTCCTGTCGTAGAGGCACGTGGGGCCGCCGCCATTGCCCTGCCAGTCGGTCCAGGCTGGATTCTCTACCTCCCGCGGGGCAACCTTCCAAATCACTGGGACGCCAGGCTTACCATCGGCTCTTGGTGGGCACGGGCGTTGGCCAGCCAAGCAATCGATGGCCAAGTTCCCGTCGTCCACCTGGCACTGCGGAAATGCGTTGTATTGGTTGGGGTCGTTACTGACGTAGCCAGGCGGGGCGGGAAGGAATTCATCTGTCGCCTCGTCGCGTACCCAACCATCTACAATGATGCCCGCTTCACCATAGTCGACGGAACCGCCGTAATCGTCGTCAAATGCATGAGCTTGCTGCTGCAGGCTAAACGCTAGAGCTGCGGCAAGAGTCACGGAAATAGTCGCCCTAAGGCTCATTTCGTCACCGGCTACTGAATAAGGTGGAGGTCGGAAACAGCCCAATGGCCATCGGCATATTTCGCTACAACCACAGAAGCAGTATTCGAGCCAGGAGCAGGACTCCTTCCGACGCTTTTATTTGCTTTGTAGTAGTACGTTTTCTCCTGAATCACCTGCACCACAACCTGCTGACTTGCCGCCCCCGGCTTGAACCTCGCCTCGACGGACGGAGCAGAAAGGCGGCCGCCAGCCTGCCAACGCCCCTCCTTGTAGCCGACTGCGACACTGTTTTTGAGCAGGTTGCAAAACTCACAGGAAGTCGAAGTTAGCTTTGCCCAAGATGACAAGTCACCGGTCTCGAAGCCGTAATTCAGCAAGGCGTACCAGTATTTGGCAAACGCCTCCAGCCCCTCCTTTGTATTCTTATCTGCAAGGGCTGGCTTCACGGGCACGGGGACGTTCTGCGCCCTCCCCTTGGCGTCGGCCGGCTTGTACACCGGCGTCGGTTCCGGTGTGGCGGCGGCGCTTGGCGTGGCAGAGGCCGACCCGGAACCTGACGCAGCTGGCGACGCGACGGCCGAGGCAGTTGGACCGGCCTGGGGGTCGCCTCCACCGCTGCAGCCGGTGAGCGCAAGGACGGACACAGCAACGGCGGAAATCACAGGCAGACGGAGGCGTTCAGAAATGCAGGTACGAGAAGTCATGCGCTAATCCCCCCGGATAGGTTTCAAGACATCTGTGTCCGAACAATGATTAAAGGGTAACTGAGATCACACATTCCGGCTCAAAGTTATCCACAGCCACTTCAACGCCCAAGCGAACCGTCGAGGTGCGATGGAACACGCACAAAGCGGGTCCGGTGAGAATCTCACCGGACCCGCTTCAGTCCCCCACTGCGCCGTCATCATGGCGCTGCTCAGGCTCTACACAGCACTACCCCCGGGGCTGCGCCGGTTGGAGGGGCTGCGCTGGTTGGAGAGCCGCTGGTTGGAGCGGCTGCGCCGGAAGGACCAACTCCCCCGTCTTATCCGTCGACAAAGCGAGCGACGAAACGTACTGGGGTTCGCCGTCGGGCCCGTCCTGGGCGGAACGCACCATGTCCGGGCGTTCGAACTCAATCCCGGTCACGTGGCAGAGCAGTTTTGCATCGCTGGGGTTTCCGTCGGCGTCGAACATCGGCAGGTCAATGCCGTCGTCCGTGCGGCGCAGGTAGTACCTGCCCTTGGTCAGGACGGCCAGAACCGGCGGCAGTACGAGCGCCAGGCCCACCGCGAAAATCGGCGAGTACGGCTGGATTCCGGAACCAAAGGCACCGAAGAACACCGCGATGGACACCCCGGCGGAAGCCAGCATGGACACAAACCCCACCGGGTTCACGGCGTGCAGCATGCCGCGCCGGAATTCGGGGGTCTTGGGTGAGATCTTCAGCAGGTATTTGTTGATGGCGATGTCCGAGGCCACCGTGACCACCCAGGCCATGGCGCAGTTGGCATAGAAGCCCAGAATCGTGTTGAGGAAGTCGAACATGTTGGCTTCCATCAGGATCAAAGCGATCAGCAGGTTCACCGCGACGAACACCATGCGCCCCGGGTAGGTCTTGGTCACCCGGGTGAAGCTGTTGGTCCACGCCAGCGAGCCGGAGTAGGCGTTGGTGACGTTGATCTTGATCTGGGAAATGACCACCAGCACCACGGCCAGGCTCATCGCCAGCCATGCCGGCATCATCTCCTCATAGACACCGAGGAACTGGTGCACCGGCTCATTCGCAGTGGCCGAGGCTGCAGGATCCAGCTTGGCGATCAGGTAGACGGCGATGAACATGCCCACGATCTGCTTGATGGCACCGAACAGTACCCAGCCCGGCCCGGCAAGGATCACTGCACGCCACCACGCGCCTTTGTTGTCGGCGGTTTTAGGCGGCATGAAGCGCAGGTAGTCGATCTGCTCCGCGATCTGCGCCATCAGCGACAGGCAGACGCCTGCGGCCAGCATGACCGAGGCCAGGTTGGTTCCTCCAGCACCGGAATTCCCCGTGTAGGCGAAGAAGTCATCGATGCTGCCGGGGTGGGATACCAGCAGATAGCCGACGGGAACCACCATGAGCAGCAGCCACAGGGGCGTGGTCCACACCTGGAGTTTGGCCAGCGTGTTCATCCCGTAAATGACCAGCGGAATGATGATGATCGTGGACGCGGCGTAACCAAGCCATTGTGGAATTCCCAGCCCCAGTTCGAGGCCCTGCGCCATGATCGACCCTTCGAGCGCAAAGAAGATAAATGTGAAAGTCGCAAAGATCACGTTCGTCACCACGGAGCCGTAATACCCGAACCCGGAACCGCGGGTAATCAGGTCCAAATCGATGTTGTACCGGGCCGCATAATAGGCGAGCGGAAAACCCGTCGCGAAGATAATCACGGCGGCCACCACAATTCCGAGAATTGCGTTCACCGTGCCGTAGGCAATCCCGATATTCGCCCCGATCGAGAAATCAGCCAGGTAGGCAATGCCTCCCAGCGCACTCGTCGCCACCACGCCGGCGCTCCACTTGCGGTAAGAACGCGGTGCGAACCTGAGCGTGTAATCCTCCAGGCTTTCCTTCGTGGCGCTCAAGGCGTCCGCGTTGCCGGTGCCCGTGTTGCCAGCCGCCCGCGGCCGCTTGCTTTCCAGCCCGACGGCGGCACGTCCGACGCCGGCACCGCCGCCCGGGCTATCCAACAGTTCGCTGTCCTTCAGGTCATTAGTCATTAGGCATCCGCTTTCGTCTCCGGTTTGTCCTTGCCGACGCTAGTCACACCGTGCGACAGCCCGATTCCGGGGGTATTACAGCGGTGTAAAGTGTCCTACGCACCGGTCAAACGCTGCTTTGGCCAGCGGCGGAGCACCGAGCTTACTGGGAAAATCTGCCCATACCCCTATCGTTTTTCTACAAGCTGTAGAAGAATGGAGCACATGATGTTCAACCACACCGACGGCGATCCCATCCTGGTCCTCGACGAAGAGCAGTGCTGGCAGCTTCTGGAGGGCACCCGGCACGGCCGTTTGGTGGTCACCGTGGCGGGAGAGCCGGATATCTTCCCCGTCAACTACGTGACGAGCCGGAGGAAGCTGTACTTCCGCACAGCGCCGGGCAACAAGCTCGCCCAGGTGACCATCAACGACAGGGTCCTGTTCGAGACGGACGGCATCATGTCGGACCAGGCGTGGTCAGTGGTGCTCCGCGGCACGGCCCGCGTCCTGAGCAAATCAGCGGAGATTGCCGAGGCCGAAGAGCTGGGGCTCGCGTCCTGGGTCCCCACGCTGAAGGACTTCTACGTGGAGATCGATCCCGGCTCCGTGAGCGGCCGGCACTTCCAGTTTGGCGAGCAGCCGGAGCGCGATTTCTAGCAAGGCCGCCGGCCTAGACTGGAAACATGGCGGACCGGCTGACACCTGAGCAGCGCAGCTGGAACATGTCCCGGATCCGGGGCAAGAACACCAAGCCTGAACTGCTGGTGCGGAGCCTCCTGCACGCCAAGGGCTACCGGTACCGCCTCCACGGCGCCTCGCGCGGCGTCAAGCTGCCCGGGAACCCGGACCTCGTCTTCGCAGGCCGGCGCAAGGTCATCTTCGTCAACGGCTGCTTCTGGCACTTCCACGACTGCAAGGTGGGCCAGCACGCCCCGAAGGCCAACGCCGAATTTTGGGAAACGAAACGCACCCGCACACGGGACCGCGACGCCAGCCAGCGCCGGCAGCTCGAAAACGACGGCTGGGAGGTACTCACCGTCTGGGAGTGCGAACTCAGGGACCTGTCCGCCGTCGAGAAACAGCTGGAGCTGTTCCTCGCAGCGGGCTGACCCAATTACGCGGGGCTCAGCTCAGTTCTCAGCCGGAGCCAGCCGGTAGCCCACGCCGCGGACAGTCTGCAGCCAGCGCGGATTCTGCGCCGAATCACCGAGTTTTTTGCGCAGGTTGCCCATGTGCACCTCAACAGACCGCTCGTCCGCCTCGCTGATGTAACTTCCGACGTCGTACGGTTCGTCCCGCAGTCGGCGCACCAGATCCGCTTTGGTACGGACCATGCGGCCCGCCTCGAGCAGGGCATGCAGCAGGTCGAACTCGGTGCGGGTCAGGCTCAGCTCCTGGCCGTCAACGGCCACGGTCCGGGAGTCATAGCTCAGGTCGAGGCCGTTGTGGGTGTACTTCCGCCCCTCGTTCGCGGCGGCGCCAGGCGAGCCGGCCTCTTCGGCGAGATCCGGCGTCGAACGCGGACGCCGCATCATGGCCGCAACGCGGGCGCGCAGCTCACGCGGGCGGAACGGTTTGGTGAGGTAATCGTCGGCGCCTGACTCAAGGCCGATCAGGGTGTCCAGCTCTTCTGCACGGGCAGTAAGCATGACGATGTAGGCGTCGGAGAACTGGCGGATCTGCCGCGCGACCTCGAAGCCGTCGATGTCCGGCAGTCCCAGGTCGAGCGTGATGACCGCAGGGTCCAGTTCCTTGGCGGCCAGAACGCCCTCGGCTCCGCTGCTCGCGGCGCGCACCTCAAAACCGGCCTGCGTCAGAACAACGCGAACCAATTCGCGAATATCGTGATCATCCTCGATGACCAGTCCCACGCGTGTATCACCCATCGCAGCCCCCTCAGCCCGCTACATCCCGTCTGCAGTATAGCTCCCGGCGGATATCCTGCTCCTATGCGTTTCTCACGCCGCGTCCAGATGGACCATCGCCCATGAGCAGTATCGCCTGGAAAGACTCCTCCGGCCGGATCCTGCTCTTCCGGCGGCCCTTCCACGAGTACTCCCTGCGGGGCAGGGTGATGCTGAGCCAAATGCCGCTTTCCGTGACGGCAGGAATCACAGCTTTTCTTATTCTGGCGTTCTTTCCTGAGACGCTGCTCAATCCCCTTTTCATCAGTTTTCTGCTGTCACAGGCAGTCATACTGATCCTTTGCTATGCCGTACCTTGGCACCGGCTGCCCTATCCGTCTTTCCTGGTGATCCCACTTTTGGACCTGGTGTCGATATGTCTGGGCAGGGAAGGCGGCCAGGACAGCCTGACGGGGATCAGCCTCATGGCGGTTTTTCCGGTCATCTGGCTCTGCGCTTCCGGGCTGTTCCCCAAAGCCGCGGTGGCACTGTCCTTCTTCGCTCCCTTGGGGATCATCTGGGTGCCGCTGTTTCTCCGGGGCGCTGTCTCCGGCCAGGACCTGGCGCGCTCCTTCCTGCTGCCGGTGATGATGCTGGGCGTCGGCGTTACCGTGTCCGTCATGACGCTCAGCATGGTCCGGCAACAGCGGGACCTCGAGGAGCAGCAGCGGGACCTGGAAGAAAAGGACTCCCAGCTCCGCGTCGTGCTGACCGGAAGCAAACGCCAGGAGCGGCTGCTGAACACGGTCTTGGACACGGTGCATTTGGGCGTCCTGGCCATCGATGCGCAGGGCCACGACATCCTGATGAACCGCAAGCAGCGCAAGCATCACCAACTGGCTTCGCCGCCTACCATCGATGACCCCAACGAGTCCCAGCTCCTGGTGTTTTCCGCCGACCGGACCACACTGGTCCCCGTCGACCAGCGGCCGGTCCGGCGCGCGGTCCTCGGCGAGGAATTCACCGACTACCTGGTGTGGCTCGGAGCGGGCCCCGAACAGCGCGCCATCTCCACCAGCGCGAGGCCGATGAAGGACCAGGACGGGAATTTCGCCGGCTCCGTCATCGTGTTCAGCGACGTGACCGAGCTGGTCAACGCCCTGGCCGCCAAGGACGATTTCGTCTCCAACGTCTCCCACGAATTCCGCACACCACTCACGTCGATTCTTGGTTACGTCGAGCTTCTGCTGGACGACGACGACGATCTCACCGACTCCCAGCGTGGCCCCCTGGAAATCATCCGGCGGAACTCGGAGCGGCTGCTCACGCTGGTCTCAGACCTGTTGTCCAGCCGCAACGGCCAGTTGCTCGTCACGCCCGAGGCAGTGAACGTGGCCGAACTGGTGCGCAGCAGCGTCACCGCCGCCCTGCCGCGCGCCGCCGAATCGGGCATCCGGCTGCGCGCCGACGCACCGGACAGGCTTGAGGCCCACATCGATGCCGCGCGCATCTCCCAGGTGCTGGACAACCTCGTTTCCAATGCCATCAAGTACTCGCCCGACGGCGGCGACGTGATGGTGTCGCTGCGGTCCGAGGACGGCCACATGGTATGCAGCGTGAGCGATACGGGCATGGGGATGAGCCAGCAGGACCAGGAGGAGGTTTTCGCCAAATTCTTCCGCTCCGCAGCAGTCCGCAATTCTGCGATTCCCGGCGTCGGGCTGGGGCTGTCCATCAGCAAGGCCATTGTGGAAGCCCACGGGGGCCGCGTCTCACTCCGCAGCGAAGTGGGGAAAGGCACCACGTTCACGTTTGCCGTGCCGGTGCAGAACTGATTTGTCGGCTTACGCCCGGTGGTCCTCGATCAGCCAGCCGGCCAGCCGGCGCGCCCGCTGGGCCGCCTGAAGGTCGCCCTCCGCCGCGGAGATGATCGAGCCCTTCATCAGGATGTGCCAGGAACGGGAAAAATCGTCAGTCCGCTGCAGCCCGGCCTCGTCCGCGAGCTGCTTTACATGACCGCGGATCCGGGCGAGGTAATCAATGCTGGCCTGTCCCAGCGGATGCGAGGCTCCCATCTCCAGCAGCACGTTGATGAAGGAACAGGCCTCAAAGTCCGTGCGGTGGAACCAGTCCGAGAAGACATCGAAAATGGCCAGCAGCTGCTGCTCGGGAGTGTCCGCCCGGCGCCGCGCCTCCCCCATGATGGCGTTGACCGTCCATACCTGGTCGCGCTTCGCCAGGAACGCCAGCACGAGCTCGTCCTTGGAAGCGAAGTAGCGGTAGAACGTGGCCTTTGCGACGCCGGAACAGCTGATGAGTTCGTTGATGCCGACGTCCCGGACGCCACGGCTGGCGAAGAGGTCATAGGCCGCGTCAACGATTCGTTCGCGCATTCTGGAAGCACCGGACGCCGCAATCTCCTCGCCATGCAACGTGTTTCCCGAATTCAGGGGGTTACCCGCTGTGGCGGCCGGCTGCGGTCCAGTCTGAAGCCCTCCGAAAGACACTCTCCCGGCGCTCCACGGCTTAGAGCTGGGTACCTCTGCCATTACGAACAGTCTATCCCAAACAGCAAGACAGACCTGTCTGTCTCGGGATGTTGTTCTCACAGGTCAATGCAGCGTCAGGATTAGCGGCCCAGGCTCGCCTGGCGCACCACTTCTCCCCAGGACTGCTCGGCAAGGTCGGCAACCGCTGCCAGGATCTCCGACGGCGGCCGCGAAAGATCCAGCGGAAACTCCACAATGTCGATGTCGGTGTTCAGGATCCGCCGCAGCTTCACCTCACCCGCCCCGGCGTACACCAGCCAGGCCGTGGGCACCCGCAAAGCCGTGCAGTAGGCCAGCATCTGGAAGTGGTCCGCCGAAAGCGACGCACCCTGGTCGGTACCGGCCCGGTACTGCGCGTCGTACACCACCACCGGACGGCCGCCCAGCAGGTGCACGGCATCCGGGCGGACGGTCAGCCGGTCAGAGTCCCGGACTGCCTCGTTCAGCATCGCGTTGTACTGCAGCCTCATCTCGCCGGGGAAGGCCGCCATGGCCCGGCGCAAGGCCGCGCCGACGAAGTCCTCGAAGACCTTCCCCATGTCGACGACGAAGGATGCCGTCTGCTGCTTGCCCTCCCCCGCCTCGGCGGAAGCATTGCGCAGGACCACCTCGGCAAGCCGCAAGGCGCCGTGATATCGCACGTTCATCCGGCTGGCCTGCCACGGCGGTAGCGGAGCGCCGGCGTGGAGGCGGGTGACGCCGTCGAGCTTTCCCTTCAGCTGCCGCAGGCGGCTCAGCACATCGGGGCGCACTCCCGGGACGCGGGACATGCGGTCGAGGGCGGCACGCAGGATCCGGTTTTCCGGGATGTCCTCGGTGAACTCGTCGTAGGACACCTCCAGCGGCACGAGCATCCCGGGCCGACGCGAGATCTGGTCGGAAATGCGGATGCGGCCCTTGACCGTCCGGAGCGAATCATCGACCGTGACGTAGCCCTGCAGGACACCGCGCTGCAGGGCGCGTTCGGCGAGCTGCACCAGTGACACCGCCAGGGCGCTCCACAGCTCGGCATCTTCGTCGGCCGCCACGGTGTCGTCGCGGAAGCCCTGGTCCCCGGCATAGCTCAGCAGGAATAGCAGCCGGCTCAGCCCGAGCCGGTCCTTGGGCCGCACGTCGAGCTGCACCAGCGGAGTGCGCACCGACCCCACCATGCCGACGGGTTCGATCCGGAACAGCCCCATGCCCATCGGCGACGCCTTGGCCAGGCCGCTCGAGTTCAGGAAGGCGGCGCTGTCCGGGTCGAGCTTCTCCACGGTGCCGCCGGAAAGCTCGTCCAAGACGATGTGCCGTAGTGCCGGCGCGGAGCCAAGTCTGCCTGCCGGACGCGCGGAGCCCGCCGCCGCAGTGGAGCCGGCCGCCGTCATGGAGCCCGCCGCCGCAGTGGACCTGGCGGCGCCCTCAGGGCTAGCGAGCCGCAAGGCGTCCCAGCAGTTGGTCCAGCCCGAAGCGCTCCTCCAGCTGGGCCCGGTTCAGCTGCCCGTGGTAGTGCTCCTCCAGCAGCGGCATGAGCTCGTACTTCCAGATCCGGCGCAGGCCGGCGGGGGTCTGGGCGGCCTTTTTCATGAAGTAGGACGGCCCGATCATGAGGTCACGGTCCCACTCATCGATGGCCTGGTTGAGCGCATCCAGCAGCAACGCGGGCGTGGTGTCCAGCTGCCGCGCCTCAAGGAACCTCAGCAGCGAACCCTTCACCGGCTCGGTCTGCGGGTGAAGTTCGATGAAGGCGAAGCGGCGGCGGATGGCGGCGTCCATCATCGCGATGGAGCGGTCCGCGGTGTTCATGGTGCCGATGATGTACAGGTTGTCGGGGAGCGTGAACGGCTCGTTGGGGCTGTACTGCAGATAGATCCGGTCATCGCGGTATTCCAGCAGGAAGTACAGCTCGCCGAACACCTTGGCCAGGTTGGTGCGGTTCATCTCGTCGATGATCAGGAAGTACGGCTTGGACTCGTTGCCCGGTTTGGCCGCCTCCTCCGCGAGCCGGCGCAGCGGCCCGGCCACGAGCTTGAAGGAGACCTGGCCCTCGTCCGTCTTGTCGGGCCGGTACCCCTCGAAGAAATCCTCGTAGGCATAGGACGGGTGGAACTGGACGAGCTTCACCCGCTCGTCGGTGCTGTCCTGCGCCAGCTCAGCCGCGAGGTGCTTGGCGAGGTAGGTCTTGCCGGTTCCCGGCGGGCCGTACAGCACCAGCTGCCGGTTCTCCTCAAGCAGGTCGGCGATCTCCTGCAGCGGCTCCACCTCCATATGGAGAGAGTCCGCGAACTCCTGCGTCACGGGTCGGAAGCCGCCCAGCACGGGGAGGGCGACGGTGGCCGGTGACGTATCGGCGTCGGGCTCGGTTTCCGCCTCGGCGGGCAGCAGCGCCTGCAGGGCCTGCACCACCCGGGTGACGTCGACGACGATGCCCGGGGTGGCCAGCTGGCGCTGGATGTGCCGTGGCAGGTCGGTCACGGCGTGGGCTTCGTCGAACCAGCGCACCTTGCGGCGCATCCGCCGGTTATCCCCGTTGTGGTCGGGCTCCCCAAGCACGACGCCGATCCGAACGGCTCCTGCGTTCTGGTACAGCGCGAGGTCCCCCGGCTTCATGACGGTCAGGAAGGCGAAGACGGCGGTCTTGGTGTCCTCCCGCTCCACGTAGCCGAGGTGCTTATAGTCCTCATCGACGGCGTGCTGGACCAGACCGGCGGTAACGCCGGCGTCGAGCAGGCGGAGGTGTTCGACGTCGAGCGTCACCTTCTCCTCTGCCTGCCAGGCAGCCAGGAGCTCGGCGTTGTCGTGGTGGGTGCGCAGCAGCCAGGCGCGGCGGCCCGGGTCCCCGACCTTCCGCCACTGGCTCACCAGCTGCCGGGCGTACCAGTCGATGCGTAGGCCGGCCTGCTCATCGAGGTGCAGGCGGATGCGGCGGATATCAGCGGTGATTTCCTCCTCGCTGTCTCCCTTCGCCCCGCCCACCAGGGAGGCGAAGGCGTCCCGGATCTCCTGGCGTTCGATGTCCGCCACAACCGGCTCGAAGTAGCTGGGCCAGGCGAGGTATTCGATGCTGCGGCGGATGGCCGGCTGGTCATCCGGGGTTCCCGCCGCGAGCAGGTGGAAAGCCAGCGGATCCTTCAGGGCCTTGCCGATTTCGGCCGTGGACTGCCGGTCGACGTGCTGGACGAACCGGCAAAGCCATTTCAGGTGGTCCCAGATGGTCCAGTTGAACTCGGCAGTCCGGTCCCGGATGACGCCATGGTCGGTCATGCCCTTATAGAGCTCCTCCGGGAGCTCCAGCGGCGGCTCCAGCCAGGACGCCGCCTCGGCGACGCGGGCCCGCTTGACCTTGAGCGACTTCACCTCGTGCGCCAGCGGCAGGGACTGCAGGAAGAGGAGTTCCACGGCCAGCTGCTTCGCCGAAGGGGACGCGTCCGCCAGGTTGTGCCGCAGGTTGGTCATCATGGGCGCCTTGGCGTCCGCGACTCCCCGCTCAAGCCGTTCCAGCAGTTCCGCTGCGGCCTCCGCCGTCCACGTCTGCGTGCGGCCGTCCAGCGCCGACGGCTTGCCCTGCAGCCCGGCGCCGAGCACGAACCACGCCGCGTCCTCGATCTCCTTGGAGATTCCGAGGGCGCGGGGCATGGCAGGCTTTGGGGCGGGGGTCATGCGTTCAAATTTACAGGGTTAACCTGAACGCCAGCACCATGGCCGGCCCGAAAGCTACCTCCGGGTAACAGCTGGCAGCCCCTTCCGGCCGAAGGCAAAATAGCAACCCGGGCCGATGAAGTTGACCAGGGTGGCCAGCCGCCAGAACATCTTGGAGCCGCGGATCTGCTCGGCGGGGCGGCGCGAAAGGTCCCGCTGGGCCGCGGTGAGGAAAGCGAGCTGCGCGGCGCCGATCACGATGGTGCCGATGCGGGCAGCAGGCGGAAGTTCCTTCCAGGACTTCTTTTTCTTCCAGTCCGCTTTTTTCGTTCTCTGGTTCTTGGTTCCCACGGTCAATGCTCCTTGCGCTCTTGGAAGGGCTCCAGCAGCTGCTTCTGCTTCGGAGTCAGCCGAAGTACCCTTCCGGTGGCTTCATCGACGAAGGCCAAATGGCTTGAGGCCTTCACACAATCGTCGCCAGTTACGGGGTCCTGCACAAGGTAGTGAATGTCGAAGCTCGCACCCTTGACGGCGCCGACCCACACCTGGACCGCCGCCGGAATGTTGCGATACTCGAGGGTCTTCACATACCGGATCCGGTGGTCCACCACGAGTGCCATGGTGCCTTGAGGAACCTCGTTGAACAGCGACACGTGAGGATCGATCCCGGGCAGCCCGGCCCCGGCGGGCGGGCCGAAGGCGGCGATGCGCGCCTCCTCCAGCATGCGGACGATCTCCACGTTGTTGATGTGCCCGTAGGCGTCCATGTCCCCCCAGCGCATGGGCACGAGTACCTCAATGCGCCGGGGGTCGGGGTGGCCTCCGGGGTTCGCGCCGGTCAGCTGTGCACCGCCGTCGAATCGTCCACGGGCGTTTCCTCCGCGTCCGCGCCGGCGAACTGCGACATGTACAGCCGGTAGTAGGCGCCTACGGCGGCAAGCAGGGTCTGGTGGTTGCCCTGCTCCACGATCTTGCCGTTCTCCATGACCAGGATGGTGTCTGCGTCGCGGATCGTCGACAGGCGGTGCGCGATGACGAAGCTGGTCCGGTCCGTGCGCAGGGCTGCCATGGCCTTCTGCACCAGGAGTTCGGTGCGGGTGTCCACCGAGCTGGTGGCCTCGTCCAGGATGAGCAGCGACGGGTTGGCCACGAAGGCGCGGGCGATGGTGATGAGCTGCTTTTCACCGGCGCTGACGTTGTTGCCTTCCTCGTCGATGACGGTGCTGTACCCGTCGGGCAGGGCCCGGACGAAGCGGTCCACGAACGTGGCCTTCGCCGCCGCCATGACCTGGTCCTCGGTGGCGTCCAGCTTGCCGTACCTGATGTTGTCGTAGATGGAACCGCCGAACAGCCAGGCGTCCTGGAGCACCATGCCCACCTTGGAACGCAGCTCGGCGCGGCTCAACTGGGTGACATCCACGCCGTCGAGCGTGATGGAACCGGAGTTGAGCTCGTAGAAGCGCATGACCAGGTTCACCAGCGTGGTCTTGCCCGCGCCGGTGGGTCCTACGATGGCCACGGTGTGCCCCGGCTCCGCGGTGAAGGACAGGTTTTCGATCAGCGGTTTGTCCGGCGTGTAGCTGAACGTGACGTCCCGGAACTCCACGTGGCCGTCGGTCTTGGCCGGCAGGTGCTTCGTGGCGGTCTCGGCATCCTGCTCATCCGCGTCCAGGAACTCGAACACGCGCTCGGCGGATGCCACACCGGACTGCAGCATGTTGGCCATGCCCGCCATCTGCCCCAGCGGCTGGGTGAACTCGCGCGAGTACTGGATGAAGGCTGTGGCGTCGCCCAGTGACATGGACCCCGAAGCGACCCGCAGGCCGCCCACGACCGCAATGCCGACGTAGCTGAGGTAGGAGACGAACTGCATCACGGGGAAGATGATGCCGGAGACGAACTGCGCGCCGAAGCTGGCCTTGTAGAGGGCCTCGTTGCGCTCCTCGAAGCGCTCCAGCATGTCGGCGTCGCGGCCGAAGACCCGCACCAGGTCATGCCCGGAGAAGGACTCCTCGATCTGGCCGTTCAGCTCACCGGTGTTCTTCCACTGCGCTGCGAACAGCTTCTGGCTGCGCGCGCCGATCACGCCGGCCGCGGCGCCGGACAGCGGCAGGGCGATCAGGGCGATCAGTGCCAGCTGCCACGAGACGATGAACATCATGATGACGATGCCGATCACTGTCAGCAGCGAGCTGATGAGCTGCGCGAACGCCTGCTGCAGCGCCTGCTGGACGTTGTCGACGTCGTTGGTTACCCGGGACAGCACGTCGCCGCGCTGGCGGGTGTCGAAGTAGTTCAGGGGCAGCCGGTTGAGCTTCTTTTCCGTATCGTCACGGAGCTGCCGGATCACCTTCATGACGATCCTGTTGAGGACGTAGCCCTGGAGCCACAGGAAGATGTTGGCCACGAAGTACATCAGCAGCACGGCCGAAATCAGGACGGTCAGCTTCTGGAAGTCGATGCCGGTTCCGGGCACCAGCTCCATCCGGGAGACCATGTCCGCGAAGTTGTCCTGGCCCTGCGCCCGCAACCCCTCGACGAACTGGTCCTTGCTGACGCCGGAGGGCAACTGCTTGCCCACCACACCGCCGAAAATGACGTCCATGGCCTGGCCCAGTACCTTGGGCGCAATGACATTGAGGATCACCGAAACGATCACCATGCCGACGACGACGTAGATGCCGGCGGCTTCCGGTTTCAGCAGGCCCATGAGGCGCTTGGCGGAGGGCCAGAAGTGCTGCGCCTTCTTGGCTGGCATCGCACCGAACATGCCGCCGTCGGCCTCGCCCGGCTTGTATTCCTCCTCGACGAAGTCATCGTCCTCGAGGGCCGGAGCTTCGTTAGCTGCCTGGGCCTTTACGGAGCTCTCGGCAGGGTCCTGGCTGGTGCCCTTCTTGTCGGCGCTCATGCCACTTCCTCCACGCTCAGCTGGGACTCAACAATTTCCTGGTAAGTGGGCGATGTTTCGAGGAGCTCCTCATGCGTTCCGCGGTCCACGATCCTGCCGTTGTCCAGCACCAGGATCTGGTCCGCCTCCGTGATGGTGGAGATGCGCTGCGCGACGATAATGACGGTGGCATCAGAGGTGGTGCGCTTGAGCGCGGCGCGCAGCCGGGCGTCGGTGGCGACGTCCAGCGCCGAGAAGGAATCGTCGAACAGGTAGACCTTGGGCCTGGTGACCAGGGCGCGCGCGATGCACAGCCGTTGGCGCTGGCCACCGGAGACGTTGGTGCCGCCCTGGGCGATGCGGGACGCGAGCCCGCTTTTCTTTTCCTTCACGAAACCGTCGCCCTGGGCCACATGCAGCGCATCCCAGAGTTCGTCGTCGGTAGCCTCCGGCTTTCCAAAGCGGAGGTTGTGCTCAATGGTTCCGGAGAACAGGTAGGGCCGCTGCGGAACCAGGGCCACGCGCCTGGTGATTTCCGCCCGGTCCAGCTGGCTGACGGGGACGCCGTCGAGGAGCACTTCGCCGTCGGCCACGTCGTAGAGCCGCGGCAGCAGCGACAACAGGGAGGTCTTCCCGGCACCGGTGGAGCCGATGATGGCCACGGTCTCCCCCGGCCGGGCGGTAAAGCTGATGTTACTCAGGACCGGGGCCTCGGCTCCGGGGTAGGCGAACGTGACGTTGCGGTACTCCACCACGCCCGCCAGCTGTCCCGGGCTGACCGGCCGCTCGGGGTCATGGATTGACGGTTCGACGTCGAGCACCTCGCCGATGCGATCCGCGCAGACGGACGCGCGCGGGATCATCATTGCCATAAAGGTGCCCATCATCACCGCGATGAGGATCTGCAGCAGGTACTGAAGGAACGCCGTCAGGGAGCCCACCTGCATGTCGCCGGAGTCCACCCGCTGGCCGCCGAACCAGAGCACGGCGGCGGTGGACAGGTGCAGGATCATGCCGATGGCAGGGAACATCAGGACGAACAGCGCACCGATCTTGAGCGACACGTCCGTCAGTTCCTTGTTGGCCTGGCCGAAGCGCTCGGTTTCGTACGGTTCCCGCACGAAGGCCCGCACGACGCGGATGCCGATGATCTGCTCGCGCAGGACCTCGTTGATGCGGTCGATCTTCTTCTGCATGGAGCGGAACAGCGGCATCAGGCGCACCACGATGTAGCCCACCACCACGATGAGGATGGGGACCGAGACCCAGACCAGCCAGGACAGGTTGATGTCCTGGCGCAGGGCCATGATGATGCCGCCGATGCACATGATCGGCGTGGACACCATGAAGTTCAGGCCCATCAGCACCAGCATCTGGACCTGCTGGACATCGTTCGTACCGCGGGTGATCAGGGTGGGCGCACCGAACGCGTTGACGTCCTTGGCCGAGAAGCTGGTCACCTTGCGGAAAACGCCGCGGCGGAGGTCGCGGCCCATCGCCATGGCAGTCTTCGATCCGAAGTAGACGCCGGCAATGGCGGTGCCCACCTGGAGGAAGGCCACAAGGAGCATGACGGCGCCTGTGCGCCAGATGAAATCGGTGTCGCCGCGGGAGACGCCCTCGTCAATGATCTGGGCGTTGAGGCTGGGCAGGTAGAGCGCCGCAATGGTGGATGCCAGCTGGAACGCGATGACAGCCAGGATGTACGGCAAATACGGTCTGGAGTAACGCCGTATGAGGGTGACAAGCATGCTCACGGATCCTTCGGGAGAGCGCGAATGAGTTAAGAGAAGTAATAGCAGACGGGTCTGACAGCCCAAGCCTTCCAACTCTACGAAATCTGTTGCCCGTGCGAAACGTCGCGGGCGAAGATCATCCCAACGGACGACGCCGGCCCGCTCCCCCCAGTGCGAACGCACATTTAAGCCCCAAACCCAAGCGCCGCCGTCGTACGCCGTGCCCGTTTGACAGGAGTTTTTGTACAGATATTGGCCTCTGGCCGGGGTTTTGCGGCCATTATCTGTACAAAAACTCCGTCCGCGCGAGGGCTACTCGCTGCGGTACTTGCCGTGCGAGGCGATGTAATGCGCGGCGGCGCTCTGGAGCTTTCGTTCCTTGGCCAGCCGCCGGCTCAGTGCCTTCAGTTCGGCGCCGACACGGGCCTGCTCCTGCGCGATGATCCGCTGCTGCTCGGCCTGCCGGGCGACGGCGTTCAGTGCCGTGGCCAGCTGAAGCTGCTGTTCCGCGAGAAGCCCCTGCGTTTCCTGGATGAGCGGCACCAGGTCCGCAGGCCTGTTGTGCATCTCAGCCAGCATGGTCCGGGCCCGTGCCGGCGGTTCGTTCATCGGCAGGACCGGTTCCGCGAGCCGCTGCCTCCCGGGGTAGGACGGTGCCTTGGCGTCGTCGGCCAACTGGCGGGTCAGCACCTCGGCGAACTCACGCTCGAGGTCGTCGTCGGAATACCCTCCGCCATTTGAAGGCCCAGCGGCGGGCAGTCCGGAAGCGGCGGAATCGGCGGCAGCATCCGGGCGGATATCAACGGTCCGGCGCAGCGGCTGTTCCTTGATCAGGAGCACGGCGACGAGGGCAACAACGGCAATCGCGCCGGCAATCAGGAAGATCTCTGCAGTGGCATCGCCGTAGGCCGCCCGCATGATGTCCCGGACCGGGGCAGGCATGTCGGCGAGGTCGAGGCTCGCGCCGGAAGCACCGGAACCTGCCCGGATGCCGGCGTCGGCCAGACCCTGGGTGGCCAGTTCCTTGACCCGGTTGCTCATGACCGCTCCCAGCACGGACACGCCGATCGCGCCGCCCACGGAGCGGAAGAAGGCCACAGAAGCACTGGCCGTGCCGATGTCGCTGGCGCTGACGGTGTTCTGTACGGCCAGGACGAGGTTCTGCATGAGCATGCCGAGCCCGAGGCCAAGGATCGCCGTGAAGACGCCGGACTGCCACAGTTCCGTGGTGTGGTCCATGGTGCCGGCGAGACCCAGCCCGCCAATCAGCAGGACCGACCCGGCGATCAGGTAGCGCTTCCACTTGCCCGTGCGGCTGATCAGTTGCCCGGAAAGCACGGAGCCGATCAGGTTGCCGGCGATCATGGGCAGGGTGAGGAGGCCCGCCTCGGTGGGTGTCGCGCCGCGTGCCACCTGGAAATACTGGCCCAGGAAGGTCGAGGAGCCGAACATCGCCACGCCCACGGCCACGGAGGCCCAGATGGCGAGGGCGGTGGTGCGCTCGGAGATGATCTTCAGCGGGATGATGGGCTGGGAAACCTTGGATTCCACCACGACGAGCAGAGCCAGCAGCACGACGCCGCCGCCCACCATGAGTGCCGACTGCCAGGACCACCAGTCGTAGTAGTCGGGGTTGCCGGCGAACGACACCCAGATGAGGAGGAGGCTGACGCCGGTGGTGAGGAGGATGGAGCCGAGCCAGTCGATCTTGGCAGGCCGTTTGACGTGCTGGATCTTGAGGGTGATCTGCAGCAGGATGAGCGCGACGACGGCGAGCGGCACGCAGACGAAGAACGTCCAGCGCCAGCCCAGCGGGCTGTCAACGATAAAGCCGCCAAGCAGCGGCCCGCCGGCAGTGCCGACGGCCATGACTGCGCCCATGTAGCCGGAGTACTTTCCGCGGTCGCGCGGCGGGATCATGGAGCCGATGATCGCCTGGGCCAGGGCAGTCAGGCCGCCCATGGCGATGCCCTGGACAACGCGGGCCGTCAGCAGCAGCGGGATGGTCTGGGACAGGCCGGCCATCACCGATCCGGCCACGAAGATCACGATGCTGAGCTGGACCAGGACCTTCTTGTCGAACAGGTCGGCGAGCTTGCCCCAGATCGGGGTGGTGGCCGCGTTGGCCAGCAGGGCGGCGGTGATGACCCACGCGAAGTCCGTCTGTGTGCCCTTGAGCTCGGACATGATGGTGGGCAGCGCGTTGGCCACGATGGTGCTGCTGAGGATCGCGGTGAAGAAGGCAGCCAGGAGCCCGGTCAGGGCCTCCATGATCTGCCGGTGCGTCATGGGGGCCTGGGGCGGGTGGGCCGAAGGGCGTGACGTGGCCGTCGCGGGGACGGCAGCGTGGCTAGCCAATGAACTGCTCCTTGCGTTGGGTAGTGGTTGTGGTGGGGCCGGCCGTCGTTGCCCGGGCGGATTCCCGAAGGGATTCCGCAAGTTTGGAGAGTACTTTCGCCGTCTCCTCGGCGTCCTGCTGGCTCCAGTCCTGCAGGAATTCCTGCAGCGTGGCCACGCGGTGCTCCTCGATCTCGATGAGCTTCGCGCGGCCTGCGTCGGTGAGCGCCACCAGCTGCGCCCGGCCGTCGTCGGGGTCGGGCCTGCGGTGGACCAGCCCGAGTTCCTCAAGCTCTGCGATGTGCCGGCTGAGGACGGGCGCGCTGACGCCCAGCCGCGCGGCAAGGTGCGTGGCGCGGGATTCCTTCTCCCCCACGAAGCGCAGGACGCCCTGCAGCGCAACTCCCGCCTCCAGGCCGCGCGAGTTGGAGACGGCAACGCACCGGACGGCGCGCTGGAGGTCGAAGATCTGCCGCACGAGTTCAGCTGCCGTGCTTGGCTCAACTGCCATGATGGAAAACCCCTTATTGCTTGCCTTAGGCAACTATAGCAATAAAAGGTTGCTTTAGGAAACTAAGCATTAGGATCCTTGCAAGGACTCCTTAAACACAACCAGCGCGAACTGGCAGGTAATGGCCTCAAAATCGTGCTGAGGGGGCATTACCTGCCAGTTCGCGCTGGAAGGATGGGGCTTAAATGTGCGTTCGCGCTTAGCTGTCCACGTGAGTTGGGGCGAACATTTTGAGCAGCGTTTCGACGACGACGACGTTCGGGCCGTCCGCGGCGAAGCCCGCCTTGAGCGCGTCCCCCACGTTTTCCGGTGCCACCCGGGTGGCGGGAACGCCGAATGACTCGGCCAGCTTCACGAAGTCCGGCCGGGCGAGTTCAGTGGCAGTGGCCTTGCCAAACGCGCCCACCATGTATTCGCGCAGGATGCCGTAGCCGCCGTCGTCCACGATCAGCCAGGTGACGGGCACATTATGCTGCTTCGCGGTGGCGAGTTCGGCGATGGAGTACATGGCCGAACCGTCGCCGGAGACAGCGAGCACGCGGGCCGAGGCCGCGGACCTGCCCACGGTTTCCAGCCCCACGGCCCCGCCGATCGCTGCCGGGAAGCCGTAGCCCAGGCCGCCGGCGCCCTGTGCCGAGTGGAACTGCCCCTCGCGGGCGTCCCAGCAGCTCCAGCCCCAGTACGCCGAGATGGTCATGTCCCAGAACGTCTGCATGTCCGCAGGAACAGCGTCGCGGATATCGGCCATGAACTTCAGTTCCTTCGCCAGGTCCTGCGATTCCAGCCGGTCCTTCACCTTGCGCAGCGACTCGCGGACGAGGTCCTCCGGCGAGGTTCCGTGCCAGTCGGGCCGGGCATCGGCGGGCACCATCAGCGAGGCATCGAGGGCCGCGAGAGCCTGGCCGGCGTCGGCGCGGATCCCCAGGCCGGGCCGGTTCGATTCCAGCACGCGCGGTTCGGCGTCGATCTGGATGATCCTGCCGCGCGGTTCAAACGTGAAGTAATTGGAGGTGACCTCGCCGAGTGACGAGCCGATGACCAGCAGGACGTCGGCGTCCTCGAGGAGGTCCGTCATGTGCCGGTCCTCGATCCACGACTGCAGCGACAGTTCGTGGTTCCACGGGAAGGCGCCGTTGCCGCCGGGCGTGCAAATGACGGGAGCGCGGAGCTTTTCCGCTATCGAAAGCAGCGACTTTTCCGCCCGGCCCCGGCGGGTTCCGCCGCCGGCGATGATGGCGGGACGCTGCGCCGTCGACAGCCATTTCACGGCTTCCCGGACAAGCTCGACGCGCGGCGGGTTGTCCGCCGCTTCGGCCAGTGCATCCTCCACGGGCGGCACCATGATGGGATCCAGCAGCACGTTCTGCGGGACCTCGAGCCAGACCGGGCCCTGCGGCGAGGAAATCGCCTCGGTCCAGGCATCCTGGATGGCCGACGGAATGCCGGACGCGTGCTGGATCAGGCGCTGGCTCTTGGTAACATTCGCCGCCGACGCCTTCTGGTCATCCAGCTGGTGCAGCATGCCCTTCCGGCGGGCACCCAGGCCCTCGAGCGGGATCTGGCTGGCGACCACCACCATGGGCACGCCCGTGGCATAGGCTTCCTGCAGCCCGGCGAGCGACGTCAGCGCGCCCGGGCCGGTGGACAGGAACAGCACGCCCACCTCCCCCGTAGCCCGCGAGTACCCGTCGGCGGCGAAGGCGCTGTTGTTCTCCACACGTGAGGACACGAACTTCAGGTTGCCCCGGCCCATCGCGTCGAAGAGGCCCAGCGCGTGCTGGCCGGGGATGCCGAACACCGTCTTCGCGCCCAGCGCCTCCAGGGTCTCGACAACGAGATCCCCGCCGTTGCGGACACCGGTCCCGGCGCCTTCCCCTGCGGGGGCAGCCGCCGAGCCGGACTCGACGTCGGTCACTTGGAGTACTCCCCCACGGCGGCACGGACGGCGCCATTGCCTGCCGGCGCCGGCGAGACTGCCGCGAACCCTGCCGGACGGCGGGCTTCCTGGCCCAGCGCCTGGGCGGCGTAGCCGGTCTCGGCACCGAAGCGGTCGCCCGCGACGGTGTTGTCCGCCATCAGGGTGACCAGTTCGTAGGCGACGTGGCTGGCGGCCACGCCGGTGATCTCGGCATGGTCATAGGCCGGAGCCACTTCCACGACGTCGGCGCCGACGAGGTTCATGCCGCGGAAACCGCGGATGATCTCCAGCAGCTCACGGCTGGTGATGCCGCCGGCTTCCGGCGTACCGGTTCCGGGCGCGTGCGCAGGGTCCAAGACGTCGATGTCCACAGAGATGTACAGGGGACGGTCGCCGATCCGGTCCCGGACCTTGGCCACCGTCTCAAGGACTCCCTGGTAGTAAACGTCCGCGGAGGTGACGATGCCGAACCCGAAGCGGTGGTCGTCGTCGAGGTCCTTCTTCCCGTACAGCGGGCCGCGTGTGCCGACGTGGCTGATGGCCTCCGTATCCAGGATGCCCTCCTCCACGGCGCGGCGGAACGGCGTGCCGTGGGTGTACTCCGCGCCGAAGTACGTGTCCCAGGTGTCCAGGTGGGCATCGAAGTGCAGCATGGCGATGGGGCCGCCGGCGCGCTCGGCCGCTGCGCGCAGGAGGGGCAGCGCGATGGTGTGGTCACCGCCCAGCGTGAGCAGCTTGCTGCCGCCCGCCGTCAGGTCGAGGGCGTTCTGCTGGATGGTCTCGATGGCCTCGTTGATGTTGAACGGGTTCACGGCCATGTCGCCGGCGTCGGCCACCTGGCAGTTCTCGAACGGGCTGACGTCCCAGGCCGGGTTGTACGGACGGAGCAGCCGGCTGGCCTCCCGGACGTGGTTGGCGCCGAAGCGGGCACCGGGGCGGTAGGAGACGCCGGAATCAAAGGGCACGCCCACCACGGTGATGTCGGACTTCGCCACCTGGTCCAGGCGCGGCAGGCGGGCATAGGTCGCCGCCCCGGCGTAGCGGGGAATACGGGATGAATCGATGGGGCCAAGGTTGCCGTTGGCTTCGATGCGCAGCTCTTCCAAAGGAACGCCTCTCCTTCGAGGGTGAATTGTCGAGGGTGGGTTGTGACAGCCATCATACACTCGAAGTTGCCTAATGTGCACCGACTGTTTACAAGAAGATCGAACACGGGCGTAGAGAAAAGCCCGGACCGCCAAGCAAGGCGGGCCGGGCCGATTCCATAGAGCGCTACCGGCTGGCCGCGGGCACCAGCACCCAGAGAACCTCGACGGGCTCGTCGGTCGGGTTGACCCAGGTGTGGGGTTCCCGGCCGGGGAAGGTGACGGTATCGCCGGTGGTCAGCTCATACTCCTCGTTGGTGAGGATGAGTTTGATAGTCCCCTTGATCACGTGCAGGACATCGACGTCGCAGTCAACGGCGTACAGCTCCGATTCGCCGCGGCCCCGCGGATCAATGACTGCCTGGATGATCTGCACGCGCCGCTCGGACCGCGCGGTCAACAGCCGCTCCACGATCCCCTCACCACCGAGGGAGATGCGGGGACCGGCGTCCCGCTTGGTCAGGTGCGTTTCCGGGGCGGCGAACAGGTCGCCAATGGAGATGGACAGAACCTGGCACAGCGTGACGAGGGACGCCACGGACGGCGAGGTCAGGTCCCGTTCCACGCGGCTGAGGAAGCCTTTGGTTAAGCCGGTTGCATCGGCCACCTGCTCGATGGTCAGCCGCTGGGACTGGCGCGCGGCACGGATTCTTGAACCTATGGCAACCGGAACATTGCTCGGCTCAACTGGTAGTGCCTTCATTTACGAACCTTTCACGGCCGGCCGCCCGGCCCCATCATTGGAGTCATATTATCGGCCCGGCCCTTCTGTGACGCGGGGCAAACCGCGCCGCGGAGCTTTGCGTCTTGACTGTTACTCGAATCACAGCCTACGCTTTCATGCAACAAGTGTTGCTTGTGAAACAACTCCCGTGAGGAGATGCCCAGCAAGGAACCCAGCGTTCCCCCCGATTTTCCGTTAATGCAGCACCATCCGGGCAGCCAGTTTCCCGGATCGGCCCGCAAGCTGCCAAAGCTCCAAGGATCCCCAAATCATGGACGCAAGTTTCGTCAATATCGCCATCGTGGTGGTCTATCTGGCCGCCATGCTGGCCTTCGGCTGGTGGGGCAAGTCCCGCACCAAAAACAACAGCGACTTCCTCGTGGCCGGCCGCCGCCTGGGGCCGTTCCTCTACACCGGAACCATGGCCGCCGTTGTCCTGGGCGGCGCCTCCACGGTTGGCGGCGTCGGCCTGGGCTACAAGTTCGGCATCTCGGGCATGTGGCTCGTGGTGGCGATCGGTGCCGGTGTCCTGCTGCTGAGCCTTCTCTTCGCCGGCACCATCCAGAAACTGAAGATCTACACCGTCTCCCAGATGCTGTCCCTGCGCTACGGCAGCCAGGCCACCCGGACCTCCGGCATCATCATGCTCGCCTACACCCTGATGCTGTGCGCCACCTCCACCGGCGCCTACGCCACCATCTTCGTTGTCCTGTTCGGCTGGGACCGCGCGCTGGCCATCGCCATCGGCGGCGCCATCGTGCTGGTGTACTCAACCATCGGCGGCATGTGGTCCATCACCCTGGCCGACCAGGTCCAGTTCGTCATCAAGACCGTGGGCATCTTCGTCCTCATGCTGCCCTTCACGCTCAACGCAGCCGGCGGCCTCGACGGCATCCGCAGCCGCGTGGACGCCAGCTTCTTCCAGATCGACGGCATCGGCGTCCAGACCATCATCACTTACTTCGTCGTCTACACCCTGGGCCTGCTGATCGGCCAGGACATCTGGCAGCGCGTGTTCACCGCCAAGACGCCGCGGGTTGCCCGCTGGGGAGGTGCCACCGCCGGCATCTACTGCATCCTCTACGGCGCGGCCGGAGCACTGATTGGGCTTGGCGCGAGGGTGGCCCTGCCGAACATCGACGTCGCCACCGAGGGCAAGGACGTTGTCTATGCCGAGGTGGCCCAGAACCTGCTGCCCATCGGCATCGGCGGCCTGGTGCTCGCCGCCGCCGTCGCGGCCATGATGTCCACCGCGTCCGGCGCCCTGATCGCCGCCGCCACCGTGGCCCGCGCAGATGTACTGCCGTTCGTCGCCGGCTGGTTCGGCAAGACCATCAACACCGACGACTCCGACAACCCCGAGCACGACGTCAAGGCCAACCGCATGTGGGTCCTCGGGCTGGGCATCGTGGCCATCCTGATCGCCATCATCACCAAGGACGTCGTCGCGGCTCTCACCATCGCCTACGACATCCTGGTGGGCGGCCTCCTCGTGGCCATCCTCGGCGGCCTGGTGTGGAAGCGCGGCACCGGCATAGCAGCCGCGGCGTCCATGGCCGTGGGTTCCGTAATAACGCTCGGGACCATGATCGTCCTGGAGATCAACGCCAAGGAACCGCTGGCGGGCATCTTTGCGAACGAGCCGATCTACTACGGCCTGCTCGCCTCAGCAGTGGTCTACGTGGCAGTGTCGCTGCTGACCAAACCCACGGACCCCGCGGTCATGAACCGCTGGTACCGCCGGGTGGCCGGCAAGGACACCGAGGAAGTGCCGGTTTCGGCCACCGCCCGGTAATCTGCCCGGTGACCTGCCGCCGGCAGGTTTGAGCAGTAAGCGCACGACGACGGCGGTGCCTCCCAGCGCAAGGAGGCACCGCCGTCGTCGTTTAAAGAGTTGCGCTAGAGCAGGAGCGAACGGTTCAGGGACGAAACGGACGTCAATGCACGAACGCCTTAGGCTTCGTAGCCTTCGTCCGCACGGAACTCGTCGTCCGCATCCCGCGGAACCACCCGTTCGTCATCGTCCGCTGCCTCGGGGCCGGCGGGAACAACCCTTTCCTCGGAATCAAGGAATTCGTCCTCCGTGTCCCAGTCCTCGTCCACCGGCGCGTCCTCGGCAAAGTCGTAGGCGGGATCGGACTCGATGGTGTTGCGAGTGTCCGGCTCGGGGCGCGATCCGTTGGTGTTCATCAGGCAGACCTCCGTGTGGTTGGACTTCCGTACCCGCCGTCGGCAAGGCACATTTTCATCAGATCACCGCGGGTGCAGGCGGTCAAGGGCGTTCGGGCGGGTAGGCGGCTTTGCCTCGTCCGGCCCAAGTTATTGAGGTTTCCCTAAACTTTTTGCTAAGGGTTACCGGCCGAAAAACCGCGGAATTACGCGGTAAAGTGGGCGATGCAATGGGGCCGTATCACGTCCCATCTACCCAGGAGTTCCCGTGTCTCAGCACGCAAAATCTGACCCCCACACCACCGGCAACGCGTCTGCCTCAAGCGCCGGTCCCGCAGCCAGCGCCGTGGCATCCAGCGGCGGCGCTTCCCGCCCGGAACCCAGCGCAGCGGACATCAAGCGCTGGCGCCAGTACCTCGCCGACGAGCGCGCGGAAGCTGCCGTCTACCGCGACCTCGCCCAGAACCGCTCCGGCGAAGAGCGCGCCATCCTTCTGGCCCTCGCCGAAGCCGAAGGCCGTCACGAGGCGCACTGGCTGAAGCTGCTGGGCGAACACGCGGGCAAGCCCCGGCACGCTTCCCTGCGCAGCCGCCTTCTGGGCTTCCTCGCCCGGCACTTCGGGTCCGTGTTTGTGCTCGCACTGGCGCAGCGGGCCGAGGGCCGCTCCCCCTACACAAAGGAACCGTCGGCCACCCCGGCCATGGCGGCCGACGAGCAGATCCATGAGGAAGTGGTCCGCGGCCTGGCAACACGCGGCCGCAACCGGCTGGCCGGCACGTTCCGCGCCGCGGTCTTCGGCGCAAACGACGGACTGGTCAGCAACCTCGCGCTGGTCATGGGCATGGCTGCCACGGGCGTTGGCAGCGGCGTGGTCCTGCTCAGCGGCATCTCCGGGCTCCTGGCCGGAGCATTCTCCATGGGCGCCGGCGAATTCGTGTCGGTCCGTTCCCAGCGCGAACTCCTGGACGCCACACGTCCCACCCAGGTGACGCTGGTGGCGGCACCCCAGCTGGACATCGAACACAACGAGCTTCTGCTGGTCTACCTGGCCCGCGGCATGTCCCGCGAGGCGGCCGAACACCGCGTGGCCGAGCGCATGGGCCTCTTCACGTGTGACTGCGATCCCAGCCTCTCGCTCCATCCCGAACTGCCCGAGACTGAGGACGAGCACGAAGCGGTGGGCACTGCCTGGGGCGCCGCGCTCTCCAGCTTCTGCTTCTTCGCCTCGGGCGCCATCGTGCCCATCATTCCCTTCCTTTTCGGCATGACCGGGATCGGGGCCCTCATCGTGGCGGCCGTCCTGGTGGGTATCGCGCTGCTGGCCACCGGTGGCACCGTCGGCCTCCTGTCCGGAACCTCGCCGCTGACCCGCGGATTGCGGCAGCTGGCCATTGGTCTTGGAGCGGCCGGCGTCACGTATCTCCTGGGCATGGCGTTTGGCGCTGTCATCGCCTGATTGGCTGGCGTTGCCGGGCAGGTTTCATGCGCTGGTGGGCAGAACTGTAAAGTAGGCCTGTTTGCCCGGTGCTTGGTTCCATTGTGGAGGGGCCGGCATGGGAATGCCGTGAAAGGGGTGCAGTGGAGGGTCAAGACCCCGGTCACAGTCAACGCCGGCACCAGCCGCGCCACTCGGGTCCGGCCACCGCGGCGGCGAGGTTTATCCGCCGCCTGATCGTGCTCGCCGCCCTTGGCTGTGCAGCGTTCCTCGCGGCCGGAATGGCGTACGGGGACCCCCGTTTTGCGGGCGTGCTGAACTTCCGCCTCGGTTCCGGGGACCAGTCCGCGTCCCCGCAGGATGATTCCGGCCAAGACCCGGCTGGGCAGGCCCCCGCCGGGCAGGCAGGGCAGCCCGGGCTGGGCGGACAGTCCGGCGGTGCTGGGACCGGTGCGTCTGTTGGCCCAGGCGGTACCGGGGGCGCACCGCCGCCGGGCCGCGAGGAGGCGGCCGCGCCCCTGGGCGAACCGGAGCCACCCCCAGAGCCCAGCAACTCGTACAAGTTTCTGGCCGTGAACAGTGACGGCTCCCCCGTGGGCTACTCGCCATGCCGTCCGCTGCATTACGTGGTGAATGCCAGCCTTGCGCCGGAGGGTGCAGCGGACCTGGTTCCGCTGGCAATCCAGGCCATCTCCAAGGCCACCGGCATCCAGTTTATCGACGATGGCGCCACCGACGAGCAGCCCTCGGGCCATCGTGCCCCCTACCAGCCCGAGGCTTACGGCGAGCGCTGGGCACCCCTACTCATCAGCTGGACCACGCCGGACGTGACCCCCAAGCTGGGCGGCAAGGTCATCGGCACCGGCGGCAGCACCCATTACAGCTACGGAAACGGGCCCAAGAGCTATGTCACCGGCAGCCTGGAACTGGATGCCCCGCAGATGGCTGCGGAACTGGAACGCCCCGACGGCACCGCCTACGCCACCGCCGTCATCCTCCATGAACTGGGCCACGTGATGGGGCTCGAGCATGTTAACGACCCCGTACAGCTCATGTATCCGGAGATCGGCGCCCCCGACGGCCTCGCGGCCGGCGACCTGAACGGCCTCTATCAACTCGGCAGCACACCCTGCCGCAAGGATTTGTAGGCCGCCCTCCGCCTGAACGGTAGCCCGGCTCCGCGTTGGCGCCCACCGCAGCCGGTCCCCGCTGCCGGATTTACCCCGCGTTCATCCGGCGCTTTCATCCACCGCCTTCATCCGCCGAGGACCGCGAGCGCCTCATCCACGCTGTCCACCAGGAAGATCCGCCGTTCCATTGCCCGGCCCGCGGCGAGGCTTTGCAGCATGGGCCAGGCCGGAAACCGCAGCTCCCAGTGCTCCCTGCCGACCAGCACCATGGGGGTCATGGTCTCCGGGGCGCCGTAGTAGTTCTCGCAGGCATCCTGGAAGATCTCCTGCACGGTACCCGCCGCACCCGGCAGGAACACGATGCCGCCGTTGCAGACCTCCAGCAGAATGGCCTCGCGGACGGCGTTGGCAAAGTACTTGGCAATGTGGGTGGCAAAGTAGTTGGGCGGTTCGTGGCCGTAGAACCAGGTGGGAATGCCGAGGGACGCGGTCCCGCCCGGAAAGCGTTCGACGGCGGCTGCCGCAGCACGCGCCCACGCGGACACCGAGGGGCGGAAGCCGGGGACGGCCGCCAGCTCTCGAAGCACACCGTGGAAATCGCCGTCGTCGGCCGTACTGAGGTAGGCACCCAGGTTGGCGGCCTCCATGGCCCCGGGGCCTCCGCCGGTGGCCACCAGGTGGCCACGGCGGGCCAGGAGCCGGCCCAGCGTGGCGGCGGCAGTGAAGCCGCCGGTCCCTCGCTGCAGGGCATGGCCGCCCATGACCCCGACGATGGAACGGCCACCGCTGTTGAGGGTACGGACGAATTCCTCCAGGGCATCGCCGACGGCATGATCGTGCAGGGCCGCCGCGAGGGTGGAATCGAGGCGGTTCCGCTGGCCCGGCCGCATGCTCCATTGGTAGACCAGAGCGTCGGGTGTTTTCTCGTATGGTTCATCGACGATGCCTGCGTACAGTTCCTGCGGGCTGTAGAGACCTGCCCGGTACGGATTGAAAGGAACGCCGATGAGCCGCGGGAAGATCAGCGCGCCCCTGCTGCGGAGCGAAGCCTCCACGCCCGGGTCGAAGGTGCAGCCCAGGAAAACCGCGCCCTCGGCGTCCAGGGCTGCAAGGGCGGCACCCCGCCCGCGGAGGTCAAGCGACTGCGCGTGCCAGCCGTGCATCGCCCTGGCTCCGGCGTTTACCAGCCTGTCGAACCTGGCGACGCTGTCCACCTCGAGTGTGCGCGGGCTCGGGTTCAGGCTGCCGGAGGGGTTCATGCTGCCCAGCCTAGTGCGGTGTTCTGCCGGAAGTGCCCCGCCGGGAATCCCGGCGGGACACTTCGGATAAATCAGGAAGGGGTCAGGAAACCGGGTTAGGAAACCTGGAGGCCGCCGTTGATGTCGTAGGTGGCGGCAGTGATGTAGCCCGAGTCCGCACCCAGCAGGAAGGAGATCAGCGCGGCCACTTCTTCGCGGGTACCGACGCGGCCCATCATGATGCCCTCGGACATCTGGGCCTTGCGATCCTCGGTCAGCGTGCCGCCCATGATGTCGGTGTCGATTGGACCCGGTGCAATGGCGTTCACGGTCACGCCGAACTCGCCGACTTCGCGGGCCAGGGCACGGGTGAAGCCGATGATGCCGGCCTTGGAGGCGCTGTAGGCCACCTTGGAGTAGGTGCCGCCACCGCGCTGGGCGGAGATGGAGGAGATGCTGACGATGCGGCCGAGCTTGCGCTCGATCATTCCCTTGAGCACCCGCTGGGACACCACGAACGTGCCGCGCATGTTGATGGCGAAGACCTTGTCCCACTCGGCAACCGTGGTTTCCATGAAGGGGGTCGGGGAGCTGATGCCGGCCAGGTTGGCAAGAGCCACGATCGGCGGCAGGGATGCTTCGATCTCTGTGATCGCCCGGTCCACGGATGCTTCGTCGGAGACATCGGCGCCGACACCGATAGCCTTCACGGCACGGTTGGACCCGATCTCCGCGGCGGCGGCCTTCGCGTCCTCGGCGTTGATGTCCAGGATCGCGATGGACCAGCCTTCGCTGGCCATGCGGTCAGCTGCTGCGCGGCCGATGCCGCGGGCGGACGCCGCGCCGGTCAGCACAACGGTGCGCTCTGCGGGGAAAGGGGTGATTGAGCTCATTGCGGTATTCCTTCGGGTGGTTCTCGAATGGGTCTTTAGTGGCTGGCCGAAGCGTCTGCGGCGGCCTTGACTGCCGGATCCAGGGCCGCATCGCCTTCGGGGCGCCTGCGGGCGTAGAGGTAGGTGGCCACAGCTGTGACGCACAGGCAGAAGGAGAGGAACAGGAGGCCGCTCTGGTTGTTGCCGGTGGCGTCCTTCAGGAGGCCCACTGCGTAAGGGGCGACGAATCCGCCCAGGTTACCCAGCGAGTTGACCATAGCCAGGCCGGAGGCTGCGGCTGCGCCGGTGAGCGCTGCGGACGGCATGGACAGGAACGGGGCAATGGCTCCGTAGATACCCATGGCCGAGGCGGTCAGGGCGATGAGTGCCAGGACAGGGTTGACCGGGAGCAGGTAACCGGCGGCGAGCAGGCCCAAACCGGCCAGGACCATGCTGACGGCGCTATGCCACGCACGCTTGCCGGTCTTGTCAGCACGCTTGCTCCAGAAGAAGACGAAGGCTGCAGCCACTGCGTACGGGATGAGGACGATGAACCCGACCTCAGCCGTGGAGAACTTGCCCAGGGCCGCCACGATCGTGGGCATCCAGAGTCCGAGGCCGTAGATGCCGCAGACCAGGCCGAAGTAGAGGGCCGAGTAGACGATGGTTCGCTTGTCCTTGAGGCCGGCCAGGAAGTTATGGCTGCCACCCTTGGACTTGGCTGCCAGTTCGGCGTCCATGGTGGTGGCGAGCCATTCGCGTTCGTCGGCGTTGAGCCACTTGGCGTCACGGGGGCGGTCCGTCATCAGGAAGGGCGTCAGCACGCCCAGCAGGATGGCGGGGATGCCTTCAATAATGTAGAGCCACTGCCAGCCCTGCAGGCCCATGATGCCGTCCATCTGGAGGAGCAGGCCGGAAACCGGGGCACCCAGCGCGTTGGAGATGGGCTGGGCCAGGATGAAGATGCCCAGCACAGAGACGCGCTGTGCGGCCGGGAACCACAGGGTCAGGTAGAAGAGAATGGCGGGGAAGAAGCCGGCCTCGGCGGCGCCGAGCAGGAAGCGGATGATGTAGTAGGTGGATTCGCCGTTCACCAGGGCCATCGCCGCAGCGAAAATGCCCCAGGTGATGAGGATGCGGGCCAGCCATTTGCGGGCGCCGAACTTGTACATGCCGGCGTTGCTGGGGATTTCGAGCACGGCGTAGCCGAGGAAGAAAATGCCGGCGCCCAGCCCGTAGGCCGCGGCGCTCAGGCCGATGTCCTCGCTCATAGTCAGTTTGGCGAAGCCGACGTTGTTCCGGTCCAGGTACGCGATGAAGTACAGCAGGACAATCAGGGGCATTACGCGGCGGCGGACCTTGCGGAGCGTGCGGTCTCCAAGCTCGCCGAGTCCGGAGGACTTTGTGGTTAATGAAGTCATCATCGACCTTCTGTCTGGCGGTTCCCGGCGGCTTCGCGGTGGGAATCCGCAGCTTGTCTTTGTGGGGTTCAGTCCGGCTTCAGTAATTATGTCTGGTTTATCTGATGTCAGACATCTGACGGAAGAACATGACCAAAAGCATAGGAGGGTGACGAGCATTACGTCAAGACGAAAAGGGTGGACCCGAGGAAAAGGCGGGTTAAGGCGACCGCGGACCCAGATGAAAGTCAGGGCCCAGCAAAAAGTTACGGGACCAGATGAAAGTCAGGACCCGGAAAAACTCAGACTCACGAGTGGCCCGAGACTAGGAGCGCTGGCCGTGAACGTAACGTTCGTAGTCCTCGAATGTCTGGTCCATGTGCTCGTCCATGGCCTTGCGCGCCAGCTCGGCGTCGCCGGTGAGGATGCTCTCCAGCACGCGCTGATGGAAGGCGATGGCGTGGCGCTGGATCTCCTCGATGGCGGACGTCTCGCGGCGGGCGCGGTAAAGGGACTGGCCCAGCTGGGCCAGGAGGGCCCGGACAAACGGGTTGCCGGAAGCCTTGAGAACGGTGTCATGGAAGGCGATGTCCGCCGCCACGAACCCGTCAAGGTCGGCGGCCTGATGATACCGTTTCATGTCCGCGATGGAGGACCGCATTTCCTCGGCATGCTCGGGGGTGTGGCGTCTGGCAGCAAGCGCGGCGGCGCCGGTTTCCACCATGCGCCGGACCTCGATCAGGCCACGGGAAACCTGGTCGTCCGCGTTGCCGTGCGAGGCCGCCTTGATAATGGCGTCGAGGCCGGTCCAGTTGTCTGCCGGGTTCACGAACGTCCCGCGGCCCGCTTTGACGTAAAGGATGTTCTGCGCCCGGAGTGCCTTCAGCGCCTCACGGGCGGTCAGCCTGCTGACGTCATAGGCCTTGGCGATGTCGGCTTCCGGCGGCAAGGCATCATGCGGCTTCAGCCTGCCGGCAAGTATGTCTTCCAGCAGACCGTCAACGAGGTCGTCAACAAGTGTCCTGCGCCCCACTGACTGCCCTACTTTCGCCTTGCCTATTGCTCCCAACACTACCGAAACCGGGCCAGACGCAGTAACAACGGCACAAACTGCGTCAGCTTGTGGCCTGGGCGCCCGTAACGTATGAGTCCAGCCTGGCGAGCGTCCTGTCAATATTCTCCGGATGGCGGCCAAGATAGCCGGCAAGCCGAAGCAGGAACTTGCCGCGGACATGGCGGGCATCCCACTGTTCGGTCACGAGCGTTCCGGGCACGCCGCTGCTGTCCGTGGCCGGTTCCAGCAGGTAACGCCACGCATGCCCGTAGAAGTGGCGCCAGGCGATCTGGCGGCCTTCCTCGAATTCCGTGACGGTGTTGAGGATCCGGTAATTGACCCTGACATTCATCTCCATCCCGAATCTGGCGCCCGGGCCGAGGCGCCGGGGCCCCCGCGGCTGGGCGCCCTTGACGGTGCCTGAACCGTCGATTTCGCTGTGCAGCGCGGGCGTGGCCAGGACCTCGAAGATGCGGTCCGGTGCCGCGGCGATGAAGCGGTCCCGGGACACCAGATAGCGGTTGTTCATCGGCCCAGCCTAAACCGCCCGGATATGGGGCAGAATTTGAGGATGCAGAATTCAACGCGGAATTCAGACACGGCGCAGACTCTGGACACAGCGCAGACCACAGACAGTTCGCAGACCCCGGACACAGTCCCGGATACAAACGCGGCGCCGGGTACGGTGCCGGGCGATGTGCGCCGGCCGCGGATCGGCATTCCCGTCCGGCTGAGCAGCTCGGCGGATCCGGACCCGCGGGTGGCAAAGGCCAACAGCCTCTTCGGCTGCATCGTCAGCCTCATCCGCGATGTCGGCGGCGAGCCGGTGCTGCTCACCCCCGAGTCGCTGGAGGGTGGACTGAGCGGCGCAAGTGAAACGGCGGGCGGCGCATCCAACAGCGGCGCACCCAACAGCGGAACGGCCGACGGCGGACCGGCCAACAGCGGAACGGCCGACGGCGATAAGGCGCCGGACGCGCCCGAGGCGCTTGACGGCGTCGTACTTCCCGGCGGCGGTGACGTTGACCCTCGCCTCTACGGCGAGGAGCCGGGGCCCTCCCTCTATGACGTCAACGCGGAGCAGGACCGGCTGGACATCGCGGTGGCGCGGCGCGCGCTCGATGCCGGCACGCCGGTGCTGGGTATCTGCCGCGGGCACCAACTGCTCAATGTCCTGTACGGCGGGACGCTTGTCCAGGACATGACGCCGGGTACGGTGCCGCACCGGCAGGTCCCGGCAGCGGCCAACAGGCCCTGGGTCTGGCACGAGGTGACGATCACCCCGGGATCCAAAGTGGCGAAGATGTATGCCGCCGCGGGAAATCCGGAAGCCGGCGGGACGGCGTCCGCCGACTCCGGTGAGGCCGCGCATGATGCAGCAGCGGGTGACGCAGGCGCCGTCGAGGTCAAGATCGCTTCGGGCCACCACCAGGCTGTGGACCGGGTGGCCCCGGGGCTGCTGGTGACCGCCGTGGCGGATGACGGCACGGTGGAGGCGCTGGAGGACCCCGATCGGTGGGTCGCGTCGGTGCAGTGGCATCCGGAAGCCCTGGAACTGACCGAAGAGCAACGGCTTGCCCCGTTCCGTGTGTTTGTGGACGCCTGCCGCACTCCCTGACCGCCGGCCTTCCCCTGACCGACCGGGCTCCTTGACTGCCGGCGGCTCCCTGCTATGATCAAAAACAGAGTATGTCCTAACAAACGGACATGCACTGACATACAGGCTACTGGACGCAGGAACCTGCAGCACAAAGGGAGCACTCAATGGCGAACCAACTACACCTCAGCATCGACCGCTCGTCGCCGGTGCCGCTGTACCATCAGGTCGTCCAGGGCATTGAAGCTGCCATCCACACCGGCCTGCTGGAACCCGGCAGCCGGTTGGAGAACGAGATTGATCTCGCCGCCCAGTTGAACCTCTCGCGCCCCACCATGCGCAAGGCCATGGACGAACTGGTCCGCTCGGGGCTCCTCGTCCGAAAGCGGGGGGTCGGCACGCAGGTGGTGTCGAGCCAGGTCCGCCGCCCTCTTGAGCTGTCCAGCCTGTACGACGACCTGACCAACAACGGCAGCAAGCCCACCACCGAGGTGCTCACTTTTGCGCACGTCGAGGCCGACCCCGCCACCCGGGAGGCCCTGCACCTCGCGGCCGGGGCCAAGGTCTACCACTTCACCAGGCTCCGGAAGGTGGGCGGCAAGCCGCTGGCCCTGATGGAGAACTGGGTGCGCGACGACATCACGCACATCGACGAGGACCTGCTGAAGACGCAGGGCCTGTACAGCATCCTGCGCAGCGGCGGCGTCAACTTCCGCCTGGCCACGCAGCGGATCGGCGCGATGGTGGCCAACGACTACCAGGCTCCGCTCCTGGAGACCGAAGCCGGCTCCGCCCTCGTCACCATGGAACGCACCGCCGTCGACGACACGGGGCGGAACGTGGAGACCGGACACCACGTCTACCGAGGTGACTCCTACAGCTTCGAAATGACACTGGTCCAGCGCTAGGAGAGCCCAGCGCCAGGGCAGTCCAGCGCCAGGGCAGTCCAGCCGTAGCGCAGGCCAGCGCTGCCCGCGCGGCGTAAGGACCCGGGAGGCTCCTTCAGCGCAGGGGCGGCATTAGGCCTGCCCTTGCGCCGGGCTGTCGCGCGCCGGACCGACCACCACACATCCGAAAGGAACATGAACTTATGGCCGAATGGGTATACCCCCTGGGCAGTGCAGCCGAAGGCTGCTGGGACGTTTCGCTGGGAACGTCGGACTCGAAAGTTGCCGTGGAGGGCTGGGAACACACGGGACTGAAGGTGGCCACGCTGGGGCCGGGCGCCGCCGTCGAACTTCCGCCTGCGGCTGAGGAACGAATTGTCATCCCGCTGAGCGGGGCGTTCACTGCCTCCGTTGACGGGCTTGACTACCCGCTTGCCGGGCGGGCCAGCGTCTTCAGCGGACCCACCGACGTGCTGTACTCCGGGACGGACAAGGCGGTGACGGTCACGTCGTCCGACGGCGGCCGGGTTGCCATCGCCACGGCCCCCGCCAAGGTCCAGTACCCCACCCGCCTGATCACCGCGGCAGAGACGCCGGTGGAGCTGCGCGGCGCCGGAAACTGCTCTCGCCAGGTCCACAATTTTGGCACCCCTGCCGCGCTGGAAGCCGACCGCTTCATCGTCTGCGAGGTCCTCACCCCAGCGGGCAACTGGTCCTCCTACCCGCCCCACAAGCACGACGAGGAGAAGGAGGGCGAGACCCGGCTCGAGGAGATCTACTACTTCGAGACGCGGGTGGCCGATGTTCCAGGCTCCACCGGCCCGGGCGGGAATGAGGACGCCATCGGCTACCAGCGGGTCTATGCTTCCGACCACCGGCCCATCGATGTTGCCGCCGAGGTCCGCACCGGCGACGTGGTTTTGGTTCCCTACGGCTGGCATGGCCCGGCCATGGCGGCGCCCGGCTACGACATGTACTACCTCAACGTCATGGCCGGACCCGGCCGCGTGCGCGACTGGCTCATCAGCGACGACCCCCACCACGGCTGGGTCCGCCAGACCTGGGACAGCCAGAACCTGGACCCCCGGCTGCCGTTCGGGGCGTAGGGTCCGACTTACCCGTTGAACTCGGCCGGGTGCGGGCCGGTCCGGCCGTCGCGCTCGAGGGCATCGATGGCCGCCAGCTCGGTGTCCGCCAGCTCAAAGCCGAACACGTCCAGGTTCTCGCGGATCCGCGCCGGGGTGACCGACTTCGGGATGATGATGCGGCCCTGCTGCAGGTGCCAGCGGAGGATCACCTGGGCGGGCGTCACACCGTGTTCCGCGGCGATGGCGGTGACGGCCGGCTCCCCCAGCACGGCACCCTGTGCCAGCGGACTCCACGCCTCGGTGGCGACGCCGTGGGCGGCGTTGGACCCGGCGACGTCCCGCTGCTGGAGCGCCGGATGCAGCTCCACCTGGTTGACCGCCGGGACGGTTCCGCCCAGGCCAACCAGTTTGTCGAGGTGCTCCGGCAGGAAATTGGAAACGCCGATCGCCCTGACCCGGCCGTCCCGGAGCAGCTTTTCCAGGGCCCGCCAGGACTCGAGGTAGCCGTCCGTCGCCGGAGCCGGCCAGTGAATGAGGTACAGATCCAGGTAATCCAGGCCCAGCCTGTCCAGGCTTGACTGGTAGGCGGCAAGGGTGGCGTCGTAGCCAAGGTCTGCAACCCAGACCTTGGACGTGACGAACAGGTCTTCGCGGGCTATCCCGGACTCTGCCAGGGCCAGTCCGGTGCCGGCTTCGTTCCCGTAGATGGCGGCGGTATCGATGCTCCGGTAACCGGCGGCAAGGGCCGCGCTGACCGCGGCGGTGGTGTCGTCGTCGGATACCTGGAAGACGCCGAAGCCGAGCTGCGGCATGCGGACGCCGTTGTTGAGCGTGACGGTGGGGATCTGGGTGGCAGCATTGCTGGCGTTCATGGAAGCTCTCTCTGTTGTGGTGTTTGGCGGTTCAGCGGACAGCCGGCAGTGCCGGAGCGTTGGGGTCCGACCCGACGGAATCCGCGGGAGCCGTAGTGGATCCCGGCGCGGCGGCCGGGGCCATGGCCGCGGCGACGGCCATGACGGCCAGGCCCAGCAGGGTAATGCCGGCCCCGGCCCAAATGGGCGAGGTGTAGCCCAGGCCGGCGGTGATGGTCATCCCTCCCAGCCAGGCGCCGAGGGCGTTGCCCACGTTGAACGCGCCGATGTTGGCCCCGGACGCGAGAGTGGGGGCGCCGTCGGCGTATTTCATGACCCGCATCTGCAGGCCCGGCACGGTGGCGAAGCCGAAGCCGCCCATCAGCACCATGGAGGTAATGGTGAGTGGCTGGTTGCCCGCCGTCAGGGCGAAGGCCACGAGAACAATCACGAGGACCGACAGGACGACGAGAAGCGTGCGGTCGACGTTCCGGTCGGCGGCCTTGCCTCCGAGCGTGTTGCCGATAAAGAGGCCGACGCCGAAGACGATCAGCAGCCACGGCACTGTTGAAGCGGCGAATCCGGAAACTTCCGTGAGGGTGAAGGCGATGTAGGTAAAGGCACCGAACATCCCGCCGTAGCCGAGGATAGTCACCAGGATGGACAGCCACACCTGGCCGGAGCGGAAGGCCCGGAGTTCGCTGCGGAGCCCGCCGGGGGCGGTGTCACCGTGGCCGGTCTTGGGCACCAGCGTCAGGATGCCGACCAAGGCCAGGACTCCGATGCCGGTGATGGCCCAGAATGTGGAGCGCCAGCCGGCTGCCTGGCCGAGCATGGTGCCGAACGGGACGCCGAGGACATTGGCCGCGGTGAGCCCGGTGAACATGATGGCGATGGCGCCGGCCTTCTTGGTGGGGGCCACCATGTCCGCGGCTACCACCGCGCCGATACCGAAGAACGCGCCGTGGGCCAGGGCGGCGATGATGCGGCCCACCATCATAATCCCGTAGCCGGGGGCTGCGGCCGAGATCAGGTTGCCGGCGATGAAAAGCACCAGCAGCATGGCCAGCACGGGCTTGCGCTCGAAGCGCGTCACGGCCGCCGTGAGCAGCAGGGCGCCGACGACGACGGCGAGGGCATAGCCGGAGATGAACCAGCCAGCGGAGGCTTCGCTCACCCGGAAGTCCGCGGCCACTTCGGGGAGCAGGCCCATGATGACGAATTCGGTGAGTCCGATGCCGAACCCGCCGAGGGCTAGGGCTATCAGGCCAATTGGCATGGATGTGCTCCTTCGGAACTGTACTGAATGGGGAGCGCGACGTAAGCTAATAGTTGCAAGCGCGCTATATTTTGTTGCACAAGCAAATATTGCACAGAAAGATATAGCGCGCAAGCAACTATCTATGCCCGGCCCTGTTCCGAGTGAGCCGGAGAAGTGAAGGAGGAAAGCCCATGGGCATCAAGGACGACGCCATGGAGGTGCGCGCCCAAGGGTGGCGCACTCTGGCGGCCCTGCACGGGCTGATCGAGGGGGAGCTGGAACGGTCGCTGCAGGGGCAGGCGCAGCTTTCCGTCGTCGAATACACCGTACTGGACGCGCTCAGCCGGCAGGACGGGTGGCACATGCGCATGCAGCAGCTGGCGCGGGCCACGGCTCTCAGTGCCAGCGCGACCACCCGGCTGGTGAACCGGCTGGAGGACCGCGGCCTGCTGACCCGCATCCTGTGCGCGGACGACCGCCGCGGCATCTACACCGAGCTCACCGAGAGCGGGAGCAAGCTGCTGGCAGAAGCGCGGCCCGTCCACGACGCCGCGCTGGAGCGGACCCTGGCCGAGGCGCAGCAGGTGCCGGAGCTGGCGCCCCTGGTGGACGCGCTCCCCCGCCTCTCCGCCGGCGTCTGACCCCGGGCTCCAAGAACCCCTCCGGCGCTGGAGTTTTTGTACAGATAATGCCCCCTCGAGGCCTTCGAGGGGGCATTATCTGTACAAAAACTCCGGAGCAGGACGGGCTTAGTGGACCGGGGCTTCCGCTTCGACGGCGGTCTTTGCGTCCGCGTCGGTCTTTGCGTCCGCGGGGACACCGGCCTGGTGCTTGAAGTAGTGTTCCACGTCCTCGAGGCTCTTGTCCTTGGTCTCCGGGACGTACTTTGCGGCGAACAGAATCGCCCCGACACCCAGGACGGCGAACACGAAGAACGTGTTGGAGATGCCGATGGCCGCGAGCAGCTGCGGGAAACCGAAGCCGATCAGGAAGTTCACGATCCAGAGCACGAAGGCCGATGCGCCCATGCCCAGGCCGCGCAGCTTCAGCGGGAAGATCTCCGAGAGCATGAGCCAGGTGACCGGTGAAATGGCTCCCTGCTGGAAGGCGAGGAACGTGACGGTCAGCGCCAGGATCACGTAGCCGCGGGCGGTGCCCTCGGGCAGGACCAGCGAGAACAGGCCGATCAGCAGCAGCGCCGAGGTGGTTCCGATCTGCCCGGTGATGAGCATCCGCCGGCGCCCCACCTTGCCGAGGAGCCAGATGCCCGCGAAGGTGGCCAGCACGGAGATGACACCGTTGGCAATGTTGGCGCTCAGTGCCGCTTCCCGGCCGAAACCGGCATCCGCGAGGATCTGCGTGCCGTAGTACATGATGGAGTTCACGCCCGTGATCTGCTGGATCACCGCAAGGCCGACGCCGACGAAGAAGATCCGCCGCAGCCAGGGAACCCGCAGATCCCTCCAGGACCCCATCTTGGACTTGTAGTCCTCCACGGCCATGGCCTTGACTTCTTCAAATTCTGCCGCGGCCTCGGCCCTGGAGCGGATACGCTGAAGCACTCCGAGCGCCTCCCCGAAGCTGCCCATCGAGGCAAGCCAGCGGGGGCTTTCGGGCATGAAGGCCATGCCGATCCACAGGGCGACCGCCGGCAGCGTGGCGATCACCAGCATCCAGCGCCAGATACCTCCGGCCTCGCCGAAGGTGTTGCCGAGGTAGGCATTGAAGATGAAGGCGAGCAGCTGGCCCGTGACGATCATGAGCTCGTTCTGCGTCACGATCCGCCCGCGCCGGGCCGACGGCGACACCTCCGCAAGATACACCGGCACCGTTACGGACGCCCCGCCCACGGCCAGGCCCAGGATGAACCGGGCCGCCACCATGAACTCGGTGCTGGGGGCCAGGGTGCAGAACAGCGTGCCGACCAGGAAGATGACGGCCAGGACCATGATCATCTTGCGGCGGCCGTTCCGGTCCGCCAGCCGCCCGCCGAACAGGGCACCGAAGGCGGCACCCAACAGCAGCGACGACGTCACCATGCCTTCGGCCAGCGGGGTCAGGCCCAGGTCCTCCTGCATGTAGGGCAGGGCACCGTTGATGACGCCTGTGTCGTAGCCGAAGAGCAGGCCGCCGAAGGTGGAGATGATGGTGACGGTGCGCAGTGCCCTGTTGTGTTTTAAGTCAGCCTTCCCAGAAGGCGCCGCCGTCATACGCTGACCTTCTGCACGTACTGCTTCATGGTGTCCAGCTGGAAGCGGGAAACCTCCTCGGCATTCTCGTTTTCGGCGAAGACGCTGGACACCATCACGGTGTCGTCCCGGTCGAGGAACCCGATTTCCTTCAGGCCGCCGAAGAACTCATCCCAGTTCACGTCGCCGTCGCCGATTTTCAGGTGCTGGTGCACCCGGACGGCGTTGCCCGGCGGGTTGGTGATGTAGCGCAGTCCGTGCGAGGCGTGGTGGTCCATGGTGTCGGCGACGTGGACCAGACGGAGCTTGTCCCCCGCCGCGCGCATGATGTCCAGCGGCGAGTTCTTCATGTGGAAGCTGTGGGAGGCCACGTAGACCATGCCGACGTTCTTCGAGTTCAGCCCGCGAATGACGCGGATCGCGGCAAGGCCTTCTTCCACGAAGTCGTCCGGGTGCGGGTCGATGAGCAGGTCGATGCCTTCGCGCTCGATGATGGGGAGCAGTTCCTCCATGGAGCGGTAGAACGCGCGCTCGGATTCCTCGGCCAGTTCCGGCCGGCCGCTGAACTCGGTGTTCATGGTGCTGACGCCCAGGTCAACGGCGATCTGGATGGCGCGCTTCCAGTAGCGCACGGCTGCCTCACGGGCGTCCTCGTCCGGGCCGGACCACCGGAGCACCGGCAGGATGGACGCGACTTCGATTCCGGCGTCGGTACACGCCTTCTTCAGCTGTCCCACCAGTTCGTCGTCGGCCTTGGGGTGGTTGTAGAAGGGAATGAAATCCGGGTGCGGCGTCATCTGCATGTACTTGTAGCCGAGGTCCGCCACCACCTTGGGGAATTCCAGCAGGCTGTGGCTGTGATGGAACGGGGTGGGATCAAGGGCGATTTTCACGAGGAACACTCCATTGTGGAAAGAGTCGGGCAACAAACGGAGTTTTTGTCCAGATAATGCAACCTTGAGGGCCTCGAAGGCGCATTATCTGGACAAAAACTCCAAGGACGGGCCTAGGTGTAGAGGGCAGGCTTGGCGTTCAGCTTCACGGCGACCTTCTCGCCGTTCTTCTGGGCCTCCACGCCGGCTTCGCAGCATGCAGCGGTGGCGTAGCCGTCCCAGGCGGTGGGGCCGCCGATTTCGCCGCGGAGGGCGGCGTCCACCCAGGCCTGGATTTCGACGTCGTACGCGGCACCGAAGCGCTCCTCGAAGCCGGGGGTGACCTTGCCGCCCCAGCGGCCGTTGCTGCGGAGGTACGGGCCGCTGTCGCCGCCGATGCTGACGATGCCGTCCTCGAAGGAGGCCTGCGTGGCCACTTCGTAGCCGAACTTCGCGTTCACGTAGATTTCGACGTCGGCCAGGACACCGGACTCGGTTTCGATCAGGACGTGCTGGGGGTCGTGCTGGCCGGCCGGTGCGTTCTTCGTGGCCTTGCCGAGGCGGACCTGGACGGAGGTGATCTCTTCGCCGGTGAAGAAGCGGATGGCGTCGAACTCGTGGACCACCGAATCGTTGATGAGCATCTCGTTGGTGAAGCCAGCGGGGGTTGTCGGGTTGCGGTGCTGGTGGTGCAGCATCAGCAGCTCGCCCAGTTCGCGGTCGCGGATGACCGAGCCCAGGGCCGCGTATTCCGCATCGAAGCGGCGCATGAAGCCCACCTGGATGCGCTTGCGGCCGAGCTTCTCCTCGGCCTGGACGATCTTCCAGGACGACTCGGCGTCCGGCGTCAGCGGCTTCTCGCACAGGATGGGAATGTCCTTGGCGATGGCCTTGAGCAGGATCTCCTCGTGCAGGAAGCCTGGCGTGGCGATGAGGACGGCATTGACGTCGCCGTTGTTCAGCGCCTCATCGGCGTCCGCGAGGGCAACGGCGCCCGGGATGCCTTCGATAGCGGCCTGGGCGCGGGCCAGGTCAACATCGACGACGGCGGCTACTTCAGCACCGTGGATGCGCTTGCTGAGGCGCTGGATGTGGTCCGCGCCCATGCGGCCGGCGCCGATGACGGCGACGCGAAGGGTTTCAGTCATTGTTCTTTCCTTACGTTTGGTATGCCGGGGCGGATGTTAGTTGACCGCAGTGCGGGAGCCGCAGGACAGAAGATAGTTGCGGGTGCGCTTGGCGATGGGCATCGGAACGTCGAAGGCCACCGGGTACATGTCCTGCTCCACGATGCCGAAGATCGGCCGGTCGAGGGCCTCCACGGCCTCGATGACCGCGCGCAGGTCCGGCAGGCCGTTGGGCGGTTCCGTCATGACGCCGGCCAGGTTTGCTGCTGCCCAGGTCATGTTTTCCTCGTTGACCTTCTTGAGGACGTCCGGGTTGATCTGCTTCAGGTGCAGGTACCCGATCCGGTCCGGGTAGTTCTTGATGAGCTCCAGGCTGGAGGCGCCGCAGTATTCCGCATGGCCTGTGTCCAGGCACAGGTTGAGGTACTGCGGGTCCGTCGCGCCCAGCAGCGTTTCGATGTCCTCCTGGGCTCCGACGTGCGAGTCGGCGTGGGAGTGGAACTGCTGTTTGAGGCCGAAGTCCTCGAGCAGCGTCTTTCCGAGCCGGCTGTGGCCGGCGAACAGGTCGCTCCAGGCCTTGTCGCTGAGCGTGCCGCTCTCCACGGCCTCGCCGGTGACGTCGTCGCGCCACATGGCCGGGATGACCACGATGTGCTCGCCGCCCATGGCTGCGGTCAGTTCGGCCACCTTGCGGGCCGGCTCCCAGGCCGTCTCCCACTGGTCCAGGCCGCGGTGGAACGCGGTGAAGACCGTGCCCGCCGTAACCAACAGGCCCCGCTGCTTGAGCTCCTCGGCGAGCCGTGTGGGGTCGTTGGGCAGGTAGCCGTAAGGGCCGAGCTCGATCCACTTGTACCCGGATTCGGCCACCTCGTCCAGGAAGCGCTCCCACGGGGTCTGTTTGGGGTCATCCGCAAACCACACGCCCCAGGAGTCGGGCGCGGTGCCGATGATCAGCTTGTTCTCTGTCATTGCTCAATCCTTCTGGTTTCGACGGGCTCAACCACCGGTGGTTGAGCCCGTCGAAACCGATGCTGCCAGGTTAGTTGGAGGGGAAGTTGTAGGAGGCGCCGGAGGCGTGGGTGGGTTCGGGCCAGCGTGAGGTGATGACCTTGCCGCGGGTGTAGAAGGAGACGCCTTCGGGGCCGTAGATGTGCTTGTCGCCGAAGAGGGATGCCTTCCAGCCGCCGAAGGAGTGGTAGGCCACCGGGACGGGCAGGGGCACGTTGATGCCGATCATGCCGACGGTGACGGAGCGCTGGAACTTCCGTGCTGCCGCGCCGGAGGAGGTGAAGATCGCGGTGCCGTTGCCGTACGGGTTGGAGTTGATCAGTTTGATGCCGTCCTCGAGGGTGTCGACGCGGACGACGACGAGGACGGGTCCGAAGATCTCCTCCTGGTAGGCGGTCATTTCGGTCTTGACGTGGTCGAGCACGGTGGGGCCGACCCAGAAGCCTTCTTCGTGGCCCGGCACGACGAGGTCGCGGCCGTCCACGACCATCGCGGCACCGGCGGCTTCGGCCTCGGTGACGATCTTCACGATCCGTTCCTTGGAGGCGGGGGTGATGACCGGGCCCATTTCGGCGCCGGGCACGGTGCCGTTGTTGACCTTCACGGCGGTGGCGCGTTCTTCGACCTTCTTGACCAGCAGGTCCGCGGCATCGCCGACGGCGACGGCGACGGAGATGGCCATGCAGCGTTCACCGGCGGAGCCGAACGCGGCGGCGGCGAGGTGGTCGGCGGCGTTGTCCAGGTCGGCGTCGGGCAGGATGATGGCGTGGTTCTTCGCCCCGCCGAGGGCCTGGACGCGCTTGCCGTGGGCGGTGGCGGTCTCGTGGACGTACTTGGCGATCGGGGTGGAGCCAACGAAGGAGATGCCGTCCACGTCCGGGTGGGTCAGCAGGCCGTCGACGGTTTCCTTATCGCCGTGCAGGACCTGGAAGACGCCGTCGGGCAGGCCGGCGTCCTTCCAGAGCCTGGCCAGCAGCAGGGATGCGGAGGGGTCGCGTTCGGAGGGCTTGAGGATGAAGGCGTTGCCGGTGGCGATCGCCATCGGGGCCATCCACAAAGGGACCATGACCGGGAAGTTGAACGGGGTGATGCCGGCGACGACACCGAGGGGTTCGCGGAAGGAGAACACGTCGATGCCGGTGGAGACCTGGTCGGAGTAGTCGCCCTTGAGCAGGGACGGGATGCCGCAGGCGAATTCGATGACTTCCAGGCCGCGGCCGATCTCGCCCTTGGCGTCGGAGAGGACCTTGCCGTGCTCGGCGGTGATCAGCTCGGCAAGTTCATCGATGTGGTTGGCGACGAGTTCGCGGAACCTGAACAGCACGGCGGTGCGCTTGGCCAGGGAGATGTCGCCCCAGGAGTCCGCGGCGGCGCGGGCGGCGGCGACGGTGGTGTCCAGGTCGGCGCGGTTGGCCAGACGCAGCTCAGCCGACACGGCCCCGGTGGCCGGGTTGTACACGGGCTGGGTGCGGTCGCCTTCGCCGGCGGTCTCGGCACCGTTGATGAAGTGGTTGATGGTGGTGACGGTCGTCGTTGACATAGAGATGACTTCCTTGGTCTGAGGCTTCGGGGGCTGTGGCGTTGGGGGAGGTTAGCCGAGCAGCTTGCGCTGGCGGGATTTATGGTCGATGTAGGTCTGGAAGGCCTGCTTCGTGGAGTCGAGTTCGGAAACCGCAGAGACGGGCACGTCCCACCAGGATTCGGAGCTCGGCGCGTCCAGCAGCGGGTCGGATTCGACGTGGATCACGATCGGGCCGCCGCGTTCCGGTGCGGCCTTGGCGTCGCGGATGGCCTGCTCGAGTTCGGCGATGGCCTTCTCCCCCGGCTCGATCCGGATCACCTTCACGCCCAGGGATTCGGCGTTCAGGGCCAGGTCCACCGGGAGGGTCTCGCCCTCGTCGAAGCTGTGCTGTTCCTCGTCCAGGACGCGGTACTGGGTGCCGAAGCGCTGCGAGCCGAGCGATTCGGACAGTGAACCGATGGAGGCGTAGCCGTGGTTCTGGATCAGGACCACGATCAGTTTGATCCGTTCGGCGACGGCGGTGACCAGTTCGGTGTGCATCATCAGGTAGGAGCCGTCCCCGACCATGACGACGACGTCGCGCTGGGTACCGCCCTTGGCGGCTTCGGCCAGCGCTGCGCGCTTGACGCCCAGCCCGCCGGGGATTTCGTAGCCCATGCAGGAGTACGCGTACTCGACGTGGTAGCCGAACGGGTCGCGGACCCGCCACATCTTGTGCAGGTCGCCCGGGAGGGAGCCGGCGGCGCAGATGACCACGTCGGAGGCGTCCATGGCCCGGTTGGTGGCGCCGATGATCTCGTTCTGTGCCGGCAGCGGTGTGTACCGGGTGTCGAAGGCCGTATCGACCGTGGTGTTCCAGCGCTGCTTTTCGGCGGCGATCTTCTCCTCGAGGTCGGCGCCGACGCGGTAGCCGCCCAGGGCCTGGTTGAGCTTGACCAGCGCCTTGCGGGCGTCGGCGACGATCGGCAGTGAGGTGCCGTGCTTGTACGCATCGATCGGTGCAACGTTGATGTTGATGAACTTCAGGTCCGGGTTCTGGAACGCGGTCCGGGAGGCGGTGGTGAAGTCCTCGTAGCGGGTGCCGATGCCGACGATCAGGTCCGCTTCGGCTGCCAGGGCGTTGGCCGCCGTCGTGCCCGTGGAGCCGATGGCGCCGAGGGAGAACGGGTGGTCCCAGGGCAGGACGCCGACGCCCGCCTGCGTGTTACCCACCGGGATGCCCGTCAGCTCCGCGAAACGAGCGAGTTCCTCGTTCGCGTACGCGTACAGGACGCCGCCGCCGGCGATGATCAGGGGCCGCTTCGCGGCCCTGATGGCTTCGGCGGCGCGGCGGATGTCGTCGTCGTCCGCTTCGGGGCGGCGGATCCGCCACTCACGCTCGGCCAGGAATTCCTCGGGCACGTCGAAGGCCTCGGCCTGGACGTCCTGGGGCAGCGAGATGGTCACCGCGCCGGTCTCGGCCGGGTCGGTCAGGACGCGCAGGCCGTGGTGGAACGCGGAGAACAGCTGCTCCGGGCGGGTGACCCGGTCGAAGAACTTGGACAGCGGCCGGAAGGCGTCGTTGACCGTGAGGTCGTAAGCGTAGGGCTGCTCAAGCTGCTGCAGCACCGGGTCCGCGGCACGCGTAGCGAACGTGTCACTGGGCAGCAGCAGGACCGGCAGCCGGTTCGTGGTCGCCAGCGCCGCACCGGTGAGCAGGTTGGACGAGCCCGGGCCGATCGAGGTGCTGATCGCAAACGTCTGCCGGCGGCGCGTGTGGCGCGCATAACCCACGGCCTGGTGCGCCTGGGCCTGCTCGTTGCGGCCCTGGTAGTACGGCATGATGCGCGGGTCCTTGGCCTGGTACTGCTTCAGGGCTTGGCCCACACCGGCCACGTTCCCGTGCCCGAAAATGCCGAACGTGCCCGGGATCAGCCGCTCGCGGAAATCGGCCCCACCCACGGAGTCAACGGTGTACTGCTTGGAAAGGTATTCGACCACGGCCTGTGCCACGGTCATCCGGCGGGTTCCTGTTCCCATCGTTTACTCCGATACTTCTGCGGTGTGGGCTGATGTGGTGTGGTGGAGGAGTGAAGCGGCCGCGGCGACAGCCCCGGCAACGTCGCCGTCCTGCGGGTACAGCAGGGTCCGGCCGACGGTCAGGCCCTGGACGCCCGGGAGGGCGAGGGCGGCTCCCCAGGTCGCGAACACCTCGTCCTGGGTGCCCGCCGGGTCCCCGCCCAGCAGCACGGTGGGCATGGTGGTGGCGGCCATGACGCGTTCCATCTCGGCCACGACCGGCAGCTTCATCCAGGTGTAGGCGCTGGTGGAACCGAGGCCTTCGGCGATGGCAATGGACTTGATCACGGCGTCCGGGGACAGGTCGTTGCGGACCCGGCCGTTCTCCCGGACGGACAGGAAGGGCTCCACCATGGCGATGAGCTTGCGTTCGGCCAGCGAATCAATCGCCTTCGCCGTGGCCTCCAGCAGCGAGACGGTGTCCGGGTCGCCGAGGCAGATGCGGGTCAGCATCTTGCCGCCGTCCGCACCCAGTTCTTCCAGCGCCGCGGCGGTGTGGCCGGTGAAACGGTCGTCGAATTCATTGACCAGGCCGGTGAGGCCGCCGCGGTTCATCGAACCGAACACCAGCTTGCCCTCCAGCGCCCCCAGGAGCAGCAGGTCATCCATGATGTCCGGGGACGCCAGGACGCCGTCCACAGCCGGGTTGGCCAGTGCAATCTGCAGCCGGTCCAACAGCTGGCGGCGGTCCGCCATCGCCACCGGATCGTTGCCCACTGAGAGCGCTCCGCGGGCCGGGTGGTCGGCGGCGACGATGAAGTTCTGCCGGCCGTACTTCAGCCCGGGGTGGCGGCGCCGGGCCTTGGCGGCCCGGGCGACTGCGGCGGGGTCTTCGAGCCGGATGGTGCTCAGGTGCTCGTAGCGGCGTGGGTTGTCATCCACCGCGAGGGTCGCGGTACCGGGGTTAAGGCTCACAGGGCCGCTCCTTCGGGGATTGAGGTGCCGGGAACAGCATCGGGAACAAGGCGTCCGCGCTCGGTGAGCAGGGAGGTGACCTCGGCCGGGGTGGGCATGGCGTCTGCGCAGGACAGCCGGGAGGCAACAATGGCGCCGGCAGCGTTCGCGTAGTCCAGGACCTGGGCCAGCGGCCAGCCGGAAAGCAGCCCGTGCACGAAGGCGCCGCCGAAGGAGTCGCCGGCACCCAGGCCGTTGACGGTCTCCACCGGGACTGGGGCGGAGACCACACGCTCGGTGCGGGTCTTGGCCATCACGCCTTCCGGGCCGAGCTTGACGACGGCGATCTCGACGCCGGCGTCCAGCAGGCGGTCCGCCTGCTCATCCGGGGTCCCCGGGCCGACGGCCACGGAGCATTCCTGGTCGTTGCCGATGGCCACCGTGACGTGCGGCAGGATCCGGGCCACCTGCTCCCGGGCTTCTTCTTCGGAGGCCCAGAACATGGGGCGGTAGTCGAGGTCCAGGATGGTGTACTGGCCCTCCGTCAGGCCGGTGCGGGGCCGTGCTTCGTGCGCCTTGATGTGCGCCTCGCGGCTCGGCTCCTGGCACAGGCCGGTCACCGTGGACCAGAAGATCCCGGCGTTCCGGATGGCGTCCGTATCGAGCTCGTCGGCCTTGATCTGAAGGTCAGGCGCCGTCGGGAAACGGCCGTAGAAGTACAGCGGGAAATCATGCGGCGGCTGGATCGCGCAGAATGTGGCGGGCGTCTGCAGCCCCTGGACCGGGCTGACGAAGGAATCGTCAACACCGAACTTTTCCAGTTCGCGGTGCAGGTACTGGCCGAAGGGGTCATCGCCGGTGCGGGTGATGACGCCGGTCCGGCGGCCATGGCGGGCGGCGGCCACAGCAACGTTCGATGGCGAGCCGCCGAGGTACTTGCCGAAGGACGTGACATCCTCCAGCCCCACCCCGATGTCGTTCGGGTAGATATCAACGCTGATTCGCCCGATCGTGAGCAGTTCGTGGGTCACGGTGATCGTGGACCTTTCTTTTGGATCTCAACCTCTAAGCAGCCGAACGGCCAAGGCTCCGGCGTTCCGCGGGCCCGTGAGCGGGACCACATGAACTACTGTGCCCTAGAATTTATGTCCTGTCAAAGGTTTGTACTGACATACTTACAACAAGCAGAACTCGGCCCAAAATGCGCGCTGGGGAGCTTCAGGCACGGGCCGGCAGGGGTACCGTTTCCGCTCTATTTCTTGGGCACGGCGAGCTCGCCGGTGACGTACTGCGCGCGGCCGAATCCGAAGGACCAGTCCCCCGCCGTGTTCTCGACGTAGCCAATGAAGACGTCCTCGCCGGCGATCCCCAGCCCCGCGAGCTTCCCCGCCACTGCTGCAAAGAGGCTCTGCTTCGCCTCCTGGCTACGCCCGCCCTGGGTGAAGATCTGGATCATGACGACGTCCCGCGTGCGCTCGAAGCCAAGGCCTGCGTCCTGAGCCACGATCTGGCCCGGCGCATGTTCGGTGACGATGTGGAAGTAGTCGCGTTCCGGGATGCCGTACTCGGCCAGGATGGCGTCATGGATGCCCCGGCTGAGCCGGTTGAGTTCATCCTGGCTCCGCCCCGAGTGGACGTCAATTCGTACGAGCGGCATGCGATCTCCTTTAATAGTTTGTCCTGACATACTATCAAAGTAGCGAGGGTGCGCAAGAGTTTCGCGCACGTCCACCCAAGTAAGTAGCAGCAGATGGCGTTCTAGGCGCTCAAAACGCCATCTGCTGCTACCTAGACGGGCGCGGGCCTGGCTTAAATGGCCGACGGCGGCCGGTGACCTTCAAGATGAAGGTCACCGGCCGCCGTCGGACGTTAGAGGGGTGACGCGTTCCTACTTAGCCAGAAGCTCCTCGAGCCGCTCGTAGCCGTCGCTCAAGCCGCTTTCCATGCCGGACTGGGCCATGCCGTCGCGGGCTTCCATGGTGGGATAGACCGAGTGACCGCGGAGGCGGGACCGCCCTCCGCCAAGATCCTCGAAGTTCATGAATTCGATGCTGACGATGTCCGGGTAGCCACTGAACTCGAAGGTCTGGATGGCAAACTCGTTCTCCCGGACGGTATGGAAGATGCCGCTGAACGCATAGGACACACCATCGGGGCCGGTGTGGTTGTACATGTAGCTGCCGCCGGAGCGGAAGTCATAGTGGTCGATGTCAACATTGGTGCCGCGCGGACCCAGCCACCGGGTAATCAGCTCCGGCTCTTTGTGGGCGCGGAACACCTCAGCGACCGGGAAATCGAACTCACGCTCGAAATCTATGAAGGGGACGCCGTCGGGGACGGTGAGTTTGAGTGCGTTGCTCATGATCTGTCCTTGTCACTGCTGCCGCGCGGGGCGGAGTTGGTGCGGAGTACGGCATCGAGGCTGCGGAACTGCGCCTCACGGACCAGCCGGTACTGGTCGATCCACGCGGTGAGCGCTTCGAGCCGTGCGGGATTCAGGTGCACGGGCCGGCGCTGCGCGTCACGGCTTCGCGTGACCAACTGCGCCTGCTCGAGAACCTGGATGTGCTTCGAGACCGCCTGTTTGGAGATCGCGAAGGGTTCGGCCAGCTCATTGACGGTGGCGGGTCCCCGGCTGAGCCGAGAGATAAGCTGGCGGCGCACCGGATCCGACAGGGCCAGGAAGGCCGCGTCCAACAGGTCGTCGTCGTCATTGCTCATGTCCACTGTCACTGCCCTGGCTCTATAATCAACCTACTTGTTTATCAACCATCCGGTTGATAAACACCATAGACCTCGCTTCGCTGGCAGGCAAGGGTTAAAAAGAAGAAACGCGGGGTCACTCTGCGCCCAATCCGGGGGGTGGATTGGGCTGGGAGTGACCCCGCGTTGCCTGAGGTGGGGCTTAGAGCGCTGCGTAGACTTCGCGCAGCAGCTTGGCGGTCTCGGAGGGCGTCTTGCCGACCTTCACGCCTGCAGCCTCGAGGGCTTCCTTCTTCGCCTGGGCGGTACCGGCGGAACCGGAGACGATGGCGCCTGCGTGGCCCATGGTCTTTCCTTCCGGCGCGGTGAAGCCGGCGACGTAGCCGACAACCGGCTTGGTGACGTTGGCCTTGATGAAGTCTGCGGCACGCTCTTCGGCGTCGCCGCCGATTTCGCCGATCATCACGATGGCCTTGGTCTCCGGGTCAGCCTCGAACGCAGCCAGGGCGTCGATGTGGGTGGTGCCGATGATGGGGTCACCGCCGATGCCGATGGCCGTGGAGAAGCCGAGGTCGCGCAGTTCGTACATCATCTGGTAGGTCAGCGTGCCGGACTTGGACACGAGGCCGATGGGGCCCTTGCCGGTGATGTTCGCCGGGGTGATGCCCACGAGGGCCTCGCCCGGGGTGATGATGCCGGGGCAGTTCGGTCCGATGATGCGGGTGACCTGGTTGCCGTCGGCGTCGACCTTGGACTGTGCCAGTGCCCAGAACTCGGCGGAGTCCTGAACCGGCACGCCTTCGGTGATAACGACGACCAGGCCGATGCCGGCCTCGATGGCTTCAACAACGGCGTTCTTGGTGAATGCCGGCGGGACGAAGACGATGGAGACGTCGGCGCCGGTCTCTGCCATGGCTTCCTTGACGGTGCCGAAAACGGTGATCTCGTTTTCGCCGTGCAGGACGGTGGTGCCGGCCTTGCGGGCGTTGACGCCGCCCACGATGTTGGTGCCGGCCTTGAGCATGAGGGCGGTGTGCTTGGTGCCCTCGCCGCCCGTGATGCCCTGGACGATGACCTTGGAGTCCTTGTTCAGATAAATAGACATGTTTTCTTTCCTAGATCTCGACAGGCTCGATCAGCGGGCGTTGGCGAGCTCGGCGGCCTTGTCGGCGCCCTCGTCCATAGTGGCGGCCAGGGTAACCAGCGGGTGGTTGGCCTCGGCGAGGATGCGGCGGCCCTCTTCGACGTTGTTGCCGTCGAGGCGAACAACCAGCGGCTTGTTGGCGGAGTGGCCCAGCTCGGCCAGCGCGCCCACGATACCCTTGGCAACAGCGTCACAGGCGGTGATGCCGCCGAAGACGTTCACGAACACGGACTTGACCTGTTCGTCGCCCAGGATGACGTCCAGGCCTGCGGCCATGACCTCGGCGGAGGCTCCGCCGCCGATGTCCAGGAAGTTGGCGGGCTTGACGTTGCCGTGGTTCTCGCCGGCGTAGGCAACGACGTCCAGAGTGGACATGACGAGGCCAGCGCCGTTACCGATGATGCCGACTTCGCCGTCCAGCTTGACGTAGTTCAGATCCTGCGCCTTGGCCTTGGCCTCCAGCGGATCTGCGGATTCCTTGTCCTCAAGCTGGGCGTGCTTGGGGTGGCGGAATTCGGCGTTCTCGTCGAGCGTGACCTTGCCATCGAGGGCAACGATCTCGCCTGCGCCGGTCTTGACCAGCGGGTTGACCTCCACGAGGGTGGCGTCTTCCTTCTTGAAGACGTCCCAGAGCTTCAGAATGACGCCGGCGACCTTGCCGCGCAGTTCTTCAGCGAAGCCGGCGGCGGCGACGATTTCGTCAGCCTTGGCCTGGTCGATGCCCACGGCGGGGTCGATGGCTACCTTGGCCAGGGCCTCGGGCCGCTCAACGGCGAGCTGCTCGATCTCCATGCCGCCTTCAACCGAGCACATGGCCAGGTAGTTGCGGTTGGCCCGGTCCAGAAGGACGGAGAAGTAGTATTCCTCGGCGATGTCCGCACCCTGGGCGATCATCACCTTGTTGACGGTGTGGCCCTTGATGTCCATGCCCAGGATGTTGGTGGAGTGCTCAAGTGCCTCGTCGGCGGACTTGGCAACCTTGACGCCGCCGGCCTTGCCGCGGCCACCGACCTTAACCTGTGCCTTGACGACAGTTACGCCGCCGATCTTCTCGGCAGCTGCCTTTGCTTCTTCAGGGGTGTGCGCCACGATGCCGGCGAGCACGGGTACACCGTGCGCTTCGAACATATCGCGCGCCTGATATTCAAACAGGTCCACGGTTTAGTGTCCTTCTACGTCGAAGTAGTTTTCTGTACAGCCGGACAACACCGAAGGTGCGGACCGGGCTGCGGAATTAACGCGCCCTGCGGCAGGTCCGGAAACGAGCCACGCGGCGCAATGCTCCTGTGGGAACTCTAGTCCTTTGGAGGGACCGGCCCGTTCCAGACTACCTGTTCTGTGAGTAAGGACACTATTCTATGGATCGTAGAAAAACCCCGTGATTACGGGGTTTTTGAAGCCTTGGCGGGCGCCGTTTGGACGTTTTTGCCCTTCGCGGAGATGAGTTCGTAATGATCCCGGCTGATAAAGAAACCAACGCCGCCTGAGACGTTCCCGCAGGCCACTCCGGAGCGGTAGGCGGAGCACCGCAGTCCGTTCCGTTCGAGGTTGCCGCCGTCGGGCAGGACGGGAAGCTTGGAGATCAGCCCATTAGGCCTTCCCTTGGGCCCGTACTCGGCCTCCATCCGGGTGACGCCGGACCGGCATTCGCCGTACCCGGCCCGGCTGGGCGTCAGGAGGGCCGCACCGCCCAGAAAGCCGAGTCCCGTCCCCGAACAGTCGTCACCGACGTCCGACGCTGCCGGCGCGGGATACACCGCGAGTTCGCAGTGCGCCACGGGCACGGTTGCCAGTTTTTGGTTGTCGGAATCGCTGAAGTTGTTGATTTCGTAGGGCAGATTCAGGTGCGGTCCGCGGGCTGAGGTCAGGGCGCACACCACGTTCCGGTCCGCGGTGACGAACGCCAGCACGTCTTCCCCGGCGGCAAACCCCGCGGGGTCTGTGAGCGGTGCCTGTTTCAGCTGCTCCAGGGCCGGCAGCGGCGGCGGAGGGGTGTACTCCGGATCCGCGACGGTCACCGAACAGCCGGCCAGGGCCACCGAGACCAGGGCCATCGAGAGCAGCAGCGCCCGGCCTGCAGCAACGCGCCCCAGGCGCTGCCCCGGCACGCTCAGGCGTCGATCTTGGTCAGCGGCGCATACCGGAGCAGCAGCCGCTTCTCGCCGACGTCGAACTTCACCTTCGCCACGGTCTTGTCCCCGGCGCCTTCGACGGCGAGCACCGTGCCGTTGCCGAAGCTGGTGTGGTTGACCTTGTCCCCCACACTGACGGCAATGACTTCCTTTTGCGGCTGCACACGGTTTTTCGCGACGGCGGCAGGAACGTCGGCGTTGAAGCCCGCGGAGGAATCCGCCCGGGTGCCGCGCGCCGATCCGGCGCCCCAGAAGGATCCGCTGTACCGGCCCGATCCGATGGCGGCGCCGCTCCCCCAGCCCCCGGACTGCCGGCTGGTGCCCTCGCGCTTCCATTCGACGAGCTCGGAGGGGATTTCCTCCAGGAACTGGCTGGCCGGGTTGTACTGGCTCTGCCCCCACATGTTGCGGACCTCGGACCGCGTGACGTAGAGCCGCTTCCGGGCCCGCGTCAGTCCCACATAGGCGAGACGGCGCTCCTCCGCCAGTTCCTTGGGGTCCGTCGCGGAACGCTGGTGCGGGAAGAGCCCGTGCTCCATGCCGGTCAGGAACACCACAGGGAATTCGAGGCCTTTGGCCGTGTGCAGCGTCATGAGCGTGACCACGCCCAGCCGCTTGGCCTCGGCCACCGCGGCGTCAATGTCCGCGCCGGGGGCGTCCGGGATCTGGTCAGCGTCGGCCACCAGGGACACCTGCTCGAGGAAGGCGCCCAGGGATCCTTCGGGATTGTCGCGCTCGTATTCGCGGACGACGGCGACAAGCTCGGCGAGGTTCTCCACCCGGGACTCGTCCTGCGGATCGTTGCTGGAGCGCAGCGTGGCAAGGTAGCCGGTCTGTTCCAGCACCGCCTCGAGCGCGGCCGCGGCGCCGGATCCTGCGGCGACCTCGGCGAGGTCGTCCAGGAGCTTCACGAAGCCGAGCACCGCGTTGACGGAGCGGGTGGCCATGCCGGGCGCCTGGTCGGCGCGGCGGGCCGCAGCCATGAAGGACGTGCGCTCCCGCTCGGCGAGGGCCGCCAGGGCGCCCTCGGCCCGGTCCCCGATCCCGCGCTTGGGTTCGTTCAGGACGCGGCGGAGGTTGACGTCGTCGTCCGGGTTGACCAGCACGCGCAGGTACGCCAGCGCGTCCTTGATTTCCTTGCGCTCGTAGAACCTGGTGCCGCCCACCACTTTGTACGGCAGCCCGACCCGCACCAGGACGTCCTCGATGGAACGGGACTGCGCGTTGGTGCGGTAGAAAATGGCGACGTCGCCGGGGCGGAGGTTGTCCTCGTCCTGGAGCCGGTCGATCTCCTTGGCGATGAACTGGGCTTCGTCGTGCTCGTTCTCGCCCACGTAGCCGATGATCTTGTGGCCCTCGCCCTCCGCCGTCCAGAGCCGCTTCTCGGGGCGGTTGGGGTTGCGGGAGATCACGGAGTTGGCCGCGCTCAGGATGTTCTGGGTGGAGCGGTAGTTCTGCTCCAGCTTGATGGTGCGGGCGTCGGGGTAGTCCTTCTCGAACTCCACGATGTTGCGGATGTCCGCGCCGCGGAACGCGTAGATCGACTGGTCCGAGTCGCCGACGACGGTCAGTTCCGCCGCCCCCGGCCCCTCGCCGACGAGCTCCCGGACCAGGGCATACTGCGCGTGGTTGGTGTCCTGGTATTCGTCCACCAGGACATGCCGGAACCGGCGCCGGTAGGAATCTGCCAGCGCCGGGAAGGCCCGGAACATGTAGACGGTCTGCGCGATCAGGTCGTCGAAGTCCATGGCGTTGGCCTGGCGCAGCCGCTGGGTGTAGCCCTTGAAGACGTCTGCCACGGCGCTTTCGAACGGGTCACTGTGGTTGGCGGCGGACGCGAAGGAGTCGTCGTCGATCAGTTCGTTCTTGAGCGCGGAGATTTTGTGCTGGATGGCTTTGGGCGCGAACTTCTTGGGGTCCAGGTCCAGGTTCTTGGCCACCAGGGTGATCAGCCGCAGGGAGTCGGCGGAGTCGTAGATGGAGAAGTTGGAGTTCAGGCCGACGTTGGCGGCCTCGCGCCGCAGGATCCGGACGCAGGACGAGTGGAACGTGGAGATCCACATGGCCTTGGCCCTGTTGCCCACAAGGGCCTCGATGCGTTCGCGCATTTCCGCGGCGGCCTTGTTGGTGAACGTGATGGCCAGGATCTCGCCGTGGTGGGCCCGCTTGGTGGCGATCAGGTAGGCGATCCGGTTACTGAGGACACGGGTTTTTCCGGAGCCGGCTCCGGCCACGATCAGCAGTGCGCTGCCGGAGTGTTTGACCGCTTCCTCCTGCTGCGGGTTCAGGCCCGCCAGCAGCGCGCCGGCGTCGGGGAGCTGGTGCCGGGCGTGCTCCTCTGCCGGGCTCCCCCCAGCCGGTCCGGCAGCCGGGCCAGCTGCCGGGCGGGGCGCGGATTCAGCCGGGCCGCCGCCGAACGCGGGCGTCATCAGCCCTGTTTCGGGGCGCGACCTGGTGATGGCACCGGCGTGGGAACCAGCCTTGAACGGACCGTCAGCGTAGGGGTCAAACAACATATCCATGGTGACTACAAGTCTAGGCGGTGGGGCTGACACTGGATTCCGCCCTGTGGATAACCCGGTGCGGGCAAGCCGCGGCAGGTCAGGACGGCCGTCCGGCAGGCGGAAATCTAGTCGACAGAGCCTGACTCGAGGGCGGCACGCAGCTGGTGCACCGCCGTCGTACCTCCGGCCATGAACCATTCCAGGCCGTTGACGTGGACGCTGCCGGCGACGCCGCCGGCGGCGGTCACGATCGCTTTTCCGGGGAGCCAGTCCCATTCCGGGCAGCTGTGCTGGAACCAGCAGCCAAGCTGCCCGTCAGCGACGCGGCCGAGGTCGCACGAGCCGGATCCGAGCATCCGCAGCGTCGCGGCCGAGGTCGCGGCGGCGTGCCACGGCATGGCGCACATCGGGTCGGAGAGCCAGCGCGGGTGGATGTAGGTGGCGGCGCCGAGGTGGGACAGGTCGGCGGCGTTGCGGTTGGTTCCGTCCTCCTTGAAGGTGGTGACGGGGTCGCCGTTGAGGGTGGTGGCGCGTTGCTTCCCGCCGATCCAGAGTTTGTCCTCCTCGGGCTGGAAAATGGCGCCGAGGAGCACATCGGATTCGTCCTTGAGGGCGATGGCTGAGCACCAGTAGGTGGAGCCCTGCAGGAAGTTGTAGGTGCCGTCCACCGGATCGATGACCCAGGTCCGCCCGCTGCTGCCGCGCACGGCGGCGCCTTCTTCGCCCAGGACGCCGTCGTCCGGGCGGCAGCGCTGCAGCTGTTCCAGCACATACGCCTCGGCCGCATGGTCCGCGGCCGTGACGACGTCGGAGATCGAGGTCTTGCGCTGGGCGTCGAGGCCGCCCTGCCGCATCAGCAGCGCCAGCTGCCCGGCCTCGCGGACCAGCTCGGCCGCCAGCTCGTAGTCGTCGAGCTCGGGGCTCAGGTTGGTGGCGCTGTGTCTACCCAGTTTGTGTCTGCCCAGTTCCGTCACGGTTCCCACCCTATCGGCGCCAGGCGTGCCCTGCACAGCAGAGGCAGAGCACAGCAGAGGCAGAGTACAGCAGCCCTGGTTCGCAGCGGGCGATAATGGACGCATGGCCAAAACACCTGCACAGCGGATCAAGAAGCACGGCGCGAAGGCCGCAGTACCCCAGCACCACCTGCCGCCGGTGATCAATCCCGGCACGGACCGCACACCCGCGAAGGCGCAGAACAACGCCAACCTCATCGTCATCGCCGGCGTGGTCGCCAGCCTGTTCCTGTTCTGGTACGTCCACCTCCTCACGCTGAACCAGCTCACCCAGCTGTCCGGCGGGCTGGCCATGCCCGATTCCCTGGTGGGCGGCTTCGACTCGGGCTACATTGAACAGCTCCGCCGCGCCCTGGACGGCGACGCCCGCGGCCAGCTCAATTACGTCCACAAGACGGCGGGCACCCTGTTTCCGCTGATCTTCGGCTTCACCTGGCTGCTGCTGATCGGCACCAACGTGGCCAACAAGGCGCTTCGCTGGGCGCTCTGGGCGCTGCCGCTGCTGTTCGTGGTGGTCCGGCTGTGGGGCAACGTCACCATCGATTCCATGATCGCGGCGGTAAACCTCGACGGCGGCCAGGTCGCCTTGGCGTCCGGCCTCACCGTGGCCGGCTGGGCACTGTTCGTGGCCAGCCTTCTCGCCGGCGGCGCCGCCGTGTTCCAGGGGCGCCGGTCCGCAAAGAAGGCCCCGCAGCAGGGAGCCTAGGCGTTTCCACGGGCCGCCTGGGCACGGGCGTAGGCCTTGCGCACCTGCCGTTCCCGCCGGACGCGCTGGGCGATGACCAGGCCGGCGGTGGCCAGGCCTATCGTGATGGGGTAGCCCATCAGCCGCTCCAGGGTTCCGGGCTCGGGGACGTCCAGGCCGGTGACGGCTGCCGTGACGAGCGCGGCCGCGGACACCCCGCCGCTGGCCAGCACGAACCAGCCCAGCGGCGACTGCCGGAGCCACAGCGCGCCGAGCAGCAGCAATGCCAGTGATCCGGCGATGAAGTACATCACGGCCCCCGCGTAGTGCCAGCCCGACTCCAGGTCCTCCGGGACCAGCCCCACGATGATCGTGCCAGTGCCGGCCGTCCCGGTGAGGATCCGGGCCGCCACCGCCGTGTACCAGGGCACTTCCTTTGAATGGCTTGCCGCCACCCGCACTCCGGCCCGGGCGGCCACCCGCAGCAGCGCCGAGCTCAGCAGGAGCGCGCCCAGCAACATGCCCAGGCCCTGCACCACGAAGGAGGAATTCATGAGCACATGCAGCGGCGAGCAGATGCTGCGGCCGCTGTAGATTCCGCACGTGACGGCGCCCAGGTCGCTGATGAGGCCGGTCCGCCGGCTGTAGGGACCGGGTCCGGCCCAGGCACCGATAACAGCCGCCTCCGCCACGAAATACTGGACCACGCTGAGCACCGCCCACGCCCCGATGTACTGCCGCGTGGAGGCGGTGTCCGGGATGAACGTTGCCCGGCTGGTCGGGACTTGAGCTGCGGCGGCCATGCCAAGAGCGTAGTACGCGCCGTCACCTTGTATGCTTGTAAGCGTGCCCGAACGGGCCGGTCCAAAACCCGGCCGCGGCGGGCGCCCGCCCTCGTAGCTCAGTGGATAGAGCACGGCTCTCCTAAAGCCGGTGTCGTTGGTTCGATTCCAATCGAGGGCACTTGAATCTGCAGCACCCGTCCGGTCTCCGCGACTATCTGCTGGGCGCAGCGCCGGCGGACCACCCATCCCCCGGCCGTCCCCATGCAGGGCGTTGGTCCGTGGAACGGACCCTGCTGGACCGGGCCGCCGGCACCCGCGGCACCTTCACCGGCGTCGTGATCTTTTCCCCCGACGGCGCCGAAGGGCTCCGCTTCCACGAGGAAGGGACCGTGGTCTGGCCTTCAGTGCAGTGGCCTGCCGGGGACTTGCCTGCAGAGGGTGGCGAGACCTTCACCGGCCCGGCCACCCGCGACTATCTGCTCAGGCCCGCGGACACGCCGGACGCCATGGACATGCTGTTCCCCGACGGCCGGCCCTTCCACCGGATGAGCTTCTCGCCGGAGGCCAGCCAGGACCGGCACTGGTGCGATCCGGACACCTACCGGGTCACCTACGTCCGGCACGGCGGGAACGAGTTCAGCTACGTCTGGGACGTCACCGGCCCGCGTAAGGACCTGCTGCTGGAGTCGGTGCTGCGGCGGCTGCCCGTAACGGCGGCGGCGGCAGACGGGCTAGGCTCGAAACCGTGAATCCGCGCATCATCGTTTCCGCCGTGTGTGTCTACGACGCCGCTGGCCGGCTCCTGACCGTCCGCAAGCGCGGTACGGACAAGTTCATGCATCCCGGCGGCAAGCCCGAGCCCGGCGAGACCGCGGTGCAGGCCGCCGCGCGGGAGCTCCAGGAGGAAGTCGGCATCATCGTGGATCCGCGGGAACTGACCCTCATGGGCGTCTGGCTGGCCGATGCCGCCAACGAGGCAGCCACGGAAATCGAAGCCACCGTTTTCACCGCACCGGGCACCTGGGTGGCCCATCCCTCCGCGGAGATCGCGGAGATCCGGTGGCTGGACCTCGCGGCGGAATTGCCCGGGGACCTGGCGCCGCTGCTCACGGACCATATCCTTCCGGCACTGGCGGAATCCGGGCGCTGACGCTTGGTCGCTAACGCGACGCCCAGGACGACGCGCCGGCCAAGACACCGGGCAACGACTCAGTACTCCGGAACGGCTTCCTCCGCCACGGCAGTGGCCTCGGCGAACTGGGTCCGGTACAGCTCGGCATAGCGGCCATCCGCGGCCAACAGCTCGGTGTGGGTTCCGCGTTCCACGATTTGTCCGTCCTCAACCACCAGGATGGCGTCAGCCGCACGGATCGTCGAGAGCCGGTGCGCAATAACGACGGCGGTGCGGCCTTCCAGCGCAGCGCCCAGCGCCGCCTGCACGGCGGCTTCGTTCGTGGAGTCCAGCGCGGCGGTGGCTTCGTCGAGGATGACCACGCGGGGCTGGGCGATCAGCAGCCGGGCGATGGTGAGCCGCTGCCGTTCGCCGCCGGAGAGCCGGTAGCCGCGCTCCCCCACCACGGTTTCCAGGCCGTCGGGAAGGGAACGGATCATGGTTTCGAGCCGGGCCTGGCGCAGCACCGCCCACATGTCCTCGTCGGTGGCCTCCGGGCGGGCCAGCCTGAGGTTGGAGGCGATGGTTTCGTGGAACAGGTGGCCGTCCTGGGTGACCATACCCAGGGTGGCGCGGATGGAGTCGAAGGTCAGGTCGCGCACGTCCAGGCCGGAGGCCGGGGCGGTGCCGCCGAGGCGCACGGCGCCGGAGTCGACGTCGTACAGCCGGGACAGCAACTGGGCCACGGTGGACTTGCCGGCGCCGGAGGAGCCCACGAGGGCGACGGTCTGTCCGGGTTCCACCCGGAAGCTGATGCCGTGCAGCACTTCCTCGCCGCCACGGGTGTCCAGCGTGGAGACCTCCTCCAGCGAGGCCAGCGAAACTTTGTCCGCGGAAGGATAGGAGAACCGCACGTCGTCGAACTCCACGGCCACGGGCCCGGGCGGGACTGCCAGCGCACCGGGCTTTTCCTGGATGAGGGGCTCGAGGTCCAGGATTTCGAAGACCCGTTCAAAGCTGACCAGGGCGCTCATGATTTCCACGCGGGCATTGGACAGCGCGGTGAGCGGCGCGTAAAGGCGGGTGAGCAGCAGTGCCAGCACCACGACGTCGCCCGGCGCAAGCTGGCCCCCGATGGCCAGCCAGCCGCCCAGGCCGTAGACCAGGGCGAGGGCCAGGGCTGAGACGAGCGTCAGCGCCGTCACGAAGGTGAACTGCAGCATGGCCGTCCGCACGCCGATGTCACGGACCCGGCCGGCCCGGAGCGCGAACTCGCGGGATTCGTCGTCGGGCCGTCCGAAGAGCTTGACCAGGGTGGCGCCGGGGGCGGAGAAGCGCTCGGTCATCTGGGTGCCCATGGCGGCGTTGTGCTCGGCCGCCTCGCGCCGCAGGTCGGCCAGCCGGGAGCCCATCCGCCGGGCGGGGATGAGGAAGATCGGCAGCAGGATCATGGCCAGCACGGTGACCAGCCATGAGGTGTTGAGCATCACCACGAGGGTGAGGATGAGGGCCACCACGTTGCTGACCACACCGGACAGGGTTCCGGCGAAGGCGGACTGCGCACCGATAACGTCGTTATTCAGGCGGCTGACCAGCGCGCCGGTGCGGGTCCGGGTGAAGAACGCGATGGGCATTCTCTGGACATGGTCGAACACCCTGGTGCGGAGGTCCACGATGACACCCTCGCCGATGGTGGAGGACAGCCAGCGGCTCACCATCCCAAGGGCTGCCTCGGCCACCGCCACGGCGGCGATCAGGGCCGCCAGCCGGATCACTTCGCCCGAGTCGGCGCGGGCAACGATCGTGTTGACCACCTGGCCGGCGAGCACAGGCGTGGCCACCGCCAGGAAGGCCATGGCGACGGACACGGCCACGAACGCGATCAGCCTGCCGCGGTGCGGCCGGGCAAAGCCGAGGACACGTTTGAGGGTCTCCTTGGAGAACGGCCGGGAGCCGCTCTTGGCCCGGGTGATGTTGTATAGCGAGCGCCACGCGACGCCGTCCATGCTCATTTGTTCTGCTCCATCTTGCCTGCCACCAGTTCGGTGACGACGCCGTTGTCCACGTTCCAGCGCACGTCCAGGCGGACGTTTTCCAGCAGCCGCCGGTCGTGGGTGACCAGCAGCAGGGCGCCGTCGTAGCTTTCCAATGCTTCTTCCAGCTGCTCGATGGCAGGGAGGTCCAGGTGGTTGGTGGGTTCGTCCAGGACCAGCAGGTTCACTCCCCGGGCCTGCAGCAGGGCCAGGGCGGCACGGGTCCGCTCCCCTGGCGACAGCGAGTCCACCGTGCGCGCGGTGTGGTCGGCTTTGAGGCCGAACTTCGCCAGCAGCGTGCGGACCTCGGCGGACGTGTAATCCGTCAGGACGGCTTCGACGGCGTCAGCCAGCAGCAGGTGCCCGGCCAGCAGCCCGCGGGCCTGGTCGATCTCGCCCACGGCCACGGACACACCGCGGGAAGCGTCGCCGGAGTCCGGTTCCTGGGTTCCCAGAAGGAGCCGGAGCAACGTTGACTTGCCGGCGCCGTTGGGCCCGGTGATGCCGATCCGCTCGCCGGCGTTGAGCTGCAGGTTCACCGGCCCCAGGGTGAAACTGCCCTGCCGGACCACAGCATCGCGCAGCGTTGCCACCACCGAACTGGACCGCAGCGCCTGGCCGATACTGAACTGCAGCTGCCACTCCTTGCGAGGTTCCTCCACCACGTCCAGGCGGGCGATGCGCGATTCCATCTGCCGGACTTTCTGGGCCTGCTTCTCGGACGATTCGCTGCTGGCAGCCCGGCGGATCTTGTCGTTGTCAGGGCTCTTGCGCATGGCGTTCCGGACGCCCTGTGAGCTCCATTCCCGCTGGGTGCGGGCCCGGGACACCAGGTCCGCCTTGGTCGAGGCGAATTCCTCGTACCGTTCACGGGCGTGCCGGCGGGCGACGGCCCGCTCCTCCAGGAATGCTTCATAGCCGCCGTCGTAGACAGCCACCGAGTTCTGGGCGAGGTCCAGTTCCACGATGGAGGTGACGCAACGGGCGAGGAACTCGCGGTCGTGCGAAACCAGCACCACGCCGCCGCGAAGCCCCTGCACGAAGGCTTCCAGCCTGGCCAGGCCGTCCAGGTCGAGATCGTTGGTGGGCTCGTCCAGCAGCACCACGTCGAACCGGCTCAGCAGCAGGGCAGCGAGCGCTACGCGGGCTGCCTGGCCGCCGGAAAGCCCGGTCATTTCGGCGTCAGGTCCGACGTCGAGGCCCAGGTCCGCGAGGACGGGCGCTATCCGCTCGTCCAGGTCCGCGGCGCCGGAGGCCATCCAGCGGTCAAAGGCCAGGGAGTAGGCGTCGTCCGCTCCGGGCGCTCCCGAGCCCAGGGCCTCCGCCGTGGATTCCATCTCCGCGGTGGCTTTGGCGCAGCCGGTGCGGCGGGCGATGTAGCCGGCGACGGTCTCACCGGAGACGCGTTCGTGCTCCTGCGGCAGCCAGCCCACAAAGGCGTCGGCCGGCGCGAGGCTGACTGTGCCGTCCTGCGCCTGGTCCACGCCGGCAAGGAGCCGCAGCAGCGTGGACTTGCCCGCACCGTTGGCGCCGACCACGCCAACGACGTCCCCGGGAGCCACTGTGAGGGACAGCCCGGAGAAGAGGGTGCGGTGATCATGACCGCCCGAAAGGTCCTTCGCAACAAGGGTTGCAGTCATCAATCCATCCTCTCACCGCTGCCCGTTTTCGCCGGAAAATTCCGGCGGGCATGAAAGAACCCGCTGGTCCGGACTTGGGGGGTGTACGGACCAGCGGGTTCGACCACCTAGCATAGTTGAAGCGGCGCGCTAAATAAAATCGAGGCCGGCGGGCTGCCCTTCAAGTCACCCTTCCCGTCGACAGAAAGCGTTCGATGCCCCTCTCCGCCAAGGCCTTCCAGCGCTGGCTTCACGGCGTTGCGCCGGACACCAGCGTTGCTGATGTTGCCAGGGCTTCCGGGGTCAAGCGCACCACCCTGGCCCAGCAACTGGTCCGCGGGAAAGTGGCGGAGACAACCGTGGTGGGTATCAGCCGCGCCTTCAGCATCAATCCGGTGGCCGCGCTGGCCGCTTTCGAACCGTACAGGGATCTGGGAAAGCCGCCCATCCCGCCGACGCTGCAGGAACTGGTGAGCCAGATCGCCACCGCGGACCTGCTGCACGCCATCATTGCCCGCACCGGGCAGGACGCCGGCACCGACAAAGGCACAGGTACGGGCGCAGGACCGCCCGAGCTCAGCCTGCCGCCGCACGCCACCTCCGTGAAGAACTGGGTGGATGCAATCGACGACGGCGAACTCCGCCACCGCGTCTCCGCCGCCACCGGCGTCGCCCCCCAGAACTACTCAGCACAGCTGACCGCTAACCGGCTCGCCCCGGAACTGGCCGTCGCCACCTCCCGGGCCGCCGGCGTCGGACTGGCAGGCGGACTGGTAGCCACCGGACTGGTGACCGAAGCCGAAGCCGGCTGGCCGCCAGGTGCCCGGCAGGCGGCCCTGGACCGGCTCAGCGACGGCCAGCTGACCATCCTGGCCGGCGAACGCCTCCAGGCGCTCGGCAAGACCCTGCGGCGGCAGGAACAAGACCAACGGCAAACCGAAACGATCTGGGAGAACCTCGGATGATTGAAATCCTGCAATGGACCACCCTGATCGCGTCAGGCGCGGCGGCGCTGAGCCGGATCCCCAACCTGGTCCGCCGGAAGAACAGGGCCATTTTCTATGCCCTGGCGCTGCTGACGCTGGCCATCCTGCTGAGCATTCGCGGTCCCTACATGGCGATCGATGCCCTGCTTGGCAGCACCAACCTTGCCAATCTTCTGCTGCGCTTCATCATTTTCGGGGCTATTTTTTTCCTCGGCATACGGATCGCAACCGGCTTCGGCGATAAGCGGGGATTGCGGCTGGTCCGGGGCCATGCCGGTATATCCGCGCTCGCGCTAATTTCCGCCGCGCTGGTGGTGCTGTTCGCCGTGATGGACACCGCGGGTTCGGCCGTGGGCATGACCGGCCTCGAAGCCAGGAGCGGGCAGAACGCTGCGCTGCTCCAGTACTACGCCGCCGCTGGCCGGGCCTATCCGGCCTATGTGTGCCTCGCAATCCTGCCCGGGATGCTGCAGGCCATCAGAAGCTCGCTGCCCGCCCTGCTCCGGATAAGCGCGGCGCTTCTGGCCATAGGCAGCATCGCAGTTCCCCTTACCTTGCTGTTCCCGGCCATCCCGTCCGGGCTGGCGTTCATGCGTTTTGTCATCAACTACACGGCCATCCTTTGCTTTGTCGCCGGCCTGGCGCTTGTCTGGCTGGACAGCGGCCGGGCCGGCCGAAAGCACCGGCGGCTGTCCGCCGAACGCCGCTAATATGAGTCAAACATTCGTTCAGCAGAGAGCGTTTCATGCCCCTCCCCGCCAAAGCATTCCAGCGCTGGCTTAGTGGCGTAGCACCGGATACCAGCACGGCCGATGTCTGCAGGCTCTCCGGGGTCAAGCGCACCACCCTCGCCCAGCAGATGGTGCGGGGAAAGGTTGCCGAGACTACGGTCGTGAGCATCAGCCGGGCCTACAACATCAATCCCGTTGCCGCGCTGGCCACCTTCGAGACTTACAGCGACCTCGCCGGTTCCTCCATCCCTCCGACCGACAAGGAACTGGTGAGCCAAATCGCCACCGTCGACCTGCTGCGGGCCGTCATTGTCCGCACCGCCCCTAAAGGCTCTACCGGCGCGGGCCGGCCGGAACTCAGCCCGCCGCCGCACGCCACCTCCGTGAAAAACTGGGTGGATGCAATCGACGACGGCGAACTCCGCCACCGCGTCTCCGCCGCCACCGGCGTCGCCCCCCAGAACTACTCAGCACAGCTGACCGCTAACCGGCTCGCCCCGGAACTGGCCGTCGCCACCTCCCGGGCCGCCGGCGTCGGACTGGCAGGCGGACTGGTAGCCACCGGACTTGTGACCGAAGCCGAAGCCGGCTGGCCCCCGGGTGCCCGGCAGGCGGCGCTGGACCGGCTCAGCGACGGAGACCTCACCGCCCTGTCCGGCGAACGCCTTCAGGCACTCGGCAGGACCCTGCGGCGGCAGGAACAGGACCAGGAACAGACCGAAAGAATCTGGGAGAACCTGGTATGAGCGAGATTCTCCCGTGGATAACGCTGGTTGTTTGCTTGGGTGCCGCCCTGGCCCGGATTCCCAGCGCCGTGCGCGGTGTGAACCCCACCCTGTTCTTCATCTTCCTGTTGGCGACGGCGGCCGCGGTCCTGAGCATCAAACAGTTCTACCTAGCCATCGACGGCGCCCTCGGCGGCATCAACATTGCCCACGTCGTGCTGCGCCTGATTGTTTTCGCCACGATCTACCTCATTGCGCTCCGCGTCACGAAGGGGTTTGGCGCCCCTGACGCCCACCGCATGATCGCCGGCCCTCCCGGTCTGGCCATGCTCGCGATTTTCTCCGCTGCGCTGGTGGCCATTTTCCTCATGATGGATGCCTCCGCCTCGTCGGCGGGCTTCAGGGACGCCGGGACCAGCGCCCGGAATGAGGCACTGATGCCGTACTACTGGGCTGCGGCCCGGGGCTACCTGGCGTACGTCTCCCTCGCGCTGCTGCCTGCCCTGCTCCGCAGCGTCAGGGAAAGCCTGCCCCCGCTCGTCAGGACCGGGGCGGCCCTGATGGCGGCCGGCGCTGTCGCCACTGTTGCCGGGCTCTGCCTTGAATTCGCCCCTCCCCAGCTCCTCCCGGCGGCGCCGGCGGTGAACAACGGGGCGGTGGTTTTCTACATGTCAGGCCTCGTTATGGTGTGGCTGGCACGGGTGAAGGCCGCCAGTCCCGGGAGTCACGGAACGTCATCTACCGACAGGTAGCGATCCGGGATTCACAAAATCATTAGACCGTGAGAGAATCATGAATGTGTGAAAGCAGTTGCTGCCTGGCTAACAAGCCGTGGCGCCTGCCGGATCGCACATTGGGGGGATGAGTGGTGGCGGCCGTTGGGGACCGCCCCCACTCAGCCTTTTTAAGGGCCCGTTTCAACCCCCGTATGATGGCGAAATAAAGGACTTTGCCAAGACGTTGCATGCACTGGCACCGCGGGGCCGGATCGGCCGCCGTGCTGCCCTCGCCGCAGCCTGAAGAAGAAGGTACCCGCCATGAACCGTGTCCATTCCCGCCGCTCCGCCCTTGCGGCCACCCTTGCCGGACTGGCCCTGGCTCTGACAGCCTGCGGCAGCGGAGGGTCCCAGGCCCCGGCCGCCAGCAGCTCGGACACGTCACTCAGCGATGTGAAGTCCAAGGGCGAGATCGTGATCGCCACGGAGGGCACCTACAAGCCGTTCTCGTTCCACGCCGAAGGCGCCGGCGACCTGACTGGCTATGACGTGGAGATCGCACGGGCGGTGGCGGAGAAGCTGGGCGTGAAGGCCACCTTCCAGGAGACCCAGTTCGACGGCATCTTCGCCGGCCTCGATGCCAAACGCTTCGACACCATCGCCAACCAGATCTCCATCAATGACGAACGCAAGGCCAAGTACGACTTCTCCAAGCCCTACACCGTCTCCACGGGCGTAATCGTGACGAAGGCGGACAACAACAGCATTACCGACTTTGAAAGCCTCAAGGGCAAGACCACAGCCCAGTCGCTCACCAGCAACTTCTACAAGATGGCCGTCGACGCCGGCGCCAACGTCCAGTCCGTGGAGGGCTGGGCCCAGGGCGTGGCTCTGGTCCGGCAGGGCCGCGTGGACGCCATCGTCAACGACAAGCTCACCTACCTCGACTACGCCAAGACGAACCCGGACGCCGGGCTGAAGATTGCCGCCGAAACCACGGAGAAGTCAGAAAGCGCCTTCGTCTTCCGCAAGGGTTCCACGGAGCTCACCAAAGCGGTGGACAAGGCGCTGGACGACCTCCGCACCGACGGGACGCTGGCCAAGATCTCCAAGAAGTACTTCGGCACGGACGTCACCAAGTAGATGCCGTTGAACTGGGATCTCATCTGGAGCTCCTTCGTCCCGCTTGTCACGGGGGCAGTCACCGGGACCATCCCGCTGACGCTGGCCTCGTTCGTGATCGGCCTCGCCCTGGCCCTGCTGGTGGCCCTGATGCGGCTGAGTCGGAACGCCGTGGTGTCCGGCGTAGCGCGGTTCTACGTTTCGGTGATCCGCGGCACTCCGCTGCTGGTGCAGCTGTTTGTGATCTTCTATGGCCTGCCCAGCCTGGGCGTGAAGCTTGATCCGTGGCCCAGCGCCATCATCGCCTTTTCGCTCAACGTTGGCGGTTATGCCGCCGAGGTCATCCGCGCCGCCATCCTGTCGGTGCCCAAGGGGCAGTGGGAAGCCGGCCACACCATCGGCATGTCCCGCGGCCAGTCGCTGCGCCGCATCATCCTGCCGCAGGCTGCGAGGGTGTCGGTGCCGCCGCTGTCCAACACCTTCATTTCGCTGGTCAAGGACACGTCCCTGGCCTCGCTGATCCTGGTCACGGAGCTCTTCCGCAACGCCCAGCAGATCGCGGCCTTCAGCCAGGAGTTCATGGCGCTCTACCTCGAGGCTGCCCTGGTCTACTGGGTGATCTGCCTGGCGCTCTCGTCCGGGCAGTCCGTCCTTGAAAGGAGATTGGACCGCTATGTCGCCCACTGACGGAGCAGCCCACGCAGCAGCCCACGGAGCCTCGCCACAGGCCAGGCCCGTGCTGTCGGTCCGGAACCTCGCGAAGGCGTTCGGCAGCAATGTGGTGCTGAGGGACATCGACCTCGACGTGCGCCGGGGCAATGTGGTGGCCCTGATCGGGCCGTCAGGTTCCGGCAAGACCACCGTGCTGCGCTCGCTCAACGGACTGGAAACGCCCGACGCCGGGACGGTTACCTTTGCAGGCCCGGGCACCTCCGCAGGGCCGGGCCCCGATCTGGCGCTGGATTTCTCCGCCAAAGTCTCCAAGAAGGAGATTTCAGACCTGCGGGACCGCAGCGCCATGGTGTTCCAGCACTACAACCTGTTCCCGCACATGACCGTCCTGCAGAACGTCATCGAAGGACCCGTCCAGGTGCAGAAGCGCAAGCGGGCCGAGGCGGTGGCCGAGGCCGAAAAGCTGCTCGCAAGGGTGGGGCTGGCGGACAAGCGCGACGCCTACCCGTTCGAGCTTTCCGGCGGCCAGCAGCAGCGGGTAGGGATCGTGCGTGCCCTGGCCCTGAAACCCCAGCTGCTGCTGTTCGACGAGCCCACCTCGGCGCTGGACCCGGAACTCGTGGGCGACGTCCTGGGCGTCATCCAGGAACTGGCCGACGAGGGATGGACCATGGTGATCGTCACCCACGAGCTTGCCTTCGCCCGCCAGGTCGCGGACGAGGTCATCTTCATGGACGGCGGCCTCGTGGTGGAGCGCGGACCGGCCGCCGAAGTCCTCCGCGCGCCGCGGCAGGAGCGGACCCGGCAGTTCGTCCGGCGCCTGCTGCATGAGTTCTGAACGCCTTCCAGCGACCGCCACTGCCCCAAGCCTTCACCGTTTCGCCAAAAAGGGCCGCCCAGCAGCAAGCTGAGCGGCCCTTTATGGTAAACCGCAGGAGGCGGGGGCAGCTGTCAGCGGGCAAGCCTCAGTGTCACCAGCTGGAACGGCCGCAGGGTGAGCTCGGCGGAGTCCGCCCCGGCCACCACGCCCGTCGCCTCAACCGGCCGCTCGAGCAGGTCCACGGACTGGATTCCGGTGGCCGGGAAGTTGGCTGTGAGGCGTCCGGCCGAGCGCTGGCCGAGTGATTCGTACAGCCGGACGATGACGTCGCCGGAGCCGTCTTCGGCCAGCTTCACGGCTTCAATCACCAGGGCCGGGTTGTCCACAGCAACCAGCGCTTCGGCCGGGTGGGCGCCCCGCACCTTCCTCGGCGCGAGGTTGGCGCGGTAGCCTTCCTCCACTGCCTCGGCGATTCCCGCTGCCGGGCGGACCCAGACGTCAAGCACGTGCCTGCCGCGGTCGGCTTGGGGGTCGGGGAACTTGGCTGCCCGCAGCAGTGAGAGCCGGACGGTGGTGGTGGTCCCGCCGTCGTCCCGGACAGACCGGGCGACGTCGTGCCCGTAGGTGGAGGCGTTGGCGATGGCCACGCCGTACCCGGGTTCGGCGACGTGGATCCAGCGGTGCGCGCAGATCTCGAACTTGGCCGCCTCCCATGAGGTGTTCACATGGGTCGGCCGGAAGACGTGGCCGAACTGGGTCTCCGCCGCCGAGCGGTCGGCCCTCAGGTCCAGCGGGAACCCCAGCTTGAGCAGCTTCTCCCGTTCCTGCCAGTCGACCTCGGTGGAGATTCCCAGGGACGGGCTGCCCGCCGCCAGCGTGATGCGCTGGGTGATGCGGGAGGAACCGGTGAGCCGTTCCACCACGACGACGGCGTCCCCGCCGCGCCGCTCCAGCCGCACCTCCGCGGCGTCGGTCAGGCTGGTGACGTTCCGCCGGTAGAACTCGTCGATGTCCCAGGCGTCCCATTCGTTGGGGGTGTCGCGGTGCAGTTCCAGGTGGTTTCCGAACTGGCCGGGGGCGATGGCTTCGCGGCCTGTCCCGTGATCCCGCAGGGACGTCAGGAGCCCGTTGTCGTCCAGCACGGCACGGATAACGCCGTTGTCCAGGACGAAGCCGCCATCCAGCGGCGTGGCCTCAACCTCATCCTGGGCCTCGTCCTGGGTGGACAGTGCGTCCTGGGCTGGCACAGACGCTCCTGCCGCGAGCGCCGGGACTCCCAGCCGGCCATGGGGGCTGGCGTTGAGCAGGAACTCCCGTGTCCCTTCGCCAAGGAGGGCCGCGGCAGCCTCGCTGATGAGTGCTTCCAACCCCTTGGCCACGGCAGCGTAGTTGCGTTCGGCGTCCTGGTGCACCCAGGCGATGGCACTGCCGGGGAGGATGTCGTGGAACTGCTGCAGCAGGACCAGCTGCCACAGCCGCTTCAGCTCGGCCGCGGGGTACGTGTACGCCCCACCGGAACGGACGGCGGCGGTGGCGCACCACAGCTCAGCCTCGCGGAGGAGGTGCTCGGACCGGCGGTTGCCCTGCTTGGTCCTGGCTTGGCTCGTGTAGGTGCCGCGGTGCAGCTCCAGGTACATCTCCCCCACCCAGACCGGCAGAGCTTTGTACTCGGCCTCGGCCTGTTCAAAGAAGCTGCCCGGCGTTCCGATCCGGACTTTCGGCGAGCCTTCCAGGTCGGCCGCGCGGTGCGCGGCAGCGACCATCTCCCGCGTCGGTCCGCCGCCGCCGTCGCCATAGCCGAAGGGAACGAGCGAGATGGTGCCGTGTCCGTGGTCCCGGTAGTTGCGCTCCGCGTGGGCCAGATCCCGGCCGCTGAGTTCGGAGTTATACGTGTCCACCGGCGGGAAGTGCGTGAAGAGGCGGGTGCCGTCAATGCCTTCCCAGTTGAAGGTGTGGTGCGGCATCCGGTTGATCTGGTTCCAGGAGATCTTTTGGGTCAGGAACCAGCGGCTGCCCGCGGCCTTGACGATCTGCGGCAGCGCTGCGGAGTAACCGAAGGAGTCCGGCAGCCATGCTTCCCTGCACTCGACGTCGAATTCCTTGAGGAAGAAGCTCTTGCCTTCCACGAACTGCCGGGCCATGGCCTCTCCGCCTGGCATGTTGGTGTCGGATTCCACCCACATGCCGCCCACGGGAATGAACTGGCCTGACTTCACCTTTTCCCGGATGCGTCCGAAGAGCTCAGGGTAGTATTCCTTGATCCAGGCGAGCTGCTGGGCCGAGGAGCAGGAGAACACGAAGTCCGGGTCCTCGTCCATGAGGGCAACCACGTTGGAAAAAGTCCGGGCGCACTTGCGCATTGTTTCCCGCACCGGCCAGAGCCAGGCCGAGTCGATGTGCGCGTGCCCGGTGGCGAGCAGCCGGTGGGCGGAGGCGTAGGCAGGCCTGGCCAGCACCTCGGCCAGGGCAGCGCGCCCTTCCGCCGCGGTGCCCCCGACATCGTCGGGATCCATGGTGTCCATCATGCGCTCGAGGGCACGGAGGATCTCGTGCCGGCGCGGCAGTTCCGTGGGCAGCTCGTGCATGAGGCCGCTGAGCGTCACCACGTCCTGCTGGAGCTCCCACACGGCGCGGTTCAGTTCGGCTATGGCGATGCTGCCAAGGCGGTACTGTGGTTCGGTTCCCGCAGTGGACTTGTCCCCGTATGGAGTCGGCGCGAAGCTCCAGCCCTGGGCGACGTCCGGGTTGGCTGCTGCCTCCACGTAGAAGTCCACGGCAAGGCCGCTGCCCAGAAGCTTGAGCGGGATGTGCTGGTTGCGCGGCGAGATGGCCTTGATGATGGTGCCGTCCGGGCGCCACGCGATCCCCTCGCATTGGAAGCCGGGAATCTCCGTGGTGAAGCCGAGGTCCACCACGATCTCCACCTCGGTATCCGACGCGGTTCCCCAGGCATCCGGTACCTCCCCCTGGAGCCGCAGCCATTTTGTGCTCCACGGACGTCCCCAGGCGGCTCCGTGTTCCTGCGGCGTGAACTCCTGGCGCAGCGCCTCCAGAACCGGGACGGGTTCATCCGGAACATCCCAGCTGCTGAGCTCCAGCGGCACGCTGCGGCCGTAGATGGCGGGGATAATCCGTTCGCGGAGAAAGCGGTCCAGGCGGACTTCCGTGATCCGGCGGTCGTCGTGCAATGTGTACCTCTTTAGTACGTGAAAGCGAAAGCGGGCTGTGCTGGCTTTCGTGCGGGCATGGGCGTCGCGGTCAGCTTGGGTCCTGGCAGTTCAGCTGCGGTGTGAGTTCAACTGCGAGTGAGTTCAACTGCCGCCTGAGTTCAACTGCTGTGCGAGCGGAACAACGCTTCCATTCGATGGATAAAATCTACTGCTTTGGGGCCCGGCCGCCAAGGCCTCACGCCCGCTAGCGCGGCATCGGCGCAGGTGTCGAAATGCGGTCCGCACCCGCGTAGACGTTCAGGCTGGTTCCCCGGCTGAACCCGGCCAGCGTGACGCCGGTGGACTCTGCCAGCTCCACCGCCAGGCTCGAGGGTGCGCTGACCGCGGCGAGCACCGGGATGCCGGCCAGTGCGGCCTTCTGGACGAGCTCGAAGGAGGCCCGCCCCGAGACCTGGAGCACGGTGTTGGTAAGCGGCAGCCGCCGTTCACGCAGCGCCCAGCCAACCACCTTGTCCACCGCGTTGTGCCGGCCCACGTCCTCCCGCAGGCACAGCAGCTCCGCACCGCCGTCGTCGTCAATCCTGAACAGTCCGGCAGCGTGCACTCCTCCGGTCACGTCAAAGACTGCCTGCGCCTCCCGCAGCCGGTCCGGCAGGTAGGCGAGCGTTTCGACCGGAACGGTAAGCCGGTCAGCGGCGGGGTTGAAGTGCGAGGACTTGGTCACCGATTCAATGGAGTCCGTGCCGCAGATCCCGCACGAGCTGGACGTATAAACGTGCCGGCCGGTGTCCGGCAGGGGCACATCGGGCCGCAGCTGGGCTTCGACCACATTGAATGTCTGGACCCCGTTTTCGTCCTCGCCGGCGCAGAACCTGAGCGAGATCAGCTGGTCGGCGTCCCAGATGACGCCCTCCGAAACCAGGAAACCTGCCACGAGGTCAAAGTCGTCCCCGGGCGTGCGCATGGTGACCGAGAAGGACAGGTTGCCCAGCCGGATCTCAAGCGGTTCCTCCACGGCGAGCACGTCCTCGCGGTGCCTTACGGGGAACTCCAACGCCGCGGCCGAGCCGTCCAGGACGTAGCGGTGCACCTTGCGTCGTTGCGTTACACGGCCCATACGAGACTCCGCGATGAGTGGCTGTTCATGCCTCCATCATTGCACCTCAGTCGAGCAGGGCACTCCAGTCCACGGGCCCGCTTTGTGCTGCCTGCTTGGCGGAAGTGCGGGAGGAGGGCTTCCGCGCCGCGCTCTTGGGCTTGGGTTCGGCGCTCTTCGGCTCGGGAATGGCCGGACCCCAGGGCAGGGCGAAAGCCGGCACCATCTCGCCCAGCTGCACGCCGTGCGGCGGCACCACCAGGACGCCGTCGGCGGAGGCCAGTCCACGCATCATGCCGGGGCCGGTGTGCTGCGCTGGTGATGCCATGCCGTAGAGGAGCCGGAAGGGCATAAGCCGGGTTCGGCCGGGTTCGGGTTCGAACATGGTTCCGGAGGGAACTTCCCGGACCGGCGGCAGCTGCCCATGTCCGAGGGCGGCCAAGAGCGGCGCGCCCACCGTGGACAGCGCCATCATGGCGGCCAGGGGGTTGCCCGGCAGCCCCAGCACGAAGCGCCCGTCCGGCAGTTCGGCGAGGACGGCGGGGTGTCCCGGCCGCATTGCCACGCCGTCAATGATCAGCCGCCCGCCCAGTTCGGCCACGGCACGCCTGAAGTGATCGGTGCCGGACCGGCCGGTGCCGCCGGTGGTGACGACGACGTCGGCCGGCAGGTTTTGTGCCTCGGCGATGCCTGCGTCCTCGAGGCCCTCCAGCCATTCCCTGTAGCCGTCGCCGATGCGGACCTGTTCCCGGCACAGGCCACCCAGCATTTCCACCACCGTGCCCAGCTGGGGTCCGAAAGTGTCACGCACCCGCCCGGGCTGGGGCACTCCCTGCTCCACCACTTCGGAGCCTGTCAGCAGCAGTTTCACCACCGGTTTGCCGAGGACCTCCACCTCGTCGTACCCGGCGATGGCGGCGAGGGCCACGTGGGCGGGGTTAAGCACGACGCCGGCCCTGATCAGCACGTCGCCGGCAGCCGCCTCCTCTGCAGCCTTGCGGATGTGCTGGCCGTTCCTCGGTTCACCGGGCCGGGCGCTGCCGCCCAGTGTCAGGACAGGCAGTCCGTCGTCGTCCGTGGAGATCACCCCGCTTTCGGTGCGCAGCACCGCCTTGGCGCCGGGGGGAATCAGTCCGCCTGTTACGATCACGCTCGCCTGGTGCGGTGCCAGACGCTGCCCCGGCTCGGCAAGGATCCATGGACCTGTTCCGTTGACGGCCCAGCCGTCCATGGCGGAGGACGCATAGTGGGGCATGTCCTGATGGGCGGTGATGTCCGCGGCCAAGGTCCGGCCCACGGCTTCGCGCAAGGGAACGGGTGCCGCAGGGATCGGGGCAGCACAGTCGAAGGCTGCCTGCCGGGCCTCCTCCCAGGTGTGCGCCAGGTGCTTGGCGTGTGCGTCCGGCTCTCCCGGCGCTTCCGGTTCCCCCTGGCCCTCCGGCTCCCCCGCCGCGGCGGGTTCGACATCGGAAACGGGTTCCGCGTCAGAGCGGTGCTCGGGCGCGGCTGTCATTCCCCCGGAGTCCCGCTGGGCGCCGATGTGCCGGCGGAGCCCGCGGCCGGAGTACCTGCCGCAGCCTGCGCCTCATCGGCCGCGTAGGCTTTCGCAACGGCACGGGCCACGTCCATGGCGCTTTGCATGGCGTGGACGTCAGGTGCCTGGCCCGACGCACAGTCGAGGCCGGCGGCGAGCCCCGCTATGAAGGTTGTGAGGGGTGCAGCTGGGCGCACCACGGAGTGCGCTGCCACTCCCGCGACGGACAACACCTCGTTGATGTCCACGTCCACATCCTCGAGCTCAAAGGCCCGCAGCAGAAGACGGCACCATTCCTCAAGCGTCTCGTCCTGGCTTTTCATGCCTGCCTCCAAATTCACGGCGGTCCGGAATGCGGTCATTGCTCCCGGACAGCTACTCCCAACGCGGCGGCATCGTCCCACGTGTCCACGTCGTCCGTGGAGCCTGGGGGGACAACCACAGCCTGCACGTCAAGACTAGCAAGGAGGGCGAAGACTGACGCGTGAACAAGGGCGTTGCGGGCGGCGGCGTCCTGCACAGCGCGTTCCAGCGCAGCTGTGCTATAAAAAGCCGCCAGCGGCTGCAGCCGCCCGTCGGCCGACGCCGCCATGACGCCGTCCGCACCGGCGCCCTCCCCAGCGGCGCCGGTGAGTGCGTCCAGGAGTGCGCGGACGGCATCGCCCGCATGCGGCATGTCGCACGCGAGGACCAGGACCATGTCCGCGGGATCTGCACCCCGGAGCGCGGCAAGGCCCGCGGCGATTGCCGCGGCCGGACCTGCAAAGGGCGGATCCTCACGCGAGGTGAGAATGCCACCGGGGAGGCCCGCCGTTTCAGGTCCCACCACAACAGTGTGCCGGGCATCCGCGGCCGCCGCGAGGGAGCGCTCAAGGAGGGTGGCGCCGTCGAACATCAGGGCAGACTTGGGTGAGCCGCCCAGTCGCGAGGAGCGGCCGCCGGCCAGGATTACTGCGTCAAAGTCCACACACCCAGCGTAATGCTGTGCGGCTCAGACCAGCGTCAGGCTGCTCTTTCCGGAAGCAGGAACGGATCCCACGCCGGTGTGGGCTTCTCCAGCTCCTTGATCTGCCACATGGTGCCCACCGGTGGAGCCGGATCGAACCGGAGCTTCCAACCCATTTCACCGGGCGTGTGATCACCCTTGACGTTGTTGCAGCGGAGGCAGGCGGCGACAAGGTTCTCCCAAGAGTCGGCACCGCCCCGGGATTTAGGCTGGACATGGTCTATGGTGTGGGCTGCCTTGCCGCAGTAGGCGCACCGGTGGCCGTCGCGGCGGAGCACCCCGCGCCTGCTCACCGCCGTGATCATGTTGTACCGGGGACGGATGTAGCGGTTAAGGAGTATCACGGACGGACGGCCCATGATGTCCTGCGGCCCGACGACAGGATCGTCGCCTTCGGCCACCACGCTTGCCTTTCCGGTGAGCACAAGGACCAGCGCCCGGCGGAAGGTCACTACCGCCAGCGGTTCATATCCAGCATTCAGAACGAGTGTGCGCATGCACATACCTCTTCACGGCCGCACCCGGCAGAGGCGCGAGGGCCGGCTGCCCTCTGCATGTCCGGGCTATGGATCGACACCATAAGAGTAAACACTCACTAGGCAGATGAGCGAATCGAACACAAGCATCGTCATGGCGTGTCACCAAAAATTCATGCGGGCGCTAGGCAAAAAAGAACCCCCGCCAGCCGGCGGGGGTTCTTTCGTGACGCTTCGGTTGTCTTAGCCGCCGACGCGGATGAAGACCGGGCCGGAGCCGACGTTGACGCTGAACAGTGCGGTGGTTCCGCCGTTCCAGCCGCCGTGGACGGCCTGGCCGTTGCCGACGTACACAGCGATGTGGGCCAAGCCCATGCCGCCGTTCTGGTAGTAGGCGAGGTCGCCCGGCTGAGCTTCAGCAGCGCTGACGGTGCGGCCGAGGGACAGGTAGCCTGCGGGCCAGCCGTGGTAGTGGACGCCGACGGCTGCAAGTGCATTGGTGGCCAGCGCGGTGCAGTCCTGGGAGACGCCCAGCTGCGCGTAGGCAGCCGCAGCGATTGCAGCGCCCTTGCCGCTGGCGGCGGTGGTCTTCGGCGCTGCCGGGGCGGCGGTCTCGACGGCGGCGGTGGCCTGGACTGCCGGTGCAGCGTCGGCAACCGGAGCAGCCTCAACGGCGGGAGCGGCTTCCTGGACCTTGACAACAGGCTTGGGGGCCTCGACGACGGGAGCCGGGGTGGTGGAGACAGCAGGCTTCTCGTAGGAGATGGCGATGCTGGAAGCCGCGGAGATGGTGGACGGCGCAGCGGACTGGACCTCCAGCGTGGAAGCTGCGGCGGATTCGCGCTGGACGTTGGTCTCAGCGGCGTTGGCGGCGATGCCGCTGGTCAGGACAAGACCGGAAGCAGCAGCGATAACTGCTGCCTGGCGGCCCACGCCACCGGCGTTGTCGCCGACAGCCTTGGCAATGACAGCCAGCGAGTTGGTCTTCGTGACCTCGGCGCGGTGCCGTGCAATGGTCGCACGAGTAGTCATTAATTTCTCTCTTTCGTGTTCCACGGACCCGCGGTAGCAGGCCATGGGTTATCGACGCGCCGGCATCTTGGGGGTAAGCCGGCCCGCCTCGAATCGGATTCTTAGCGAAGGGTGTAAAAAGCGGACGTGCCCGTTGCGGACACCGCGTGCAGGAGAGTGCCCTGCGAGGGGTTCAGCGCGCTGATCATCATGCCGTTGCCGACGTAGATGCCCACGTGGGCGCCGCCGTTCTGCATGACCAGGTCGCCGGGAGCAGGCGTGGAGGTGGGCTTCATGGCGTTCCACGCGTTGACGCGGGGAATGCTGATGCCTGCCTGAGCGTAAACCCACTGGGTAAAGCCGGAGCAGTCCCAGCCGCTGGGCGTGGTGCCGCCCCAGACGTAGGGGCTGCCGATGCCGGTGTATGCGATTGCGGCCAGTCCGGAAGCTGCGGCGGAGGCCGCACCATCGGTGGACTTGGCGGTGACGGCCTGGGCCGCACCTGCGATCTCATTGGCGGCCTGGCCTGCGTCGGCCGTCTGGCTCTCATCGTTCGACTGCGGAGCGATGGTTTCGGCGACCGGGGCTGCCACCGTAGTGACGGCAGGACGCTCGAAGGAGACAGTGGCGGTGGGCGCGGCGGTCACAGCAAGCTGCGCGGCCTGGGATCCGGTCTCCGAGGAGGCGGAAACACCAATGTTGGCGTCGGCTGCGTTGGCAGGCATGCCAACGCTCAGGATGAGTCCTGAAGCAGCTGCGATGACAGCTGCCTGGCGACCTACTGTGCCGGCATTGGCGCTAACCGCCTTGGACACGGAGTCCAACGGGTTCATACGAACCGTCTGCGCGCGGTGGCGCGCGGCATTGTGGCGTGAAGACACGAAGGTAGCCTCTCCCAATGCCTGCGAGGTGAGCTGTCGGATTCGGATGGGAGTCACCCGGCCGCTCCGCTTCCTGGGAAGCATTGCGACTTAACCCCAAGGCCTTCTTGCGAAGACCAAAATTGGTTCCCCCGCCCCTGCCAGACGATGTAATGCGAACGGACCTTGAGCGGTGGCAGAGTTAGGCAATCCACTCAAGAGCGTCAACTTCGGAAAAGTTGACGCGGTTTAGACGGTACAGCAGTTCGGAGCCAATGTCACATTCAGGTCACGGCGTGTCACAGGAATGAGAGTGCTCACTCGGCTTGCCTCAGAGCCAGCCGGTGGGATCAACGACGTCGCCGTTGACCATCACTTCGAAATGGAGGTGGCAGCCGGTGGAGGCCCCTGTGGTCCCGCTGAGGGCGATCACTTCGCCCCGGGTGACCTTTTGGCCAACCTGGACGCTGGAGGACGACAGGTGGTTATACGTGGTCTCCAGGCCGTTCCCGTGATCGATCACCACGCGGTTGCCTCCCCCGTAGGGGTGCCATCCGGCGAACGTCACCGTGCCGCTGGCTGCGGCCAGTACCTCGGTGCCGCACTGGGCGGCGAAGTCCTGCCCACGGTGGAACTCGCCGGCGCCGCCGGTGATCGGGCTGACCCGGTAACCGAACGGCGAGGACTTGACCAGCGTGGTCAGCGGCCCTCCCAAGGTGCCCACCGAGGCCGAACGGCTGATGCTGCCGGCCGACTGGGCACTCAGGAGTTGCTTGAGCTTTCCGTCCGGGTCACCGGTGGTGGAGACCGACGTGCGGCTGAAGTCGATCTTTGCCGCCGCTTCAGCCGATACCTTCGGCTGGGCCGGTGAGGCAGCGGACGCTGACGCCCCTCCCTGCTGCTCTCCGGCAGCCAGGACAGGGCTGGTGGCGGGGACAGTAACTGTCAGCAGCAGGCCTGTGGCCGCAAGGGCTACGCCGGCTTTCTGCCCAACGCCACTGGCTGAGGCGAAATCCGTAACCTGGCGGAACGGACCCCGGCGGCGGCGGCGCGCTTCACGCTGGGCGTCCCGGGGACGGTCCGCGGCAACGGCCTCCGCGAGGCGCGGCTCCGGAGCGGGACCGGACGCGCGGCGGCGGCCCCGGGCATTCTGCATGGACAAGTACTGCTTCCTCTCTGGATAGCCTGCGAAGTTAGCTGTCGGATTCGGGTCAGAGAGTTCGGACCCGGTCCGCCGTAACAAGCCATTCCGGCACAGGGGTATCCCAGGAGGATTCCTTCTGCGGAAGAGACTTGCTGCTGCGGACTTCACCCCAAGGCTGTAGAAACAGCCGGTTGTGGTTCCCCCGCCCCTGCCAGTGGGTGACTTGCTGCTGATCTGCTGGCAGGGTTCGGCTCCAGATCAGGTAACGCTTTTGTATCGGCGTCGCCGTTTAACTATAGGCGATTAAAGGACGCAGTAATAATTCCGTTATATTCACTGTGCAAAAGTGGTAGGTCATCCTGCCTGCAGATGTCAGACAGGCCGCGGCATCCGCCCGGGGGGCGCTTGGAAGCTAGCCGACGCGTACGAACACGTGCGCAGCAACTTCCGGCGGCAGCTCAAGGGCGCCTTCGAAACCGGGCACGCGGACAGAGATGTACTCCCCCACACGCTCCAGCGAGACGGCGGCGCCGGGCCGGATCCCGCCTTCATCCAGCTGGAGCAGCAGCTCAGGCTCCACCTGGATGGGTTCCGCCAGGCGGCTGACGGTGACCTTGGACTCCGGGCCGTAGCCGGTCATGGCATCGAGCAGGTTCACCACGCCGTCCGAGAAGGGGCGGGCAGGCTGCCCGCCCAGTGCTGCCAGGCCGGGGATCGGGTTACCGTACGGCGACTCGGTGGGGTGGTCGAGCAACTCGTAGATCCTGCGCTCCACCCGTTCACTCATCACGTGCTCCCACCGGCAGGCCTCGTCATGCACGTAGGCCCAGTCGAGGCCGATAACGTCCGCGAGGAGGCGTTCAGCGAGCCGGTGCTTGCGCATCACCTCGGTGGCGCGTTTCCGGCCCACTTCGGTCAGCTCGAGGTGGCGGTCACCCGAGACGACGACGAGGCCGTCGCGCTCCATCCTGCCGATGGTCTGCGAAACGGTGGGGCCCGAGTGGCGGAGGCGTTCGGCGATGCGTGCCCGAAGCGCCACGATGTTCTCTTCCTCCAGCTCCAGAATGGTGCGAAGGTACATCTCCGTGGTGTCGATCAGATCCGTCATTCAGCTCAGCTCCTCGAGCACAGTATGTGTCCGTCCCACCGTACCGCGGGCCCGCCGCACCGGGGTCCGGCAAGCTGCAGCGGCGGTCGCATATCCGACGGCGGCGCAGCACCGGCGCTCTGCCCGTACGTTCAGTGCCAGCTTAGCCTATTTTGAATTAGTCCGGATAATCCGCAGGGCAGCCGGCAGGCACCGTCTCAATGACTGGACTATGACGGGGCCGTGTTCCTGCGTTATCCGCGCTTCGGGCAGAATAAGGAGGGTCTTCGTGGCGGTCATGGTTGCCTGCCGGCCATCGCCCCGACCCAGCCGAACCGCACTTCCATGCCGAAAATTGGAGCCACTGTGAGCGACACCAGCATCACTATTCCCGCAAACCTCCTGCCCAAGGACGGACGGTTCGGCGCCGGTCCCTCCAAGGTCAGGCCGGAGCAGATCGAGGCACTCTCCGCAGCCGCCACGACGCTCCTGGGCACGTCCCACCGCCAGGCCCCGGTGAAGAACCTCGTGGGTTCCGTCCGCGAAGGCCTCAGCACCTTCTTCCGTGCCCCCGAAGGCTACGAAGTGGTCCTTGGCGTCGGCGGTTCCACCGCGTTTTGGGACGTCGCCAGCTTCGGCCTGGTGGAAGAGAAGGCACAGCACCTGTCCTTCGGCGAATTCGGGTCCAAGTTTGCCGCGGCCACCAACAAGGCACCGTTCCTGGCGGAATCCTCCATCATCAAGTCCGACCCCGGCACCTGCCCCGTCGCCAGGGCCGAGGCCGGCGTTGACGTTTACGCCTGGCCGCAGAACGAGACATCTACCGGTGTGGCCGCGCCCGTCCAGCGGGTGAACGGCGCCGACGAGGGAGCACTGGTGCTGGTGGACGCCACCTCGGCTGCCGGCGGCCTCGACGTCGACGTGGCCCAGACGGATGTCTACTACTTCGCACCGCAGAAGAACTTCGCCTCCGACGGCGGGCTGTGGCTGGGCCTGTTCTCCCCGGCAGCGCTGGAGCGGGCCGAGCGCGTCAAGGCCAGCGGGCGCTGGATCCCGGACTTCCTGGACCTGAAGACCGCCATCGACAACTCCAAGCTGAACCAGACCTACAACACCCCGTCGCTGTCCACGCTCGTCACGCTGGATGCCCAGGTGCAGTGGCTGAATGCCAATGGCGGCCTGGACTTCGCCGCCGGACGCACGGCCGACTCGGCCGGACGCATCTACAAGTGGGCGGAAGCCTCCGAATTCGCCACGCCTTTCGTTGCCAATGCCGCCGAGCGCTCCAACGTCATCGCCACCATCGACTTCGATGACTCGATCAATGCCGCCGCCATCGCCAAGGTGCTCCGCGCCAACGGCATCGTGGACACCGAGCCCTACCGGAAGCTGGGACGCAACCAGCTGCGCATCGCCACCTTCGTGGCAATCGAGCCGTCCGACGTCTCCGCCCTGCTCGAATGCATCGACTACGTAGTGGGCGAGCTGAAGAAGTAGCAAGGAGTTTGAGTTTTTGTCCAGATAATCGGACTTCGACGGCCATTAAGCCCCATTATCTGGACAAAAACTCTTCAGCTGAGGTTCGACGGCGTCGGGCGGGCTTGCGTCCGGCTCCGTCCGGACTTATGCGAAATGCCCCCGCTACCTACGAGGTAGCGGGGGCATTTCGCATATTAAATGGCGGATGATCCGGCGGCCTGATCAGCCCTGCCCTGGGCTTCCAGTTTCAGTCTGGCCGCCGGTTCCAGCCTCATCAGCGGATGCCGGATCGGAACCCAACTCTGCATCGGCGTCGGACTCGGTTTCGGCGTCGGGCACTGTTTCGGCGTCCGCGGCAGTCTCGCCCGGAGCGCCGTCAGCAGCCCCGTCTTCAGCAGGAGCTTCGTCCTGGACGTCATCCGTATCCTGTTCCTGGGCGTCCTCAGGGCGCACGCGCTCGGCCCACGGCACCCACTCCGGGGCGAGGATCGAGTCTTCCGACGGAAGCAGGCCAAGCTCGTTGACCGTGATCATCTTGGAGCGGGAGTTCCGGGTCAGGACGGCATACCACTGCCAGCCTATGTACCCCGGCAGCCGTGATTCGAAAAGGTGCGTCACCACGCGGTCGCCCTCGGTGCGGGCGGCCAGATGGTCCCCGATTTCGGATGCCTTCGCAATGCCTTCGATGGCGGTCCGGGCAGTGTCCACGGCAGCGGCCAGCACGGCGTCGGGTTTCCCCGTCCGCCACACCGGGACACCGGTGCGCCGCTTGGGTGCCTTGGGTTCCACCTTGGATTCGGCCTGTTCAGGTTCCGGGTTCATCGGAGGCCTAGGCGTCCAGCTCGTCGGCAACCTTACGCAGGGCAGCGGCAATGGCCTTGCCCTTGTTGCCATCCGGGTACTTGCCAGACGACAGCGTGCCGGACAGGTTGTCCAGAACCGTCACCAGGTCCTGCACCAGCGGAGCGAGATCCCTCGCGCTGGGGCGCTTGGCCTTGGCGATGGACGGCGCCTTTTCGAGGACGCGCAGGCCCAGGGCCTGGGCGCCCTTGCGTCCGTCCGCGACGCCGAATTCAACCCGGGTGCCGGCCTTCAGTTCCGAAACCCCGGCGGGCAACGCGGACTTGGGAAGGAACACTTCCTGCCCGTCCTCGCCCGCGAGGAATCCGAAACCTTTGTCCTTGTCGTACCACTTGACCTTGCCGGTAGGCACCTAATCAACCTTCTTCGTTCTGACGTTCTGGGACATGGCCAGCCGTCACCGCATCCGCACTGATGTGCGGGTTCAGGGTATGACTGCCTGGACCATGTTGGTCTGTTCCTTCAAGGTTATCCTGACTGGCAGGCTAATCCCGCTTTGAGGCGCGGCCGCGGCGCTGCTGTTAGCGTTACGTCCATGACATCCGCGCGTATCCGGCGGCCACTGATGGCCACCGCAGTGCTCCTAGCCGTTTTGTCCCTCGCAGCCGTCGGGGCAGTCATGGCGCTGGCCGCTGCGGGCCAAGCCGCGCCGCAGTGGATCACGTCGACGGCGCTTTACGGCCTTCCAGCAGCCTTCCTGCTGATGCTCGTGCTGGTGGTCGACGGCGTTGCCGCCCGCCGCCGGGCAGGAAGCCCCGGCGGGCGGTAACGTTGGACTGATGTCCCTCATTCGAGCGCTCAGCAAGGAACTGGAGGCACGCAGCGACGAGTCCCTGCGGGCTTTGTTCGCTGCGCGGCCGGACCTGATCTCCCCCGGGGTACCCGACTTCCCCGCGCTGGCCGCCCGCGCCAGCGCGCGGGTGAGCGTGCAGCGGGCCCTGGAACGCCTGAACCGCCCGCAGATGCAGGTCCTGGAGACGCTGCACCTGTGCACCAACACGGACACCGGGCACAGCGCATCGGCCGCGGTGCTGAAGAAGAGCATCGCCGGCTCCACGGTGGCGGCCATTGAGCAGCTCCTGCAGTCGCTGCATGACCTGGCATTGGTGCAGCGGGCGGAGCCGCCGCACGGTGCGGGACCCGGCGCCCAGCGGCAGCGCTTCTACCTTCCGGTGAGCAGCCTCAAGGACGTTGTCGGGATATACCCGGCAGGGCTGGGTCGCAGCTACACCGAGCTGGTCAGGCTGCAGCCGGCCTTCGCCCAGCGCGTTGTCCAGCTTGTCGCGGAGCTGCACCGCAGCGGCGCAGCCGTGCAGGCTGCCACCACGCCGATGGAGGCAGCGCTGGCGCTGCAGCACTGGACCTCTTCCCCGGAAGGACTGCACGCGCTCCTCGCCGGCGCCCCGGAACGGACCACTGCACTGCTTGCACGGTTCAGCAACTGGGCCATGGGCGCCGTCCCCCAGGCCCAGCGGAAGGCCTCGGTCACAACTGAAGGTCACGACGTCGGGCCCGTTGACTGGCTGCTGGCCCGGGGCCTGCTGGTACCGCTGGACGCCGCCCACGTGGAACTGCCGCACAGCGTGGGCATCTCCCTGCGCGGCGGCGCCATCATCGCCAATTTCTCCCTGACTCCCCCGGCGCCGACGCTCGGCGTCACCACCGCCGCGCTTCGCCGCAACGCCGCGCTCGGCGCCATCGCCGAGACCCTGCGACTCACCGGCGAACTGCTGTATGCCGTCAGGGACCAGCCACTGGCCACCCTGCGGAGCGGCGGCGTGGGCATCCGCGAAATGCGGAGGCTCGCCGAGACGCTCCGTGTGGACCACCACACCACCGCCGTGTTGCTGGAGCTCAGCGCCCTGGCGGGCCTGATCCGGCTGGACGTGGATAGCTCGAGCTGGGTGCAGCCGCCCCAGCTGGAATGGCTCGGGCTGCCGCGGCAGGAACAGTGGCTGTGGCTCGTCAACGCCTGGCTGGCCAGCGAGCGGGCCCCGTCACTCGTGGGGCAGCCCATGAATGGCCAACCCGCCGGGCCCGCGAACCACCGGACTGCCCCGGCAGCCACCGTCAACGCCCTCTCCGCGGAGGCCCAGCGGTCCGACGCACCCGTCATCCGCAAGAGGATCCTGGAGATACTGCGGGAGCTGACGCTCGAGGCGGAGATGCCGGACGGGGCGGCGCCGGTGCTCAACGCAGAGGCAGTGCTGCAGCGTGCCGAGTGGGCGCAGCCCCGCATGGCGCGGCGGTTCAGTTCCCTGATCAGCGGCGTCCTGGCCGAGGCGGAGCTGCTGGGACTGATCGGGTCCGGCGCCCTCAGCCAGCTCGGTGCCGCCATCGCCGCGGACGCGCCTGACGACGCCATGAACCTCCTGGGCGAACACCTGCCTGCGGCCCTCAACCACGTGCTCCTGCAGGCCGACCTCACAGCGGTGGCGCCGGGATACCTGGCCCCCGACCTGGCTGAGCAGCTCCTGCGGATGGCCGACGCCGAAGGGCAGGGCCCGGCCACGACGTACAGGTTCTCCGTGGAGTCCATCCGGCGCGCCCTGGACTCGGGCCAGGACGCGGCAGCCATCCTCGATTTCCTCCGCCGGCACTCCGCCACCGCCGTGCCGCAGCCACTGCAGTATCTCGTGGAGGACACGGCCGCCAGGCACGGCAAGCTGCGGGTCGGGGCGGCCGCCAGCTTCATCCAGAGTGACGACGAAGCCGCCCTCAGTGAGCTCTGCCGGGAAGCTGCAGCCTCGTCCCTTGGCCTGGTCCGGATCGCCCCCACCGTCCTGGTGTCCATGGCCTCTCCCCGGCAGACGGCCCTTGTGCTGCGCGGGCTGGGACTGTCACCCGCCGTCGAAGAGGCCGGATCCGCCGTCGTACGCCTCAACCGCGCCGCGCCCCTTACGGGCACCGGGCGCCCCGTCTACAGCGCGCCGCGAACCGCCCTTCCCGATGCCGACGTCACCGCCCAGCTCGCGGTCCTCCGCAGCCATGCGGAGCACGCCGCCAGCCCCAACGGTTCCCGTCCGGCTCCGGCCGGCGGCGAGGAGGCAACCCAGCTGGGACTGGAGACCCTGCATAAAGCCATCCGGCTCCGGCAAAAAGTCGTGATGAATGTCGTGGACAGCCTGGGGAATGCGAAACTGGAAACGGTCGTTCCGGTATCCGTGGCGGGCGGACGCGTCCGTGTCTTCGATCCCGCGAAGGACACGGAGCGGGTGCTCTCCATCCACCGGATCATCGACATCGAAGCAGCAGAGGAAATGCAGCAGTGAAGGTTCTACCTGCGTGAATGACGGGCCCCTGATTGTCCAGAGCGACAAGACCATCCTCCTCGAAGTGGACCACGAGCAGGCGACGGAGGCCCGGCACGCCATCGCGGCTTTCGCCGAACTGGAACGCGCGCCCGAGCACATGCACAGCTACCGGCTCACGCCGCTGGGGCTTTGGAACGCCCGGGCAGCAGGGCTCGACGCCGAGAAGGTGCTGGACACGCTGCTCACCTATTCCCGGTTCCCCGTGCCGCACTCGCTGCTGATCGACATCGAAGAAACCATGTCCCGGTACGGCCGGTTGCGGCTGGAGAAGGACCCCCAGCACGGGCTGGTCATGCGCACCAGCGACTATCCGGTGCTGGAGGAGGTCAGCAGGGCCAAGAAGATCCAGCCGCTGCTGGGTCCGCGGATCGACGCGGAGACCGTGGTGGTCCATTCCTCCCAGCGCGGCCAGCTGAAGCAGCTGCTGCTGAAGATCGGCTGGCCGGCGGAGGACCTGGCCGGCTACGTCGACGGCACGCCGCACCCCATCATGCTCAATGAATCCGGCTGGACGCTGCGGCCATACCAGCGGCTGGCCACGGAGAACTTCTGGGCCGGCGGCAGCGGCGTCGTCGTGCTCCCCTGCGGCGCCGGAAAGACGCTCGTGGGCGCCGCGGCGATGGCCACGAGTTCCACCACAACGCTGGTCCTCGTCACCAACACGGTCTCGGCACGGCAGTGGAAGGATGAGCTGCTCCGGCGGACCTCGCTGACCGAGGACGAGATCGGCGAGTATTCGGGCGCCGTCAAGGAGGTCCGCCCGGTGACGATCGCAACCTACCAGGTCCTTACTACCAAGCGCGGCGGCCTGTACCCGCACCTTGAGCTCGTGGACGGCCACGACTGGGGGCTGATCATCTACGACGAGGTCCACCTGCTGCCCGCGCCGATCTTCCGGATGACGGCGGACCTGCAGGCGCGGCGCCGGCTGGGCCTCACGGCAACCCTTGTGCGTGAAGACGGCCGGGAGGGGGAGGTCTTCAGCCTCATCGGCCCCAAACGCTATGACGCGCCGTGGAAGGACATCGAGGCCCAGGGCTATATCGCCCCCGCGGATTGCGTGGAGGTGCGCGTGGACCTCCCCAAGGACGAGCGCGTGGCGTACGCCATGGCCGAGGACGCGGACAAGTACCGGCTGTGCGCCACGTCCGAGACCAAGACCCTCGTGGCCGAACAGCTGGTGGAACACCACCGGGGCGAGCAGGTCCTCGTGATCGGGCAGTACATCGACCAGCTCGACGAGCTCGGTGAGCGGCTGGGCGCCCCGGTCATCAAGGGCGAAACCCCGGTCAAGGCGCGGCAGAAGCTCTTTGACGCCTTCCGCGCCGGCGAGATCCAGACACTCGTGGTGTCCAAGGTGGCCAACTTTTCCATCGACCTCCCGGAGGCCTCCGTGGCCATCCAGGTCTCCGGTTCCTTCGGCTCCCGCCAGGAGGAGGCCCAGCGGCTCGGCCGGCTGCTGCGCCCCAAGCAGGACGGCCGGGCGGCACGCTTCTACTCCCTCGTTGCCCGCGACACCCTGGACCAGGATTTCGCGGCCAAACGCCAGCGCTTCCTGGCCGAGCAGGGCTACGCCTACCGCATCATGGACGCTAAGGACGTCGAATCCTGCTGACCCAAGCAACACTCAACATACATCCAGAAAACTCCCAGATTCTGGGAGCATCATGGGAGATATGAAAAAGAACAGCGCCGAAGCGAAGCTCCTCGTGGTTGATGACGAACCGAACATCCGCGAGCTGCTTTCCACGTCCTTGCGCTTCGCCGGCTTTGAAGTGGTGTCCGCGGGGAACGGGCGGGAGGCGCTGGCCGCCGTCGAGGCACACGCGCCCGACCTCGCGGTGCTGGACGTCATGCTTCCGGACATGGACGGTTTCACTGTCACCCGCCGGCTGCGCGCCGCGGGGAAGCATTTCCCTGTCCTCTTCCTGACCGCCAAGGATGACACAGAGGACAAGGTCACGGGGCTGACAGTGGGCGGGGACGACTACGTCACCAAGCCCTTCAGCCTGGATGAGGTGGTGGCCCGCATCCGCGCCGTGCTCCGCAGGACGCAGCCGATGCTGGAGGATGACGAGGCCGTCATCCGGGTGGACGATCTGGAGCTCGACGACGACGCCCACGAGGTGCGCCGCGGCGGCAAGGTGATCGAGCTGTCCCCCACCGAATTCAAGCTGCTCCGCTACCTGATGCTCAATCCCAACCGCGTCCTGTCCAAGGCACAGATCCTGGACCACGTCTGGGAATACGACTTCAACGGTGACGCTTCCATCGTCGAGTCCTACATTTCCTACCTGCGGCGCAAGGTGGACATCGATCCCGACGCCCCGGCCCTCATCCAGACCAAGCGCGGCGTCGGCTACGTGCTGCGGACAGCCGAAAAGCGCTGACCTTGCTCGACCGATGGAGGTCCGCGCTGGAGCGCTGGAAGTCCGCCACCCTCCGGTCCCAGCTGGTGGCCATCATGATGGCCCTCCTGCTGGTGGCGCTGGCCGTGACCGGGGCGGTTGCACTGACACTGCTGCGCGGTTACCTCGAGGGCCAGGTGGACGACAAGCTGCGGGCCGCCGTCGCTGCCGCCCAGTCGCAGCGCTCCATCTCCCCCATCGCGAACCCGGCAGTGCCCACGGACTACACGGTGACGCTCTACTATCCGGGAACGCAGCGGGACCCCATCGACGACAAGCTGGCCCGCCCCGACATTGCGTCGATCTCGGTTGACGAAGCCCGCGAGCGTGATTTCCGCCCCTACCAGGTGCGGGGCACTGACGGTAAGAACTGGCGCGTGGTGGCTGTGCCCGTTGTTGTTGGCAGTGAACAGCAGCGGGCGGTGGTGGTCATCGGGCTGCCGTTGTCCACGGTGGATGAGGTACTTCGCCACATCAGCTTGGTCGGGGTGGGTGTGGGGGTGCTGACCCTCATCCTCGCCTTTTTCATCGCCAACTGGACCGTGACCAGGTCCTTCCGCCCGCTGGCCAGGGTGGAGAAGACCGCCGCCGCCATCGCCGCCGGAGACCTCTCGCGCCGCGTCGACGTCGAGAACCCCTCCACGGAAGTGGGCCGTCTCGGCAGGTCGCTGAACGCCATGCTCGCCCACATCGAGGCGGCCTTCGCGGCCCGGATGGCCTCCGAGGACCGGATGCGCCGGTTTGCGGCGGACGCGTCCCATGAGCTGCGCACCCCCCTGGTGACGATCAGGGGCTACTCGGAGCTTTACCGGCACGGCGCGCTGCAGTCGTCAGAGGATGTGGCCAGCGCCATGGGCCGGATCGAGAGTGAGGCCAAGCGAATGGGCTCTATGGTGGAGGACCTGCTGCTGCTGGCCCGGCTCGACGAGCAGCGGCCGCTGCAGCGCAAGCCCATCGACCTGCAGCTGCTCGCCCATGACGCCGTGGTGGATACCCAGGCCAGTGAACGGAACCGCACCATCACCCTCACCGGCCTGCACAACGGCAGCGCAGAACCGGCGCCGGTGCTCGGCGACGAGGCAAAGCTCCGCCAGGTCATCGGCAACCTGGTGGGCAATGCCCTGCGCTACACGCCCCGGGGAACTCCCATCGAACTCGCCGTGGGGGTCCGGCGCGCCGACGACGGTTCCACGCAGTCCGTCCTGGAGGTCCGGGACCACGGCCCCGGCATCTCCGACACCGAGGCGCCCAAGGTCTTTGAGCGCTTCTACCGGGCCGACACGTCACGCACCCGGGAGACGGGCGGCAGCGGGCTGGGGTTGGCGATTGTGGCTGCCATTGTCGGCTCGCACGGCGGCTCCGTCCGGGTGGAAGGTACCGACGGCGGAGGCGCAACCCTCGTGGTCAGCCTCCCGCTCCGGGAGGACTCCCCCGAGGCGGACAGCCCGGAGGCGGACGGCATCGGAACGTTCTCGGACAGCTCTGCCGAAGTCGGTGTAGCCGCGGACAGCGCTGCCAACCGGAACCGGGCTGCCGGCGGGAACCGGTTATCCACATAGCGAATCCCGCTATGGCGCCGCCTGCAGGCGGGTTCCTAGGCTCGATGTAGCGGACCGGAACGGCCGGTCCGCCAGCCACAGCGACTGTCCTGCCGGGGCAGTTCCTCAAGTTGTCGAGAGGCCCGCCATGAGCATCATTTCCGTTGATACCGACCAGCTGCAGGTGAAATCAGCCAACGTCAAGGCAACCGTTGACCGGATCAGCGCCGACGTCCAGGCGATGAAGCATGGCCTGGACGAACTGCAGGCCACCTGGCGAGGTTCGGCTGCCACCAACTTCCAGGCCCTCGTTGCCGAGTGGACGCTGACGCAAGGCAAGGTCGAGGCCTCCCTCGCCTCCATCAACCTGGCCCTGTCGTCGGCCGCGGACACCTATGCGCAGGCGGAGCAGGGCAACGCGCAGCGCTTCAGCTGACGCCTGCGGCGGCTCAGGCTTCGGGTGTGCCCTGGTGGAACCGCAGGCGCCACTGTTCGCCGTCCAGGACCCACAGGGAGCTGCGCAGGGCTGAGCCGGCGCGGGAGTAGCTGCGGTAGGTCAGCAGGACCGTGTCCGTGCCGATCCGGTCGGCGCTGAGCACGTCCAGGTCGACATGACCCGCTGGGCTTTCCTCAAGGGACATCATCATCGCGTCGCGGGTCCAGAGGCGCCCGGCGGTACCGATTTCCGTAAAGTCCGGGTGCAGGAGCTGTCCCGTCCGGCCGATGTCGCTGCGGACGTCAGGGCGGAGGAGCTCTCGTTCCAGGGCCTCGACAATCTCTTCGGGCGTGGCGCCCGCCGGGGGTTCCGCAAACGCCTGGTCACCGAGTTCGCCGGCACCCAGTTCGCTGAAGAGGTCGGGCTCGTCTCCGAAGAGAGCCGGAGTTCCGGACTCGAAGCCGTCCCGGTTGGCAGCAGCACTGCGGGCCGGGGACCCGGCGGCCCCGCGGGCGAGTGTTTCCGCCGCGCCGCGGGCCCGTGTTTCAGGCTCAAAGAGCGAAGGGATACCGCCCTCGCCGCGGCCCTCCTTGACGGCCCGCCGGCCTGTTGCCGGTTCCGCATCGGGGAAACCGGGTCCTGAGCGGGCGGCAACGCCCTGCTGGTAAGCGATCGCCACGGCCCTGGCGCGCTCGTCAGCGGCCTCGTTGAGCTCGTGCCCGGCGTGGCCCTTGACCCACTCGAACCTGTACTTCCGCCCGGCGAGCTCCCTGTCGATGTCCTTGAGGATGTCCACGTTCAGCACGGGCTTGCCGTCCGCCTTGCGCCACCCTTTGCGCTTCCATCCGGGCATCCACTTGGTCACGGAGTTGATCACGTACTGGCTGTCGCAGAGGATGTGCAGGTCTTCGTCAGGGAGGTGCGCGGTGGAGCGGAAGAGGTCCAGGACGGCCATCAGCTCACCCTGGTTATTGGTGCCGTGGGGCCAGCCGCCGGCCCGCCAGCAGTCGTCGTTCACATACCAGGCCCACCCTGCGGGACCCGGGTTTCCCAATGCCGAACCGTCGGCTGCTGCAGTAATCGTCACCGAACCATCCTGCCAGACTGCACGGACAAAAATGCGCAGACAAAAAAGTGCGGCCCCCTCGGTGGAGGGGGCCGCACTCATTAGACGCTGGGAGCAGCGGGAGGCTAGAAGCCGCCCATGCCGCCCATCTCGTCGCCGCCGCCGACGGCCGGGGCGTTCTTCTCCGGCTTGTCGGCCACAACGGCCTCGGTGGTCAGGAACAGACCGGCAATGGAAGCCGCGTTCTGCAGGGCAGAGCGGGTCACCTTGACGGGGTCGTTCACGCCGGCAGCCAGCAGGTCGACGTATTCGCCGGTTGCTGCGTTCAGGCCGTGGCCTGCAGGCAGGCCGCGGACCTTGTCGACCACGACGCCGGGCTCGAGGCCGGCGTTGAAGGCGATCTGCTTCAGCGGGGCGTCGATGGCAACGCGGACGATGTTCGCACCGGTTGCTTCGTCGCCGGTCAGGTTCAGGTTGGCGAATGCCTTGGCGCCGGCCTGGATCAGGGCCACGCCACCACCGGCAACGATGCCCTCTTCGACGGCAGCCTTCGCGTTGCGGACAGCGTCCTCGATGCGGTGCTTGCGCTCCTTGAGCTCAACCTCCGTGGCGGCACCGGCCTTGATGACTGCAACGCCGCCGGCCAGCTTGGCCAGGCGCTCCTGCAGCTTCTCGCGGTCGTAGTCGGAGTCGGAGTTTTCGATCTCGGCGCGGATCTGGGAAACGCGGCCGGCGATCTGGTCGGCGTCGCCGGCACCTTCGACGATGGTGGTCTCGTCCTTGGTCACGACAACCTTGCGTGCCTTGCCCAGGAGTTCGAGGCCGGCGGTCTCAAGCTTGAGGCCAACTTCCTCGGCGATGACCTGGCCGCCGGTGAGGATGGCGATGTCGGCAAGCTGCGCCTTGCGGCGGTCACCGAAGCCCGGAGCCTTGACGGCGACGGACTTGAAGGTGCCACGGATCTTGTTGACGATCAGGGTGGCCAGGGCCTCGCCCTCGATGTCTTCGGCGATGATCAGCAGCGGCTTGTTGGACTGCATGACCTTCTCGAGGACAGCAACCAGTTCCTTGACGTTGGAGATCTTCGAGTTGACGATCAGGATGTACGGGTCTTCGAGGACCGTTTCCTGGCGCTCGGTGTCCGTAACGAAGTACGCGGAGATGTAGCCCTTGTCGAAGCGCATGCCTTCGGTGAGCTCCAGCTCGAGGCCGAAGGTGTTGGACTCCTCGACCGTGATGACGCCTTCCTTGCCCACCTTGTCCAGGGCCTCGGCGATCAGGGCGCCGATTTCGTCGTCACCGGCGGAGATGGAAGCCGTGGCTGCGATCTCTTCCTTGGTTTCGATTTCCTTGGCGGAGTTCAGCAGTTCGGCGGTTACGGCTTCAACGGCCTTCTCGATGCCGCGCTTGAGGGACAGCGGGTCAGCGCCGGCCGCGACGTTGCGCAGGCCTTCCTTGACCAGCGCCTGGGCCAGAACGGTGGCCGTGGTGGTGCCGTCACCAGCGACGTCATCCGTCTTCTTGGCAACTTCCTTGACCAGCTCGGCGCCGATCTTCTCGTAGGGATCGTCCAGCTCGATCTCCTTGGCGATGGAAACACCATCGTTGGTGATCGTGGGGGCGCCCCACTTCTTTTCGAGGACGACGTTGCGGCCACGCGGGCCGAGGGTGACCTTGACGGCGTCGGCGAGGATGTTCAGGCCCCGCTCAAGACCGCGGCGTGCCTCTTCATCAAATGCAATGATCTTGGCCATAACGGCAATAGTCCTTTCGGGACAGTCGTTAAGAAGGAACCTCGCTGCGGTGCCCGCGACGGACGATCCTTTCCGCAGGCCTCTGTATGCCCGACGGTCCGGATCTCACCCCAACCAGGTGTTTCTTTCGCTCCGTGCGCCGCCGCCTGGGTGCTGCCGGCCTGAACCGGACGACCCATTAGCAGTCGGCACGCTGGAGTGCTAATCAATAATTAGCACTCCCCCGGGGAGAGTGCAAGCAGATGTGTCTGTTTATCCTGCGAACGGGCGGAGTATTCGCTGCCAGCGATCAGCCGGCAGCCCTGCCGGCGGCCTCGCTGCCCGTGAGCTTGGCCTTGTTGTCGGCTCCGTAGGTGAACACCATGTACTTCGCGGCAGTGACGTCTCCGTTCGCATCGAAGCGGATTGGCCCTGACTCGCCGTCGTAGTCAATGGCCTTTCCGTCCCGGATGGCGGCCAGGCAGTCCTTGTACGTCGAGCAGACGGCCCGCTGGCCGGACGGCGAGGCGGACGCCCGGCTGCCGGAAGTGCCGCCGGAAACGGAGATGAGCGTACCGGCGATGGAGGCACCGGCGTCGTCCTCTGCCGCAGCGGCGGCCAGGGCCGCGAGGTTCACGGCATCAAAGGCCTCGGCCGCGAACGTCGTGTCCTTGAGCCCCGCATCGATGGCCACGAGTTCAGCCTGGAAATGCGCCGAGGGGAAGACCCCGGGCACCAGGACGCGCGCCCCCTCCAGCGACTTCGAACCGAGAGCGGACCCGTACTGCCTGAAGGCGCCGTCGCCCAGGATGAGTTTATTGCCCGGCAGCCCGGCGTTGGTGAGCTCGGCGATGGCGCCCTGCGCACCGTCCCGGGCAATGACGACGACGGCGTCCGGCGCCGCGTCGCGGGCAGTGGCCGCGGACTTCTTCGCCTCGCCCGCCTTGAAGCCGGAGACGGTGACCGGGTCCAGCCCGCCGGCCTTGGCGGAAGCGGACACTGCTGCAGAGATGGCCTGGCCGTAGCTGCCGTCCTCGTAGACCACCGCGAGGCTCTTGGCGCCGCCGTCCTTGGCGAGTTTCACCAGGACGGGAGCCTGTGCGATGTCAGCCGCCGTCGTGCGGAAGTAGTAGCCGCCGCTCTTGTAGCCGCTAAGTTCGGGTGCCGTGTTGGCGGGAGAGATGAGCGTGATCCTGGCTTTGGACAGCACGTCGATGGCGGCCGGCGCCCGGCTGGAATCGGTGGGACCGATCACGACGTCCGCCTTGGCGTCGGCTAGCTTCCGGGCCTGCGCGGCGGTGTCGCTGCCGGTGGTTTCGGGCAGCAGCTCCACGGGCCGGCCCTTGTGCCCGCCCGCCGCGTTGATCTGCTGGACGGCGAGCTTGGCCGCGGCCAGTTGTGCGGCGTTCAGGAAGGTCTGGGGTCCGGTGTTGTCGAGGATCAGCCCGATCCGCAGGGTCCCGTCGCCGCTGGCTTCAACCGGAGCCGTCCGGGCGTTGTCCCCGGATCCGGAGCAGGCACCCAGCGTCATCACGACGGCGGCGCCCCAGACGGCGGAACCCCGGAATCCCATGCGTCGTGCCACTAGACGGGCCGGACCTTTTCTGCCTGCGGGCCTTTTTCGCCTTCGCCCACTTCAAGCTCCACGCGCTGGCCCTCATCCAGCGCCCGGTACCCGTCAGTCTGGATGGCCGACCAGTGCACAAAGACGTCGTCGCCCGAATCGTCAACGGTGATGAAGCCGTAGCCCTTTTCCGCGTTGAACCACTTCACGGTTCCCAATGCCATGATCCCCACACTTTCAGGTTGCTCCCGTAAGGCCCACGTCGGTGTGTGCCGTAAATTACGCCTTGAAGCCTGTCATCACTCTATCCAGTCAGGCCCTTGCAGACGCAGGCCGGCCGACGGCAGCGGAGGCAATAGTTATTTAGGCGTAACCGGAATAGCTACTCGTAGCCGGGGCCCAGCACCACCGCAACGGGCGTCGGGAAGTCCGCACTCTCCACCAGTGTGGGGATGTTCAGCAAGGCAGCGAGCGCCTCGGCGTTGGCCCTGTGGGCAGCGTCCGAGTAGAAGATCACCGACTGTTGCTGGGGAGCACCCTGCCAGTTGGCCACCTCACCGAGCACCCAGCCGTCGGACTTGACTGTGGCACCTACACGTCCGGCGAGTCCGGAAGTCAGCGTTCCATTGAAAATGGCGACCGGCTGCGACTTGTCCACCGCTGCAGGGGCAATGGTTTCCGAGGTGGCGGGCTCCAGCGCAGAGGGCGAAGCCGGGTCGGAGGCGGACGCCGACGCTGAGGCTGAGGCTGAGGCCGAGGCGCTGGGCGTCGCACTTGCAGAAGGCGTCGCCGTGGGGCTGGCCGAGGCCGTGGAAGTGCCTGCCGCCGCGGCCGGCCGCGGCGCGATGGCGGGCTGGAAACCCAGCTGGGGCAGCAGGAAAAAAGCAACCAGTCCGACGGCGAGTGCCCCGATTCCCACGGAAAGGATCGGCCACAACTTCGGGCGCGACGGCGCGGAGACAGCGCGGTGTACGCCCTGCCGGGAGGAGACCTCAGGCACCCTGTCGAATTCGTCCCGGGCAAAATTAGTCATGGTAAACAGGCGTCCTCGTTGGTTTCGCCGGCAGTCCGGCACTGGCAGTTACGCGTCAGATCCAAGGCGGCGGGCAGTGCGGGCCCGCTGACGTGACGTACGTAGTCTACGCAATCTCTTCACGAGCATGGGGTCGTGGGCCAGCGCGTGCTCTGTATCAATGAGGGCATTAAGGATCTGGTAGTAGTGCGTCGCGGACAGGTCAAAGAGCTCGCGGATGGCCTGTTCCTTGGCGCCGGCGTACTTCCACCATTGCCGTTCCAGGGCGAGAATCTGCTGCTCCCGCTCGCTCAGTGGCGAATCCCTGGGCGTGAAGTCGTCCAGCAGCGAGCCGCCCCGCAGCCCGCGTTCAAGCGATGAATCGCGCCCTGAATCCCGCCCTGAATCCCGCTCCGCGAGGTGGTCCTGCAACGGCTCGGCCACTGCGCTCTCCTTAGCTGAATCCGGTCAAAGTACCTCCCCTATGTTACGGAGGAATAACAGCCTTGTCATTTGAGGCGCGGCGGCACCCGCCGCCGATTCACCGACGGCTGCAGCGGGCCAGGGACAGCCGTGCGGGAGAATGGACACCGTGACGGAACCTGAACCGCTCTTCGACCTCGAGCCCGCAATGGCAGCTGGCCCGGACTTTGCGGAGCTGGCCGGGCTCCCCCTCGGCGAGTTGATGGCACCCGACTGGGCGGATGCGCTGGCGGGAGTGGAGGCGGAGCTGCGGTCTGTGCTGTCCTTCCTCGCCGGCGAGGAGGCGGCGGGGCAGCGGGTGCTGCCCTCGGCGTCGAACGTCCTCCGGGCCTTCCGGCAGCCGTTGAACGGCGTACGGGTCCTGATCGTGGGCCAGGATCCCTACCCGACTCCCGGACATGCTGTGGGCCTCGCCTTTTCCGTGGACGGCGCCACCCGCCCCATCCCGCGCAGCCTGGCCAACATCTACAAGGAGCTCGCATCGGATCTGGGCCTCCCGCCGCGGATCCATGGTGACCTCGGTGCGTGGGCGGACCAGGGCGTTTTGTTGCTCAACCGGGTGCTGAGCGTGCGTGAGGGTGCTGCCGGGTCCCACCGAGGCAAAGGCTGGGAAACGATCACGACGGCGGCTGTGGCCGCCGTCGCCGGCCGCCGGACAGCGGAGGGAACCGCAGCGCCGCTCGTCGCTGTGCTCTGGGGGAAGGACGCCGAGAGCGTCCGCCCCCTGCTGGGCGGCACACCTGTGGTGGCCAGCGCCCACCCCAGCCCGCTCTCCGCCTCGCGGGGATTCTTCGGCTCCAGGCCGTTCAGCCGCGCCAACGCGCTGCTGACGGAGCAGGGCGCAGAGCCTGTCAACTGGGAACTCCCGGCCGTCCCGCCACGGTACTTAGGCTAGGCTTACCTGCATGACTTCCCTTCCGGCCACTACCTCCGCCACGAAAAAATCCCGGCCGCAGGTCACCCTGACCGTCCTTCGCCGGGAGCAGCTTTCCGCGCACATGGTGCGGATCGTCGCCGGCGGCCCGGGGTTCGCTGATTACGTCAACAACGATTTCGTGGACCGGTACGTCAAGATCGTCTTTCCCCAGCCCGGGGTGGACTACCCCCAGCCACTGGACCTTTGGTCCATCCGGGAAACCATGCCCCGGGAGCAGTGGCCGCACACCCGGACCTACACTGTCCGGTGGGTGGACACGGCCGCCGGCGAACTGGCCATTGATTTCGTGGTCCACGGGGACGAGGGCCTCGCCGGCCCCTGGGCTGCTGCGGCCGAAACGGGCGACAGCCTCATCTTCACCGGACCCGGAGGAGGCTACAACCCGGATCCGGCCGCTGACTGGTACCTGCTGGCCGGGGACGAGGCCGCGTTGCCGGCAGTGGCCGCCGTCATCGAGGCCCTTCCCGCGGACGCCCGCGGCCTGGCGTTCATCGAAGTAGGGACGGAGGCCGACGTCCAGGAAATTGCTGCGCCGGCCGGGCTCGAGCTGGTCTGGCTGCGGCGCGCGGACGTTCCCGCCGGCGAGAGCGACCTGCTCGTGGAGGCAGTGCGCAACGCCGCCTGGCCCGAGGGCCGCGTGAACGTTTTTGCGCACGGTGAGCGCGGCTACATGAAGGGCCTGCGGGACGTGCTGTTCCGCGAGCACGGCCTGGACCGCAGCCAGGTTTCGCTCTCCGGCTACTGGGCCAAGGGCCGCGTCGAGGACGTCTTCCAGGCCGAGAAGAAACTCCCGATAGGCGAGGTTTAACCCCGCAGGATCTAACGGGCCCTAGCGGCGGCGGGACCGCCGCCGCTCATTGCTGGCGAGGCTCCGCGTGAGCGGCCGTGCCAGCGTGTCACCAAGAACAATGCCGCCCGCTACGCCAAACACGATCGCCCCGGCGCTGAGCATCCCGCCCGCCCCGAGCAGGATCTCGGACTCCTCGATGGTCAGGACGTACATCGACCGGAAAATGGTGAGTCCGGGCAGGAGAATCAGACCGGCCGGCACGGCGACCACCAGCTGCGGGGCGCCCATCTTCAATGCCACCACGCGGGCCAGCAGGCCGATCACCACAGCGGCGAGCGCCGGCGAGAACCGCGGCCCAATGCCGATCGCCTCGCCGCCGATGAGGGCCAGGTGCCCCACCACACCAACGGCCGCCGTCGGAAGCAGCAGCTTCCAGTCGGTCTGTTCCGTAACGCCGATCGCCACGACAGCGACGGCAACCAGGATCACCTGCACCCACAGCGGATAGGCCGGCGGGAAGGTCTCCGTGACGTCGATCGGCTCCATGCCGATCCTGTCCCCCACCACAAACGCGACGGCGATCCCGGCGACGACGGCCCCGAACGTCAGCAGGGTGGACAGGAACCGTCCGGCCGCCGTGACGGGAAAGCCGTTGATGGCATCCTGGACCGAGGACACGAGCCGCCCGGTGGGCAGCAGCAACAGGATTCCGCCCACCACCACAATGGCGGGGGCCAACCGGATCCCCACGGGACTGCCGAACCTCCACAGGAGCAGCGCGATGACCGTCACCACAAAGGAACAGGCCGCCGTGATGAAGAAGTCAGGAGTCCGCCAGCGGCCCAGCTTCCGGGCCACCAGGCTGATGAGCAGGTTGGAGCCGAACGCGACGGCCGAGGCGCCCGGACCGCCGCCAATGACGGCCACGAACACGGCCGCGAACACCGCGAACGCCACTGTCACCATCCAGCGCGGGAACGGCTTGGGGCGGCGGACGATCTCGTCGAGCCGGCGGACGGCCTCATCGCGGCCGACGCCTCCGGCCACGATATCGGTGACCAGCTGGTGCACCTGGGCAAGCCCCGCATAGTTGTTCGTCCAGGAACGGACCACCCGCAGAAGGGTGATGGGTGTCTGGTCCTTGGCTGCATAGTTGATGCCCACGGACTGGTTGGTGATGTCCACCTCGATGTTTTTCAGCCCCAGCGCAGCCGTCACGGCAATGATGCTTGTTTCCACCTCAAGGGCGCCGGCACCGTAGCGGAACATGGACTCGGCAAGATGCAGCGCAAAGTCCATCGTCTTGCGGGCAGACTCATCGATCCCGCTCACCTGAATCATGGGATTGGCGTAGGGGCTCCCGGCGAGCCGGTCCACGATGCTCAGCGGCGCCGTCGGCGGATTTTCCCCCTGCACCAAACGGCGCAGCATGCGCTTGGCGGCCGCGTTCTGGTGCAGCTGAGAGGCGGTGAGCGGCTCCGTCTTGGGCAGCCCGTCCGTGGGCGGCCGGTTGGCGCCGCGGGGTTCTTTAGTCATCGGGGCTCCCTCCGTTCAGTGCCTTAGCCGTTCAGTGCCTCAGCCGTTCATGCCTCAGTAAAACTGCTGCCCGGTGCGCCGCGTGTACAGCTGCCGGGCGACGCGTTCGCCCGCAACAATCCACGCCTTGTACTTCAACGGGCTGATGACCTGGTCATAGCAGCCGACGAAATCAGTGACTGTCTTGCTGAAACTGGTCTTGAAAAGCCCCAGCCCGTGGAAGGGATTCGACGTGTCCTTGAGCTTGTCGCTGGGCGGCGTTCCGCAGAAGTCGTATTCGGTGCAGCCCAGCTCCTTGAGCTGGTTGATCGCAGTCCACTGCACCAGGTGCGAATCACCGTACTGGTTGCGTTTCTGCAGGGACCCGCCGTCCTTGTAGGTGCCCTTGCGGCCGTAGTTGATGACGAACGCGCCCACCGAGGGAACGCCGTTTTCGTACACAAACATGAGCCTGCCCTGGCCGCGCTTGATGAAGTTCGTCCAGAACTGGCGGTAGTACCCGTACTCGCGGACCCGGACCTGCGACTTCGCCTGGACAGTGTCGGTCATCAGGGCGTACATAGACTTGAAGTTTTCCTCGCTGGGGTCAACGTTGTGCACTTCGACGCCCTCACGGATGGCGCGGCGGACGGCGTTCCGTCCCCGTGAGTGAAGGTTGCGGAGCAGCTGGTTCTCCTCGGGCGAAATATCCAGCAGTGCGGTCGAGTCGTTGGGCTGCAGATTGTGCGTCTTGACCAGCCCCGCCCCCTCGATGACCCGGCGGGCGGCGTCGCTAAGGATGATGTCCGGCTCGATCTTGATGGCGAAGACGCCCAGCCGTGCGCGCTTGACGAACTCTGCGTTTGCCGCGGCAATCCCCGGGATGTCCTCGACGCCGGCAACGTCCGGCCCCTTGATGAGGTACCAGAGCTTGCCCAGCACCGGGAAGCTCTTTTCCAGTACCAGGTTGTAGCTCGTGTAGTCGGCTGTTTCGTAGACGAGGTGCAGGGTCTTCCAGCCGAAGTGCTGCTTGACCTCGGCGAAGGCCTCCGACTGCAGCAGGTTTCCGCCGTTCGGATTCGCGGTGACGTGGGAGTCCCAGTTGGCAACCTCTTCGGAGGTGGCAAAGCGGGCAGTGAATTCTCGCAAGTGTGCCGTGTCCAATCTTCGCTTACGTTTCGTGCAGATGCCGGAGAAGCAGCCTCAAGTCTATCCGTCCGGCCTCCCGGACCGCGTGCGGCGGGCACGTGATCCTGGTCAGAGCCGCACCTGCCGAAGGTCCGTCAGCGCTATCGCTGCCGGGCCCGGCCCGCCTTCCGGGGTGCCGGCCGTGAACCGGTCGGCGCCGGCCAGGCGTGTCAGCACCATCCCGGTCAGGTCAGCAATGTGCGGGATGGGGACCTGGAAGGCGCGGTAGGGCCCCAGCGGCGGTGGCTCGTCCGCCAGCAGGCGTTCCCTGACGGCCCGGGCCAGTTCCTCCGGGCCGAGGAGCGGGGATTGGTCCAGCAGGAAACCGGCCGCGGCCAGCCGCCCATCCATGGTCCAGGCCGCGATCTTCCAGAATTTGCGGGGTATCTGGATGCCCCGGTAGGGGAGGTCGCCGGGGTCCAGGACGGGTCCGGTGAAGACGCTGATCCTGGCGTCGTACTGGCCGGCATGGTTGAGCACGTGGTCCTCCAGGCCAGCCCAGAGTTCCTTGCCCTGGTTGAAGGCAGCTGCCTGCGGCGCCGCATTCGGGTAGGTGAAGGTGTCCTGGTTTGCGGTCTGTGCGGTGCTGTCATCACCCCAGACGGGGTCCAGGCGGCGGACAAGGTGGCCCCGGTCGAGGTCGTTGTGCTGGTAAACTTCCGGTCCGGCCTGGAGCCCCCGCGGCACCCGGGGGTCGTAGTGCCAGGTTCCCTCGCGCCCAAGCGGCACCAGTGCCTGTCCGTTGATGTTGACGCCGGTCACGGCTGCGAGCCTGCGTGCCGGCAACAGCCGCACCGAGAAGTGGGTGTAGTCGAGGAGGACCGTGGACGCGTCCGGGCCCGGCAGGTCAAGGGCCTCACGCAGGAAGCCGGGATCGTAGCCTTCGCCCATGGTTCCCATGGTGGCATGCCCGCCTGACAATCTGGCCGCCCGCCGCGGTGACGCCGGCCGGCGCGGTGAGATAACCGCCTTGACTCTGGCTGCGCCCTTGGCAACTGTAGAGCAATGGACAGCAGCGAGCGCGTGCCGGCCGCAGGAGCCGGAAGAGGCGCCGGCACCAGAGGTGATGGCCGGCACCCCAAGCCGCGGAGCACCACCGTCGAACTGGCCGTACTCGTGGCATTCCTGGCAGCCTCCGCCCTGGTGGCCTGGCTGGGTTCGCAGGCGACCATCAGCAACGTCACCGGCTGGTACGCGGCGGCTGACAAGGCGCCGTGGTCTCCGCCCAACTGGGTGTTCGGGCCGGTCTGGACCGTGCTGTACACGGCCATGGCGGTGGCGGCCTGGCTCGTTTGGCGGAGCCGCAGCCCGAACCGCCGGGCTGCGCTCACCGTCTACGGCGTGCAGCTTGCCCTGAACCTGGCGTGGACGCCCGTGTTCTTCGGGCTGTATCCGGTCTGGGGTTCGGCCGCGCTCTGGCTGGCGCTGGGCATCATCTTTGTGCTGGCGCTGGCCGTCGCCGCCACCGTACTCATGTTCGGGCCGATCCGACGCGCCGCCGGTTTGCTGATGCTGCCGTACCTGTCGTGGATCATCTTCGCGGCGAGCCTCAACCTCTGGGCGGCCCTCAACAACTAGGTCAGCACTCGACGACGTTGACGGCGAGGCCGCCCATCGCGGTTTCCTTGTACTTCGAGCTCATGTCCTTGCCGGTCTCGCGCATGGTCACGATGACCTCGTCCAGCGAGACCCGGTGCGAGCCGTCGCCCCACAACGCCATCTTGGCCGCGTTGATGGCCTTCGCGGCAGCGATCGCATTCCGCTCAATGCAGGGCACCTGGACCAGCCCGCCGATCGGGTCACACGTCAGGCCCAGGTTGTGTTCCATGGCGATCTCAGCGGCGTTCTCCACCTGCGCCGGCGTGCCGCCCATGACCTCGGCAAGCCCGGCAGCCGCCATCGACGACGCCGAGCCCACCTCACCCTGGCAGCCCACCTCCGCACCGGAAATGGACGCCTGCTCCTTATAAAGCACCCCGACGGCACCGGCCGTCAGCAGGAAACGCACCACCACGTCGTCGCGGTCCTCCTGGGTCGCCTGGTCCATCCCGGGCGCGAAGTGCAGCGCGTAGTAGAGAACGGCCGGGATGATGCCGGCCGCGCCGTTCGTCGGCGCCGTCACCACCCGCCCGCCGGACGCGTTCTCCTCGTTGACTGCCAGGGCAATCAGGTTCACCCACTCCTGCCAGTACTTCGGGTCCCGGTAGTCGGGATCATGGTCCCGGCTCTCCTTCAGCAGCCGTTCGTGCCAGTCCGGCGCACGACGGCGGACCTTGAGCCCGCCGGGCAGCAGCCCCTCACGCTTCAGGCTGACTGCCACGCAGCCCTCCATCACCGAATAGATGTGCAGCAGGCCCTCCCGGATCTCCTCTTCCGAACGGGAGGCGCGCTCGTTGACCAGCATGACCTCACCGATGGACAGGCCCTGGGCGCCGCAGTGCTCCAGCAGTTCCGCGGCGGTCCGGAACGGCAGCGGCAGCTCCTTCTTGGACTCATCGAGCTCCTGCTGGGCCGCGTCCTCCTCGCCCTCGCGGACAATGAAGCCGCCGCCCACGGAGAAGAACGTCGCCTCGTGAAGCACGGTCCCCTCGGCGTCGGACACGGCGAACGTCATGCCGTTGGTGTGCCTCGGCAGCACGGTCAGCGGCCGCAGGACCATATCCTTCACCCCGTAGGGCAGGGCGACGGACCCGGCCAGCTGCAGGGTTCCGGTCGCGTCGATCGACGCCAGCCGTTCCTCGACCTCACCGGGAAGAATCAGCTCGGGATGGAAGCCCTCCAGGCCGAGCAGAATCGCCGTCATGGTTCCGTGCCCGTGCCCGGTCGCCGCGAGCGAGCCGTACAGGTCCACCCGCAGCGACGCCACGTCCTGCAACTTGCCGGACGCCTTAAGCTCCTCGGCGAATACCGCGGCAGCCCGCATGGGACCCACCGTGTGGGAACTGGATGGGCCTATTCCGATAGAGAAGAGGTCGAAGACGCCAACGGCCATGGTCGGTTCCTAACTAATGCTGTGATCCAGCAGATGGTCCTGCCGGTAGGCTGCAGAGCCGCGGTTGACGGTCCTGCCGCCGGGAGACTCGACGGCGGTCGGCGGCTTGTGGCGGCCGCCCGCCGTCGTGCTCCATTTAATCCACGCTACGCGGTTTTTGCCGCGGCGAGGTCTTGTACTGACGGGTAGAGCGGGTGGGCTTCGGCGAGTGCCTCCACACGGTGACGCAGGCCCGAAAGGTCCGCGCCGGCGTCGGCAATCAGGGCCTCCGCAATGATGTCCGCGACCTCGGCGAAGGCGGCTTCACCGAAGCCACGCGTCGCGAGAGCCGGGGTGCCGATCCGGAGGCCGGAGGTAACCATCGGCGGGCGCGGGTCGAACGGGACGGCGTTGCGGTTGACGGTGATGTCAATCTCCGCGAGTCGGTCCTCGGCCTGCTGGCCATCGAGTTCGCAGTTGCGCAGGTCCACCAGCACCAGGTGAACGTCGGTGCCGCCGGAGATCACGTTAATCCCCTTGGCGGTGACATCCGGCTGGACCAGGCGATCAGCCAGGATCCGGGCACCGGTAAGGACACGCTCCTGGCGCTCCTTGAACTCCGGGGACGCGGCGATCTTGAACGCCACTGCCTTGCCGGCGATGATGTGCTCCAACGGTCCGCCTTGCTGGCCCGGGAACACGGCGCTGTTGATCTTCTTGGCGATGTCGGCGTCGTTGGTCAGGATGATGCCGCCGCGCGGACCGGCGAGGGTCTTGTGCGTCGTCGACGTCGTGACGTGCGCGTGCGGGACCGGTGACGGGTGCAGTCCGGCGGCAACCAGCCCGGCGAAGTGCGCCATGTCCACCATCAGGTAGGCACCCACGGAGTCGGCGATCCGGCGGAACTCGGCGAAGTCCAGCTGCCGGGCGTAGGCGGACCAGCCGGCGACGATCAGCTGCGGCTTGTGTTCCTGGGCCAGGCGCTCCACCTCGGCCATGTCGATCCGGTGGTCCTCTTCGCGGACCTGGTATGGGATCACGTTGTAAAGGCGGCCGGAGAAGTTGATCCGCATGCCGTGGGTCAGGTGGCCGCCGTGGGCCAGGTTCAGGCCCATGATGGTGTCCCCTGGCTTGATCAGCGCGTGCATCACCGAGGCGTTGGCCTGCGCGCCGGAGTGCGGCTGCACGTTCGCGAACCCTGCACCAAACAGGGCCTTCACCCGGTCGATGGCAAGCTGCTCGATCACGTCAACGTGCTCGCAGCCGCCATAGTAACGCTTGCCCGGGTAGCCCTCGGCGTACTTGTTGGTCAGCACCGACCCCTGTGCCTGCATCACGGCCGCGGCGGTGTGGTTCTCCGACGCGATCATCTCCAGGCCCGAGCGCTGGCGGCCAAGCTCGTCGTCGATCTTGGCCGCGATCTCCGGGTCCAGCTCCGCGAGTTCCGCATTCAGGCTCGGGGATACGACCTGCTCGAAAGCCACGGTCTCGGTGCCTGCGGCACCCGCCGCGCTCACAGCTCGCCGCCGTTCTTCGAAGCGTATTCCTCGGCCGACAGCAGCGGACCCTCGGAATCAGCGGCCACCTTGAACAGCCAGCCGGCGCCGTACGGATCATTGTTGATCAGAGCCGGGTCCTCGACGACAACCGGGTTGATCTCCGTAACCTCACCCGTCACCGGGGAGTACAGGTCCGAGACGGACTTGGTGGACTCCACCTCGCCGCAGGTCTCCCCCGCGGTCACGGCCGAGCCGACTTCAGGCAGGTCCACGTAGACAATGTCGCCGAGGGCGTCGGTGGCCACGGCGGAGATGCCAATCGACACAACGTTCCCGTCCTCGCGGGAGACCCACTCGTGTTCGTCGGAGTACTGCAGTTCAGCGGCAACTTTTGCCATTTGTTTTTCCTAACTTTCGAAATCGTATGTTTCCGTACAGCGGGGAGTGCGTTGGGTGGAGAGTGAGGGAAATCCTCCGCGTGCTCGGTCGCGAAGGCGCCCGCTGAGCGGACGCGACGCTCCCTTAGACGCACGCTTCCGGAATCCCCTCACCCGCCGCTACTCGGTTCAGTTTTCGGGGCCAAGAGTTCTCCGGGCAGCAACCGTGGCTTCCGCGTCTCTGAGGAGCCCACCACGGGTAGGCGGCTCCTCTCCAGCACCTTCGGCGTTCCAAAGCAATGATCCTGAGGAGCTCGGTTTCGACAGGCTCAACCAGCGGTTCGCGGCCCCTCCCCCAGCACCTTTGGCTTTCGAAGGCGCTGGTCCGGAGGACGGTTGTGCCCTGACTACCGGCCAAAGGTGAGCGGCCCTCGAGGGGTGGCTGGCCGCGGTTTTCGAAAGCGTGCGTCAAAGCGACGAAGGAGCAGCACGCGTGAAAACTGGGGCCAGCCGGCCCCGGAGCCGGGAACGGTTTCGCCGCCGGTTTCGACAGGCTCTACCAGCGGGCTACTTGGAGCGCTTGTAGAAAGGCAGTGCGACGACTTCGAACGGCTCCGCCTTGCCGCGCAGGTCGATGTCCAGTGCCGTGCCGGGTTCGGCGTAGGCGACGTCGACGTAGGCCATGGCAACCGGGTAGCCGAGGGTCGGGCTGGGCTGGCCGGACGTGACTTCACCGACGACGTTGCCGTCCTTGAGCACCGGGTAGTGCCCACGGCCGGCGCGGCGGCCCAGGCCCTTGAGACCCACGAGCTTGCGGCCCGAGGTGGAACCGGCGCCGGCTTCCTTCTTGGCTGCCAGCGCGGCCTTGCCCACGAAGTCGCCTTCCTTGGACAGCGCGACGACGGGGCCGAGGCCGGCGGCGAACGGATCGCCCTCGAGGGAGAGCTCGTTGCCGTACAGCGGCATGCCGGCCTCGAGGCGGAGCGAATCGCGGGAGGCGAGACCGGACGGCGTCAGCTCCCCCTCGTCCGCGATGGCGACGATCGACTGCCAAAGTGCGGCGGCGTCGTCGTTCTCCACGAAAATCTCGAAGCCGTCTTCACCGGTGTACCCGGTGCGGGCCAGGAGCAGGGTCCGGCTGGCGCCGCCCACCAGGAAGGAAACCTCGACGGCGGCGTAGTACTTGAGTCCGGTCACCAGCTCGTGCTGTTCTGCCGGGACCAGGCGGAGCAGGATGCCTTCGGCCTTCGGACCCTGGACGGCGATCAGTGATGTGGCGGCGGAAACGTCGTCGACGGCAACCTCGAACCCGCCTTCCCGGGCAGATCCAGCCCGCTGGGCGAGAGCCTCGGCCACCACTTTAGCGTTGCCGGCGTTGGGCACAACCAGGAACCGGTCGTGGCCCTCGGCGTCCACCGGCCGGCGGTACACGATGAGGTCGTCGATGATGCCGCCGTCCTCGTTGCAGATCAGGGAGTACTTGGCCTTGCCGACGGCCATGGCGGAGATCTTGCCGGCGAGGGCGTAGTCGAGGAACGCGGCGGCGTCCGGGCCGGTGACCCAGACTTCGCCCATGTGTGAGAGGTCGAAGATGCCGGCCGAGTTGCGGACGGCGTGGTGCTCGGCGAGTTCAGAGCCGTACTTGAGCGGCATCTGCCAGCCGCCGAAGTCGGTGAACGAGGCGCCCAGCTTCTTGTGCTCCTCGTAAAGGGCAGTGTAGTTCTCAGTCATTGAGGGGTCCTTTAGGTGGGGCGGTGGTCGAGCCTATGGGCCCGGGGTTTCGACACGCTCAACACCCGGGTTTCGAGAGGCTCAACCACCGGACGAATCTAGTTCTCGAAGGCTTCGATCGGCGGGCAGGAGCAGACCAGGTTGCGGTCGCCTGCTGCGCCGTCGATGCGGCCCACCGGCGGGAAGTACTTGTCCTGCTTGAGCGTGGGCACGGGGAAGACGGCCTGCTCCCGCGGGTAGGCGCGGTCCCAGTCGGAGCTGATCGCAGCCGCAGCGGTGTGCGGTGCGTTGCGCAGCGGGCTGTTCTCCACGGTGAAGTCGCCGCTGGCGACCTGGTCGATCTCGCCGCGGATGGCGATCATGGCCTTGATGAACCGGTCGATCTCGCCCAGGTCCTCGGACTCGGTGGGTTCGACCATCAGGGTACCGGCCACCGGGAACGCCAGCGTGGGTGCGTGGAAGCCGTAGTCGATCAGGCGCTTGGCCACGTCCTCGGCGGTGACGCCGGTCCGGGCCGTGAGCTCGCGCAGGTCCAGGATGCACTCATGTGCCACGAGGCCGCCTTCGCCCGTGTAGAGCACGGGGAAGAAATCGTTGAGGCTGGCGGCAACGTAGTTCGCAGCGAGCAGCGCGGACTTGGTGGCCTCGGTCAGGCCGCTGCCGCCCATGAGCTTCACGTACGCCCAGGAGATGGGCAGCACGCCGGCGGAGCCGTACTTGGAGGCCGAGATGGGGGTGCCGTCCGCGCCGTTGGCCGGATCAGCAGCGTTGCCCGGCATGAAGGGGGCCAGGTGGGCCTTGGCCGCGACCGGGCCGACGCCGGGTCCGCCGCCGCCGTGCGGGATGCAGAAGGTCTTGTGCAGGTTCAGGTGCGAGACGTCGCCGCCGAACTTGCCCGGCTGCGCGAGCCCGACGAGCGCGTTGAGGTTGGCCCCGTCGATGTACACCTGGCCGCCGGCCGCATGGATGGCGTCGCAGACCTCACGGACGTCGGCGTCGTACACGCCGTGCGTGGACGGGTAGGTGATCATGATGCAGGAGAGCGCATCCTTGTGCGCCTCGATCTTGGCGTACAGGTCCGCGTGGTCGATGGTGCCGTCGGCGGCGGTGGCCACGACGACCACTTTCATGCCGGCCAGGACGGCCGAGGCGGCGTTGGTGCCGTGCGCCGAGGCGGGGATCAGGCAGATATTGCGCTGTTGGTCGCCGCGGGACAGGTGATAGCCGCGGATGGCCAGGAGCCCGGCGAGCTCGCCCTGGGATCCGGCGTTGGGCTGGATGGACACCTGGTCGTAGCCGGTGATCTCGGTCAGCTGCGCCTCGAGGTCGGCGATCAGTTCACGCCATCCCTCGGTCTGGGAATCCGGGGCGAACGGGTGGATCGAGGCGAACTCAGGCCAGGAAATGGCTTCCATCTCGGCCGTGGCGTTCAGCTTCATGGTGCAGGAGCCCAGCGGGATCATGGTGCGGTCCAGGGCCAGGTCGCGGTCGGAGAGCTTGCGGATGTAGCGCAGCAGCTGGGTTTCGGAGCGGTGCGTGTTGAACACCGGGTGCTGCAGGTACGCGGAGGAACGTTCGACGGCGGCGTCCAGGGCGAAACCGTCAGTCGCCTCCACTGCCCCGGCGCCGAAGGCGGCGAGAAGGTTGGCCACGATGGCCGGCGTCGTTGTTTCATCGGTGGAGATGCCAATGGTGTCGGCGTCGATGCTGCGGAGGTTGATGCCCTTCTGCTCGGCGGCGGCGATGATGCCGGCGGCCTTGCCCGGAACGGAAACCGTCACGGTGTCGAAGAAGCTGGTGTGCAGGACGTCCAGGCCGGCGGCCTTGAGCGATGCAGCCAGGGTCTTCGCGTGGCCGTGGGCGGTTTCGGCGATTGCCTTCAGGCCCTCGGGACCGTGGTAGACGGCGTACATGGAGGCAACGATGGCCAGCAGCGCCTGCGCCGTGCAGATGTTGGACGTGGCCTTCTCGCGGCGGATGTGCTGCTCGCGGGTCTGCAGCGCGAGGCGGTACGCGGGAACGCCGGCGGAGTCCTTGGAGACGCCCACCAGGCGGCCGGGCAGGGAGCGTTCAAGACCCTTCTGCACGGCCATGTAGGCGGCGTGCGGGCCGCCGTAGAACAGCGGAACGCCCAGGCGCTGGGCGGAGCCGACGGCGATGTCCGCGCCCTGCTCGCCCGGAGGCGTGATCAGGGTCAGAGCCAACAGGTCAGCGGCCACCGTCACCAGGGCGCCGCGCTCCTTGGCGGCGGCGATGACCTCACTGTGGTCAAAGACGCGGCCGGAGACACCGGGCTGCTGGAGGACAACGCCGTTGATGTCGCCGTCGGGCAGTCCCTTCGAGAGGTCCGCCACCTCCACCTCGAAGCCGAGGGCTTCGGCGCGGCCCTTGACGATGGCAATGGTCTGCGGCAGGCAGTCCGCATCCAGGACCGTCTTGCCGTCGTGGGCGCCTGCTTTCTGACCTGCGGTCTTATTGGCCCTGCGCATCAGCAGCACGGCCTCGGCCACCGCGGTCGCTTCATCCAGCAGCGAGGCGTTGGCGATGGGCAGGCCCACCAGGTCCTGGACCATGGTCTGGAAGTTCAGCAGGGCCTCAAGGCGGCCCTGGGAGATCTCCGGCTGGTAGGGGGTGTACGCGGTGTACCAGGCGGGTGCCTCAAGGACGTTGCGGCGGATCACCGGGGGCGTCACGGTGTCGTAGTAGCCCTGGCCGATCATCTGGACGGCGGTCTTGTTCTTGGCCGCGAGCTTCCGGAGTTCTGCGAGTGCTTCCACTTCGCTCAGGGCCGGCGCGAGCTTCAGCGCGGAGTCCTGGCGGATGTCGTTGGGCACTGCCGTATCAACCAGCGCGTCGACGGTGTCGTAGCCGACGGCCTTGAGCATGGCTTCGACGTCGGCCTGGCGGCGGGCGCCGATATGCCGGTCGACGAAGGACGAGGAGGCTGAATTAACGGTCAAAAGGAACTCCATAACTAAGGCGACGCAGGGTACGCCACATTGATTCGGGTTCCTCCCCGCTCTGTATTGGACCTGAGAGTTTCCGCGTCGCTGCGCTTTCGCACAGTTCCGCTTGCACCGTCGGTGAGCACAGCATGCCCTGAACCGTCCGCGTGAAGGCGGATCATTTCAAGCGGGCAGCCTGCTGCTTTCCAGAGTTGCCTTGCCGCGGCGGTACATGGGCCTGAGAGATTCCTGGGGAGGTTTTGCTCCTACGGCGCCTGCTTGTACCTACTTGCAGGACTCTCCCGCCGCAGATCAAAGGCTTATTCAATTGAGCGGTGACAGCTGTCACAGAGGCTATTGTCCTACGCCGGGATCGTGTCTGCAAACTGTGGCAGCGTGGGCTGGCACACCCCCGACGGCGGAGCACCCCGCGGCCGGCCTACCCCCTGAGCCGGTCAAGCGCGGCCAGGAGGCTTTCGACGTCGGCCGCCGCCTCGGACGGCGTCGCTGCCGGCCCGACGGACAGCATGGCGTTGAAGTACAGCCCGTCACCCATGTACAGGACCGCCTTGGCCAAGCCCGGGCCGACGTCGCGGGCGATCTCATCCAGCCACCGCTGCTGGATGTGGGCGAACCGGCGCCGCGTCTCCTCGTGTGCCACCTCGGCAAGCCTCGTCGCAGCCACGATGGCACGGTCCAACGGGGTGTCCGCCCAGACGGACGATTTGATGAAGTAGGCGGCCGCGCCCTCGGGAGCCGCAGCCATGGCCTGGGCATCCGCTTCCGCGAACTCGTCCAGGCGGTCCAGCAGGACACCGATCAGCGCTTCCTTGTTCGGAAAGTGGTACAGGAGCCCGCCCTTGGACACGCCGGCACGGGCGGCCACGGCGTCAAGGGTGGCGGCGCGCTCCCCCACCTCGATCAGGAGGGATTCAAACGCATCGAGCACTGCGCCGCGGGCGACCGGTTTTCTGGGCATGGCTTCCATCATGCCCGTTTCCCACCGCGGGTTATAACTATACCGTCCGGACGGTATAGTTATTTCATGACCATGCACTCAACCCTTCGCCCGGCGCGCACTTCCGCACCCCAGGCCAGCGGTGGCGGCGTGCGCGACTGGTTCGCCCTGGCCCTGCTCATGTTTCCGGTCCTCCTCGTGGCCGTGGACAACACTGCACTGACGTTCGCGCTTCCCGCCATCGCCCGCAGCCTCGAGCCCTCGGGCGTGCAGCTTTTGTGGGTGGTGGATGCCTACGCCCTGGTCCTCGCCGGACTCCTCGTTGCCATGGGCAGCCTCGGCGACAGGATCGGGCGCCGCCGGCTGCTGCTGGTCGGAATTTCGGGCTTTGCGGCGGTCTCCGCGGCGTCGGCCTTCGCCCCGAGCGCCGAATGGCTCATTGCCGGCCGCGCGGCCCTCGGATTCTTCGGCGCCATGCTCATGCCATCCACGCTGTCACTGATCCGCAACATCTTCCGGGAGCCGGGCAGGCGGAGGCTGGCCGTGGCCATCTGGGCCGCAGGGTTCTCGGGCGGCGCAGCACTGGGGCCGATCTTTGGCGGCTGGCTGGTGCAGCAGTTCGGGTGGGGCGCCGTCCTGCTCGTGGCCGTGCCCATCATGCTGCCGCCACTGGTCCTGGGCCGCTTCCTCATTCCGGAATCCAAGGATCCGAATCCCGGCCGCGTGGATCTGGCGAGCGTGGCGCTGTCGCTGCTGGCCATGGTGCCCGTGGTCTTCGGCATCAAGGAACTGGCCACCCATGGACCCGGCGTGACGTCGTTCGGAGTTCTGGCGTTTGGCTTGGCCATGGGACTCGTGTTTGTCCGCCGCCAGCAGGTCCTCGCGTCGCCGCTGCTGGACATCTCGCTGTTCAGGAACCGCGTGTTCAGCACGGCGATCACGGCAAACATTCTGGCGCTGTTCTCCTACAACGGCTTCATCCTGTTTCTGGCCCAGCACCTGCAGTTGCTCGAAGGCATGTCACCGTCGGAGTCGGGCACTGCCATGCTGCCGGCCCTGACGGCCACCGTGGTGGCGGGTTTGCTCGTGGTTCCGCTGGTCCGGAAGGTCCGGCCGGGCTTTGTGGTGGCCGCGGGACTGGCGCTGAGCGCCGCCGGCTACTGCATCGTGGCGTTTGGGGATCACGACGCCGGGCCCACCGCGCTGCTGGCCGCCCTCCTCATCCTGGCGCTGGGTGTGGGTTCTGCCGAGACTATCTCGAACGATCTGATTCTCGGCGCCGTGCCGGCGGAAAAATCCGGGGCAGCCGCGGCCATTTCGGAGACCGGCTACGAAGTGGGCTCACTCCTCGGGACAGCCATCCTGGGGTCCATCCTGACCGCGTCATACCAGCAGCATCTCGCCCTGCCGGAGACCGTTGCCCAGACGGTCCCGGCAGGGTCGGCGAACCAGGCCAGGGAGACCCTGGCGGGGGCCGTGGAGCTCGCCGGGTCACTCCCGGCCCCGCTGGCCGAGGGGCTCACGGCGGCCGCCCGGGCCGCCTTCGATTCCGGCGTGCACATCACCGCGGCGATCGCGCTGGTACTGATGGCAGGAGCGTCGGTGCTCGCCGCCGTCGTACTTCGCCGCATCCCGCGCGCGAAGTAGCCGGCAGCGCACGCAACCCGCACCGCATGCCCAGTAGCCGGCACAGAAACGGGCAGCCCCGGAGAAAGTTCTCCGGGGCTGCCCGTTTCCGTCGGCGCGGTTTTTCCCGCCGGCCGGCTACTTGGTGTCAGGGTGCGTGACGCTGGCCGACGCCTTCATATTCTCGGCGCCCACCATCCACGCGTACTGCTCAAGCTTTTCGATGAAGGTGTGCAGCAGGTCTGCGGTGGTGGGGTCTTCCTCATCCACCTCGTCATGGACCTTGCGCATGGTGCCTACGGCCGCTTCGAGCGCTGCCACAATGCGGTCGATCGCATCCTTGGTGTTGATGAGCCCGTCAGGGAACGAGGGAAGGTGGGTCGACTTCGCCACGGTGGCGCTGCGGCCGTCCGGCAGGGCATGCAGGGCGCGCATGCGCTCCGCGATGTCGTCGGCAAAGGCCCGGGCGGCGTCGACGATCTCGTCGAGCTGAAGGTGCAGATCCCTGAAGTTGGTTCCAACGATGTTCCAGTGCGCCTGCTTGCCCTGGATGTGCAGTTCGATCAGGTCCGTCAGGACGGCCTGCATGTTGTTGGTCAGTGTCGGTGAAGCCTTCATGAATCCTCCTCGATTGGTCCAGTGGTTTCGACGCTACCGCAGCCGCCCCGGGACGGGGAGCGCCGGTGCCCGAATTTCACGATCAGCTTACTTACTACTTCGCGGGTCATAAATGATCGGCATTCAAATAACCCTTGCCACGTCCGCGCTGCACGTGCATACTAAATGAACGTCATTCATTTAGTGACCGTCGTCTCACTGGAGTAATCATCATCATGATCGAAATAACCTGCCTCAACGCGCCTGCTTCCCTCGCCCGGACAGCGCCGTCCGGCCGTCCCGCCTTGAGGGTTGGCGTTGTGCAGCACCGCTGGCACAGCAGCACCGCCGCACTCCGCGCGGAACTCAACGACGGCATCGACCGGGCCGCCCGGCTGGGCGCCACCGTGGTGTTCCTGCCCGAGCTCACCCTCTCCCGCTACCCCGCAGACCAGGTTCCGGACAATGACCTTGCACGGCAGGGCCAGGACCGGCCGCGCCCCTCCGACGCCGCCGAGGACCTGCTGACCGGCCCCACGTTCCGCTTTGCCGCCGAGGCCGCCCGCCGGAACGGCATCACCGTCCACGCCTCGCTCTACCAGCGCGCCGGCAACCCGGACGGCTCGGATGACGGCCTGGGCCTGAACACCTCCATCCTCGTGTCCCCGACCGGCGAACTCCTGGCCCGCACCCACAAGCTGCACATCCCGGTGACCGCCGGCTACTACGAGGACAAGTTCTTCCGCCAAGGTCCCGCCGCAGAGGATGCCTACCAGGTCCATGCCCCGGCAGAACTTCGCGGCGCCCGGCTGGGCATGCCCACCTGCTGGGACGAATGGTTCCCCGAACTGGCCCGCATGTACTCCCTCGGCGGCGCCGAGCTGCTGGTGTACCCGACGGCGATCGGTTCCGAGCCGCTGTTCCCGGACTTTGACACCCAGCCGCTCTGGCAGCAGGTCATCGTGGGCAACGGCATCGCCAACGGCCTGTTCATGGTGGTCCCGAACCGCTGGGGCCAGGAGGGCAGCCTGAACTTCTACGGCTCCTCCTTCATCTCGGACCCCTACGGCCGCATCCTGGTCCAGGCGCCCCGCGACGAGTCGGCGGTCCTCGTGGCCGACCTCGACCTGGACCAGCGCAAAGACTGGCTGACGCTGTTCCCGTTCCTGACTACCCGGCGCCCCGACACCTACGCCCGGCTCACCGAACCGGTCCGCCCCGAGGAACCGTTCGGCACTCCCGCCGCGCTTGTAGAGACCGGGGTAAGCGCGTGAGCAGGTGGCGCATGCCGGCCGAGACGGCCCGCCAGGAGCGGCTCTGGATGGCCTTTCCCACCGGCGGCTACACCCTCGGTGACACGGCTGGGGCGGCGCACGCCGCCCGTTCCGTCTGGGCCGCCGTCGCGAACGCCGCCGTCGAGTTTGAACCGGTCACCATGGTGGTGGACCCGTCCGACGTCGGGACCGCCGCACGCTATCTGTCCCCCGCCGTCGAGGTGCTGACGGCGGAACTCAACGACGCCTGGATGCGCGACATCGGCCCGACGTTTGTCCTGGACGGAAACGGCGCCCTAGGCGCCGTGGACTGGGTCTTCAACGGCTGGGGTGCCCAGGACTGGGCCAGCTGGGACAAGGACTCCCTGATCGCCGCCGAGGTGGCCGGCCGGTCCAGCGCCCGGCACCTCGTGTCCGAACTGGTCAACGAAGGCGGCGGAATCCAGGTGGACGGCGAGGGCACGGTGCTTGTCACCGAAACGGTGCAGCTTGATCCGGGCCGCAATCCCGGACTCAGCAAGGCCGACGTGGAGACCGAACTGGCCAGGACCATCGGCGCCAAAAAGGTGATCTGGCTGCCGCGCGGGCTCACCCGTGACTCACAGCGGTTCGGAACGCGCGGGCACGTCGATATCGTTGCCGCCATCCCGTCCCCGGGCACCCTGCTGGTCCATTCCCAGCAGAACCCCGCCCACCCGGACTACGAGGTGAGCCGCGAAATCGTCAGCTTCCTGTCCTCCACCACGGATGCTGCAGGCCGGGAATGGTCGGTCATCGAAGTCCCGGCGCCCGTTGCCCTGACGGATCCGGAGGGCTTCGTGGACTACAGCTACATCAACCATGTGGTGGTCAACGGTGGAGTCATCGCCTGCACGTTCTCCGACCCCAACGACGAGAAGGCACTCCGCATCCTCGCGGATGCATATCCCGGGCGCAAGGTGGTGGGCATCGATGCCCGCGAACTCTTCGCCCGCGGCGGGGGCATTCACTGCATCACCCAGCAGCAGCCCGCTGCCATCTAGAAAGGGCACGTCATGAGCCAAACCACGAGCATCGAGCCCGACGGGAAGAGCACTTCCCCGGCTGGCGAAGCAACGCACGGCATCACCGGCAAGGGCCTGAAGGGCGGGCAGCTGGGCCTCCTGGCCGTCGTCGTCCTGGGTATCTCCTCGGTGGCTCCGGCCTACAGCCTCACCAGTTCGCTGGGGCCCGCCGTCGGGACCGTGGGAGTGCAGCTGCCGGCGATCTTTATCGTCGCGTTCATCCCAATGATCCTGGTGGCGTTCGCCTACCGCGAGCTCAACGCCGACTCCCCGGACAGCGGCACCACGTTCACCTGGGCGACAAAAGCCTTCGGCCCGTTCGTCGGCTGGATGGGCGGCTGGGGTCTGCTCGCTGCCAACATCATTGTTTTGTCCAATCTGGCAGGCGTCGCGGTGGACTTCTTCTACCTCTTTCTGGCCCAGGTGTTCAACAACCCCGAACTCGCGGACCTGACCTCCAACACGGCAGTCAATATTGCCACCTGCCTCTCATTCGTGGCTCTCGCCGTCTGGGTCAGCTACCGGGGCCTGCACGCCACCAAACTCGTGCAGTACAGCATGGTCGGTTTCCAGGTCCTGGTCCTGGGCGTCTTCATCGTCATGGCGCTCACGCACGCAGCATCCGGCGACGCCGGTCCGTCCCTCGCGTTCAGTTGGGACTGGTTCAACCCTGCCAAGATCGAGAGCTTCGAGCAGTTCACCGCCGGCATGTCACTGGCCGTCTTCGTCTACTGGGGCTGGGACGTGTGCCTGACCGTGAATGAGGAAACCAAGGGCGGCAGGGGCACCGCAGGCAAGGCGGGAACGACGACGGCGGTCTCCGTCCTGGCCCTCTACCTGGCCGTCATCGTGGCCACCATGATGGTGGCCGGCACGGGCGCCGACGGCATCGGCCTGAACAACCCGGACAACCAGTCGAATATCTTCGCCGCGCTGGCCTCGCCGGTGATGGGTCCGCTGGCCATCCTGATGTCGCTCGCCGTGCTCTCCGGCACTGCCTCGTCCCTGCAGTCCACCATGGCCTCCCCGGCACGCAGCCTGCTGGCGATGGGTCACTACGGCGCCCTGCCTCCGCGTTTCGCGTCGGTCAGCAAGCGTTTTGGGTCCCCTGGCTTCGCCACGCTGGTCGCGGGCGGGATCTCCGGCGGCTTCTACGCCGTCATGAAGGTGGTCAGCGAGAACGTCCTCAACGACACCATCCTGGCGCTGGGCCTGATGATCTGCTTCTACTACGGCCTCACGGCATTCGCCTGCACGTGGTACTTCCGGCACAGCCTGTTCTCCAGCGTGCGCAACTTCTTCATGCGGCTGCTGTTCCCCATGCTGGGCGGACTGGTCCTCACCGTCGTCTTCATCCAGACGGCCGTGGACAGCTGGGCGCCTGAGTTCGGCAGCGGTTCGGAGATCTTCGGCGTGGGGCTCGTGTTCGTGCTCGGCGTGGGCATCCTGGCTCTGGGGGTCGTCGTCATGCTGGTGATGGCGCGGCTTCGGCCCGGCTACTTCCGCGGCGACACCATCCGCCAGGACACCCCTGCGCTGGTGGTCCCCGAATAGCACAACCTGCGAACGCGGCGATGCCCCGCCTCCCGGACCGGGAGGCAGGGCATCGCCGTTCTTATTGGAGTCAGCCAGCGTCTCAGGGACCCCCTTGTCCCGTCAGCTGCCCTGCTCCCCTACGGCAGGCAACTCACCAGTAGTGGGCGACGTCGACGACCAGCCGGGAGCCGGATCCGGGGCCGTCCAGCGTATATACCTTGAATGGCAGCCGGGCACGGACGCCCAGGCCAAGTGTGGTGTAGCCTTCGAAGCTTCCGGCCCACGCCACCTGCCGGAACGTGTGGTACCCGGACACGTTGGTCACCTCGGACCGGTTGGCTGGAATGAAGGTGGCCTTGCCGGTGGCATTGTCATAGGCAGGCGAATTGATGGTCAGTTGCAGGAAGGCCGCGCCGCGGAGCTTGAGCGGCAGGCCGGAGCCTTCCTGGGCCACCTTGGAAACGTAGCGGACGTTGTAGCCTTTGGCTTTGCCCTTGAGGTCGATCACCAGGCGGTCGAAGCAGTAGTGCTGCCCCGTGCGGACGTTCGTGACGGCTGCGGTGCTCAGAGTCTGGTCTGCCTTCGCCAGCGAGCCCCACACCTGCCCGCAGTAGGAGGCTGCCGAGGCGGAGCCCGGAGCCAGCAGGCCCAGCCCAACAGCCATGAGAATGACTGTGAACCAGGCGGGAATTCTTTTCATTTGGCCACCCCTTTCGGGTGAGTGATTGGATAGCTCCAGAGTAGGAGCACCCAAAGCCCTATACGAGGGATGTGGCCGGTTCGGGGCGCAACCGTTAATGTCGCAAAATACGGGTCACGGGGCCGTGATTGCGGGCGTGCTTTTAAGGGCATCGAGAGGCGTTCGTGGCCCTTTCTCCATGCTTCCGTTACCGCAGATAACGGCGCTGGTGAGGTCCCAAAAAAGCTGTGCGGGCACAAAAAGCGAGGCGCCGGCCTCCCCATGGGGAGCCGGCGCCTCGCGTGGCTTTGCGTTGGCGGCTGCCTGGCTATGAAGGCTGCCTGGCTGCAAAGCGGATATGCGCAGTGGCTGTTTTAGCCTTCGCAGTCGTGGCAGTACTTCATGCCGTTCTTTTCCTTGGCTACCTGGGACCGGTGACGGACCAGGAAGCAGGAGCCGCAGGTGAACTCGTCGGACTGCTCGGGGACGACGATGACCGTCAGTTCCTCGTTGGAAAGATCGGCGCCGGGAAGGTCGATGCCCTCGGCGGTGTCGTTCTCGTCGACGTCGATAACGGCGGTCTGGGCACCACCGCCGCGGGACGCCTGGAGTGCCTCCAGCGATTCGGAGGGAGACTCTTCTTCTGTCTTGCGTGGGGCGTCGTAATCGGTAGCCATAGCGTTGTTCACTTTCGTTGCTGCACAGCGCCATTCAGGCACCTCAGTGAAGCAGTTTAGGTCATAAAGCGGCAACGTCAAGAATAGTGTGGCCAACGCGACACTAAATGGTCTTTTCCACCTGTTTCGCGGGCTGGCTGGCGGCATTTCCGTGGGTCCTGAGCGCGTGGTTGCCCCCGACAGCGACCCCGCTGAGCGCCGGCAGCCACGCCCACCGCGTGACCTCCTGGAGGACGTCGTTGGCCTGCTCGGCAGTGGCAGGAACCGGCGGGAAGAGCAGGGCGTCCGCGAGCGCCGCACGCATCCGGGTAAGAAACTCTGTGATAGTCATGGCGCAAAGCTATGCGGCCAGTGTTGTGGACACGTTTCGGCCGGGTCTCCAGGCAGTTAAGTCTCCGGGCCGATAAGCCGCCAGTACTGTGTGCACTGGCGGGGCGCCGTCGTCGGTCTTAGCCTTGAGCTGTCCCTGGATCTGACCATTCAGCAGATGGAGGCACCACATGGCTACGAAACTGAACCGCAAGGCATTGGAGCATGCACGCAGCCTCGTCAAGAAGGGAAAGGTGGAGCGGGACGTCCGTGATGACTGGAGCGAACACGCTCCCTCAGCGGACGACGAGAACTCCTTCATCGATAAGCACGGCTTCGACGAGTTCTCGAAGTGGCATCTCGGCATTGACAGCGAGAAATCCGAGGGCACCAAGGGCAGCGTGAGTTTCCCCTTCGGGGACCTCAAGAAGGTTCACCGCTGCGCGATCATTTCGCTGGAGGGCAGGGCGGCCCAGTACGACCACGACGACATCCGCAAGGCTGCGAAGGACCTGCTGGAGGAGATCGACGCCGACTAACCGCAGCGTAGTCTGCACGAAGGAAGCCCCTCCGTCCCGGCGCAGCGCCGGAACGGAGGGGCTTGCGGCCCTGAGGCTCAGCAGGTCAGGGCTTCACTCGCCAAGGCTTCACTGGCGCGTGCATCACTGCCGCGTGGATCAATGACCCGGGTATCCCGCCGGAAGTAGACGTTGCCGGTGACGGCGAAGTCGTATTCGTCCTGAGAATGTTGTGCCCGAGACTGGTCTCAGCCGCGGTTGTACATGACGTGCTTGGTGCGGGAGAAGTCCTCCAGGGCGTAGATGGAGAGGTCGCGGCCGTAGCCGGAGCCTTTGAAGCCGCCCCACGGCATTTCGTTGGCGATGACCAGGTGCGAATTGACCCAGACGGTGCCGAAGTCGAGCCGGCGGGGAACGGACAGCGAGCGGGTGGCGTTCGTGGTCCACACCGAGGCGGCAAGCCCGTAGACGGTTTCGTTGGACCGGGTGATGGCCTCCTCGTCGGTGCTGAAGGTCTCCACCGACACCACCGGGCCGAAGATCTCCGTGCTCGCGATCGCGGCACCGGCAGGCACGTCCGTGACCACGGTGGGTTCGATGAAATAGCCCGGCCCCTCCAAGGCCTTGCCGCCGACGGCGATCGTCAGGCCGTCTTTGCGGATGTCGTCCAGGGCCGCCAGGACCCTTTCGTAGTGGGCTTTGGAGATCATGGAACCCATTTCGGTTTCGTCACCCGCACCGGGTGCGCCGACCGAAATTTCGCCCACCTCCCGGACCAGCAGCTCGGTGAACTTCTCCGCGACGGACTCGTGGACCAGGACACGGCACGCCGAACCACATTCCTGCCCGCCGTTCCAGAACCCGGCGGAGCGTACGCCCTTGGCGGCCGCTTCCAGGTCGGCGTCCTCGAACACCACGACGGGTGCCTTGCCGCCCAGTTCCAAATGCACGCGCTTGACGGTGGCGGCTGCGCTTTCGGCGACCTTCTGGCCGCTGCCGACGCTTCCGGTGATCGCGACGAGGTCCACGTCCGGGTGTTCGGAAATCCGGTTGCCCACCACACGGCCCGAGCCGGTGACGATGTTCAGGACACCGGCGGGAACTGCGGCGGCAATGAGTTCGGCCAGCTTGAGCGTGGTCAGCGGAGTCTGCTCCGAGGGCTTAAGCACCAGGGTGTTGCCGGCGGCCAGGATCGGGGCAATCTTCCATGCGGCCATCAGCAGCGGGTAGTTCCAGGGCGTGATCACGCCAACCACGCCCACGGGCTCGCGGAAGACCACCGAGGTGTGGTTCTCCGCATAGTCATCCGCACCGAGCGTGGTGAAGGCACGCGCGGCACCGGCCGAGAACCGGAAGGTGTCAATGGCACTCGAGATATCGTCCTCGGCCACAGCAGCGGGCTTGCCGGTGTTGGCAGCTTCGAGGGTTTCGAGCAGTTCGCGGTTGTCCTCAATGATGTCCGCGATGCGGAGCAGGACGGCGGACCGGTCCTTGGGAGTCTTCGCTGCCCACTCCGCCTTGGCCGCTACGGCGGCCGCGACGGCGGCGTCGACGTCCTCAACCGAACCGGAGGGAACCTGCATGATGGTCTCCTCCGTTGCCGGATTCACCACATCGGCGGTTGAATCCGAAACCGGGGCGACGAACGTCCCGCCGATGAACTGGCCGAAAGGCGGGAGGGACGGCGTGGGTGCGTCGCCCGTCCGGCGGACGGTGAACAATGCTGTTTCTGTCATGGTCATGGTTTTCCTTATGTCCTGTCTTAGCTAAGGGATGTGCCTACCTGACGGCGGCGGGCGACTTTTCGGTCTCGTGTTCCCAGAACTCGGCTCCTTCGATGCCCAGCGCCTTCGGATCGAAGGTGGGGTTCCGGCCCAGCTTCCGCTGGCGTTCGTAGTCGCGGTAGATCTTCCGGACCAGCGGGAACAGGAAGACCAGGCAGATGAGGTTGACCCAGGCGATCAGGCCGAGCCCGATGTCGCCGGCCGCCCAGACCAGCTGCGCGTTCACGACGGATCCGAAGAACACGATGGCCATGGTTCCGACCTTAAGAACGGTCTTCCAGCCATGCCCGTTCTTCCCGTCCAGCAGGTAGAGGAGGTTGGAGTTCGCGACGTAGAAGTAGGCCAGCAGGCAGGTGAAGCCGAAGAGGAGCACGGCCACTGCAACGAACCCGGCTCCCCAGCCCGGGACCAGGGTGTCGATGGCTTCCTGGACCCAGTTGGCGCCGACCGGCACGCCCGGCATGTTGTTGATGAGGTAACCGCCGGAACCGTCCGAGACGTTGTACTTGCCGGAAACGACCATCATGAGGCCGGTGGCCATGCAGATCAGCAGCACGTCGATGTAGATGCTGAAGGTCTGGACCAGGCCCTGCTTGCCCGGGTGTGACGTGCGCGCTGCCGCGGCGGCAAACGTTGCTTCACCGAGACCGTTAGAGGAGGCGAAGACTGCCCGGCGGACGCCCCAGGCCACAGCAGCGCCGGCGATGCCGCCCAGGACGGGGTGAATGCCCACCGCGGACTGGAAGATCAGGGCCACTGCGGCAGGCACACTGCCGATGTTGATGCCGATGACGGCCAGGGCCAGGAGCAGGTAGCCGATGGCGAGCACCGGGACCAATGCCTGGGTGACCTTCACCAGGCGGGTGGTGCCGCCAAAGATGACCAGTGCGATCAGCACAGTGACGAGCACGGCGGGGATCCAGCTGTCCAGTCCGAAAGCCAGTTTGGCACTGGCCGCGATGGTGTTGACCTGCAGGCCCGGGAAGACGAACCCGTAACCGATGACGCCCAGCACCGCGACGAGCGCCCCCACTTTGGGCAGCTTCAGGCCGTATTTGATGTAGTAAGGCATGCCGCCGATGTCCTCGTTGGCATTGCGGCGGTCCTCGTCCTGGACCTGGCGTTTGAACGTCTGGGACAGGGTTGCCTCCGCATAGCCGACGATGCAGCCGACCAGCCCCGTGACGGCCATCCAGACGAGGGCGCCCGGCCCGCCGGCGCTGACTGCAGTTGCCACCCCGGCGATGCTGCCGACCCCGACCCGGCTGGCGAGGGCGAGGACGAGGGCCTGGAACGATGACAGGCCCCCTTCGCTGCCGCTTTCCTCCCGGAGCTGGCGCAGCATGTCGGGGATTCTCCTGAACTGCACGCCCTTGGTGGCAACCGAGTAGGCGACGCCGAGCCCAAGCACGACATAGGCCATGGGTGCCCAGATAGCGTCGGAAACACCGGACAGGAGCTCCGCGAAGTCACCCATGCCTTATGCCACCGTCTGCTTGAGGGCAGAGAGAGCCTGCTCAACACGGGCGAGGTCTTCGGCGTCGAGGTCCGCCGTCGGGCGCCGGGGCGAGCCGGCCGGAAGGCCCTGCAGGGACAGGCCGGCTTTGACGGCCGGGATGAACGGCACGGAGAGGAGTGCGTCGATGACCGGGTACAGGTCGTTCCACAGCTCACGGGCGCCGGTGAGGTCACCTTCGGCGATCAGGCGGCTGACGGCGACGATTTCGTTGGGGACGACGTTGGCCGTGCCGGCCATGACGCCCGCTGCGCCCTCGGCAAGGGCGCTGTAGAGGTAGACGTCCCACCCGATGAAGGTGACGATGACATCACCGTGGTGGTGGATCAGCTGCAGCGCCTGTTCCCAGTTCGCGCTGGAGTCCTTGATGTATTTGATGTTGTCCACGTCTTCGGCCAGCGCACGGACCGTGGCCGGGTCAAGGTTGACGCCGGTGACGGCCGGGATGTTGTAGAGCATGACCGGGATGGTGACGGACCGGGCGACGTCCTTGATGTACGTGACCGTTTCCTCCAAGGACAGCGGCTCGTAGTACGGCGTGATCAGCATGAGCACGTCCGCGCCGGCCTTCTCTGCCGCCTGCGAGAGCCGGATGGCCTCGGCGGTGGAGGTGGCACCGGTGTTGGCGATGACCGGGACGCGGCCGTTCGCCTGGTCGATGACGGTGGTGATGAGCAGCAGCCGCTCCTCGGAGGAGAGGGCGCCGACCTCGCCCGTTGAACCGGCAGCCACGACGCCGTCGACGCCGGCGTCGATGGAGCGGTCAACGATGCGCCGCAGTGTCTCGACGTCGAGGGTCTCGTCCTGGTTGAAGGGGGTGGACAGTGCGGTCAGGACACCGCGGAGGTCGTTGGACATGAGTGATTCCTCTTCTTAAGTACGGGGGTTTAAGTACGGGTGGAAAACGATGGTTGGGTTCAGGCGTCGATCGTTGTTAGGCGACGATCGAGAGCCCGGATTGCGGCGGGGCCTGGCGGTGCGTGGCCAGCAGGCTGGCGGCCTCCTGCGCTGCCGAGAAGCCGGTGGTGATGGAACTTTCGGTGTAGAGGGTTCCGAGGTAGTCGCCGGCCAGGAATACGCGGTCGGTCCCCCGCATGAGGGTGGACTGGAGCTTGGCCCGGCCGGGAAAGCAGTAGGGGGACGCTACCTTCCAGCGGTCGGTCTTGGCCTCGACGACGCTGTCGGCGAACCCGTGGCCGAGGACCTGGTCGAGGTCGGTGAGGTGGGTCTTGATGACTTCCTCGTCGCTCTTCTCCAGCAGGGCCTTGCCGAGGCTGGCCGGTGAGAAGGTCATGAAGCTGCCGCCGGGTTTGCGTACGGACTCGGTGCCGCGAACGATGCTCGCCTGGTTCAGGGCGATCGCGAAGGAGTGCTTGGGCGCGGCGATGGCGTAGATGTCGTCCCACGGCCGTGCCGAGGTCTCGTTGGTCAGGAAGGCTGTGCTGACGTGCGGGCCGTACTTGATCTGGCTGAGGGCACCGCGCAGGTTTTCCGGCAGGTCCACGCCGACCTTGTGCGTCACGTCAGCCGTGGTCGCGAGGACAACGGTGCGGGCCTCGACTTCGTGGTCGACGCCGCCCTGGGTGTAGCGGACGACGACGGATTCCTTCTTGTGAACGACCTCCTGCACTGTGGCGCCGAGCTGGATGCGGTCACCGAGGGAGGCTGCGACCGATTCGGTCAGGGTGGACGGGCCACCGACGATGCCCTGGCTGAGGCCCTGGCCGATACCCAGCACCAGGCTGAAGTATCCGATGCCGGCGCCGGCGGAGATCTCATTCATGTCACCGGCCGAGCGGGTAACAGTGGTCTTGAACAGCGCGGCTGCGTCCTCTGAGAGGTTTCCGACGAAGTCCTGGAACGAGTTGTCGTTCTCGAAGTCGTAGATGCGCTGCTGCCGCATCGCACCGGACTCCCCCGAACGCTTCCGGACAACGCCGGTGTACTTGGCGACGCCGCTGACAACCTTCATACCGGCCCGCAGCGTGTCGATGCGGGACGAGAGGGACATCGGGATCCGGAACGGATAGGTGGCGATGTGCCCCTTGCGGATGAACTTCCCGTTCATCGACAAGGCCTGGAGCGACCCCGGAATGTTGACGGCAGTCACGCCGACCTCGTTGAGCAGGGCATCTGTGGAAGATCCTGCGCCGGCAAAGACGTGCCCGCCCCAGTTCAGCCAATAGGCACCCCGGCGCTCCGAGCGGATTCTCCCGCCCACGCGGTTCTCCGACTCCAGAACAACTGTGTCCCAGTGCCGCAGCCGCCATGCTGCCGACAGGCCAGCGAGTCCAGCGCCGACGATGACTACATCTTTCATGATTTTGAACTTTCTTACTCAGGGGATCCAGGGTGCCGGGGCTGCCGGCCCAGAAGGTATCCGCCGGCAAGGAAGGTGTGGGGTGCTGGGAGCGGGGTGTGCCCCTAGTCACAAATTAAAGATACATCATTGTATGATTAATGCAATAGCTTTTTTGAGTCACACGGGCGTGCTACAGGGAACCAGAGCTCTCGGGGTGCCAGCAGGTCGGCTGACCTCACCAAACAACGTCGGCCGGTCACCTCACAAGGTGACCGGCCGACGTCGCACTTCCCTCAACTCCCCCGAGTTTTTGTACAGCTAATGGACCCTAAAGCGCTCACAAGTCGCGACAACTGGACAAAAACTCGTCCCGAACCGTTCAGCGAAGTGTCAGGATGGTCTTCACTGGCAGCGCCGTCGTTAGTGCGAGAACCCTGCCGCGGCCTCGGTGAGGGTCTTTCCCTTCGTCTCTGGTGCCAGCCATTGCGACAGCCCGGCACCGAGGAGAGCGACTCCGGCAGCGATCAGCATGGTTGGACCGGCCCCGAGGGACTCCATCGACATCGGGAGGAGGAAGATGCCGATGCCCGCCCCGACGCGGCTGACAGCGGCCGCGAAGCCAGTTCCGATTCCTCGGATCTCGGTCGGGAGGACTTCTCCCGGGTAGACGTTCGTCAACGTGTTGTACCCCGCATTGAAGAACGAGAAGACCAGGAAGAGGATGAGCACGACAAGCGCCGGCGCGCCGGCCCACAGTCCGATGATCGCGAGGACGACGGCGCACAGCCACTGCGGCGGAACGGTCAGCGTGCGGCGGCCGACCTTCTCGATCAGCAGGAACGTGACCACGACGCCGGCCAGGGCGACGGCGGAGAGCCCGACTCCACCGGCGAGTCCGCCGGCGAGGCCGTACTGTTCCAGCACACTGTCGGCGAAGGTGGCGATGGCGAAGTACGGTGTCACGGCGCAGAACCAGAACGCCGAGATGAACAGTGTGGACCGCCAGTACTCTTTGGAGAACAGCATCCGGAAGCTGCCCTTGCGAACGTCCTCGTGCTGGACGTCGTCCAGCGCGTCGTCGGGCATGTACCTTGCGGCTAGGGCGCGGGCCTCGTCCTGGCGGCCCACGCTCCAGAGCCAGCGTGGCGACTCCGGCATGCCGAGCCGGGCAAGGAAGATGGCCACGGCGATGAACGTGCTTGTACCCAGGATGAAGTGCCAGCTCAGCTCGGTGTACTCACTGAGCAGATGGCCGATCAGGAACGCGATCATGAAGCCGCCGTACCAGGCGATCCCCATTGCGGCCATCAGCTTTCCCCGCAGATGGGTGGGTGAGAACTCAGCCATCAAGGGCCAGCCGACCGCATACTCGGTGCCGATCGCGATCCCCATCAGCAGCCGCACCACAATGAGCCATATCGGCGAGTCGACGAAAAACTGCATTCCCGAGGCAATGGCGAACAGACCGATGTCGAACATGAAAATCGGCTTACGGCCCCACTTGTCGGCGGCCATGCCACCGAGCGGTGATCCGATCAGGATGCCAATCAGAGCGGCCGCGGCGATCAGACCTTGCCAGAACGCATTGAGCTGAAGGTCCTCGGCCATCCTCCCCGACACCGGTCCGATGATGCCAAGGACGTAGCCGTCCAGGACCATGCCACCGATCAGGACGGTGACCATTCTGATCAGGAAGCGTCGTTTGCTTGCTGCCGAGGCCAGGCCCCGTTGGGCGGTTGGGTTCTTCATGGATGACATCGTCGTCACTCCTGGCGGGTTGAGGATGTATGAGGTGATGGTCTTGGCCATCCCCAGGCGGGCTTCGCCGGTCAATGGAGGCCTAAGGGGCGCCCCGGGAACCAAGTGTGTCCCGAATCACTATTTAAAGATACATCATTGTATGATTAATGCAATATCTTTATGCGCCGGAGAAGAAGTTCCGGGCAGCTTCCTGCAACTGGCGGCACCGGGGCTTACCCCACGGGAGTAGAAGTAGCTGCGGGAGCTTCCGCGCCGGCGCCGAATCTGACGTTTTCCGGACGGAGATGGGGCGTTGCAGTCGAATCTGGATGAGGTCATTCTGCTGCGCTTCGGCCCCGGGTTTCCCCACTCCTGCAGGCTCCGCGGCAACTGTGTCACGCCACCCAGCGAATCGTCCTGAGTTGCGGTGCACCCGCACGTCCACTTGATTATTTATTGCTAAGCATGCTTATTATGTTCGTAGCCGAATGCGAACGGCTGCCAACCAGAGGAGGAAACACCATGGGATTGGGCGACAAGATCGAGAACGCGGCAGAGAAGGCCGGCGGTAAGGGCAAGGAAGCGGCAGGTGCCGCCACGGGCGATGAGAGCCTGCGGACCGAGGGCCAAGCCGACCAGGCCAAAGGCGATTTGAAGCAAGCCGGCGAAAAGGTCAAGGACGCTTTCAAGAAGGACTGACCAGACGGCAACGAAGGGCGCACTCCGAACGGGGTGTGCCCTTCGCTTTGCCTGGGCGTTTGCCGCGGCAGAACACGTTTGGGATTAGGCGCGGGACCTGCCGCGGATGAAGTGGAAGATCAAGACAACCACGGCGATAACCAAAAGCAGATGAATTAACCCACCGCCAATATTGCCGAGCAGTCCGAGAAGCCAGAGAACTGCGATAATTATGGCTATCCAAAGCAACATGGGAGTCTCCTTCGTCGGCGCATGAAAATGCTCATTTTTTCACCCAGCCGCTCTGCGTACTTATGTTGCGGCCAGGGATGACTTGACTGTCAGACGGCAGCCCGGGGGCGCTATCGGCACTCATCTTCATACTCATCTGGTCCAACTCCGCATTCCAGCTGTGGTGCTTATCAGCCTATGTCAGGAGCAGGTTGCCGGAAATAGCCCTTCCTCGGCCAATTGTCCACGCGCGCAGTTACCTCCGGCGCCCGGTGGCGCGTCGCCCCAAGCGGCGAGCCACTGGGACGATATCGGAGATGAAATGTCGTTTAACCGTTAGTTCGCCTCGCCAGAGCTTCGCCATTTCGCGATGCGGCGCGTGATCGGCCTACTACTTGCTTTATCGGTTGGGCATCTGCCGCGCCTATGGCCAACAATCCCCCAATGCTCCCGGTTGACGAAATCCACATATCGGCGTCCGATTTTACTTGTCACTGGATGAGAGATTTGCGCGTCAACCGCGGGAAAGGCCGCGAGCGAGGTCTATTTGGATGTGTCCATTCGCATCTGGATCGTCAGCAGATGGGCGCCGCCCCAATTTCCGATGGTGAAGAACCGGCCAATCAAGTGGAGGAAGTGCGCTTCGGACGCGCCGCTCCGCGTTTAATTCATGTAGGAACGTGTTTCGTCTGGAACCTTGGAAGCCAATCAGCCCATGCTGACAGGCTTCCCGGGTAAACAGGCCTGAGCCAGAACGGGACAGCCATCGTGGAACTGGTCTCGGCCAGCGGCCTGAACATGCCCACGGAGCAGATACGAGACCCTCTGGCCGCGACCACATACGGCACCGGTGTCCTGATCGCCGAAGCAGTCCGCACGGAGCCCGGCCCCCAAAAAGCAGCCGACCCGGCCACCGTCCAGCTCCTCTCACTGCGGCAGGAGCGACTCGCCGGGACCCTTAAACGTGACCTCCCGGAACGCCGACCGGGGTGGCTCGACTCCCAAGCAGGCCAGGGCAAGATCATTTCGGGGATACTCGCCCGCAGCGGCCCGGTACCGGTCTACGCAGTGGTGGCGTCAGTAGACGAAGACCTGGGAAGTTATGCCAGCAACTTCGCGGACATCATCACCGCCAGCGACGGACCAGCAATGGAGGCGGCTGGTGCCCAGCTCGAGGGCATGAGGTGACCGGACAGCCGGGCCGCAGATGGCACGAAAACTGCAGTCAAGGCCAAAATGTGAGCCCCCTGTCGGATTCGAACCGACGACCCCCGCTTTACAAGAGCGGTGCTCTGGCCAACTGAGCTAAGGAGGCGTGCCCGTCAAGGCAGGCGCCGCTATGGCGCTAGATAAGGTTAGCCCAAGGACTGCCCGCCCGTAAAAACGGACGTGCGGTTAAACGGAAGGTGGCCCGGCTCCCGGAAATCCGGGTGCCGGGCCACCGCCCAAAAAAGACCGCTTAGGCCTTGGCCTTGATGGCCGCGTCGACGAAGGCCGGGAACTCGGTCTGGGCGCTGTCGCCCTTGCCCCACTGCTTGCCGTCCACGAGGACCGTCGGCGTACCGCTTACGCCAATGGCTGCGGCTTCCTGGGTGGTGTACTTGACCCAGGGCCGGTACGTCTTGTTCTCGACGCAGGAGTCGATGCTCTTGGCGCCAACGTCCGTGGCCAGCTTCTTCAGCTCGTCGTCGGAGAGTCCGGCGCTGCCTTCGGCCGGCTGGTTGGCGAACAGGGTGTCCACAAACGCCGAGTACTTCTCCGGGGATTCGTTCACCACGCAGGCTGCGGCGTTGGCCGCACGGGAGGAGTAGTTGGTGGTGGAGCGGCTGTCCAGGAAGCCCAGGGCCCGGTACTCCACGGTGATCTTGCCTTCGTCACGGAGCTTCGTCAGCGTCTCGTTGTACGTCGCCTCGAAGTTCTTGCACACGGGGCAGATGAAGTCGATGTACAGGACGACCTTTACCGGCTTGCCCTTTTCGGCTTCCGCGCCCGGCGCCGTGACGGTTGCAGGCGCCGAGGCCGCCGGCGACGGAATGTCCGCGACGTTCACGTTGGCGGGGGCGGACTTTGCCACTTCGGTTCCCTTGAGCAGGGTGATGCCGCCGTGGACGTTGCCGTTGGCGGGGGTGGGACCCTGGTCCGCCACCGGGGCGTTGCTCTTAAGACTGGTGGTCACCACCAGTGCGACGACGGCAAGGATGGCCACGACGGCGACCACGATGCCCCAGCCAATGAGCATTTTGTTCCGCTTGTCCTTCTTAAGCTGCGCCTCCCGGATTTCGCGGGCTTTCTCGCGGGCCTCGGCCGTGCGGTCTGCTTTGGACTTGCGGGGTTCGTTTGCGGGGCTCATTAGTTCCTCGTGTCGTACGGACAAGTGCGGGCCACCAGGGGCAACTCCCCCAGTTTAGGGGAGAACCCTGGAGCTTGCGCTTTCAAGTAATCGTTCAGCCTGCCCAACGGACGAATAGCCCGTAAGATTCCGGCCCGATAGGGTTGATGAGAGTCACAAGCAACCTTAGGGAGCCCCAATGCACGGAGCCGTAAGCGACAAATCCGACACAAAAACGGAAAGCTCGGCCGTGCCCGGCGGCAGCTCGGACGCCACCAAGAGCGGCAGCTCGGACGCCACCAAGTACGACTTCATGGTGGTCTCAAACCGCCTGCCGGTGGACCGCTGCGCGCCTGGCGAGCCCGGCGATGACGGCTCCGGCTGGCGGCGCTCCCCAGGCGGTCTGGTAACCGCGCTTGCTCCCATGATGACCCGGACGGACGGCGCCTGGGTGGGCTGGCACGGTGCCGCGGACGAGACAGTGGAGCCGTTCAGCCACGGCGGCATGGACCTTGTGCCGGTCCAGCTCAGCAGCGATGACGTTGAGCTGTATTACGAAGGTTTCTCCAATGCGACACTATGGCCCCTCTACCACGATGTCATCGCACCGCCGGAGTTCCACAGAACCTGGTGGGACGCCTACCGCACGGTGAACAGAAGGTTCGCCGACGCCGTCGTCCGTACTGCCGATGAAGGGGCAACCGTCTGGGTGCAGGATTACCAGCTCCAGCTGGTGCCGCGGATGCTGCGCCAGGCGCGGCCGGACCTGAAGATCGGGTTCTTTAACCACATCCCCTTCCCGCCGCCGGAGATCTTCGCCCAGCTCCCCTGGCGCCAGGCAATCATCGACGGGCTGCTGGGGGCTGACCTGGTGGGCTTCCAACGCAGCAGTGACGCCGGCAACTTCATGCGTTCGGCCCGGCGCTTCCTCGGCGCCAGCGTCAAGCAGCAGCAGGTCCACGTCAAGGACACCGAGGGCGATCTCACGCACATCGCCCGCGCCCAGGCCTTCCCCATTTCCATCGATGTCCAGCACATCACCGAACTGGCCCAGAAGCCCGAGATCATCGAACGCGCCCGCCAGATCCGGCAGGACCTCGGCAACCCCAAGACCATCCTGCTGGGCGTGGACCGGCTGGACTACACAAAGGGCATCGGCCACCGGCTCAAGGCGTACGAGGAGCTCCTGAATGAGGGCCAGCTCAAGGTGGGCGACGCGACGCTGATCCAGGTTGCCAGCCCCAGCCGCGAGCGGGTGGAGCAGTACCGGCTCCTGCGTGAAGAGGTCGAGGGCACCGTGGGCCACATCAACGGCACCTACGACACCATCGAGAACACGGCGGTCCGCTACCTGCACCACAGCTACCCGGTGGAGGAGATGGTGGCGCTCTACCTGGCGGCGGACGTCATGCTGGTCACCGCACTGCGCGACGGCATGAACCTCGTCGCCAAGGAGTACGTCACGGCCCGCACCAACAACGACGGCGCCCTGGTGCTCAGCGAGTTCGCAGGCGCCGCCGACCAGCTCAAGCAGGCGCTGCTCATGAACCCGCACGACATCGACGGCCTCAAGAACGCCGTGATGCGGGCGGTGAAGATGACTCCCAGGGAAGCCGCCCGCCGCATGCGTTCCATGCGCAAGCAGATCCTAGACCACGACGTCGACCACTGGTCGGCCGACTTCCTGAACGCCCTCAACGAGAAGGTAATCCGCGATGACTCCTGAGGCAGAGCACACGGGCGCGGCCGGCACCCGGCTGACGCTGTCCCCCGAACTGCTGGAGGCGGTGCGCCGCATCGCCGGCACGGAGCACCTGCTGGTGGCCATGGACTTCGACGGCACCATCTCCCCCATCGTGGACCACGCCGGGGACGCGCGCCCGCTCCCCCGCTCGGCTGCCGCCTTCGCCGAACTGACCGCACTGCCGCGTACGACGACGGCACTCATCTCCGGGAGGGCACTGGACAGTCTGCGCGCGGTCGCCTCCCCGCCGGAGGAGACCCTGCTGATCGGAAGCCACGGCGCCGAGGCGTGGCTGGGCCCGGGTTCGGCGCCGCTGACCCTCGACCCCGAGCAGCTGTCTCTTCTCGACGAGGTCCGGGGCATCCTGACGGAGATCGCGGAACTCGCCCCCGGCACCGTCCTGGAGGAAAAGCCCGCCGGCGTCGTGCTGCACACCCGGCTGGCGGCGGACGACGTTGCCGAGGATGCCGTCGCGGCCGCCCGCGCCGCACTCCAGGACCGCCCCGGCGTCTACCTCAAGAATGGCAAGCGCGTCCTGGAAACGTCCGTGGTGCACGCATCCAAGGGTGAGGGCGTGGACTTCCTCCGGCAGGCTACCGGAGCCACCGGCGTCCTGTTCGCCGGCGACGACACCACCGATGAGGACGCCCTCGCCCGCCTGGGGCAGCACGACGTCGGCGTCAAGGTGGGCCTCGACTTCACCCAGGCACAGTTCCGGGTGGAGGCCCCGGTCCACGTCGCCGAACTCCTCGAGGCGCTGCTGCGGGAACGCCGGAAGGCCGTTGCTCCCGCATCCTGACGCGGCACCGGCACGGGCCTTGTGCCGCATCTCATATGTGACGTCCGTAACATTTTGTCCGATTCGCTATAAATCTGACATACTCTTCTTTGTGATGTGGCGCACAGGAACCGTGCGGCGTCACTGGATGCTCCTCGGCCCCGGCCGGGGAGTCATCATGTAGGGCACAACTGAATTACATGAACCATTCACTACGGATCGTCCGGCACGTACCTGCCGGTGAAGGGATTGATAACTGTGGCAACAGTTACTTTTGACAACGCTACGCGTCTGTACCCGGGCACTGAAAAGCCCGCTGTTGACAAGCTCAACATCGAAATCGCCGACGGCGAATTCCTGGTCCTCGTTGGACCCTCCGGTTGCGGTAAGTCCACCTCCCTGCGCATGCTCGCGGGCCTCGAGGACGTCAACGCCGGCCGGATCCTCATTGGCGACCGCGATGTCACCGACGTTCCGCCGAAGGACCGCGACATCGCGATGGTTTTCCAGAACTACGCCCTGTACCCGCACATGACTGTTGCGGACAACATGGGCTTCGCCCTGAAGATCGCCGGTGTGAGCAAGGAAGAGCGCGCCGAGCGTGTCCGCGAAGCCGCAAAGCTCCTCGACCTTGAGCAGTACCTCGACCGCAAGCCGAAGGCACTCTCCGGCGGTCAGCGCCAGCGTGTTGCCATGGGCCGCGCCATCGTGCGTAACCCGCAGGTCTTCCTCATGGACGAGCCGCTCTCCAACCTGGACGCCAAGCTCCGTGTCCAGACCCGCACCCAGATCGCTTCCCTCACCCGCCGCCTGGGCGTCACCACCGTTTACGTGACCCACGACCAGGTCGAGGCCATGACCATGGGCGACCGGGTTGCTGTGCTCAAGGACGGCCTGCTGATGCAGGTGGACACCCCGCGCAACCTGTACGACCGCCCCAAGAACGTCTTCGTGGCCGGCTTCATCGGCTCCCCCGCCATGAACCTGCTGGAACTTCCCGTGGTCGACGGCGGCGTCCAGTTCGGCGGCACCGTTTACCCCGTGCCGCGCAACATCCTTGAAGAGGCGCACGGCCAGACCGTCACGCTGGGCAGCCGCCCGGAAGACCTCGAGACCGCAGCCCAGGGCGAAGGCATCCAGGTTGAGGTTGACGTTGTCGAGGAACTCGGCGCCGACGCTTACGTCTACGGCCACACCACGCTGGATGGCAAGACCCACGACATCGTGGCCCGCGTCGACGGCCGCCGTCCCCCGATGAAGGGCGAGTCCATCTGGGTCCGCCCGCAGTCCGGCCACGTGCACCTGTTCGATACCAAGACCGGCGAGCGCCTGGGCGACTAGTCCCCACCGGCTCCGGTTCCGGTGGTTGAGCCCGCCGAAACCACCTAACGGGCTCTCCCAACCAAAATCTTGGCGGCGGTCCTCCCCAACCGGAGGGCCGCCGTCGGGCTTTAACCGCCGTCCCCTTTTAGGCACCCCCCGCAAAATACGGAAGAATTGACCCATGACCGAGGAACACAACGCGCAGTGGCACGACGAACCCACCGACTACGGGCAGATCGGCAAGCTGCCGCGGTTCGAAGCAGCCAGCGCCAATGACGACAAGGCAGCCTCGGTCGCAAGCAACCTCAACATCACGGCTGCCGCCGCCGACCCCGAACTCCTCGATCTGCCCTGGCATATAGCGCTCGAGGACTGGCCGGCGGAAAACCTGGCCGCGCTCCCCCGCGGTATCTCCCGGCACATCGTGCGGTTCGCCCACCTCGGCGGTTCCGTCATCGCCATCAAGGAAACGTCCGAGCACGTGGCCCGCCACGAGTACCACATGCTCCGCAAGCTCGCGCGCCTGGACGTGCCCTGCGTGGAGCCCGTGGCAGTCATCACCGGCCGCACCACCCCCGACGGGCGCCCCCTGAACCCGGTCCTCGTGACCCGCCACCTGAAGTTCTCCATGCCGTACCGCGCGCTGTTTTCTCAGATGCTGCGCAAGGACACACTCACCCGGCTCATCGACGCCCAGGCGCTGCTGATGGTCCGGCTGCACCTGATCGGCTTCTACTGGGGTGACGTCTCGCTCTCCAATACCCTGTTCCGCCGGGACGCAGGCGCCTTCGCCGCCTACCTGGTGGACGCCGAAACCGGCGAACTGTACCCGGATCTCTCCACCGGCCAGCGCGAGTACGACCTGGAGATCGCCCGCGTCAACATCGCCGGCGAACTCATGGACCTTCTCGACGGCGGGCTGATCGAGGAGAAGGTGGACCCCGTGGCCACCAGCGAACTCATCATGGAAAGCTACCGGCGGCTGTGGACGGAGCTGACCGCAAAGGAGTCCTTCGAACTGGGCGAGCGCTGGCGCGTCGGCGCCCGCATCCGCCGGCTCAACGAGCTCGGCTTCGACGTCGAAGAGTACGCGATCAAGACCACCCAGAACGGCTCCACCATCCAGTTGCAGCCGAAGGTCGTCGACGCTGGCCACCATATGCGCCGCCTGCTGCGCCTGACCGGCCTCGATGCCCAGGAGAACCAGGCCCGCCGCCTGCTCAACGACATGGACACTTTCCGGGCCGACAACAACCCGGAGATGGACGAGGAATACAGCGCGCACCTGTGGGTCAGCCAGATCTTCGAGCCGATCGTCCGTTCCATCCCCCGCGACCTGTCCGGAAAGCTCGAACCGGCCGAAGCCGTGCACGAGGTGCTGGAGCACCGCTGGTACATGTCCGAAAAGCAGGAGCGGCACATCCCCCTGGCCGAGGCCGTCCAGTCCTACATCGACTCCATCCTGCGCCACCGCCGCGATGAGGCCGCCATCATGCTGAACCCGGACACGGAGCTGCTGAAGATCCTGGCCGTGGAGACGGAGGAGTCGCGGTACGGGGCCGATGAGACCGAGGACGAGTATCCCGACGCCGACGATTGAGTCTTTTCGGCGGGCTTTAGCCCTCTCTCAGATCGCCTTACCCGGATTCAGGATCCCGGCGGGATCGAAGAGGTCCTTGACCCGGCGCTGCAGTTGCCGCAGCGGCTCGGGCTGTTCCAGGCCCAGCCAGCGCAGCTTGTACTGCCCCACGCCGTGTTCGCCCGTGATGGTCCCACCCATTTCCAGTGCCGCCACGATGGACGCGTCGAGCGCCGTGTTCAGGCGGCGCAGGGCGCTGGCGTCCACCTCGTCGTTCACACGGTCAATCCAGAAGGTCGGGTGGAGGTTGCCGTCACCAGCATGGGCCACGACCTTCAGGCTGACCTCGTGGACCTCGGCCAGTGCTTCCAGCGCCGCCACGTAGTCCACCAGCCTCGAGCGCGGCACGGCAACGTCCTCGCCCACGCGGTACTCGTCGTCCACCTCCACGCCCCTGCTGTTGCGCCGCAGCTCCACCAGCTGTTCTGCTTCTGCGCTGGCCTCAGTAGTAACTACGGCACCGCCGGCCGCCAGGACCTCCCGCACCACGTCGGCCTCCGCGGCCGCCCCGAAGCCGTCGGTCTGGACCAGGAGCAGCGAGGCTCCCCGCGACGCGAGATCGGAGCCGTGCAGCTCATCCAGCTGCGCCAGCGACCCGCCGTCGAGCAGTTCCATGATGGCGGGCTGCACACGAGCCCTGCCGACGGCGAGCACACCGGCCGCCGCCTGCCGGAAGTCAGGGTAGAACGCGGCGATGGTGTGCACCTCGCGGGGCAGGTATTTCAGCCGGACCGTCGCGCCGACCACGATGCCCAGCGTGCCCTCCGAGCCCACGAACAGCCCGGTCAGGTCGTAGCCGGCCACGCCCTTGAACGTCTGGTGGCCGGTGTGCAGGAGCGATCCGTCCGCGAGGACCACGTCCAGGGCCAGCACAGAATCCCGGGTTACGCCGTACTTCGCGCACCGCAGCCCGCCGGCGTTGGTGGCCACGTTGCCGCCGATGGTGGACATCCTGAAGCTGGCCGGGTCCGGTGCAAACATGAGTCCGTGGGCGGCAGCGGCGTCGTTCAGGTCGGCGTTGATAACGCCGGGCTCGACGACGGCGGTCTCGTCATCCGCGCTGAGCTCCAGAATGCGGTTCATCCGTTCCAGGCCAAGGACAACGCAGCCTTCGCTGGCATGGGCGCCTCCCGATACCCCGGTCCCGGCACCGCGGGGCACCAGCGGCACATTCCGGGCCGCGCAGGCTTTGACGGTGGACCGGACGTCATCGACGGTCTCCGCCAGGACCACCGCGGCGGGCAGCCGGTAGTCCACCACGGGCGCCTGGTCCACCGCGTACACAGCGAGTGCGGCCTCGTCCCGGAGGACTTTCCCCGGTCCCAGGATGGATGTCAGTTCGTCGGCGATGCTGCCCATGGGTCTCCCGTTCGATTACTTTGCTTTCAGTCTAGATGTCACGTGAAGACCGCCCTCTTCCCTGCTGGGCCTGCCGCCGGAGGGTGGACAGCATTTTCTTGCTGGAAGCGTTTCCAACTTTGTGATGCCGGTGACGTTGCAGACCGTCGAATTGACCCGGATTGTCAACCGGTTTGATGGTGTAAACGCTTTCATCGGTGTGCCTTTGGCCTTTAGGATTGCCCAATGTCTGTTGACTCGTTTCTGCATTCGGCGTCGCCGCGGGCTGGCGCCCTGACGCCCATCCACGCCCAGGACAAAGCGCACGGCTGGTGGCGATCAGCCGTCATTTACCAGGTGTACCCGCGATCCTTCCGGGACATGAACGGCGATGGAATCGGTGACTTCGCGGGGATCACCGCCGAGTTGCCGCAGCTTGCCGAGCTCAACGTGGACGCCGTCTGGCTTTCGCCGTTCTACCGCTCACCACAGCGCGACGCCGGATACGACGTCAGTGACTACTGCGACGTCGACCCGATCTTCGGCACGCTTGGGGACTTCGACGGCATGGTGGCCGAGGCGAACCGCCTGGGCCTGCGCATCATCGTGGATCTGGTCCCGAACCACTGCTCGGACCAGCACAAGGATTTCCAGGCGGCGCTGGCTGCCGGCCCCGGCAGCCCCGAACGGGGCATGTTCATCTTCCGCGACGGCCAGGGCCCCGACGGCAACGAACCGCCCAACAACTGGGGGTCGCACTTCGGCGGCTCCGCCTGGACCCGCATCACCGAACCTGACGGCGCTCCGGGTCAGTGGTACCTGCACCTGTTCGATTCATCGCAGCCGGACTTCAACTGGGACAACCAGGCCGTCCACGCCGAGTTCGAGCGCATCCTGCGCTTCTGGCTGGACCGCGGCGTCTCCGGGTTCCGCGTGGACGTAGCCCATGCCCTGGTCAAGGCCCAGGGACTTCCTGCCTGGGGCGGACGCGCGGACGGCAGCAGCTCCGACGGTTTCCCCGGGCACGAGGCCCCGATGTTCGGCCAGCCGGCCCTGCACGATATCTACCGTGCGTGGCGCCGGATTCTTGAGGAGTACGGTCCCGACCGTATTCTGTGCGCCGAGGCCAACGTGGACCCCCTGCCGAGGCTGGCCCACTGGGTCAGGCCCGACGAAATGCACCAGGCCTTCAACTTTCCCTACCTCCATGCGGGCATGGACCTCCCCCGCCTGCGCCACATCGTCACCGAGTCCCTGACGTCTTTGGACGCCGTGGGCGCGCCAAGCACCTGGGTGCTGTCCAACCACGACGTCGTCCGGCACGCCACCCGTTTCGGGTACGCCTGGTCCGGGCCGCGGGACGGGGACGGCATCGGCCCCCAAGACCCCCGGCCGGACGAGGAGCTGGGCAGGACCCGGGCCGCGGCGGCGTCCCTGTTCATGCTCGGGCTCCCCGGCGGCGCCTACCTCTACCAGGGCGAAGAACTTGGGCTCCCTGACGGCATCGATATCCCGGACCACCAGCGGCAGGACCCGACGTTCGCACGGACCGGCGGCGCCCGGCTGGGACGTGACGGCTGCCGGGTCCCGCTGCCGTGGAAGGCTTCCGAGCTCCACAGCGGCTTCGGCGACGGCGACGCGCCCTGGCTGCCGCAGCCCGAGAGCTTCGCGAAACTGGCCCGTGACGCCCAGGCCGGGGACCCGTCGTCGCACTTGAACCTTTACCGCCGCATGCTCAGCGCCCGCCGCGAACTGGACCTTGGACGCGGCTCCCTCGCCTGGGCGGAGGAATGGTGCAGCGCTTCGTCGCTGGCATTCCTCAACGGGGACATCCTGGTTGCCATGAACATCGGCCCCGATCCGCTGGAACTTCCTGCCGGCGAGGTCGTGCTCCGCAGTTCGTCTCCCTCAGGTTACGGCGGGGATGACCAGCAGATTGCCTTGGGCAGCGGCGAAACCGTCTGGCTGCGGATCCCTGTAGAGGGCACCGAGAGCTAAGACATGGCCGGCATCAAGGACGTTGCGGAACGGGCCGGGCTTTCCATAGCCACCGTTTCGCGCGCCTTGAGCGGCAAGGGCCATGTGTCCCCCGCGAGCCGCGAGCGTGCCCGGGCAGCCGCGGCCGAGCTTGGCTTCGTGCCCTCCTACCAGGCATCCAGCCTCGCCTCCGGCCGTACCCGCAACATCGGCCTCGTGGTCCCCACCGTCCGGCGCTGGTACTTCTCGTCCGTGGTGGAGGGCATTTCTGCTGCTCTCGTCGACGCCGGCTATGACCTCACGCTCTACAACATCACAGAGGGGCCTGTCCGGCGGCGGAGTATTCTCCAGGACTTCCTGCTGCGGAAGCGCGTGGATGCGGTCATCGCGGTGGCGCTGGCGCTGACGGAAGGGGAGATCGGCCAGATGCTGGCCATCAACCGTCCGCTCGTGGGCATCGGCGGACCGCTGCCCGGAGCTTCCACCATCCGAATAGACGACCACGGCCTGGCAGCGTCGGCGGTCAACCACCTCGTCCGGCTCGGCCACAGGCGGATCGCTCACCTCACGGGCGACTCGGTGTACGAGCAGGACTTCAAGATCCCGCGGACCCGGCGAGCAGGCTATGAGAAGGCAATGGCCGCCGCAGGACTCCCCCTGCGTTCCGCATGGGTGGTCAGGGCGGACTTCACCATCGAGGGTGCCTACGCCGTCGCACGGGACCTTCTCGGCGGAACTTCGGAACGGCCAACGGCAGTCTTTGCAGCCTCGGACGAGATGGCGATAGGAACCATCCTGGCTGCCCGTGACTTCGGGCTCCGGGTTCCCGAAGACCTGTCAGTCATCGGCATGGACGGACACGAACTGGGGGAGCTGTTCGGCCTGACCACGATCGATCAGGATCCGCGGGGGCAGGGAGCATTGGCGGTGCGCCTGCTGCTCGAGGAGTTCGACACCGGACCCGAGAGCGCCATGGTGAACACCGAATACCCCACGCGGTTTGTCATTCGGCGGAGCACGGCGGTACCTCCGTCCTAGAGCCGCACTAGTCTGAAGCGCCGCCCATGAACCGTACGAAGCGGCCCAGAACCTCCGGCCAGTCCTTCTGCCAGGCGGCACGCGTGCCGGCCGGATCCTCGGCACCTTCCCAGCCATCGTGGACTACGCGCACCTCTGTGCCTTCCTCGACCCCCCGGAACACAACACGTAGCTCCGTCGACCAGAGTGCGGTGCTGCCGGGGTACCACGAGGCGTGGAAGGACAGCGGAGGCTGCCAATCGTCAATGGTTCCCCATGTGGCGCCACGACCGTCGTCTGCGGTCTCCAGGATGAGGTTCTCCTCGAACTCCACATACGAGCCGGGCCCGTACACGCTGTTGGTCTCCATGGGCCACCAGAGATGCGTGTGGTCGGTGAAACCCATGAAAGCCCGGGACACCGGCCCGGGAACCACCGCAGTCCAGATGACGGGGTCCAGGTTAGCTACAGGCTCGGGCACATCGCTGCCGGCGGCGTGGCTGAAGAGATTTTCCATGGCTACCAACTCTACCGGCCACCCCACCCCGCCGGATCCTTCCTCACATCCCGTCGCCCAACCCCGGACGCTTCCTCACATCCCGTCGCCCTACCCCGGACGCTTCCTCACATCCCGCCGCCCTTCCCCGGACGCTTCCTCACATCCCGCCGCCCTTCCCCGGACGCTTCCTCACATCCCGCCGCCCCAATAAATGTGGCTGGGCTAGCTGCTCGCGCCGGAGGCTATGACGCCGGCACCAAGGGCGGCGACAATGCCGCTGCTGACACGCTCGACGGCGGTGCTAACCTTTGGACGACGCAACCACCCCATCGCCTTGTAAGCGATGAGTGCGACGACGGCCAGGTAGGCGAACGCTATGACGGCCTCCACTGAACCCAGGATCAGCGACGTGCCCATGATGTCGCCGCCCTGTGGGATGAACTGCGGAACGACCGCCAGATAGAAGAGTCCAACTTTAGGGTTGAGCAGCGTCGATAGCGCCCCCGCGCCGAGGCCCGCGATCTTGCTGTATCGAAGTCCGCTTCCTTCTTCGCCACCCTCGGTGCCGGCCTTTGCGGCCTTCCGCGTCTTCAGGAACGAGGAAATGCCGAGGTAAAGCAGGTAGAGGCCGCCCGCGATCTTGAGCCAGCGGAACACCTCTGCGGACTGTTCCAGGACCGCTGCCAGTCCAAGCCCGACCAGGGCCGCCCACGCGATTGCGGCGACTGCCGAGCCCGCCGCAGCCGCAATCCCTGCGCTGGGCCTGTTCAACGCGATGCGCAGCACCAAGAACGTGTCCGGTCCGGGCGTAAGGGACAGAATGAGGCAGAGTCCAGCGAAGGCCGCGAGCGAGGCGAGGGTCATGGTGACGATTATTCCTGACAGGGCTCCGCCAGCCAACGTCGTTAGGCAGCTCCGGCCCGCAGGAGGTGACCGAGAATCCCGCAGGAGGTGATCGAGAAGCCTGCAGGAGCCGAGGAAGCGTTTGGGAAATGACGAAAGGACGTGAGGACGCGTTATGGAAAAGCCTGCAGGACGTGAGGACGCGTTATGGAAAAGCCTGCAGGACGTGAGGACGCGTTTGGGAAATGGCGACAGGACGTGAGGGAGGGTTTCATCCGTCTAGGCGTTAAAAGGCTCAGGCCCCGACGTTCATCGTCGGGGCCTGAGCCGTAAATAGTGTCCGGCGGCGACCTACTCTCCCACACCCTCCCGGGTGCAGTACCATCGGCGCTGTGGGTCTTAGCTTCCGGGTTCGGAATGGGACCGGGCGTTTCCCCCACGCTATGACCGCCGTAACCCTGTGTCCCGT